>DASQCO010000131.1:0-8314 GCA_035634635.1 Polyangiaceae bacterium
CGAGCATCGACTTCTGATCGAGTTCAGGAGCGATATGCGGCGCGATTTCGCGCGCGTGCGCGGCGGGGAGCAGACTCCAATGCAGTGCTGGGTGCTCGTGGTGGATGCCGTGATAGCCGTTGTTGAACGTCCACCAATTGACCCAACGCCCGACGAAGTTGCGCGAGTGATTGTAGGGGTGGTTTTGATCGCAGCCGTCGTGCTGCAAGTAGTTCATGCTGATGATGCCCCACGCTGCGTATAGGTGAGGAACCAACCAGTAGACGAGCGCTTTGCGCCAATCCAAAACGAAGAGCAAGCCAGTCACGCCCAAGACCGTGAAGTTCTCGATCTTGTATTGCCGGAACCATGCTGGGTGTCGACCGCGTGCAGCGCGCGAATATTCGAAGTCATTCTTCGCGATCGCGACGCCGACGCGCAGCGCGAACTCGGCCATGTTGAGCAGGTTCCACCGGTGACGCACCTTGGTCGTGCGCATCACGTCACGCGGGGTTTGCGTGAAGCGGTGGTGGCTCAAGTTGTGACCGGGGACGAACGCGCTCACGGCCGAGCCGTAGCTGAGTGAGAGCACGACCTGCAGAACGCGATTGGCCGTGCGCTCACGAAACACCGGCGCATGAACCGTGTTGTGCGTGATTACCGCGCACAAGAACGACATCACACAGGTTGCAAGCACCAGGGGGGCCGCAACCCAGCCGTTGCTCGGCGCGACGAACCACTGGTAGGCGAAGAGCGCGTAATAGGTCGCGACGAACGCGAGCGAACGCAGATCCGCCGCATGACGCAATGCGATGGGAGAATTGCCCCTCCGGGATCGGCCGTCTGCCATGGACCTGTCGGGAATTTCACTCTCATCCCAGGCCGATGCAAGCGCAAAATTGCCTCGTGGCGGTTTCTTGGGAACCGATTTCGCGCTGCGCACTCACCTGGGCGAATGGGGTCGCGGCCCGGGCACGTCAAGGTGACTGGCCCGACAAAATGCGTTGGGCCTGCCGTGGGACGTTCGAAGTTTTAGGGACGTCCCCAGGCGCTGCCAGCTTGCACGTAGAAGGCGGTCGTATCGCGGCTAAAGGCCAGATCCACGCCCATGTGGATGCCGTACTTTCGCGCGAGCTCGTAGCGGAAACCGCCGCCGCCCGAGACGACTCCTTGCGAGTTATCGAGCTTCTCGAAATTGTTCCAGGCGTTGCCCGCTCCGGCAAAGCCGAGGATGCTCCAGCGCTTCCAAAACTGCCAACGCAGTTCGCCCTCGAGCGAGAGCACCTCTTCACCCTGGTAGCGCATTACTGGAACGCCGCGCAGACCAATGTACGGCAGCACATAAAAGGGTGAATCGCCGAAGGCCGCAGTTCCGTCCATGCGCAGGCCAAAATAGAAATCGTGCGGCAGTGGCAGGTATTGAATCGCGGTGAAGCCGGCGCGCACGAAGTTATTGTCGCCACCGAGCCACTTGCCTGCGATGCCTGCGGAAGCCTCCAGGAAGACACCGCGCAAAGGGGTGAAGACGTTGTCCCGAGTGTCGAGTTTGAGCGACGGTAAGAGCACGCCGACATTCGAGGTGTGCTCGTGGTCGGGCAGGTTGGGGGGGGTGTCGGGCGCGTCGAAGGTGACCTTGGTGCTGGCGAACGCGTAGCCGAACCCGGCCCAGATGTGCGAATCACCAAAGCGATACTTGCCTTGCAGCGTGCCTGCCTTCGGGCTCAAGTTGTAGCGGATCGGGTTGCTCTCGAGCTTGCTGTCCGCGCCGATGCCGTAAAAGTCGAGGTTGACCGAAGCGTAAATTCCACCGACCAACGTCTGCACGTGGTCGTCCATCCAATAGCGAATGTCCGCGGCAACTGCGCCCCATGAGCCGTTCGCGGTGCCCATGCCGCCGACGAAGGTGATGTTCGGACGTCCCAGCCCCTTTGCGGCTTCCCCGAGTGATTTGCTGAGAAAGACCAAGCCGCCGGCCGCGCCGTACCCGACCGCGGGCTCGGTGATCGGCATGGCGATCGGCAGAAAACCGTATTTCTGGTCGAGGAATGAGCTCAGATCGGGCCAGCCGTCGTCTTTGGGCGGTAGCTTTCCCTTGTTCGATGCTGGGCTCGTATCTGCGTCGTTTGCCGGCTGCGCGTCGTGAGACGCCGTGGAGGCGTCCTGCGCGTTCGCAGGCGCTGCAATCGTCAGAGTAGCGCTTCCGAGTGTGACGGCAGTCAGTGCCTGAATCAGCAATCGGAATGCCCTCATCCTACCGCCGTGTAGTGGAACTCGTTCGGTCTGTCTAGCGAGCTCCCGGCGCTGAAGGGGCGGATTCGGGAACCGAGATCTTGGTGGCTGGAAAGATCGTCTTCCAGTCGTCCTTCATGCTGACAACGACCCAGCCCTTGGCGTTGGCTTCATCGAGCGCTTTGTCGAGCTTGCCGATCTTCGAATCGCGATCATAGGCGACCTCACGCGCGCCGTCCGTATGGTGCACCAGAACTGCGAGTCGAGGACCTTTGCCTGCTGCCGTCCATTGCAACATCGCCTCGTCCCCATCCGAGTTGCCGAATGCAGCCAGTGGTCGGCGACCAATGTGCGTTTGGATGCCGACGGGTTTGCCATCGCCGTCGTCCAGCAAGGTGATCCCTGGCTCGCGCATGATTTCCGGTTTCCCCTTCACGTTCTGGTAGCGGTACTTGGGCGTTGTGCCAATGACCTGCTCTGGTGGAATGCCGTAGAAGCGTGTCGTTACCGGTCGCATGAAATCGATGCCACCGCCGGAAACGATGAAGGTCTTGAACCCGTTGGCGCGCAAGAATGACAGGAGCTCGAGCATGGGCTGATACACGAGCTCGGAGTAAGGCCTCCCAAACTTCGGATGCCTAGCGTTCGAAAACCATTGCGTCACCGTTTGCGCAAAGTCGTCAGTCGACATGCCAGAGTGGGTCGCGGCGATGAGGTCGAGAATGGCTTTGTCACCCCCAGCGAGGGCCGCCTTCAAGTCGCCGGCCAAGATGGACTTGAACGGCTCTTGTTTGTTCCATTCCGGGTGTGCTGGTGCGAGCTCCCGAACGCGATCGACGGCAAAGCTGAGCTGCGTATAGACGGGTTGTTCAACCCACAGCGTGCCGTCGTTGTCGAACGCGGCAATCCGCTCCGACTCAGGGACGAACTCCGGGTTAGTTGCCCCGGTCACGCGAGCGACGAACGCGAGGATGGCTTGCTTGTGGGGGCCTTCATTCCAAGAGGGCAGCGGGTCCGCCGGTGCCGGCGTCGGTGTAGGCGCTAGCGCCGGACTCGGGGGCGGCGCCTTTGCCATAGACTCGGCAGTGGGCACCGGAAGTGGCGCTGGCGCCGCGGGTGGCGACTGCTGTGGAGTAGTCGCGCACGCCAGCGCCAGCATGCCACTGCCCACCGTGCGTCCGACACGCTTCATGGGCTGACTATTTAGTTGGCTGCGCGCCGGGCTTCGCTGCAGCCGCCGCCAAGATCTGATCTACCGAGAAACTGGCCGCTTTGCCGCGGGGCGGGAAGTCCTTCAGTGTGTCGACGAATTGCTTCACGACCACCTGGGTCGGCACCAGCATGAACACGTGTTGGAGCGCCCAGAGGGTGCCTCCGTAACCCTCTTCCCAACCGCGCTCGAAGGGGTCAGCGCGCAAGTCGACCATTTGCGGGACGCGCAGCTTGTCGAACTCCTTTCGCCAAACCTCGAAGCCTTTGCCGGTCTGCACTTGGAAATGGAACTTGAAGCGATCATTCCGGACCGCGCACAGCTCACCGTCGTCGTTGAAGTAGAAGAACTCTTTGCGCGCGCTGGGCGCGTTGCCGAGGATGTGGTCGAGCTGATTGTAGCCGTCGAGGTGAACTTTGAAGTTCTTGCCTCCGGCCTGGTAGCCCTTCAGTAGCTTCTCTTTCACGTCCGGCACGCCAGCAGCCGCGACTAGCGTCGGGAGCCAATCTAGGTTCGAGATGATATCGTTGGAGATCACGCCCGAGGGCACCTTCTTGGGCCAACGGATCATCAACGGGACGCGGAAACCGCCCTCCCAGGTCGTATCCTTTTCCCCGCGGAACGGAGTGATCCCAGCGTCCGGCCAACTCATCATCTCGGCGCCGTTATCGGTCGTGTAGATGACGATTGTGTCGTCGGTGATCTTCAACTCGTCGAGCAAGTTCAAGAGCTCACCGACCATGCCGTCATGCTCGACCATGCCGTCGGCTTGTTGTCCGAAGCCCGTCTTGCCTTCCGATGCCGGCTTCAGATGGGTGAAAATGTGCATGCGCGTCGAGTTGAACCAGACGAAGAACGGTTTGTTCTCCTTGTGAGTTTCGCCGATGAAGGCTTTCGTGGCCTTCAGCGTCTCTTCGTCAATGGTTTCCATCCGCTTTCGAGTCAGCGGGCCGGTGTCCTCGATTTTTCCGTCAGCTTTGCTGTGAATGACGCCACGCGGACCGAAGCGCTTCTTGAAATTGGGATCCTTCGGATAGTCCGGTTGTTCTGGCTCTTCCTCGGCATTGAGGTGGTACAGATTGCCAAAGAACTCGTCGAATCCGTGGTTCGTTGGCAAGAACTCGTCTTTATCCCCCAGGTGGTTCTTGCCGAATTGGCCAGTGCGGTAGCCCAGTGGCTTGAGCAAGTCCGCGATCGTGGGATCGCCCTTATTGAGGCCGACGTCTGCGCCGGGCAGGCCGACCTTGGTCAACCCCACGCGGAATGGCAGCTGTCCAGTGATGAACGCCGCGCGGCCGGCGGTGCAGCTATTTTCACCATAGGAATCAGTAAACAGCATGCCCTCATTGGCGATGCGATCGATGTTGGGCGTCGTAAAGCCCATCATTCCGTGACTATGAGCGCTGACGTTCCAATAGCCGATGTCATCACCCATGATGATCAGGATATTGGGCGGCTTCTTCTTGCCTTGCTCGACTACGTCCGCCGTCTTCACCAAGGCTTCTTTGCTGGGCTTGGCAATGCGTTGCAGCGCGGTTTCTTGAGGCGCTTGCGGCGTGGCTGGTGCTTCCTGGGGAGCTGCTTGTTGCGGCGCGGCCTGCTCGCCCCCCTGCTTGTTGTCGGCAGCGTTGTTGCATGCCGATGCAAGCACCAGCCCCACTAAGACTACAATCCGATGCTTGACCACCAGGTTTCTCCTTTGATTCAGGCCGGATTTAGGCGGGACCGCCCTTTCCGATCCGAAGACCGCCGCATCACGCCTCTCGCTTGGTGACATACCTTGGCGGCGTCATGCATGTCAATCTGGGGTGGGCTGTTGCGGAACAGTACCTCTTCAATGTTGGTAGTCAGCGTTCGTGCTTCAGGGGAAGCAGCGCGAAATGCATTCAATGTGCGATCGAGACTGGTACGCGAGCGCACAGCCAGCCACGCGTACAGTGAGCGAAGCAGGTTAGACACGCGACCGTTTCTCGCGGCGTGCAAAACTTCTCGAAAAGCGCGCCACTCTTCCAAGTGATGGGCTAGCGCGCTTTCGATTTTCCCAGGCCCGCGCCGGATGCGCTTCACCATCAGTGTGCTCAGCAATGCCACTGTTACCGTCACTCCGATGGCTGTAATGAGTGCGGCCGCTTCCGTCGTACCGAAACACGAGAATCCGAGGGACCAATTGGGGCGGGTCCAAATCGTCTGTTCGTGAATGATGGCATTGGCGTAACGGCCAGTGCGCGGCTCGAGCCAGCGCACGCTCATTCCGGGCAAATCATGCGGTCCTACGCGATCAACGACATATGTGACCAAATATGTCTGCCGCGCAGCGATTTGGCCCCGCTCAGTCGTGGACTCTGCATGAGTGCCGCCAGGGTATGCGGTCAATCCTGGCACCGCAGAAAGGGTCAGTTCTGGGAAAGAGATGGTGTCGGTATCCGTCGCGCTGAGCGTGAGTGTGCGCGTGAAGCCATCTCCGACCTTGAGACCGGCCAAATCGCGATCGAAGGACTGCTCGAGTTTCACGGAGCCGGCCACGAGCGGCAACGGGTCACTAGCGCCGGCCGGAATGGCCGCGTGGAATTTGAGCGCTGCGCTCTTTACGGCGATTGGCAGCTTCGATGACGGATCCGTATAACGCGCGATAATCGGAGGCAGTGTGATCTCACCCTCTGCCTGTGCAAAAACGAGCAGCGTGCGTCGTTGAACCAAAAAGCGCGTCTCGCCCTCTTGCCGTTCATCCGGCGGCGGGTCCTGAGCGCTCCATTTCACGATCGCCGCGGGGGCGATGACGTCGTCGAGATTGAAGGGTTCGAGTGGCTTGTCGCCCTCGGGCCGCCACACGCTCACATCGATGGGGACCAATTGTCCGACCCAAGGTTGGGCTGGTCCCGAGTTGTGAAGTTCGATGCGGGCCTTGCTCATTGGTTGCCACTCCGAGCGGCCAAGAGGGAGAGCTTTCGCTTCAGAAAATCTTTGGGGTCGCTCTCGGCGTGTCGCAGCCACGCGGCTTCCTCGGCAGGGCTCAGGCTGCCTTCGGCAGCTCCGCGCTGATCCTCTTCTGACTTCGGCGCTGCAGGTGGTTGCAGCCCGGCGAGCTGGTCTTGCGAAACCTGCGTTTTGTCGTCGTTCGGGCCTTGGTTGGGATCCTGATTGAAGTCGTCCTTGTCTGTGTCTTCTTGTTGAGCAGCGATCAGCTCGCGCATCAGATCGGCGTTGTGCCGCGCTTGGCGAAAGGTGGGTGAGATGGCAAGCGCGCGCTCATACGCGTGCAGCGCGGCCGCCAGTTTGCCGCCTTGGGCGTAGGCATTGCCGAGATTGTACAGCCCTTGTTTGGTCTCTAACGCCGCGAACGAGGCGGCGGCATTCGCGAACTTGCCTTCGGCATAGTAGGCGAGCCCTTTCCACATCGGATCCTGAAAGCGCTCAGCCGCCTCTGCGTATCGTCCGTCGTCGAACAGCAAGCGCCCCTGCTGGTCCGGAGTTAGCCAGATGTCCGCAACTCGGGTCGAGCAGCCGCTGGAGAACAAGAGCGCCGAAAGTGCGAGGGTCGGAGCGAGCGCAAACCCGCGCCGGAACCAGAGCACGACTCCAAGTGCGAGTGGAATGACCAGCAGGAAGCCACTGTCCTCCCAAAAACGCGCATCACGACGGTCCAGAGTTTTGGCTGCGTGCAGCGCGAGTGCGGCGAGGATGCGCGCCGTGTCACGTGGACCGAACGAGAGCTCAATCAACGTGCCTTCGCTGCGGTCCACCAAGCGTTCGAGGCCCGCTTTGTCCAGGGCGGGAGCGCCGGTCGCCGGATCTCCCTTATCACCCACTGCCAGGGCGATCACCCCAACGCCTCGCTTCTGGTGGAGGTCCTCGAAAGCCGTGATTCCCGGCGGCGGTACACCGTCCGTGACGACGAGCGCACTCAGAGGCTCCTTCACCTCGCTTGCGAGCCCGGCCACGAGCTTGGCAGCTTGTGCGTAGGCCTTGCCATCACTCGGCATGAGATCTGGCTCGAGCGCATTCAGATAGGGCGCGAGCACGGCTGGGTCATCGGTAAACGGCATCAAGATATGCGCCGAGCCCGCTAGGACCACGAGTGCGGTGGGCGACCCTGGCCGGCTCTGCGCCAGGTCCAGCAGCGCCAAACGAGCGCGCGCGGCGCGACTCGGGCGAACGTCCTTGCCGGCCATGCTGCGCGAAAGATCCATCACGATCACGAGCGGGCTGCGCGACGGATCGCCCGTGTGCGGCTGAGGTCGATAAGTTGGTCCCGCCGCGGCAAGGACCGCAAGGGAACCCAGCAACGAGAGCAAGGCTTCAGGGCCGACCACGGCTTTGAACGGCGCATCGCCTTTCAGATGCCGAAGCAAGTGCGGAGCCACCACTCTCTCCCAGGGGGATGCTGCTTGTCCGCGAAGGAAGAGCGTCGCCGCGAAGAGAATGAAGGGCAGGAGGGCCCAAAGACATTCCGGGCGCAACCAATGGAAGTTTTTCCACAGTTCAGCCATTGGCTGCTCTCCCTAGATTCGATGGCTGGGTGGTTACGGGCAGTGCGCGTGGCGTGCGCGCACTCGACCAAAAACGACGAAAATTGCCGATTGCGCCGGCGAGCGCCGTCAAACCCAACACCCCAATGACGAGGGTCAATGGCTCGTACACGACTGCCTTCTTCGGCTGATAGGTCGTGGTGCGACGGGCGATCGGCTCGAGCGCGTCGAGGGTTCGATACGCTTCTTCGATGCTGGCGGCGTCGTTCGCGCGAAAGAACCGCCCGCCAGTGAGCGTTGCCATGCGTGTCAATACTGCGGTGTTGAGCGCTTCCTCACCAGCGGCACGCGGATCGCCCACACCAATGATGTGCAACGTGACTCCGCGCGCGGCGCTGATGCGCGCGGCCTGTACGGGCGGGACGTTGGA
>DASQCO010000132.1:0-60111 GCA_035634635.1 Polyangiaceae bacterium
ATGAATCTCGACCTCGGGTACATCGAACCCCGCTGCAATCACTTCACTCCGATCACCCCCGCCAGCCCTCCGGCTGCTCACTAACCTGTCACCCATGTGCCCGGTCAGAAACGTCACCTATCTTCCCGGTTGCACAGTTTCCGCGAACCGCAGCGCTCTCAACGCGAACCCCAATCTCTTTCTCATCTTCTTGGCGTCTTGGCGGCTTGGCGGTTCATCCCCCCGAAATGGGACGGTCCCCATCTTTTGTCGCGACTTCCACGCCGCAACGAGGGCTGCTCGACTCAGCGGGCGGCGGTGAGGGAGAGGTCTTGCGTCGCGTCGTAGTCGCTGTCGGGTTCTACGAAGATGCGGCGCATTTCGGGGGCGTTTTCGCGGACGCGGGCTTCGATGTCGTCGATCACGCGTTCCACGTCTTCGAGCGGCATTTTGGGTTCGAAGCGGACTTTGAGGGCGAGGATCACGGCTTCGGGACCGAGGTGCATGCTCAAGAATTGCGTGACCTTGAGCACCCCGGGAGTGCCCTCCACGACTGCTAGCGTGCGCTCGCGAACTTGAGGCGTGACCCCTTCACCGAGCAGCAAGCTCCGCGTGTAGCGAGCAAGCAATAGCCCAACCGAGCACAACAAGAGCCCAATGATGATCGAACCCACAGCGTCGGCGGTCGGGTTGTGCGTCAGCGCGGAAATTCCAATCGCTACGAATGCGATGAGCAGGCCGAACACCGCGGCAGTGTCCTCCAAGAGTACGACCGGAATCGTCGGATCCTTGCTGCTGAACAGAGCCTTGAAGAACGGTGCCTCGCCGCGCCCCTTGTTGAACTCTTTGAAGGCGACGAAGAAGCTGCCGCCCTCCATCAACAACGAAACCGCGAGCACGCCGAGCGGAATGAGCAACGAGCCGTGGCTCTCCTCGACCGCGAACAGCTTGTGCGCTCCCTCGTACACCGCGAACACACCGCCCACGAAGAACAACAGCAGCGCGACGATGAACGCCCAAAAGTAGGACTCTTTGTCGCGACCGAGCGGATACAACTCGGGGAGATGCTTTTTCGCGAGCCCCATGCCCACGAGCAGCAAACCTTGGTTGCCGGTGTCCGCTAGCGAGTGCACGCCCTCGGCCAAGATCGCGGTACTGCCCGAAAGCCACGCGGCAACGAACTTCGCCACGGCGATACCCAGATTGCCCAGCAGCGCGGCGATGACGACCTTTCGAGGATCGGAATTCGAATGAGATTTCATGCTGCGGCCTCAGTACTCCCCGGTCTTTGGCTAGCTCAGTGAGCGATCGAACTACCGCTTTAGGACCGTCACGTCGATGCGGGAGCGCGCGTTCTCGAAAAACGAAGCGACCGCCGCATTTAAACGACGAGAGACGTACCAACGCAAGAGGGCAGGCCGAATCGTATCGAAGGGCGCGCCGCGAAACGGCGTATTGGTCGACTTATGCAAACTTCGCAGCTCGGCTTCGCTCGGCTCGAGCATCGGCGTGACCATGCGATCGAGATACAAGCTCGCGCGGGCCTTCTGCAGCAGAAGCCGGCCAAACTCACGATCGCTGAGGCCCTCTGCTTCCAGTGCGCCTGCCAATGCGTCTGGACCACCCGCGCGATCGCTCGCCATACGGCGCGCGAGCTGACCCTGATGCTCCAGCTCGCTCGGCGTCGGTTCTGGTTCGATGCGCAGCGTGCCCAGAATGGTCTCGGCGATGTGCCGATCGAGCGCGGCGGTCACGTGCCGCTCGAGGTACGGCGCATCACCGACCGTCGCGCGGTCCGGATCGGCAAGCGCCTCGAGACGCGCCTCGAACGACAACTCGCGCTCGAACACGAAGCGGGGATGGCGCGCCCCGCCGGTTTCCGGCGATTCGAAGCGCACCACCGCGCGGTCGACGATCACCGGTTCTGCGCCGAGCGAATTGCCGACGACGCACGCTGAAAGCGCAAGCCCGAAGGCGAGCGCGCGCTTCATCGTGCGGCGGGGCGTTTGCGCGACGAGGGGGTCGCCTCTTCGTCGTCGGCCGCGTCTTTTTCCGTCGCGGTCGGCGAAGTGCCCTCAGCCGCAGGCGCGGCTGGGGGTTCGCTATCGCCCGTGTGCGCGCCGCCGTCCGTGCGATGCGCAAACCCGCGCGCCGCGCGCCGCGCTTTCACGAACTCCGCAAAGGCGGTGACCTTTTCCAGATCACGCGCGCCAAGTGTATCGGCAAGCTCGCGCAATTGCTTGCGCAACGCTTCAGCGCTGCTCTTGCGACGCGCCACGAGCACCTCTTGCGGCGCGACCGGTTCGGGCGGCGCGTCTGGCGGCCACACCGGGCGGGCCACTGGGCTCAAGCCGTGCGCGGTCAGCCATGCTTCCATGAACACGCGCAGCCGTTCGCTGCGGAATGCAAACCAGCGCTCGCGCTCCGTACCGTACGTCATCAAGACGTCTTTGAAGCGCCTGAAAGCGCCTTTGCCGTCGATCGCCGAAGTGAGCTGATCGCGCAGCTCGCCTTCTTCAACCATGGGGATGAAGCGCTCCATCCAACGATACTGTTCACGCGAGCTCACCGGCTCGATGCGCATATACGTCGTGTCCGAGGCGATCCGCGAATGCATTTCCGGATCTGCAATGCCGTCGACCACGCGCAGAACTTCACCGCTGACCAGATGCAGGTAGCTGTGCACCTCGGGCGCGTTGTTCTCGAACGCATCCTCGAGCGCCTCCCAATCGACCGGGATGTCGCGCAGCTGCTGGGCCCCACCCGTACCCGAGTCAGAGTCAGCCATTACTCTCCTCTTTTCCAAAGCTCATCGAGACCCTATGCGTTCATCTTGGGGCCAGCGACGTTTACCGGAAAGGGGAAATGCACGCTGGCGCAAGTATCAGTGCGAGCGCGCCCGACACACGGCGAGACTCCGACCGCCGAATACGGCGATTCTCGCGCAAGACTCGCTCTGGTGAGTGAACACTCGAATCCGCTGAATCATTCACTTCGCAACTTTTCCGCCTAAAATAAGCTCGGCCACGAGGCCGGCTCAACGTACTTGCCGTCGACGGTCGATCGTTCGTTCGGTCGGGCGCTCGACCGTCGAGTTCCGAATCTCGCTCTGTGGGCAGAGCAATTTTGTTGGGCAAAGGCGCGCTAGGTCGGGCACGCCGTGGGCCGTGGGCGTGGGCGTGGCGAGGATGCGTGGTCGATCAAAGGCGCACGACCGCAACGCGCCGAACCGCGGCCGCGGTGATTTCCTCGCGGTGAACGCCGCTGCCCTTGTCGTCGAGTTCCGAGAACGGTAGCCTTTTTGCCCCGATGGCCCGCATTCTGCTCGCAACCCCCGAAGGCCAGCAGGTCGTTGAGCTACGAGACCACAACTCGCTCGGACGCCATCCCAGCAACACCATTCAGCTTCTCGACAAGATCGTGTCGAAGGAGCACTGCATCCTGGAACGCCGCGTCAACGGCTTCACGTTGCGCGACCTCGGTAGCCTGAACGGAACATACATCAACGGCGAGCGCGTCGTTGGCGAGCAAGATCTCAAACACGGCGACGACATCGCGCTCGGCGCGACGCGCGCGCGTTACGATGATGGCTCGGGCCGCCCCTTGCCGCCTCCTCCGAACTACGGAGCTCCCCCGCAAGCGCCTCCAGCGTCGGGCTGGCAACAGCCGCAGGCCCCGCAATCTCAAATCGGCGCACCGCCGTCCACCGCCGGGCAGCCATCGTACGGGCAGCCGCCGGTTGCCCCGCACGGCACGCAGCAGCTGGCGCAATTTCCGAGTCCTCCGAACTTCGTGCCGGCGCCCGGTTTCACCGCCACGCCCGGCTTCGCACCATCGCCCGGCTTCGCGCCGTCTCCGATGGCAACCGCACAGCTACCGCAGGTTCCTTCACCCGCCACGCGCGTGGACGTGAACGACAAGGCGCGTCAAATCGGTACGCAGATCGCCGCCACCGCCAAGGGCTTCATGCCCTACGACAAACTGGCGGGAAACACCGATCAGCTCGCGCAAGACTACGAGCGACTCCGACTCAGCCACGAGCTGTCGCGCGAGATCGCCCTCGAGCGTGATCTGCCGGCGCTGCTGAACAAGATCCTGCTCACGATCTTCCGCTTCGTGCGCGCCGATCGCGGCGTGATCTTCCTGATGAACCCGCAGGGTGAGCTGGTGCCCGGCGCGAGCCAACGCCGCGACGGCACCGACGCGCCGATCCCCGTCTCGTCCACGATCATGAATCACGTGATCAAGGAGCGCGCCACGGTGCTCACGCACGACGCCGCGATGGATTTCGCCGCTTCCAAAGGCAAGAGCATGATCCTGAATCGGATCAGCTCGGCGATCGTGGCGCCGCTCTTGCACAACAACGAGATCCTGGGCGTGCTCTGGCTCGACAGCGAGACGCTCGCGCAATTTCAGCCCAAAGACATGGAGATCGTCACGGCCATCGCCGCACAAGCCGCGATGTTCATCGAGATCAATATCTTGGGCAAAAAGGTCGAGCTCGAGCTGGTCAATCGCGAGCGCTTCAGCCGCTTGCTCTCGCCCAACATCGCGCAGCGCGTGATGTCCGGAGAGCTCGAGGTCAAAAAAGGCGGGCAGCTCGTCAACGAGTGCACCGTGTTCAACTCCGATATTCGCGGCTTCACCCCACTGAGTGAAGGGTCGCGCCCGGAGGCACTCGTCGATTTGCTGAACGAGTACTTCGAGCAAATGGTCGAGGTGTTGTTCAAATACGAAGGCACGCTCGACAAGTTCATGGGCGACGGCATCATGGCCCTCTGGGGCGCGCCGGTGGCTCACCCGGATGACGCGCTCCGCAGCGTCAGCTGCGCGCTCGAACAGATGGAAGCGCTGGGCAAGTTCAATCGTTCGCGCATCGACGCCGGCTCACAGCCGCTAGCGATCGGCATCGGCATTCACACCGGGCCCTTGGTCGCCGGCTACATCGGCAGCTCGAAAGCGCTCTCCTACACCGTCATCGGTGACACGGCGAACACCAGCGCGCGCCTGTGCGGCGTGGCCAACTCTGGACAGGTGCTCGTCAGTGAAGCGACGCTCGTCAAACTGAACGGCAAGTTCGTGTACGAGGAGTTGCCCGCGGCTCACCTCAAGGGCAAGGAGAAGCCGTTCCGCGTGTTCGACGTGAAGGGCTTGCACCCGAGCGTGCAGGTTCCGGCTGCGATCGGACCTTCCGACTCGGCTCGCGATCGGCTCTGAAGCGCTCCACGCCGTACTGGTAGTAGGTGGGGTCGATCTCTGCCGCGTAAGCTTTGCGCTCGAGGGCGCGCGCCGCGAGCGAACCGGTGAATAGGCCACCAAACGGCTCCCACACCACGTCGCCCACATCAGTCGATGCTTCGATGATGCGCGCCATCAGATCGAGCGGTTTTTGATTCAAGTGCACCGCCCTGCCGCCATCGACTTTGACGCGTTCCTCGCCTCGCACGGGGCTGCGTTCCCAAACGTTGGTCACGCCGTGCGGACAATTGAACTTCGCACGCATGGTCGCCCAGGTAGCGCCAGATACGGGACGCACTCCATCGAGCGAAAAATACGGCCTGCCCGCTTTGTTGCCCAAGCGATTCGCAAAATCGCTCAGCTTCTGCATCACCTCGGGCGGAGGGAAATACCAGAGGTGCCCCTGATCGAGGTATTTGCGCGTGGCGGCGTTGTTGACGCCACAAGCTTCGTTGGCGCGTCGCTGCGGGAGGCCCGTGCGCTTCCACTCCTCGAGCAACCATTGCTTGAGCGACTTGCCCGCGACGCGCGCCTCGAACACGTATTGCACGCAGACCTCCGTGACCACGGGGAAACGGCGAATCTTTTGCGTGTTCACGTTGCCAGCGATGTGCCCGACGCCCTTGTTCCAGGTGTTGGAATTGACGTACCGAAATCCGTATTTCTCGAGCACGGGATGCGCCGCGGCCCAGCCGATCTCGGAGTTCCAGAACCAAAGCGTGGTCGCAGGCGTGGCTGCGCGACTCCACGCAGCCACGTGCGGTTCGTACCAGAGCGGCAGTTCGAGGTGGTCCGAAGTATCGCCGTCGAACCCGAGCACGCCGTACGCCCCGTCGGAAACAATGGTCGTCGGTGCCGGCCAGGTCGCGTAGCAGGACAGCGCGTCGGCGTGGCTGAGCGAGACCGCGTGATCGGCATAGACTGACGCAGCGGGGGCGGCTTGACGCACCACGGCTCGCCCCCGGCCGACCGTGCTCGGCGAAACTCGCTTGGGAGCCGGGCCGTCGGGACGATTTTTCTGGCTCATTTTGGCTCGAAACATAGCATCCGTGCGCGCGTGGCGGAAAGCCATGACGCGATGCGGCGGTTCCCGACGACACCGCGGAAGGCCTCGACAGCATCACGATCTCGGGGGAGAGTCCCGCCGGAATGGCTCATATCCTCGCCTTCGAGCGTCCCGTCGTGGAGCTCATCACGCGCGTCCGCGAACTGCGCGAACTCGCCAATGAAGACGACCGTTTTGGTTCCGAGCTCAAGCGGCTCGAGGACAAAGCCGCAAAGCTGGCGCGCGAAGTATTCGCCAAGCTCTCGCCGATGCAGAAGGTGCAGCTCTCCCGGCACCCCAATCGGCCGTACACCAAAGACTACGTCGATCGCCTGTTCACGGATTTCGTGGAACTTCATGGCGATCGTCGCTTCGCCGAAGACGGCGCGCTGATCGCGGGCATCGGCAAGTACCACGGGCGCAGTGTGGTCGTGGTCGGCCATCAAAAGGGTCGCACCAGCAAGGAGCAGACCAAGCGCAATTTCGGGATGCCGAACCCGGAGGGCTACCGCAAGGCCATCCGCATGTACGAACTCGCCGAGCGCTTCAACCTCCCCATCTTCACCTTCATCGACACCATGGGAGCATACCCGGGTCTGGGCGCAGAAGAGCGCGGTCAGAGTGAAGCGATCGGCGCTGCGATCGAGACGATGTCGCGCATGACCGTACCCATCGTCACCGCCGTGATCGGTGAAGGCGGCTCTGGCGGCGCGCTCGCGCTCGGCGTGGCCAATCGCGTGTTGGTCTTGGAATTCAGCTATTACTCCGTCATCACCCCCGAGGGTTGCGCGGCGATTTTGTGGAAGAGCGCCGAGCGCGCACCCGACGCAGCCGCGCGCTTGCGCATCACCGCGCCGCACTTGCTGGAGTTCGGCATCGCCGACACGATCGTGGAAGAGCCGCCGGGCGGCGCGCACCAAGATCACGACGACGCAGCCAGACGGCTCGATCGCGTGCTGTATTCGAACCTGAAAGAGCTGTCCGGATTGTCGCCCGAGGCGATCCGAGAGGATCGCTACCAGCGGTTCCGAAAGCTCGGCGCGTTCGTGGCTTGAGGTTGCGCGGCGGCGCTAGGGGGCAACCGCCGTAGCGCGTGCGACGAAGGAATTGGGAGGGCAAACGTACGACATTCCGCCAGCGGTGAGCTGGGTCTGCTGTGGACCCGGTGTCTGTGGACTGAACCGCAGAGTCCAACCGAAACCGCCCGAAACCTGTCCGGGGGGGCCACCGGTAGGCCCGGTGCTACCCCACAACGTGAAAGGCGGACTGTTGGTAATCGATAGGCGTGGGCCGGAGACGTTACTAAACCCAATTGAATTAACAGAGATGTAGACTTCTTTCGAAGATCCGACGGGCACGTCGCCAAAATCGATGTCTGGGGGCAGCGCCAGCACGACGGGCGCGTTCACCGGAAAGACAATGTCCACAGCTTGCGAAGGCGCGATATCGGCGTCGACGCTGACGTGCTTGTACGACGTAATTCCGACGGGTAACACACTCACCTCGACAGCGCCGCCCACTGCGAGCACTGAGCCAAGCGGGGAGATCGTGAAACCGCTCATACCACCACTAAGATGCCAAGTGAGTGGTACACTCGACGTGTTGGCAACAGTAAAAGTCTTCGCGAAAGGGCAATCAGAGCCCCATGCTAGCGAGGTCGTCGAAAGCGTAAAGCTGCCCGACTGAGCGCCACCGGCTCCTGCTGATGTTCCACCGGTGCCTGCTGATGTTCCACCGGTGCCTGCTGATGTTCCACCGGTGCCTGCTGATGTTCCACCGGTGCCTGCTGATGTTCCACCGGTGCCTGCTGATGTTCCACCGGTACCTGCTGATGTTCCACCGGTGCCTGCTGATGTTCCGCCGGTGCCTGCCGGTGCGCCACCAGCTCCTGGGCCATCCGAGCCTGCAGAGGCGCCGCCACTTCCTGACGCACCGCCAGCACCCACCGTCCCTCCGGTATCAGATCCGCCACCAGTGCTGCCGGCCCCGCCGCCCAATGCCCACTCACCACCGGTTCCCGTTCCACCACCGGTGTCGCCCTTTCCTGCTTCACCGGTGCCGCCACTCGTACCCGGATGTCCGCTGCTACCAGAGCCCCCGCTGTGCGCGCCCGCGTGTGCCGAGTTGCCAGCTCTGCCACCCGAGCCGGCATCGTTCGCCGCACCACTGTCGCCTCCGGGCGACGATGGATCGCTGGAGCAGCTCGCGCACAGCAGCAACGTGACCCACAGGTAACGCCCGTGATGACGCGGTCGATGCCCACTCGACTCAGTGATCTTGCGACCTAAGCGCAGCATGGTTTTACAATCCTTCTGTTCCAAACCCCATGCTTAGCCCAATCTCGAGACGCCGGGGCCTCGGCAATCAAAGTGACTATGCGGCAATTTGCAGTACTGTTTCCGCACGACACATAGGAAGCCAACGCGAATGATTCTACTGGGACAATATGATTCGCCGTTCGTGCGACGCGTCGCAATCACCCTGCACCATTACCGCCTGCCATTCGAGCATCGCCCCTGGTCGGTATGGGGGGACGCGGACAAGATCGCTCAGTTCAACCCGCTGCGGCGTGTGCCCACGCTACTCCTGGAAGATGGCACACCGCTGGTCGAGACATTCGCGATCCTCGACTATGTCGATGAACTGGCTCCCTCAGAGCGCTTGCTGCTTCCTTCGTCAGGCCAGGCACGACGTGACGGGTTGCGCGTTGCCGCGCTCGCATCGGGCATCGCTGATAAGTGCGTCGCACTACTCTATGCCTCGCTCGACTTGATGCAGCCATCGCAACTTTGGACGGATCGCTGTCGCCGACAAGTTTCAGAGAGTCTGCATGTGTTGAACGCGGAGCGTGCTGAGCGATCTTCGGAATTTTGGTTCGGTGATGCCTTGAGCCACGCGGACGTCAGCCTCGCCTGTGCGTATCGCTTCGCTCGAGAAGCGCATCCAGACCTGATCGCGCCCAGTCATTTTCCGGCGTTGACGGCGCAAGCGGACAGGTGCGAAGCGCTGCCCGAGTTCAAGGCGGTCTATCTGCCGATCACCAACAACCTCAAGAAGTCCTGAGTCCCCCTTCGGGGATCCCGAGGCGCGTCCGACATTCGTCCAAAATCTCGCGCGTGCGGCTCGAGCCGCAGCGCGTGACGCCAATTTCGCGCGCGGCCAGCACGAAAGACAGCTCGCGCACGCCACCCGACGCCTTCACTTGCACGGCGGCCGGCGAGTGCGCGCGCATCAATCGTAGATCTTCGAGCGTTGCGCCCGAAGCTCCGAAGCCAGTCGAGGTCTTCACCCAGTCGACCCCGAGCTCACCGCAGATTTCACAGAGCTTGATCTTTTGCGAGTCGTTCAGGTAGCAATTCTCGAAGATCACTTTCAACTTCTGTCCGCGTCCGTGAGTCTCTTCGAGCACGGCAGCAATCTCGGCGCGCACGTACGCCCAATCACCGCTGAGGGTGTGGTGCAAGTTGATCACCATGTCGAGCTCGGCTGCCCCATGCGAAAGCGCGAGCTTGCTCTCGGCAACTTTGGCAACCGTGGCCTGTCCGCCGTGGGGGAAGCCGATCGTGGTGCTCGCTTTCACATCCGAGCCCGCGAGCAGTTCCACGCAACGCTGTAGGTACGACGGCACCAAGCACACACTGGCCACATCGTACTGCAGTGCCAAGCGAATACCGGCTTCGAACTCGGCCGTGGTCATCGTTGGCGCGAGCATCGAATGGTCAATCATTTTGGCAATGTCGCGATAGCTGAACGGTGCGTTCGTAGTCATTGATGCGCGCAACTGTATCGCGATCTCGAACGCGCTTGCCGTTCCCTTTTCAGCGTGGCATCCTCACCGGGCAATGTTCGCTTCGAGCACGCGTACGACGACCACGACGACGGGTAACTCCCGGGTTTCGTCTCGTCCGCGCACGCTTCAGTAGCGAACGCTCAAACAGACCGAAAACCCGCCGGAGAACGCGGGCTTTCGGAGACGTCTTCGAGCCCCGTTTCGCCGGCCAAAACGAAACGGAAAAGTCATGCTCGAAGCGTCGGATCATCGAAATTTAGGCCAACAACTCGATCTCTTTCACCTGCAAGAGGAAGCTCCCGGAATGGTGTTTTGGCATCCCCGTGGCTACGCGATGTATCGCGCACTCGAAGGCGCGGTTCGCTCATGGACTCTGGCTTCCGGCTTCGAAGAGGTGAAAACCCCGGAGCTCATCCGCAGCGCGATTTGGGAGCAAAGCGGACACTGGGACAACTTTCGGCAGCACATGTTCGCCTTTTCGGACGAAGGCAAGAGCGCCGCAATGAAACCCGTCAACTGTCCGGGCCACGCGCAAATCGTCAAGAAGCGGTCGCTCTCGCATCGCGATCTGCCGCTGCGACTCTCGGAGTTCGGCATCGTACACCGCGATGAAGCGAGCGGTGTGCTGCATGGTTTGCTGCGCCTGCGTCAGTTCACCCAAGACGACGGACACGTATTTTTGGCTGAATCTGACGTCGAGCAAGAAGTCTCGCGCTTCTGCGGTTCGCTCCACGACTTCTACCGCGCGCTCGGCTTCAATGAGATTGCGGTGAATTTTGCGACTCGTCCGGCACAACGCGCGGGTTCGGACGCCGTCTGGGATCGCGCCGAATTGGCGTTGTCGAACGCGGCTCGACGCGCGGGGCTCGTGTGTCAGCTCAAGCCGGGCGAGGGCGCGTTCTACGGTCCGAAGCTCGAATTCGAACTGGGTGATCGCCACGGCCGCCGCTGGCAGTGCGGGACCATCCAGCTCGACTTCGTGTTGCCCGAGCGCTTCGAGCTCAGCTACGACGACAGCTCGGGCGTGCGCGCGAGGCCGGCCATGTTGCATCGAGCAATGGTCGGTAGCCTGGAGCGCTTCCTCGGCATCTTGCTCGAACATCACGAGGGACGCCTGCCGGCTTGGCTTGCACCCGAACAAGTGCGAGTGCTCCCGGTACATCCGGAGCAACGACCCTACGCCGAAGAGATCGTGAGTCGATTGCGCGAACACGGGCTGCGCGCGGCCTTCGACGCCAGCAACGAGACTTTGGCGCGCCGAGTCGCAGAAGCACACGCGATGCGCGTTCCGCTGCTGTGGGTGGTGGGCGCTCGTGAAATGGCCGAACGCAGCGTGACCGAGCGCGGCCAGAGCGATGAGCGCCGAGCAGTCCCGCTGTTCGACGCGATCAGCCGGGCCAAGCTTGCCTGCGCGGTACCCGTATCGCACCGGGACGACGGCAGCCATCTCGGGCTCGGCGGGTCCGATGACTGACGACGGGCCAACGCGAGATGCTGAACGTGCGGCGCGTAGCCTGCACGCGCCGCTCGTTTCAGCACGTTTCCTGCAGAGTCCGTGTTTCTAGCCGATGACGCCCCAGCCACCGGGCGAGCCGCGAAAACGGTGGTGCGATCGGCTTGACCGACCCGAGGCGGATAGCTAGGTTCCCCCCGCTCGCGCGGCCGCTTTCCCCGTCTTCGCTTGCTAGATCCAGCATGGGCACCCTCGACGGCATCCGCACGATTGACGATCTTCGCTTGGACAATCAACGCGTCTTCATCCGCGTTGATTTCAACGTACCGCTCGACAAGACCGGCCAGATCACGAACGACGAGCGCATCCGCGCCTCGCTGCCGACGATCAAGAAAGCGATCACTTCCGGCGCGCGCGTCATCCTCGGGTCGCATTTGGGTCGACCGAAGGGCAAGCCGGACCCCGCGTTCAGCTTGGAACCCGCCGCGCTGCGTCTGAGCGAGCTGCTCGGACAAGACGTGTACTTGCCCGATGATTGCGTCGGCGACGCGGCCAAGAAGCTCATCAGTGATTTGCGCCCGGGCCAGCTGGTGATGCTGGAAAACCTGCGCTTTCACGAAGAAGAAGAGCTCAACGATGAGGGCTTTGTCCGTCAAATCGCCGCTTTCTGCGACGTGTACGTGAATGACGCTTTCGGCAGTTCGCACCGCGCTCACGCCTCGGTGGCGGGTCTGCCGCGCATCATGCGCGACAAGGCCATGGGCTACCTGTTGCGTGATGAAGTGACGGCGCTCACGCGCATCACCGAAAATCCAGCCAAACCCTTCGTCGCGATTCTGGGCGGCGCCAAAGTTTCGGACAAGCTCAAGGTGATTGGCTCGCTGCTCCAAAAGTGCAACGCCATCTGCATCGGCGGCGCGATGGCCAACACCTTCCTCGCGGCAGCCGGAAATAGCCTCAAAGATTCGAAGCTCGAGCAAGATCAGTTGCCACTCGCGCGCACCTTGCTCGAGCAAGCGCGCGATCGCGGCGTGCGCATCGTGCTGCCGACCGACGTCGTGGTCGCTGAAGACAAGGACGCGACCGACGGCGAAGTCGTCAATGTGCGCTCAATCCCGGAGCGGCACATGGCTCTCGATATTGGCCCAGCCACGGTGCGAGCGTTCGCGAACGAAGTGAACCGCGCCAAGAGCGTGTTTTGGAACGGTCCGATGGGCTTGTTCGAAAACCCTGCCTTTGCCACGGGTAGCATCAACGTCGCGCAAGTTCTGGCCGACAGCACTGCGTTCACGGTCGTTGGCGGCGGGGACAGCGTGGCAGCGGTTGCCGCCGCTGGACCAGACGTAGCTCAAAAAATCGGCTTCATTTCCACGGGCGGCGGTGCGTCGCTCGAATTGATCGAAGGCCTCAAGTTGCCGGGCGTCGAAGCCCTGCGAGGAAACCAATAAAATGGCACGAAAATACCTGATCGCTGGCAACTGGAAATTGAACAACGGCGGCCTCAAGGGCGTCGAACTCGCCGCAGGCGTGGCCAAGGCTTCGAAAGAAGTGGCCGGCTTGGTCGAAGTCGTCGTCTCTCCGCCGTTCACTGCGCTGGCCGCCGTCTCGAGCGAGCTCGAGGGCAGCCACGTGGAAGTGGCCGCTCAGAACTTCTACCCGAAGGACAGCGGCGCCTTCACCGGTGAAATCAGCGCGCCGATGCTCAAAGAATCCGGAGCTTCGTGGGTAATCATCGGTCACAGCGAACGCCGTCAGTACTTCGGTGAGACCGACGCGCAGGTCGGCGAGAAGACCGCCGCCGCGATCGCCGCTGGCATCAAGCCGATCGCCTGCATCGGCGAAACACTGGCAGAGCGCGAAGCCGGCAAGACCCTCGAGGTCGTGTTCCGCCAACTCGAAACGATCGTCCCCGAGCTCAACAAGAAGCCCGGCTTCGGCGTGATCGCGTACGAACCCGTGTGGGCCATCGGCACCGGCAAAGTCGCCACCAACGAGCAGGCTCAAGAAGTGCACGCCGCCATCCGCGCGCAACTCAAGAAGACCAGCCCCGAGCTGGCCGAAATCACTCGCGTCCTGTACGGCGGCAGCGTGAAAGCTGACAACGCCGCTGGCCTCCTCGCCTGCCCGGACATCGACGGCGCACTGGTCGGCGGCGCCGCCTTGGACGCCGAGGGCTTCGCGAAGATCGCGAAAGCAGCTCCAGTCAAGAACTGAGGCCCTCTCCTCTCCCCGTAAACGTGCCCGTGCCCGTGCCCGATCTCGCACCGCGTCGGGCACAATGCGCGCCCCCGAGGTGCGCTGCCGGATCACGACCGCCCCCTACTCTCTAAATTTTGGGGGGCTGCCTCGGAGCAGCCCGCGTGCACCAGTGCGGGCCGGCACCGGGTAGCAATTTGACGTTTTCGGGCACGGGCACGGGCACGGGCACGTTTACGGGAGAGAGAATTGAGACAGAGTGCTGGCCGAGTGCAGCTTGCGCGACTAGACTGCCCCGACTCGGAGCACCCGCATGGCTGATCTTCTGCACACCCCCTTCACCGTTTTGCACATCATGGCCTGCGCGTTCTTGATCCTGGTGATCTTGATTCAACCAGGGAAGAGCGGTGGCTTGGGTGCGCTCGGCGGCGGTGGTGCGCAGCAGGTGTTCGGCGGCAGCGGCGCTGGGAATTTTCTGACCAAGACCACTTGGGTCACGGCTGGCATCTTCTTCTTCACCAGCATCGCGCTCGCTTATTTGTCGTCGTCCACGGACGAGTCGATGCGCAAGCACTCGCAGGCGTTGCAGAAGCAGCACGAGCAAAACTCGCCGCTCGGTACCAGCGCGCCGACGAAGTCTGCGCCGCCCGCTAGCTCGAAGTAGTCGCGGTCTACGGAGTCGCGCGGCAATGCCCGAGGCTCGGCTCCGCGAATTTTTGCCGAACATGCGCGAGCTCGCGGTGCTTTTCGGAGCGCGCGGGCTCGCTTGCGTTGCGGCATGGCGTTCCGGTTTTCGCGCACTGAGCGACGACGACTACGCGCGCATCTCGATCGCGCAGCGCTTCGCGCAAGAGCCGCACTTCGATCCCACCGGGACGAGTTGGTTGCCCGCGCCGTTTTGGACGTACGGAGCCGCGTTTCGAGTGTTTGGGACGGGAATGAGCGTCGCGCGCACGCTCGCGATCGCGCTGTCTTTGCTGGCGACGGTCTTGGTTTATGTCGCGGCGCGCGTGCTCGGCACGAGCCGTCTTGCGGCGATGATTGCGGCGGTGCTGAGCTGCGTCCTGCTACCCTATTCCGCCTTGCTCGGGGTCGCGGCGCTGCCCGAGGTGCCTTGCGCGGCGTTGCTACTTTTTGCAGCGGCTACTCTCGCAGTCAACGAGCCATGGCTTCGAACCTGCGGCGGAGTTGCGCTGCTGGTTGCGTCCTTGTCGCGCTACGAGGCTTGGCCAATCGCGCTGGTATGCGCGGCGTTTTGCGCGTGGGACGCGCTCCGGCAACGACACGCGGCCTACTTGATTGGCGCACTGCTGGCTGTCAGTGGACCTGTGCTGTGGGTGGTATTGGGCCACCACAACCATGGCGATGCTTGGTTCTTCATCGGGCGAGTCACCGCCTATCGACGCGCGTTAGGCGGCTACGATATTCCGCTATGGCGACGGCTGCTCGAGTACCCCTCGGCGTTGATCTGGAATGCACTCGGACTGTGCCTTCTGCTCCCGCTATCTTTTCTGCTCGCGCGGAAGACGCGCGCGTCGGATAGCCCCCGCTACGGGCGCTGCGCCGTTGCCTTGTTCGGAATGTTGGCTTTCTTGATGTTGGGTAGCGTCCGCGATGGCGTGCCGACGCATCACTCCGCTCGGGTGTTGTTGCCGCTTTGGTTTTTGGGCTGTGTCATCGCCGGTCGCGAATCTGCTCGCGAAGCGACAACCCAAGGGCGAATCGGAGTCGTGATCGCCACAATGACGACTCTTCCGTTGTGGATCCGCCTGGCGAGCAACGAAGGCTTCGCCCAGCGCGCGCTCGAACTCGAAGCCGGCAACGCCGCGCGCATGGAAACCAAACGCGATCTCGCCATCGACACGACGGACTACGGCTACTTCGCCGTGCAAGCCAGCTTCGGAACACCGCTTGGAACCATCGTGCTCGACGATCACGATCCGCGACGTAAGAAGCCGCCCAGCGAAAGCCCGTTCATTTCAACGGAGTCCCTCGAACGCGCGCTTCGCGAACGGCACGCTCGCTACGCCGTATTGACCTCTGCGCACGCGCCGCTGCTCGCCGCGAGCTGCGACGAAATCTGGCGCAATCCCGGCTTCGTTCTGTTTCGCTGCCCCGCGCTCGCGCCGCCCGCAAGCTGAACGCGCCGCGAATTTGGCCAACGTGCCCGGCGTGTGCCTACGATGCGGCGGTGCTCGGAGTACTCGGTCGGCGCGGCGTGGAAGCGTGCATCAGCTTGTTCGCGGTGCTCGGCTTTTGCTATGTCCCGCTGGGCGGGCACACCGGGTTCGAGCACGCCAAAGCCGTATTCAGCACCCCCGCCGCAAAGCGAGCGGGCGCCGAGCTGCTCGACGCCTTGGTTCGCGTTCGCGCGAAGCTGACCGGCGAGGTGCAGGAGTTCGCGGCCGGGCACGCTCCCGAAGCGACACCGCCGACCCTGCCGACCCCCAAACACGACGGCGGCTCCCACTCCGACCGACACAGCTCCTCGGCCACCCCGCACTGAGTCGAGGTCCAATTCGGGCCCACAAAAGACCAAACCACCGGGGCTCGCTACGGAGCGCCGGTGGTTTGAGTTCTCAACCACTCTAGTTCCACTGGAACGAGAGTGTCAACGCAATGTCGTCTCAGTGACGCCTTCGTCCCAACCGGTACCCTCTCAGTTACTACGCTGTCACACCGAGAGGGTTATTGAACGACCAGCCGTTTTGGTAGGAACTAGGCGCGCAGCGCTTCCGCGCCGCCGATGATTTCCATCAGTTCGGTGGTGATCGCGGCCTGACGAGCGCGGTTGTAGAGCAGCGTGTACTTGCCGATCATTTCCGCGGCCTTCTTGGTGGCCGATTCCATGGCGGTCATGCGCGAGCCGAGTTCGGAGGCTTGGGACTCGAACAAGGCACGCAAAATCGTGACCTCGATGTAGATCGGCACCAAGCGCTCGAGCAGCACCTCGCGGTTCGGCTCGAACAGGAACTCGGGGCGGCCAGCCCATTCCGGCGTTTCCCCGTGTTGCTCACTCGGCGCGGCAGGAGCTTCGGCCTTCTGCAACGGCAGCAGCGGCTCGGCGACGACGCGTTGGCTCATTGCGCTCTTGAACTCGTTGTACACGACGTAGATCGAGTCGACCTCGCCCTGCACGAACGGAGTGAGCACCTTGCGGGCGACGACGCGCGCGGTCTCGATGTCGAGCTTTTCCCAAATGCCGCTCAGCACCTCGAGCACGGGCGCGTTCCGGCGACGGAAATAGTCGCGCCCTTTGCGGCCGATGGTGACGATCTTGACGCTCTGACCCGCGGCTTCGCGTTCTTTCCAGAGACGGGTCGCCGCGCGCAAGATGTTGGTGTTGAACGCGCCGCACAACCCGCGATCGCTGGTGATCACCAGCAAGAGCACGGTCTTCTCGGCGCGGCGGGCGAGCAGCGGGTGTTCGTTCTCGTTCGCGGCCGCTTCTTCGTCGGCGACCTGACCCACCACGTCATTGAGCACCTTCGCGGTCTTCACCGCGAAGGGGCGGAGCGCTTGGATGCGTTGCTGAGCGCGCGTGAGCCGCGCCCCCGCAACCATCTTCTGCGCGCGCGTGATCTTCTGCGTCGATTTGACGCTCGAGATCCGCTTGCGAATCGCCTTGAGGTTAGCCAATTCGGCTCACTCCTTGCTCGAAACGAACGATTTGCCGAACGCCTTGAGAACGTCGACGAGCTTCTTCTTGATCTCGTCGGTGATCTCTTTCTTGGTCCGGATGTCTTCCCACAGATCGGCGTGCTTCTCGTCGATGTAGCGGTAGAGTTCGGCTTCGTAGTTGCGCAGCGATTCGACCGGGAGCTTGTCCACGTAGCCCTGCGTACCGGCGAAGATGATCACGACCTGCTTCTCGACTGCGAGCGGCACGTATTGGCCCTGCTTGAGCAGCTCGACCAAGCGCTGGCCGCGATCCAGCTGAGCGCGGGTCGCTGCGTCGAGATCGCTCGCGAATTGGGCGAAGGCTTCCATCGCGCGGTACTGCGCGAGGTCGAGGCGCATCGTGCCGGCGAACTTCTTCATCGCCTTGATCTGCGCGTTACCACCGACGCGGCTGACGGAAATACCGACGTTGATGGCCGGGCGAACACCGGAGTAGAACAAGTCGCTCTCGAGGAACATCTGACCGTCGGTGATCGAGATCACGTTGGTCGGGATGTACGCGGAGACGTCACCGGCCTGGGTCTCGATGATCGGCAGCGCGGTGAGCGAGCCGCCCGAGTGCGGATCCTTCTGGATTTCGAGCTCGGCCTTGTCTGCGTGCGCTTCGAGCGCCTTGGTCGCGGAGTGCTTGGCTTCTTCACCGATGTGCGCTTGGCCGTCGACACCTTTGAACTTGTGGTCGCCGGCGGGCACGGTCTGGCCCTTCTTCACTACGTAGTAGCGGTCAGCCAGCTTGCACGCGCGCTCGAGCAAGCGCGAGTGAACGTAGAACACGTCACCTGGGTACGCTTCGCGACCTGGCGGGCGGCGCAGGAGCAGCGACATTTGGCGGTAAGCAACGGCTTGCTTCGACAAGTCGTCGTACACGACGAGCGCGTGGCGCCCGGTGTCGCGGAAGAACTCGCCAATGGTGACGCCGGTGTACGGCGCGAGGTACTGCAGCGGCGCGGTCTCCGCCGCGGTCGCCATCACGATCGTCGTGTACTCCATGGCGCCGTGCTGAGTCAGCTTGTCGACGACCTGTGCAACGGTCGACGCTTTCTGACCGATCGCGATGTACACGCAGAAGACGCCTTTGCCCTTCTGATTGATGATCGCGTCGACGGCGATTGCGGTCTTGCCGGTCTGGCGGTCGCCAATGATCAGCTCGCGCTGACCACGACCGATCGGAATCATGGCGTCGATCGCCTTGATGCCGGTCTGCATCGGCTCCTTCACCGGTTGGCGCTCCATGATGCCGGGCGCCTTGAGCTCGATGCGGCGGCGCTGCTTGGTCTCGATCGCGCCCTTGCCGTCGACGGGCTGGCCCAACGCATTGACGATTCGGCCGAGCATTTCCTCACCGACAGGTACGTCGGCGATGCGACCCGTTCGCTTGACGATATCGCCTTCCTTCACGCCCGTGGCATCGCCGAGCACCGCGATACCGACGTTGTCGGACTCGAGATTCAGCACCAAACCGGTCACGCCGCTCGCGAACTCGACGAGCTCGCCGGCGAGCGCGCCTTCCAAACCGTAGACGCGCGCGATGCCGTCACCGCTGGTCAGAACCGTACCGGTCTCACTTACCAGGGCGGCACGGTCGAAGTTCTGGATCTGCTTCTTGATGATCGATGAGATCTCGTCGGCGCTGAGCTGCATGGCTATTTTCTCGGAATCTTGGGGTCTAATTGGAAGTCTGAATTTTTTGGCGTGGGGTTACTCGGTCACAAGGATCCGAGCTGGCGCTCGATCTCGGCCAAGCGACCTTTGACGGAGCCGTCAATCGTGTTGTCACCAATGCGCGTCACGATGCCGCCGATCAGTGAGGGATCTTGCTGGCGATCGATGGCGACCTTGCGAGAGGTCGCGCTTTCGAGCTCCCGCATCAGTCGCTCGTAGAACGACTCCGGCAACGGGCCCGCGGAAGTGACGACCGCGCGCACCACGCCGGCCTTCTCGTCGGCGAGCAACGCCAAACGGCGGGCGATTTCCGGCAACGAAGCTAGACGATTGCGCGCAGCGAGCAAGCGGATGGCATTCAAGCCCACGCCGGACAGGCCGACGCGGCCGGCGATGTCGCGCAGGATCGCCTCGCGCTTTTCCGGCTCGACCATCGGGTTGCCGAGCACGGCCTGCAGCTCGCGGCTCGCCGCGTAAGTGTCCGCAAAGCTGCGCACCTGCTCGGAGAGAGCGACGACCTGGCCGGCCTCCACGCCGAGTTCGAAAATCGCCCGAGCATATCGCTCGGCAACCGTACCGTCGCTCATACTTTTCCTCGCAGTGCGCTGGCCGCATTCTTGATGCCAGCCAAGTAGTCTTCAGCCAGGCGCGCCTGGTCCGCGGCAGTGACGCGGTTCTTCAGCGTATTTTCCGCAGAACGCAACGCGGCACGCGACATTTCGCCAATCAAGGCCTC
The DNA here is from genome assembly GCA_035634635.1 of Polyangiaceae bacterium. Taxonomy (GTDB): domain Bacteria; phylum Myxococcota_A; class Polyangia; order Polyangiales; family Polyangiaceae; genus PMG-095. The sequence goes on from DASQCO010000132.1 coordinate 19,781, forward strand.
GCGCGCGGACTTCAGCTCTTGGGCGATCAGCGTCTGAGCGTCGCGTTCCATGCGGGCGCGCTTGTCCTTGGCCTCGGCCAAGATGCGCTTGCGCTCGCTCTGACCGGCCGCACGCATGTCGTTGCGCACCCGCTCAATCTCTTGGTCCACATTGGCCAGCTTTTGCTCGAAGTCAGCCAGGCGTGCCTCGGCTTCCTTCTTCATCTGGCCGGCCTCTTCCATGCCGCGCAAGATGTTGGCTTTGCGAGACTTGAGCGCGGCCGCGATCGGCTTCTTGGCAAAGCGCACCAAGAGCCAATACAGAACGGCGCTGTTCAGCAGCATCGCGCCGAACGGCAGCGGGGTGCCCACGGGGCGCCACAGGATGCTCGGCTCTACGTCGTCACGTTCGCCCAAAAAGCCGTAGAAGAAGTTGTATTCTTCGAACTTGGGCACGTGGTGCTCGTGGTCTTCGGCTTCTTCGCCGCCTTCCACTTCAGTGCCCGAAGCCGCCACCTCGGCGTGACCAACGTGCTGGGCGGCTGGTTCGTCGGCGAAGGCCGGCAGCGCGACGGTAGAACCGGCGGCTAGAGCAACCCCCAAAAACCAATTCCGTAGGACTCGGGCGCGCATCAGTTGACTCCCTGCCCCACGACTCGTTCCACGATCATTTGGGCGACTTTCTCGGACTCCGCGCCGACGGCGATGCGGATCGAATTGACCTCGGCCTCGATCTTGCGGCGACCGTCTTCGACGATTCGGGTGGTCGCGTCACGCGCCTCGTTCAGGATTTCGGCTTCCAGCTTGCTGGTCTCGGCGCGGAGCAGGTCGCGCTCGTCCGCGGCCACTTGCTTCACGCGCTCGAGCTCCTTCTCGTAGCGTTGCAGCAGTTCGCCAGCTTTTTCCTGCAACTCACGCGCGGTGGCGCGAGCGCCCTCCGTCCGCTCCTCACGCAAGGCGAACACCTTGAGCACGGGATCGAACAGCAGCGGCTTCAGCACCACGATCAGCACCGCAAAGACCACGATCTGCAACAGCACCGTGCGATCGAAGTCGAGCGGTACGCCACCGGACATGGCCTGGCTGGCGCCTTCTACAGCGCTCGAGGCAGTCGCGGAAACCAGTTCAAAAAGCATGCTTCGTCTAACCTCGCTCCCGTGGGCGGCGTGATGAAGTAGCCGAAATACGGGGGGAATCTTGGTGCGCACTCAGGAGGCGCGGGCGGCTCGTACCACCTTGGCGTCGGTGTGTCTAGACCAGCGCTCGATCGCGTTTGGCTGCTTCGGCCGTCATTCCAGCCATCCTGCACGGGTGTTTTCCAGCTCCCGGACGCCGGTTCGGTCGAGTTGGGCAGCGAGCTCGGAATAGGCGCGACCCGACCTCGGATCGCGTGCCTCCGGCATCACGTCCAAAAGTGGGAGCAGTGCAAACGCACGTCGCGTCAGCTCACGATGAGGCACCACCAAACCTGGCTCATCGACCGTCTGGCCGACGATGAAAAGCAAATCCAAGTCGAGGGTGCGAGGTCCCCAGCGCTCGAGGCGCACGCGACCTGCAAGCTGTTCGATTTCTAGCTGTAACGAAAGCAACGCGAGCGGTTCGAGAGCGCTGCGCAGGCGCACGGCAGCGTTCAGGTAGTCGGGCTGCTCTGGACCGACGGCTACGCTCTCGTAGAGCGCGGAGAAAGCCGTGATTTCTGCGTGCGCCTGGAGCGTTCGCACAGCAGTACGAAAAAACTCCAGCCGGTTTCCCAGATTGGAACCCAGGCCGAGTACGTAGTCGTGTGCACTTTCAGTCACTGTGCGCAGGTTAGCAGCGGAGCGGACTTGCTCGCGACCGGAAGCTGCCCTACTCGATGCCGGTGTTCGGACTGAACGGCGGCGAGTGGTTCATCGTGTCTTTCGTCACTGTGATGGTGGTCTCGGCGAAGTACTGGCCGGCCCTAGGCCTCCGCGTCGGCCAAGCCCTAACGAGACGAGGAGGAGACGGCCGCTCGGTTGAGACGAGCCCGAGCGAACCTCCGCGAAGTCCATAACGCGATTTGAGGGGGTGAAACCGGCGCTTGAAAGCCGCTACACTCTCACCGTAGTGACCCCGCACCTTGAGGCCGGCGGAGACACCGGCAACAACGAGGAAGGTGGCTCGCTCATCTTCGTGAGCGACGCCTCGGCGGAGGCCGAACGTCTCACGACGTCGCTGCGTGCACGCGGCTACCCAGTGATCGACGTGCCACTCGGCTTGCTCGTCAGCCGAGTGTCCGTGCAACGCCCTTCGTTGATCTTGTGTGATGCCGACGCGCCCGGAGCGCTCGAGACGATTCAGCGGGTGCACGAGACACCAGGTGGCAACCGCGTCGACGTGCTGTTTCTCGGCGAGCCGGGTCGCACGGTAGAACAGAACGCAGCCGCGCTCCAGCATGAGGCGAGCGGCGTCTTCGTTCGCCCGGTGGACGACTTCATTCTGCTGCGCAAGGTCGAGGCGTTGATCGGCGCGCCCACGGGCAGAAACGATTTCAACCTACGCACTACGCCAACCAATCGGGCACCGGTGCTGGTCGCTGCCACTCGTCGCCCGTATCGCTATGACGCGGGCAAAACCGAGGCTCCGAAGGATGCGCCGTCTTCGCCGTCGTCACCTACGGCGTCCGCACCGAGCAATCCTGCGCCGACGACCAATCCCGGAACCGAGCCGGGCCCGGCGAGCGTGCGCAACTCGGAAATTCCCGAGAGCCAACCGCATTCGAGTCGACCGTCGGCGTCGAGTCACTTGCTGCCACCGCGGCCGCAAGAGCTCCCGCAAGCCAAGCTGAGCCCCGCGCTGGAGTCATTGCTGGCGACCGCCGAGCGGCGGGTGCTCTCGGTTCGCAGCTCGTCGATTCCACCTTCCGATCGCCTGTCGCCCGAAGCGGAGCTGGAAGCCATTCTGCCGTCCGATGTGCTCGACGCCTTGGACGAGCCGCTCGACTTCGACGACGACGATGACGACGACGACAGCTCGATCGGCACGCACAACGGCGATGCCGAGCCAGGTCCGCGTTCCGCGACCAAGACCACTGGCGCTGGCACGGCTACGGGTGGCAGCGCGGTCGCGCCCGAAATCCTCGAGCCTTCCCCACGCAGCGCTCGCGAGAAGACGGCCGCGCCACGTGCCGGCACCGACATGCCGCCCTCGGAGGGCCCCGAATCGCAGTCCTCGCGCGCCACCGAACCGCCGGCGACGCCACCTCGTGTCACCAATCGCATGCGCAGCGAGGCGGAACCATCACTGCCTGCGCCCGACGAACCCTCGCGAAGGAGCGGCGCACACTCGCTCGCGGGCACGACCGCACATGGTCCGATCACGGACCTGCCGCCCAGCTTGGCAGCGGCAGCCTCGGAGAGCTCGGCGTCGCTGTCGACCGTTCCGCCCGCGCCGCGCGTGGATCGCGCGCCGCCCGAGAGCCGCATTCCGGCTCCTGCTCTGCCGACGGTACCGCCCGTATCCGCCGCGCCACCAGTGCCATCCGAGTCACGGCGCGAGCTACCGAAGCTCGAGATCCCCGCGTCGCTCGGCGCGGGCGATGCGGTGCGCGCGTTCGCACGCGTCGTCCGCGCACGTTACACCGGAGCATTGGCGTTCGAGGACAGCACCGGTATTCGGCGCGTGCTGTTCCGTGATGGTGACTTCGTTACTGCCGCCTCCGGTGCTGACGGCGAGTCGTTGGTTGCATTCCTCACCCAGCGGGGTGATTTGCCGGCTGAGGTTGCAGCGCGCGTTGGCCGCAAGTTGCCGCAGTTTGGCCGGCACGCTGGCGCAGCGCTGATCGCTCAAGGGCACCTTCGCCAAGACGACCTTTGGCCCGTCTTGCGCGCCCACGCCGAGTGGCTCGTCGGGCGAATCGTGCTGCTCGACAGTGGTGCAGTGAGCATGGAAGGCGACGTTCCGGTGCGCTTGCAGGCCGAACCCGCAGTGTTCGGCGGCGCGACCGGGGCCGAGGTCCTGGTTGAAATCGTGCGGCGCGCGGTTTCGCCAGAGCAAGCCGTGCAGCGCTTGGGCGGGCCGAACATCGTCCTGCAGAAGGGCGACAACCCGACGCTGCTCGGCGAGTGCGCGATTGCTGATGGCGAAGCAGCCATCGTGCGCTCGATCAGCGAGGAGCCGCTCACCGAGACCCTGCGTCGCGCTGGCAACAAAGATTTTGCAGCAGTGCTTTACATACTCGTCGAGTTGTCCGTGCTCGGGCGAACGAGTGGCGAGCGGCGTCCAGCACGCGAACCGCAAGAAAAGCGCGCTGCCAAGCCAGACCCCCTGGATCACGCCGCTCTGCGAGCACGGATCCTATCGCGCAAGGCCCTGAGCGAAGAAGGCGACTACTTCGCGCTGCTCGGCGTTTCGCGCAGCGCCACCAGCTACGATATTCGGCGCGCCTACGGTTCCCTCAAAGACGAATACGATCCGGCTCGCATCCTGACGAGCGAGACCGTCGACCTGCGCGACGACGTCGAGCTGATCTTGGAAGTGCTCGCCGAGGCGTTCGAGATTCTCGAAGACGACCTCAGACGCGAACGCTACCGACGCGCGCTCGACGCGAGCCCGTAGCTCTCGTTGTGCAACTCAGTGGTTGGCAACACTCGATGAGTCGTTGCTATCCACTTCATTTCCAGCGCACTGGGAAAAACACATTCGATAGTGTTGCTCACGTTGCACTACTCGTGCACATGCACTGTGCAACTCAACACGTGTGCACACTGTGCGGGCGTGCTTTCAGGCGAACTATAAAATCTGCAGCCAACAAAAACGCAACGGTGTTCACACATCTGACAACCCAACTGTGTTATCGCGATGCGCGATGGGGATCGCCTTGGAGATTAAATGTCACACCTGAACGTCGCGGAAACCGAGTTAGATCCCAGTGAGGAGAGCGCGCCGCAATCATACATTGCAGAGCTGAATCCGAACCGCAGTCGCCGGCCGCGCGAGGCACCTGAAGCGCGCACGCCACACGAGCCGCAATCGGGCACGGTCGTGGCAGCGCCCGCGGTCGAGACGGAAGCGTCGGCCGCACAGCGACTGGTGCGTGCATTGGTGGCAGCAGGCGTGGATACGTTCTTCGGCATCCCCGGTGGTCCGGTCTCGCCGGTCTTCGATGCCATCTTGCATACCGAAGGCGCGCGGCTGATCGAGTCACGCCACGAGACCTCGGCCGTGTTCTCCGCCGCAGATTACTACCGCGCCTCGGGTCGCATCCCGGCGGTGGTCGTAACGGCAGGTCCCGGCGCGACGAACGCCGTCACCGGTGTGGTCTCGGCACATCTCGAGCGCGTGCCCATGCTCGTCATTTGTGGGGATGTCGCCTGGGCGGCAGAAGGCGGGCGCCTACTCCAAGACAGCGGCCCCGAGGGCATCGCGATCGAGAAAATGCTCGGCCACGTGACGCGCGCCACGGTGCGCGTCACGCAGTCGAGAACTGCGACGGCACAGGGCTTGGCGGCGCTCAACGCCGCCAGGAATCCGGCCAACCCTGGACCGGCGCTGTTGGTGCTGCCGATTCAGCTCGGCCGCGCGGGCGCGCCGCTATCGTTGGTCGAAGCGCCTCTCTCGCAGTTCATGGCTCGGGCTTCCGAGCAAGTCGTGCAGCAAACCGCGGATTGGTTGGCGGAGGCCGAGCGACCGCTGCTGGTGATCGGCGCGGGTTGTCGCGCGTACGCTTCTACCATTCGCAAGTTGGTCGACGCATTCGACATCCCGTTCGTGACCACGCCGCAAGCCAAGGGCTTGGTCAGTGAACTGCACCCACGTTCGCTCCGTCACGGCGGACTCGCAGCGTCGCTTTGGGCGCGCGAGTACACCGCCCGCGGTGTCGACGCCGCACTCGTGCTCGGCACCGATCTGGATGATTGCTCGATCGGTCCGACGCGCTACATCGCCGAAGGCGGACGACTGGTACACGTTGACTTGAACGCTGCGGTAATCGGTAGGAACTTGCCGACTACGCTGGGTGTCGTCGCCGATCTGGGCGCATTCGCCGAAGATCTGCAGGCGCTGGTCGTGCGTGAAGGGCTGCGCAACGGCAAATCGCACGCCCGACTGCGCGAGCTGCGTCAGAGTTCGCCTTGCGAGCACGCCAATTTCGTGACTGATCCGAGCCCGCGCATCAAGCCACAGCGCGCCATCGCCGACCTGCAGGCGGCTGTTCCCGAGAACACCGCGTTCATCACCGATATCGGTGAGCACATGCTGTTCGCGCTGCACTACTTGACCGCGCGCTCGCCGGACACCTTCACGATTCATCTCGGCTTGGGCAGCATGGGCTCCGGTATCAGCGGCGCAATCGGCCTTGCGCTCGCCAATCCGGAGCGCCCCGTCGTGTGCGTGTGCGGTGATGGCGGCATGCAAATGGTCGGCATGGAGGCGTTGGTCGCGCTCAAATATCGCCTACCGATCGTGTTCGCGGTGTTCAACGACGCGCGCTACAACATGGTCTATCATGGCTATCGCCAAGTGTTCGGACGCGAAGCGGAGTGGGAATCACCCTGGACCGACTTTGCTGCTTGGGCACGCTCGATGGGCATGGCTGGTCTTCGCGTGAATCACCCAGGAGAAATCACCAGCGACCAATTGACGCGTTTGCGCGCAGCTCGTGTGCCGGTCGTGCTGGACATTCGCATCGACCGCGACGTGAAATTGACGGGCGGCGGTCGGAACGAAGCCTTGCAGCACATGTCGATGCTGAGCAAGGGGAACGGCTAGTGCCTGCTCGGATCGCGGGGCTCGGTCAGTGGTTTCCGGATCGAGTCCGGACCAACGCAGAGTGGCCCGAGGCGTTCAGCGCCGCGAGCCGCATGAAACAAGGCGATCGTACGCTGGTCGATGTGCCCAGTGACGAACGCGATCCGACGTTACGCATCGTCAAACGCTATTTGGCCGAGGAAGAGCACGACCCCTTCCTCGGCGCGCGCGAGCGCCGAGTCGCCGACGACAGCATGACCTCGGCCGAAGCCGAAGCCAACGCGGGCCGCGCTGCGCTGCGCGACGCAGGCATCGACGCATCCGAAGTCGATGCCATCTTCTCCTGGGCCTTGGTGCCGGATCGTATCATGCCCAGCAACGCGTGCCGCGTCGGCGATCTGATCGGCGCCAAGCGTGCTTGGTCGACGAGCGTCGATTCGGCGTGCGCGAGCCCGATCACGCACTTGAACCTGGCCGCCGCGCTGATCGAGTCGGGACGCGCGCGCACGGTGTTGCTCACGCAGTCGCACCTGTGCACGCGAACATTCGCGATGTCCCATCCGGCCGCGCCGAGCGTCGGTGACGGAGCCGCGGCCATGCTCGTCACGGCCAGCACCGTGCCCGGGATCTTACAGACCCACAGCATGACTCATGGCGAGCATCACGACGCCGTCGTTTGGTCTCGCGGCAAGACCGACGAAACCGACCCCCCTTGGTGGCAAGCCGGTGGTCCGCTGTCGATGGGCAGCCGCTCTCCCGATGCCACGCGCGCGCTGATGCAGGACACGGTGCCGACCGCCGCGCGCACCGTGGCTGAACTCGCGCAACGGGCGGGTTTTGCCGTGGATTCCATCGACGTATTGCTGAGTGTGCAGCCGCGTCGTTGGGTGCCCTTGGCGATCGCCGAGGCGCTAGGACTGAAGCCAGAGGTCGCGACCGAGACCTATCGACGCTATGCCCATTTGGGAGGCGTGGGCCCTGTCGTCAATTTGATCGCCGCGCGCGACGCGGGCAAGCTGACCGAAGGCGCGCGCGTCGTGATGTACGCTCAGGGCGCCGGCTTCACTCGCGCGGCGGCGGTCTTGAGCTGGACGAGCGCTGGTTGACCAAGTTCGCGAGCGCGGTCCACAGATCGTTCGCGCTCACCGGCTTCGTCAAAATACCGTTCAAAGTCTCCGCCAAGAATGCGCGGTAACGCTCGCGTGTCGCGTCCGAGGTGACGAACACCGTGCGCGCCGCGAGTGCTGGCCGCTCGCGGCGTAGCCACTCGAACAGCGCGCGCCCGTCGATCTCCGGCAACGCAATTTCCGTCACAACCGCGTCCGGACTGGAGCCAGAGCTGAGCAAATCGATCGCCTCTTGCCCGTCACTGGCCATGATCACGTCGCACGAGCTGGCCAGCATGCGCGCGTACGCCTTCAAGATGCGCTCGTCGTCGTCGATCACGAGCACCGTGTGGCGCTTGCTCAGGGGCCGGCGCACCGCCGCGTCGCGATTTTGCAAGTACGCCTTCCGCATCGTGGCGTGATCGGGGAGCGGTAGCAGCGCGATGAACGTGGCTCCCGAACCGTGCACGCTTTCTACGATCAGATCGCCACCCAGATCACGCATGATCGAGCGAGAAATGCTCAGACCTAGGCCGGTGCCGAGCCCCGAACGCTTGGTGGTGAAGAACGGATCGAAGATGTGAGACAGCGCTTCCGACGCGATGCCCGGACCGGTGTCGGAAATGGAGATCGCGACATACTCGGTGTCAGCGCGAGTCGTGATGCGAACGCGATGCACCTCGCGCTCGACGTCGTTGATGGCGTGAGCCGCGTTGATCAGGATGTTGACCAACACTTGCGTCAAGCGACCGTGCGGAACCACCACGCGCGGCAGCGCGCGCGCATAGTCGCGCTCGATGTGCGCGACCATCCCAATTTCGCGACCGACGAGGCGCAACGCTTGGTCGACCACGTCATTGGCGTCGAGCATCTGCGCTTCTTCTTTGTCGCCGTCGGAACGGGCGAACACGCGCAAATCACGGACGACGCTGCCGATGGCGGACGACGCAGCGAGCATCTCTTCGAGCAGCTGGCGACCCTCGACCCGCGGTGCGCCGGTCAGCGCGAGCTCGTGCAGCATCTGAACCTGCTCGGGAGTCGCGCCCCAGCCACGCGTGGCCCACACGCTGACCTCGTGCACCACGTTGGCGAGCGGTGTCATCAGCGCCATGCACGCTTCGATGCTGAGTTGCAGCGCCATCAGCGGGTTGTTGATCTCGTGCGCCACACCCGCCACGAGCGTGCCGAGCGCCGACAGCTTCTCGGTGTGAACCATCGACGCGCGACTGTGTTCTTGCCCTTTGCGCAGCGCCGCGCGCAGCTGAGTGCGGTCGAAAAAGCCGTGAATCGCTCGGTCGTCCGCCGCCGGCCAGACCAGGACTTCATCCGCGCCATGCGAGAGCGCGTCGAGCGCCGCAACTTCGTCCACGGCGACGAAACCCAGCGGCGCGCCACCGACTCGCTCGCGGAGCCGCGGCAACAGCTCCGCCGCGGCGCCATCCACGACCAAAATTTGGGTGTCGTGGGTGGCGTAGCGATCAGCCAGTGTGGCCGAAATGCGATCGGCTGCTGAGGCGCTCGGCGCGAGTACCCATACGCCGACTCCCCCTTCTGTCTCAGGCAGGTTTGGCTCGTCGTTCTTGGTCACGGAACCCGCTGGCTGCTCCGTCTATACTCTTACCACGTGATCATGGTCGAGCCGTCGAATCGATTGAGCAATTTCGTCTCGAGCTTGGCCTCGATGCCGCACGCCTCGTAGGCGCCCACCGCACCGCCGGCGATGGCCGACTCGATCCAGAGATATTCCTCACGGTATACCATCTCGACCGCGCGCGGACCGTGACGGACAATTTCCCAATGCCCGTATTGATAGGTCTGCCGACGCGCCGCGAGCCCCTGTTCCGTGAGCCGCACGGGATCGTGCGAGAGCAGGCGAAGCATCGTCCGGCCGAGCAAACTGGCAGCGAATGTAGTCGCGTTGGTGCGCCAGATGTCGTGCATGCCCTCGTGCACCTTTTCGGGAGAGCGCAGCGAAGCTCCAGCCACCGCGAGCCGAATCATGTAGTCACGCAATGGATACATTCGGACAGGCGACCAGCGCTCGCCCTCGAAACAATCGCGATAGAGCTGCGCGCGCCCCGCACGTTGCAGCACGGTTTCGAGCGAACGAAGGTAGAGACCTCGCACCAGGGCGGACGGCGGGACGACCTCGAGACGACTCACGAGATCGCAATACGGCGCGACGATCTCGATGGCGCTATCCACTGGATGTTGCCGAAGGCTGATGGGATCCAAGGCCGCCATCTGGTTCTGGGCTTTCTGTCTTCCGGTGATCTGCTCAGTGCCCCTAAAAATATCTTCGTCGATCCGAATAGGTAACACGACGTCTGGTCAGAAGTGAACTCGATCGACGGCCCTGGGCGCCCACACTACCCCACCCTCACGAGTGCGCGTGCGACGCCAAGCGCCCCTCGACCAACGCCTGCAAGAGGGCGTCCGCGTTAAGGCCGCCGCAACTCGCGCCTGCTCTTTGGCTACTCGTCAGTGCGCGGCGCCCGAAAAGGCGTAGGTTTTTGGCGCGTGAGCCTTCGGGTTGCACAGGAGGAATCGTTCTCCTGCACAGCGATTGTGTCATTTATCACCTCGAACAAAGTCGAGTAACTCCGCTGACCTTTAGAGCCGCAGCCGCAAGAACCAGGGCCAGCCACCGGTTCGGGCGGAGGTCTCAGTTGCCTTTGCGTAGGGGCGAGGGCTGGCGGGAAACGCCAGCGGCTCCGTCACTTCTCGTTACTCGGCCGCGCTGTGCGCAGTCCCATCGAGCACGTCGACTTCGAGGTGGTCGCCCTCGACGGACAGCAACAGGGTGCTCTTTGGGTGGAGCTCTCCACGCAGAATTTTCTCGGCCAACGGCGCTTCAACAAGGCGCGCGATGGTGCGCTTCATCGGTCGCGCCCCCAGTGTCGGCTCGAAGCCACCATGGTCGAGTAAGAACTCGACCACGTCTTGGCCGAAATCCAGGCGTAGGCCGCGTTGGGCAGACAATGCCCGGCTCACCCCTTCGAGCAAGCGCCGCGCAATCTCACGAACCTCGTCGCGAGCCAGCGGCGCAAACACCAACACTTCGTCGATCCGGTTGTAGAGCTCGGGAGCCAACGCGCTACGCGCAGCAGCGACGACTCGTTGTTCGAGGTCCGCGCGCTCTTGCACTTCGTTGCCAAAGCCGACTCGGCGACGCGGCGTGCTGCCGCTCTCTTCCGCGCCGAGGTTCGACGTCATCAAGATCACGGTATTCGTGAAGTCGACGGTACGCCCACGGCCGTCGGTGAGTCGACCTTCATCGAACACGCCCAAGAACGAAGTGAGCACGTCGGGGTGCGCCTTCTCGAGCTCGTCCAATAGAATCACTTGATACGGCCTGCGACGCACGGCTTCGGTGAGCTGACCGCCAGCTTCATGTCCCACATAGCCGGGAGGCGCACCAATCAGTCGCGCGATCGCGTGCGGTTCGGAGAACTCGGAAAGATCGACACGGGTCATCGCCGTGTCGCAGTGGAACAAGACTTCGGCGATCGCCTTCGCGCTCTCGGTCTTGCCCACACCGGTCGGACCCAGCAAAAGGAAGGTGCCTATCGGACGCCGCGAGCCGAGACCCGCGGCGTTGCGCCGCAAAATGCGCGCAATCCGCCGAATCTGGTCGCCGTGACCGACGACGCGCTCGGCCAAGATCTCCTCCAAACGAAGCATGCGCTCGCCGTCCGCCTCGAGCAGGCGATCGACCGGCATGTCCGCGAGTTCGGCGACGACCTCGGCCACGCTCTCGGCCGTCACTTCTGGCTTGCCGCGGCGGCGCGTGCGCGCACCCGCCAAATCCAAAATCGAAACCGCCTTGTCCGGCAGCGCGCGCCCCGGCAGATAGCGAACCGACCAGCCAACCCCGAGCGCCAAAGCTTCGGTCTGATAGCGGACGCGGTGGTGCGCTTCCAAACGAGGTTTGAGCGCATCGACGATCAAGTACGCTTCTTCACGACTGGGTTGCTCGACTTCGACGAGCGAAAAGCGACGCGCCAGGCCCGCGTCCGCGGCCAGCGCCTTTTGGAAATCTTCGGGCGTCGTCGCGCCGATGCACGGCAGCTCGCCACGCGAAAACGCGATCTTGAGTTCGGACGCGACCTCTTCTGCTGCCTCGCCAGTGAACAACTGATGGATCTCGTCGAAGAAGATCACCACTCGTCCCTTGGCAGCGAGCACTTCCTTGCGCAGCGCACCGATGCGCGAAGCCAACGCGCCACGCACGCCAGTGCCGGCTACCAGCTCGCTGACGGGAATTTGGACGATCACGCGATCGTCGAGCGACAGCACGTCTTCCGCGGCCGCGATGCGCTGGGCCAAGCCGCGCACGATGCTCGTCTTGCCGACACCCGCGATCCCCACCAAACACGGGTTGTTGCCCTCGCGTTTGGCGAGCACGTCCAACGCTTGTTCGATCACGGCGTCGCGACCCACCACTGGATCGAGCTCACCGCGCGCCGCAGCCAGGGTGAGGTTTCTGCCCAATGTAGTTAGCGTCGGGAACTTTTGTGGGTCGAGCTCGAAGCGTTCCCACGGTTCCGGCTCCTTGTGCACCGGTTTCTCGAGCAACGGGACGAGTTGCACCGAGCGCGTCGCAGCCGCGCGTTTCTTGGGCGCACCGCTTGGCAGCGCCATCACCGGCACGATCACGCCCGCACCCCGCGCTTCTGGAGTCGCGGCCGACGACGGCGCTTGAGACGAGGCCTCACCGCTCATCGACTTGCGGGGCGGCGGATACAGCGGAACTTTGATGGCTTTCGAGACACGCCGCGGCGGCGGCAGCGGCACTTCTCGCGCTTGCTCGGGCGACGCGCGTCGACGACCAACCAAGCCTAGGCCGACCTGCACGGCCTGCGTACGCAGACGCGACGTGTCGACGTTCAACCCTTCCAAGACGCGGCGCGCGGAACTGCGCGGCTCGCCAACCAGTGCCACCAGCAAGTGCACCGCCGCGGCGTCGCCATCACCCATGCGCCCGGCGATCTCGCGGGCTCGTTGCAGGCACGCCTTCAGCGGCTCGTCGAGCTCCTCTTCAACGCCACGAGCTGCGCGGAGCAGCTCTTCGACGCCGAGTTTGCGCTCGCGGAGCAAGTCGGACGCCGGGCTCGGTCTAGCAGCAATCGCCGCGAGTAAGTGCGCGCTTGACGCGCGCTCCTTCTGCTTTTGCGCGAGCTCATCTGCAATCCGTTTGACGAGAGCGAGTTCGGACTCGAAGCGACCACCGGTCATCACCCAAGCGATCTGCCCGGAAGCCAGAAATTGGCCAACTTTTCCAGCATTTTGGCCAGGCGGCCCGAGGGTTCGTGGGCTAACGCGTGAACAATTCGCGAGTCTGCTGATAGTCCCAGACCGTCACGCGCCGTGGGCCTCCGACCGCGACCAGCGGCTCGAACCCGGAAATCGCGAGATTTTTGTCCTCGGCAACCGCCGCCAGCCAGTCTTCATCGGCTCCGGGCGCACGGCTGGGCAACTCTTGCTCGAAGCGGGGTCGCCCGTCATGATCCGTGACCAACAACGACCAGCGACGTGGCTGCTCCGAGTCCGGCTCGGTCACCAGCACGAAGGCAAGAGCTTCGGTATTGGCTGCAACCGCATAGGCCGGCGCGGGCAACCGGAAGCTCGCCAACAGCAGCAGGTTTTCGGCCACGCGCAGATGAAAAACCGCACCCGAACGGGTGATGGCGAAAAACTCGTCGAGGCGCATTCCTGGCAGCAAGCGCAGCAGCGGGTCGTCGCTGATCACACCGCTCGGAGCTGCGAATTCAGCACGGCTTCCGCGCGGTGCCTGGCGCAGGAACCCAGTTCCGGTGACGGAGCGGCAGACGATCGCGCCGTCCCGCAGTTGAGTCATCGGCTCACCGCAACCGTCCAGGTGAAAAATGGCCTCGATCGGCAGCACGGAGTCAGAGGCTCGGCTGAGCGGGTAAAGGTTGAGTTGAGCTCCTTCGGGGTAATACACGTAGAAGTGGCTTGGTCCCTCCAGATCGGGAAGTAGACGTGAATCCGGCAAGAACGTGACGTGAGGGAAACGCTTCGTCGCCTTCATCCGCGGTTCGAGCAGCGCGCTACTCGACGAGCCGATCGCGAACAGCGTTCCGTCGGGGCCGTGAGCCACCGCGCGCACCGTGCCGATGCTCGCTTCGGCGACCACCTGCCCGTCCTTGCTGTCGCGAAAGGTGGCCTTGTCGAGACTCGCCTGTACCAGGCGATGGCTGCCAAATGCCAGCAATTCGCTCGGCGCAGTGGGCGCAGCGATCGCGAGTCGATGCGCGCGGAGCGCGCTCAAGGTCTGCACGATCGCCGATGGTCTGGGCGCCGCGCTCGCGGCGGGTCTCGGCCGTTCACCGGTCCCCTCGGCGAGCCCTGCGGAAGCGAAGGCACTCGGCGCCCCCGGCGTCCGACGTTTTGGCGGCTTGCCGCCTGCATGACAGGCGCCGAGCAAAGCCACGCAGCCGAGCGCCGATGCGACACGCCTGATTGTTCGCGCAGCACCCATGATGCTACGTTCAGCTTCGAGCCCGGTCAGGTCCGGGCGCAAGCACAATGTTCGGCAATTCTTCGTTCGTCAGTTGCATCGCAAAGATCAACACCCTGCTCGTACTCGGATCCATCGCCTACGCAACTGGCGGCTGCAGCCGCTTCACGCGCACCAAGCAATGCCGTGCGCTGATCGCTCAAGTCAACCCGGCCCTCGATGATGTGGTCGCGATCACGCACACCGGCGGCGCCGAGAACGGCAGCGCCGGCAGCCTTGCCGGCGGGAACGGTGGCAGCGGCGGCAGCGGCGGGGCTAGCGGCGGCGGCGGAACCGGCGGCGGCGCCGGAGGCAATAGCTCCTCGAGCAACGGTTACGTCGCAGCAGCCGGCCGCTACGAACGTCTGGCCAAGCAACTCGGCCCGATGGAATTCGGCAGCGAGGAGATGGCCAAGATGGTCGCGGAATACGCGGGCGTGCTGAACAGCGCCGCGGAGAATCTGCGTTCGCTTGCCGCAGCCCTCGACGCGAACAACAACGTCGAGGCCGAGCGCCTGAATCGAGAGCTGGAACGCATCAGCGTCCACGAACGCTCCCTCGTCACGCGCATGGACGCGTGGTGCGCCCCCTGATCGGAATCGAGAGAAGAGCGAGCTGACAACTTGGCAGCGTCGCGCGCCGCTAGCGCTGGAGTGGATGGCATTCTGGCGAGCGCGTGAGTCGCTTCGCTAGACGCTCGCTGATTTTCTGCTTCGGCATGTGGCTTGCTCTGCGCGTGCCCATGCGCAATCACGTTCATTGGGGTAGGCGGCGCGCCCAACGCGGCGTCTCGTTGATTGAGATCTTGATCGTCGTGGCGATCATCGCCTTGGTATCCGCCAGCACCGCCGTCGCGGTGCACAAGTTCTGGTGGGATGCACAAGACAAAGACGCAAAAACCAACGCGCGCACCATTCGCGGGGCCGTCAAATCTTGGTGGATCGAGCACGACTCGTCACTCTGTCCGACGATCCAGCAATTGGTCAGCGACCAGATCCTCGACAAGGACCACTCGCCCGCGGATCCTTGGGGAAAACCCTACAGAATCGAATGCGCCGAGAACGACGTCACGGTCTACTCGGATGGCCGCGATCACATCGCTGGGACCAAGGACGACATCCGAATTCCGCCCACGTAACGGACACGCGGATGTTCAGTCGTCGCGCAGCAGTGGCTCGCGCACGGAAGCGTACTCCTCGATTAGCGCTCGTGCCTCTGGCGAGACCTCGCTGAATCGAACGCCGAAGCCCGCGGGGAAGTCGTCGCTCAGCTCGTCTTGCGTGTAGGCAACCGCGCCGAAGACGCTACACGTTGGGCCCGAAGGGAACGCCAAAGAAAGCTCGATCGGCGCACCCAGAGCAGGCGGCTTTTCATAGGTCGCGACGAACAGACCTCCCAACGAGCAGACGTCGTCACTCGAAACAGGCCTCCAAAAGTTGGTCTTGGAATGGCCGACGAGTGACACGTCGACTCGTTCAGGGCGGCTCATGCCGCGCTCGATCGTGCGCTGCATGCCGGTGATGGCTGCGGCGATTTCGCCCAAGCGCTGGGCTTGGCCGTCATTCGCGGGAGATAAACCGCCGCTCAAAATGGGCCCGAGAAGCTCGCGCAAGAGCGCGAGTTGCTCGCGAGCCAAACGAGCAAGCTCCTGCGGCGGCGCGCCGTGCAACGTGACCTCCAGCTTGGGACGCGAGAGTGACTCGAGGCCCTGGCGCAGCGCGTCTTGCTCGCCGCCGTCCGTCTGCGCGGCTTCGTTTGCGGTCAGTGCACGGCCGAGGGCTTCGCGAATCCCTTTCAGCTGGTCGTCCAGCAAGCTCAGAGAGCCGGTCACGCGTGCCACCGGGTCCTCGTCTTTTCCACCCATCCGCTGCACGCGCACGAACGCATCCTTGATTTCGCCCCAGCGCGCCTTTTGCTCCTCGCTTTGGCGACCACGCATTTCGGCGAGTTTGAGCAAGTTCTGTTCGGCGCCGCGGGTCAGGGTTTGCGCCTCACTCGCATAATGGTCGTCGACCAGGCGTTCGAGCTCGGCGTCATTCATGGCCGCGGCGAGCTTCTCCGCGAGCTTGTTCATGTTGCGGTAGCTGCCCTGCAACTTGAATTGCGGCTCGCTGCGATACCGGTCGTCCTGAGAAGCAGAAGCGATGTATTCTTGGTTCACGCGCAGTAGCGTGCGTTGCACTTGCAGCAAGCGCTTGAACAGCGCCACGAATTCTTCGACCTCTGCGGCTCCATAGTCGTGCGACAGCTCCGACACGGGCACTTCTTCGCCCTGAGCCATCGCAACTAGCTTGTGGACGTCGGCCGGCTCTCGCCCGGCGAGCGGCGCCAGCACTGCGTTCGAGGTGAGCGAGTTTTCCAGGTAGCTGAGCGCGAACGCCTGTTCTTTGCCGTGAAGAATATCGCCCAAGTTGTAGGTATCCGCGCGATTGGCCAGCATGTCCGGGATCTGAAAGCGCGCGCCCGATTCGGTGTACGGATTGCCCGCCATCACGATGCAGAACTTCTTTCCTCGCAGATCATAGGTTCGCGAGCGCCCATTCCAGATGCCCTCGATCCGACGTTGCGCGTCGCACAGCGAGATGAACTTCTGCAAGAGCTCGGGGTTCGTGTGCTGAATATCGTCGAGGTAGAGCATCACGTTGTTGCCCATCTCGAGCGCGAGATTGATCTTTTCGACCTCCTGACGCGCGGTGGCATTGTGAGCCTCACTCGGGTCGAGCGAGACGATGGACGTACCCAACGCTGGGCCGTTCACCTTCACGAACACCAGACCGAGCCGGCTCGCCACGTACTCCATGAGCGTGGTCTTGCCGTAGCCGGGCGGCGAGACCAAGAGCAAGAGGCCCATCAGATCGGTGCGCTTGGTCTTTCCAGCCGCGCCCAATTGCTTGGCCAGATTGGCGCCGATCAGCGGCAGATACACCTCGTCAATCAAGCGATTGCGAACGAATGACGTGAGTACGCGCGGCGAAAACTCATCCAGCCGAAGGCGGGCGCGTTCGCGCGCTGCGACCTCCGCGCGCAGCTTCTTGTAGCTGCGATAGCGTGGCGCGCGCTCCTCGATGAAAGCACTGACGCGCTCGAGCAATTCATCGAGCGCGAGCGAAAGCTCGCGATTGACGACGCGAGGATGCGTCCCGAGTAGCCCAGAGACGACGGTCTCGGTCGGTGCAGTCGAAACGCTGACATTGGCTGTACCGAGCGCGATGAAGCGAGCCACCACCTCCAGGCGATACCTGGCGAGCGGCGAGTTCGGGCGTTGCTTCAAGAACGCATCCACGTACGCCAGCGCGATACCGATACGCTCCGGACCGTGAGCTTCGAGCAAGGCGAGGTCTTCCTCGAAGCCACGCCGCGCGGCGAGATCTTCGAGGTGGCGTTGAAACTCGCTCTGCAGTTGCTCCGCGTGCGCGCTGACCGTGAAGCTCGGACGCGGCTGTCCGAGCTCTTCGATCAAGTATCGCGCTGCGAACAGCGCCGGCACCGTATTTTTCAAGCCGATGCTGGCAGCGTAGTCGGCGATCGGCGCTTCGAACTCGCGCGCCAATGCTAGAGTCGATCCCGCATCGCCAAAGATCGAGCGCAAGCGACCAATGCTCGCCGCTCTTCGCGACAGCAAGTCCTGCTTGTCCTCGGGCAGCGATTGCCAATACAGCCAGGCCAAGCCGCGCGCGTTCGCGGAAAAGCTCAATAGCCCGGCGCTCTTCTGCAGTACCAAAATCTTGCTCAAGATGATGGCTGCGTCGGCGTCGTGAACGCCGGGTTCGTAGCCTTCGTCGAGGCGCTCGGCGGCGTACGCGCGCACCAGTTCGGGCAAGCGCTCTTCACGAGCGGCGATCGAGAGCGCGTTCGCGCTCAACCCCGCGCGCCCCGCCTCGGCATCGAGCAGCATGGCGACCGCAAGGTACTCACCACGGTACACGTCTGCGCTTTCGGAGACCAACGCCTGGTTCCAAAATTCGCGACCAAGCTCGAGCCCTGCGTCATTGAGCGGCTCGTAAAAGTCCGTACCCGTCAGGTGACTGAACAGGCCGCCCTCGCGAGCGACGATCGTCAATTCCAACGGCTGAGTATTGAGGAGAAAGCGGTGTTCACCGAAGCGAATCGTGTCGTCCCCGCCGCCAGACAGTTCGGTCTTGTCGCGCAGGGCACGCAGCGCCGTTTGGCGCGCGGCTTTCAACTTTGCGTCGAGCTCCTCGGCGCGAACGGAGTCACCGAGTTCGAGCAGCTGTTCGCGAAGCTCTTCCAGCTTGCCCAACGTCGGGTCGGAAATGAAGAACGTATTCAGCTCGTCGAGCTCTTTGAAATTCTGCGCGCGGCGCACGATCCCAGACAAGATGCGCTCGGCAGCGACCGCGAAGTTTTGAGCTCGTCGCTGACGCTCCTCGACGATGGCCTGGCGCTTGGTCGCGATGGCAGCCAGCACCTCCTCGCGCTTTTCGGCAATTTCTGGGGCGAATTCGGCAAATTCGCCGAATTTGCTCTCCAGCTCTTCGAGCTGCAACATCAGCTTGCCGAGCTGCTCGTCGCAGGTCTCGGGGGTCTTGGCCAAACTGAGCGCGCTGACCACGTTCTGGCCGAGCAGCTTGAATTGAACCGCGAACTCCGCGCGGCCCTCGTTCACGGAGAGCTCTTGGTAGCGACCGTCGAAGATGGCACGCGCGCGGTTCTGCTTCGCGAACGCGCTGCTCGTGCCATCGAGAATCGCAGTGCGCGCGGTCGGGTCGGCGACCTTGAGACCGTTGATTGTCTCGGCGAGCAAAGTCAACCCTTCGTGAATGCGATCCAGCTCCGCGCGGGACCCGCTGAGTTCGCCCGCGGTCTTACTTGCCTCGATCTTGCGAACCAGCTGATCGAGTTCGTCGAGCAAGGGCTTGAATGCGTCCACGGACAGGAAAAAGCCGACGCAAGCCGCGCTCACCTCATCGAATCGCTTGGCGATTGCCACCTGCAATTCCGCGACGCGCGGGTGATCCACCGAGCGCACTTCGTCGAGCGATACCAAGGCACCGCGCTGCTTTTTCAGCGCACTGAGCGCGCCCAAGAACGCATCCACGGAACGCAAGTCCGACGGTCGCAGCTTATCGAGCAGCTGCTTTTGGTGCTCTTCCGCGGCGTTCACCGCGTCGCGCGCCGCCTTCTCGAGCGCACGCAGCTTCTCGAACTCGTCGATGATTAGCGCGGCGGCGGCTTGCGTCTCGCGCACCACGCTCGCGAGATCGAACGCCTCGGGGTGACCGAGCCAGTGATTCGCATCCAACAAGCGCTGTGAAAAGCTCACCACGTCTTCGAAACTGCGCCGCGTGGGTTGCTCGAGTTTAGCTAGCTTCTGAACCGTCAACGCCTCGCTGATGCCGGCGACCAAATCCGCGTTGCCGACCTTGGCCAGGTACGAACCATCGGTGGGCGCGGAGGCGGCGAACTCGAGCGTCGTGAAGGGGGTTTGCCAAACCTGGACCGGGTGCACGCGCGTCGGTTCCTGACCGGGCGTGGCGCGAAAAATCAGCATCGTGCCATCAGGAAACAAGCTGTAGCCGTGGCACCGGATCGGCGTTTGCACCTCCTTCTTGATCAGGTTGTACGGCATGAGCTCGTACTCACCTTCGTCCTCACGATAGAAGACGAACAGCACGTCTTCGCCGTTCGGCGAGGGCAAGACGCGTTCGATGCGCAGATCGGCGACGCGCTCGACGCGCTGCGCGATACCCGAAGGGGTGAAGACTTTGTACTCGCCAGACTCGAGGTAATACCCAGCCGGAAAGATGATGCCGTGATTCTCGGGCAGCTCGAGGCACGACTGGCCGATCGAGTCTTCCCGCAACACGTGCTCGGTGCGGCTGTTGTAGACCAGGTAGCGCGTCTTCTCTTCTCGGAACGGCCTGATCTTGAGCAGGATCAGACTGCCGAGTTTCGCGTAGGCGATCTCGGCGTCGTCCAGGGTCTGGTTCGGGTCGTCGACCGGCTCACGATAGATGCCGAGGCCGTCCTGGGTGTTGTTCTCGATCTTGACGGTGAGATCTCCGCCCACCGTTTCGACGAACACCTCGTTCAAAATGTTGACGTGCGGGTGCTTGCCCGAGACCTGATCCTCGCGCGTCGTAGGCGTCCAGGCGAACGCATGTGGTCGCGGCGGGACTGCGTCTTCCTCACCCCGCGCGTCCATGTACGAGACTCGACTCTGCGCGTCGATCGCGAATCGGAACACCTTCACGTCGCGCTCGGTCGCGCCGATTTGCGTCACGATCAAGAGACGCGTGTCGGTGCGCCGCAGCTGAAGGAGCCGCGCGTCCTTGTAGTACCGGAAAACGTCACTGAATTCGCGAGCGAAGTCCGGATTGGCCAAAAACGAAAGCGGCCCGTCGAAGCTCGCGCTCGACAAGTCGAAGGCGTCGCCAGTGCGCTGAAAACGGTACGTCGAAAGCGCGTCGCTGGGTTTGGTTTCGCTCTTCAAGCCAATGAATACCTGAAACCCGAACAACAGATGCCCAGCGACGCTCACCACGTCGCGCGGCACGCAGTTGTTCTCCGTGCGCACGCGATCGGTCGCGAGCAGCGCCAGCTCTCGACCACCGAATAGCTTGGAGCGCGCGGCGTTCAGCGCTTCACAGCGCTTGCCGAGCTCTGCCGCGCGGTCCAGCAAACGCCGGCGAATGACTTCGTAGCTGCCCCCCTCGAGCTTCGTCTCGCTGGCGGGCGTTTCCTCGGCGACCATGGTGCGATTCGTTCAGCGCCGCGGTTTCTGAACTTCTTCCACCACGATATCCTTGTTGCCGACCTGGGTGACCAGCGGCGCGAGCTTGTCGAGCGCTTCGGCCAGGCCTGCGCCGTTGTTGCTGCCGCTCATCAAGCTCTGAACCAACTCACGCAACGTGTCGCTCTGTTCGAGCGCGCCGTCGACCGACTGTCCCATGGAGATCGCGTTCATGAAGCGCTCCAAGAACTGACCATCACCACCGACGATGTTGACGCGCGCGTTGCCCATCGCCTGGGCCAAAATCTGGGCTTGGGCAGCGACCACTTCTTTGCGCGCCCGGATCTTTTCCAGCTCGACGCTCTTCTCCTTGTCCAAGCGCAGTCGGAACTCTTCGTGACCGCGGCCCGCGCCGTCGAGCAGCTTCATCGATTCGGCCTTTTGAGCCAAACCCGCGGCCTCGGCGACCAGCTTTTCGCGCGCGACCTTGGCCTCGACCAAGCCCTGCTTTTCGATGGCCGCTGCGTCAGCCTCACGCACACGCACCTTGGCCAAACCTTCCGCGGCCGACTCGGCCTGAACGCCTTCGGCGATGCGAATCTTGGCGCGCGCGGTTTTGTCCGCAGTATCGAGCTCGGAGTCGGCGAGCAGGATCCGCTCGCGAGCCTTGAACTTGGCGGCTTCCTCACTGGCTTCGGCAGCTTTGACTTGCTTGACCAGCACCTCTTGCGCGGCGGCCTCGGCGGCGATGCGCACGGCTTCTTTCTTGCGCGTGGCCTCGGAGTTGTTGCGCAGATCTTTGATCTGTTCTTCTTCCGCGGCCACGCTCTTTTCGACCGAGATGCGGTCGCGAACCACGTTCGCGATTTCCTTCTTTTGCAGCTCGACCTCTTTGTCGCGAGCGATACTCACCAGCGCGACCTCGCGTTCGCGGCCGATCGCTTCGAGCGCGCGTGCCTTCTCTACCCGCTCGGTCTCGACGGCAATCTCGCGTTCGCGAGCCTTTTGCGCGATGGCGACGCCGCGTTCCTTGTTCTGGTCAGCGATCAACGCCTCTTCGTCGTTCTTGGTGGTGATGAGCAGAGTCTTCTTGTGCTCTTCACTAGCAACACGCAGGGCCTCGTTCGACTCGCGAGCTTGAGAAACCGCGACCTCTTTGTTCTTCTTGGCCTCAGCCTCCGAGCGACGCTGTTCGAAGCGAAATACGGCCTCGTCCGCGGTCAGATTCTGACTACCCGTCTCCATGCGCTCCTTTTGACGGAGCTCGTTGGTCTTCAAGTTTTGAATCACCGTCAAGTCGGTGATTTTACGAATGCCGTCGGCATCCATGATGTTGTCTTTGTCGAGCGCTTCGAGCGGGGTCTGCTCCAAGTAGTCGATGGCCGCGTCATCCAAGATGAAGCCGTTCAGATCCTTGCCGATGACTTCGATGATCTTGTCTTTGAAAGCGTCACGCTTGGTGTACAGCTCTTCGAAGTTGAAGTGCTTGCCCACCGTCTTCAAGGCTTCGGCGAACTTGGCGGAGAACAGCTCGGACAGCGCCGTCGGGTCGCTCGCGCGCTGACAACCGACCGACTGCGCAACCTTGAGCACGTCGTCCACGGTCTTGTTCACGCGCACGAAGAACGTGA
This sequence comes from Polyangiaceae bacterium, assembly GCA_035634635.1. Classification (GTDB taxonomy): domain Bacteria; phylum Myxococcota_A; class Polyangia; order Polyangiales; family Polyangiaceae; genus PMG-095. The sequence goes on from DASQCO010000132.1 coordinate 42,422, forward strand.
CGTTGATGTCGGCGCGAATGTTGTCGTTGCAGATCAACCCTTCTTTGCCGCGGCGGTCGATGTCGATCGTCTTCACCGACAGGTCCATGACCTCCGCTCGATTGATGACGGGATAGACGATGGCGCCGGTGAATGCCACGACCGGTTCACTGCGCATCGTGTTGACCACCAACGCGCGGCCCTGATCCACTTGACGATAGAAGCGCGATAACAACGCCAGCACCCCGAACAGGAGCAGGACGATCACGCCCACGACGACGAGAACCGGAACGAGCCCGACGATTTGAGGATCCCCAGTGTTCATTGTCGCGAAAGATCGCACGACTTCGGGCGCGGCGGACCCCCCAAAACGCCAACGGCCCCAAACTGAACAGGCGTGAAGGGGATTAGCGGAGTTTGTGCCGATCGCCGTTCGGCTCGAGTGCGTCGAGCGGCTCCACCAAGAACGATTCGCGTTCGCGGTCCCATTCTACGATCAGCATTTGATCGCCGCGCTTCACGGGCAGCTCACGATCCACGCGCACACGCAGAACGAGGCCCGCACCGCCGTCTTCCAACGACGCCTCGCCGAAGGTGGAGGTCACCGTGCCGGTACGCACGACGCAGGTCTTCCCGATCAGATCGGAATGCGATGTCGCGCTGCGATGAGCAAACACTTTGACCAACGGGCGGGCCGAGAACGAGGTCAGCGGCAAGGCTAGGATCGGCGAGCCCGCAAGCACCGCCCAGCTCAACAGAGACAGCGAGCCGGATGGCGCCGCCCGCGACACCAGCTGCATCGCGATCGTGCACACCAACCAGGAAAAGGTGATGATCAGGCTGAATATCACGGTCGCCGGCACCGAGCGCAGGTGTAGCGCGTGGATCAGCGCTGCTACCGGCGAGCCCTCGCTCGCGTCGCCATCACCGTCGCCGCCGTCTCCCCCATCGCCGCCGCCATCGGCAACGTCGCCGCCGGGATGACCCACATCACCCACATCAGCACCGTGGTCACCGATGCCGTCGAAGTGCCCATCGGCCGAACCGTCACCCAGGTGGATGGCTCCGGCGACAACGAACAACCAATACACGAGCACGACACCGAGCAGCACCGTGTACACGACGCCCGGAAACGAGAGAGCGAGACGCAAGACCTCGTTCATAGCGGTCGCGCGCGAAGCTCGGCCAAAATCGCGTCGAGGCTGGCCACGATGCGATCGACGGCAGCGTCACTGACGCCGCTCGTGTGCGACACAGGCGTGCTCGGCACCGGAACACCTGGTGGATCGAGCGCGCGCGTCGCGAGCGCGGGGCCATAGGTCATGAGCAGCGCGCCGATTGCTTTGCCACTCGGCGTCTTGGCAAAGATGTCCGAATAGCCAACGGACAAGTTGGTCGCCGCGTAGACGAGAGCATCGTAGAAGGAGGCGACCTTCGGATTGCGACCACGCTCTGCCACGTAGAACGCCGCCGCCGACCCGAGCACCGTGAGCAGGATGGCGTTTGCAGGTTCGCGCGCCTGGTAGTCGCGCATCTTCTCGTGCAAGCGAGTCATGGCGTTGCTCGGTCCACCGGGGAGAGTGCAGGCCGAGAGCAGCCCCAACGTGATCAACGCGCGCTCGTTCATTCGAGACCTCCCAGCATAGCCCGCTTCTGCTCGTCTCGAAAAATCGCGCAATTTTCGGCGCGAACCCTTGACCTATCAATCGATAGGTCACAGACTATCGGTCGATAGCCTGACACACCCACCCGGAGTATCGCCGTGAAAGAAAGCACAGCCGAAGCGCGTCTCAGTTACCCACTGCATGCCCTGCTGCTGATCGGCGTCAGTTGGTGTTTTTACGCGATCGTTGCCCTCGCGCTGGCCCTGTTCATGCTGCCGATCGTGCCATTGGCGCCGGTATTCGTGATGATCTTGGTCGCACTCGGCGGTCTGTTGAGCTCGGTCCACGAGTACGCGAGATCCGTGGCAACTCCCACGCGAGCGACTCGAGCGCCGATCGGTCTGAAACCAACCCATAAACGAGCGATACCATCGCTGCAACGCACGGCCTCGTCGCTGCGCTCCTCGAATTAGCGCTGCTAGTCCTCCGGTGCTCGCTCCTCGGGCGTGCGTTTCGCTTCGGCCTCCCTCGTTTCTGTATTGGTTTCAAACCGGTCGGCGCTCTAGGCTGCGCAGCCGAATCGATGGGCAAGTCCCCCAAGTCCCGCGCCGCGCCAAAGAAGCGTACTGAGACCGAGCCTCCCGCACGCCGGGAGGAAGTGTTGGAGACCGCGCTCACATTGGTTTCAGAGCATGGCGTAGCGGGCGCTTCGTTGCGCAAGCTCGCGGCCGAACTCGGCATCAGCCAACCGAGCCTTTACCACTACTTTCCGAGCAAGGACGCGCTCGTCAGCGCCGTGGTCGAGTATTGCGCCGACAAGATGTTGGCCTCGGCGCTCGATCTCCCGCCTCCCATGCGCAAAGAAGACATTCCGCGCTTTGCGATGCGTGCGGTGGTCGATCTGTGGTCGACCGAGCGGCACCCACGTTTCGTGCGCTTCATGTTCGTGGTCGCGCTGGAGAGCAAGGCGAACCGGGCCTTCATTCAGCGCGTCTTCGAAGAACGGCTCTATCCGGGCTTCACGATGCTCGCCAACGCCTTCGGCCGAGATGAAGCAGAGCGCACTGAACTCCGTCACGTGGTTTGGATGGTCGTGTACTCGCTCGGGCTCTCGTTCTTGGAACAACGCGCGTTGTTCGGGAAGCCGAGCGCGAGCCAGGAAGTGCTCGATCATGCCGAGTGGGTAGTGGGCGCCGCGGAGCGATTGCTTCGGTTGCCGCCGAGTTAGGCGTTGGTAGCGCGGTTGGTTGGCGCCCCTGTCTGACGTCGAAGCTCAACCCTTCTTCTTCTTTTTCTTCTTCGTGCTCTCGCGCAAGCGGTGCTCTTCGGCGCTGACCACGACTGTGCCGAAGCGGTACTGAATCAGTCGCTGATAGGTTCCGGTCTCGTCGCCGCCGATCATCCACAGATCGCGCGGATCGCGATCCGTTTCGACGCTCGGCAACCAGTGTCGACTCGACGCCCACGCCAATAACGTGGGGCGACCGAGCAGGGTGCGCGTGATCGCGACGCCGCACACTGGACGGCGCCCGAGCCCCGAGCAAATGCGCGTTGCGTACAGCTCGTCGTTACCGATCGGGCGCCACTGCCATTGGTGATCGATGACGCTCAGAGCGGCGCGAGAGCCCAGCTCGGCATTTGCGGCCGCGGGCAATGCATCCAAAATCTGAGTCAGCTGCGGCTTGTCGATTCGGCGTAAGAGCTCGAGACTCGAGCCGCGCTTGATATCGAGGACGACCTCGATCGCATTGGCTTCACCCGCGCAGCAGCGAAAACCGATAGTGGCGCTGGGGTTGGTCGGGCGCTCCGCCCGGGCATTGGCGCAGCGCCCCACGATCTCTCCTTCGACGGAATTGCCACCGCGCACGCTGACGAGGCCCGCGCTCGTGCCTCGCCCCCAGGGACTCGCCGTCCACTCCCAGCCGCCGCCATGCATGTCGCGAACACCGAAATCACTGCGGCACGCGACGCGAATGCCGGCAGGTCGCATCACGGGCGGCGCGCCGGTCCCACAGCGCTCGGCGCGATAATTCTCACCGTATTCGTAGCGACGGTTTTCCGGGCCTTTGCAGGCGCGCTCCCACTCGAGCTCGCTGCACAGCCGCTTGCCACGCTCGCTGCACAGGGCGGCGGCCGCGGCCTGCGTGACGTTGGTGAGCGGGATCGCACCCTCTTCGTTGGGATACGGGAAGAGGTCGATGTAGTAACCCTTGAGTATTACCTGCTCGCCCGGCATTTCCTCGTCCGCGGCTCGCGGCAGACTGCCCTCGGGGGTGCCCGCCACGAGCGGTCCGCGCGGTACCCAGACCATGCCCTGGCGAGGCTCGGGAGGCGCCTCCGGCGGCGCGATCGAAGAGCTCGCCGAACTCTTCGGCGCGCTTTCCTGCACCGGAGCGGCTCGGTTCGCGCGGCATGCGACGCTCAACGCGAGGCAACTCAAGGCCGCAGCGCGCTGCCGCGGGCTCACGACTCCGGGCGCTCGTCCCGCTCGCGCAGACCGAGCTCCTTCATCTTGAGTTGTAGTCCCTTGCGCGAGATCTTCAGCAAGCGTGCGGCGTGGGTGACGTTGCTCGAGGTCTGGTCGAGTGCCTTGACGATCAGCTCACGTTCGAGCCTGCTCATCGCTGCCTTGACCTGCTCCTTCAAGCCATCGGTCGCCGACGCAACGGCGCTCTCGCTCGCTGTTTGCGTCGCGGGCGGTTCGGGAGTGGAAACGTCTCTGACCTCGGACGGCAAATCGGAGACCTTCAACTCACTGCCGTCCGAGAACAGCACGGCACGTTCGATCACGTTCTCGAGCTCGCGAATGTTGCCGGGCCAGGGATACGACACCAGGTGCGCCTCGGTGTCCGCTTCCAAACCGGTGACGCTCTTCTTCAGACGCGCGTTGAACTTGTCGATGAAGTGTTTGGCCAAGAGCGGAATGTCGGTGGCGCGTTCGCGAAGCGACGGCAAGCGAATGGGCACGACGTTCAGGCGGTAGTACAAGTCTTCGCGGAACGCGCCGGCTGCGATTTCGCGCTTCAGATCGCTGTTGGTCGCGGCGACCAGCCGCACGTCGACACGGATGGTCTTTACTCCGCCGACGCGCTCGAATTCGCTCTCTTGCAGCGCGCGCAGCAACTTGACCTGCATCTCGACCGGAATCGAGCCAATCTCGTCCAGGAACAGCGTGCCACCGCTGGCCAGCTCGAAACGGCCGGGCTTGGAGCCGACCGCGCCGGTGAACGCACCGCGCTCGTGCCCGAACAGCTCGCTTTCCATCAGATCTTTCGGAATCGCGGCGCAGTTGACCTTGATGAACGGCTTGTCGCGGCGCGACGAGTTTTCATGCAGCGCGCGCGCAACGAGCTCCTTACCGGTACCGCTCTCGCCGGTGACCAGCACCGTGGTCGGCGTATCCGCAACCCGATCCAGCACCGTGTACAGCTCGAGAATGCTCGGGCTCTGACCGATGATGCCGTAGCGCGCCGATTCTCGCGCATCCGACTCCGGGCGCGTGGCTTCGGCGGCTGACAAGTCACGCGTGCGCAACGCCTTGCGCACGATGGCGCGAACCTCCGCCTGATCGAACGGCTTGGTGAGGTAATCGAAGGCGCCGGTCTTGAGCGCTTCGACTGCATTGTCGACCGTGCCGTGCGCGGTGATCATGACCACCGGCAGCTCGTCGTCGATGGCGACGGCGCGACGGAGCAGCTCCATGCCGTCGAGCTTCGGCATGCGCAGATCGGTGATGATCAAATCCAAGTGATGCTCTTTGAGCACCACCAGAGCCTGCTCGCCATCCTCCGCCGTGTGCACGTCGTAGCCGTCGCGCTCGAGCTGCGCGCTGAGCACGCGCCTGAGGTTCGGTTCGTCGTCGACGACTAGGATCTGTTTGCGTTCAGGGAGCATCGACGGTGGTACCGAGTCTCTTGATGGTTGCGAGGGGGTCACGGACAGCGCGAGCCGGCCGCACCGTGGGGAATCAGGGACGAACAGTAAAAGAGCGCCGCCTTGCCGTGGCCGGGGGCGCCCGCGGCTATGATGTCACGCTTGCCGGCGTGTGGCGCGACGATCGACCGCCCCAGCTCATCGCCATTTTCGGCGGAGGACATGAACCTCACATCGACCGGGGCCGAACCGCCCGCCGTTTCGGCATCGTAAACCAAGAGCGCGCCGGCCTTTTCCTGGCCGCGGACGGACATTCTCGGGGCGCCGACGATGACCTCGCCGTCACCGTCGCCGTCCAGGTCGCCGACCGCGAGGGCAGCGCCGAAGTCGGACGATTCGCAGCCGCTGACATCGCTAGTGGTCGAACCACATTCCCATGGGCCCAGCGTCCCGGCGAGGTCCGAGGGCGCAAGGTCGCACTCGGTGGACGTGGTTTCAGAGAGCTGAAACAGAGCGGCACCGTCGATCGCGCGAACCTGGTTCGAATCGGAGATCACTAGGTCGTCGTTGGCGTCCGCGTTGACTCTGCCGGCGGCAAGCGCGCGACCCATCCCGCTGTGGCCGCCCAAGCAGCCAATGTAATGCGCGCTCGCGTCGCCCTCGGTCTTCCAAAGCAGTACCTGCGACAGACCGGAGACGCCAATGGCAAGGACACGACCGCCAGCGACGGCAAGCACCGCGAGCGATCGCCCAAAGCTTGGATCGTCTACTTGCATGCCGTCGGGCAACTGGAGCTCGCCCAATGTCGTGCTCCGTTCCGGATAAAACCAAGCCAGCCGCAGATCCGGCAGGCTCGCCAGCAGAGTGGGATCGTCCGTGCGGTCCGTCGCGAGCGGGTAATCGTGTGGTGCTTGGTTCTGCGCGATCGACATCGCGAGCAACTGTTGGGCTGGCGGGGGCATGTCCAGGCTGTATTGGCTGTGGTCCTGGCAGCGCATCACCAGCCCCTGCTTCACGACTTCGCCGGTGCCCACCGCGTAACACAGCGAATGCAGCTGATCGGGGCCTTGAGCATTGGCAAAACCCGCGATCAGCGAGGACAAAAAGCAAGGTTTGCCATTGGCGCCCGAGCAATAGTTGGTATCTATCGCGCTTGTATTCGGCGCGTCCTCTTGGCCGATCTCGTACAGCGCGGCGCCCGTGGTCGATACCGTCCCTCCGACGAGCACCTGACTGCGGCCGCCGTTGGTTGCCGTCGCGAGGCTCACGCCAAAGCCGTTGTTCAGCGAGTCGGGCTTCTCGAGCAGAACGACCGGCGCACTCGCCGTTAGATCGTCGAAGCGCGACCAGGAGCAGGCCGACACGCCAAGCGTTAGCCCACCCAGGAGGGTTAGGCGTAGCAAGGGAGAGCGCATCAGAACTTCCCTCCCAAGAACAAACCGCCGCCCGTGGTCGAAGCGCTGGGCATCAACTCCAAGCGAGGCGCTCGTTCGACCGCAGCGACGTCCTGCCGCAACGCTTGCTGCGGTGCCAGTCGCGCAACCGGGCGCGTCTTCAACGGATCTTCGAATTCGAGCAATTTGTCTTCAGTGAGCGACGACTCAGGGAGCGGATCTTTGATGAAGTTGTAGGTAGCCAGGCCGCCGAGTACGCCCGCGATCACGAAGCCCGCGTCCGCGCCGCCTGCGAGCCACTTGCCTCGCGTCGCGCGCTCATCGCCGCTTTCCAGGTTGCCGTTTTCACGGTCCTTCTTCACCTCGTCGTACAAGCGATTCGACTCGACGCCGGCGTAGATCGATGCACCCAAAAAAGCCGCGCCGATGATGGCCTGAGTCCAGGCGGGGCCGCGCGGGTACTTCGGGATCATCTTCACGTGCAGTGGCAAAATCTGACCACGCGGGACGACCACCTTACCTCTGAAGGTTTTGCGCCCATCAGCCTCGACAGTCAGTCGGTGTTCACCCGCGTCGAAGCGGATATCGAGCGGTTCCGTACCGGTGCGCCAAACACCCTTCGGCAGATCGTCGACGCGGACGCTCACCACGGGTGCCGTCGCATCGACGCGGAGCACCCCGTAGCCGAGTCGCTCGAGACGCACCTCGAGCTCCTTCTGCTGTCCGTGTTCAAGCTCCACGCTGGACAGCAGTGGCTCGAATCCGGGCGCCTCGACCAACACATCGTGCTTGCCGCCCGGGACGAGCTCACCGTGTGGGGTGTTGCCCCAGAGTGAACGCTCCTTCTTCTTGTCGTCGATCCAAATGTGCGCCCCCATCACGCTGGACGACACGCGCAAGAAAGCCATGAACTTACCTTGCGACAGGTTCGCTTTCAGTTGGTGCACGTGACCCGGCGACACGGTCATGTCAGCTTCACTGGCGTTGAAGTCTCGAAACTTCTCGACCACGACGTGATACTGGCCGACGTCCAACGTGAGGTTAGCGGGAGCGTTCGTTGACGCGACTTCTTTGAAACCCGGGTTGGCGGCACCGAGCGTGAACTGCGCGGTCGGGTCCACGCGTTGGTAGATGCGCAGCGGCGCTCCGTCGGGCTCGGTCTCGATCACCACCAAGGATTTCATCGAGGTCTGATCGTCACCCGTAGGCAGCGCGACCGGCGCCTGCGCGCCTGCATCACCCGTGCTGCCCGCTTCACCCAACGCGGGTACGACTGCAGCGGCCTTGGCGGCTTCCAGCGTTGCGATCCGCTGATTCACCTTGTCGCGATCGGGCGCGTTCGGATCGACTTTTATGTACTCTCTGAATTTTGCGAGCGCACGGTCAACGTCGTTTTGCTTTTGGTAGCAGACGCCCGCATTGAATAGAAACGCCGAGTACGGATACGCGGCGTACCCTGCTTCGAACACCTCGGCCGCACCCGCGTAGTTGCCGGCGACGAACAAGCCTTGTCCCTTGTCCATCTCCGCGCGGATCGCTTCCAGGCGCTTGCTGGGCGCGTCCTTTGGCTGAGCCGAGACGGACGGCGCAAGGGCTGCCGCCAGCGCTGACAGCAGAATGATCGGCGCGGCTCGACGCGCAACACGCGAGAGAGGCGACAAAAAAACCAACTTCACCAGAGCAAACATGAGCCCGGATCGTTGCGCGGCACAAGTGAGTCCTCGAGCGCGAATTGGCGCGCGTGTAGGCAGAAAAGCAGCGCCCACCTCTGACGAGAACCGCACGTGCAACACACGCGCGGTGCACGTGGAAGCCGTTACCTCAACCGCCACCTTGGCCGCTTGGCCGGGCATGCGAAGCATTTGGGTTCTGGTCGCGATTCCTCGTATGCTGTGCCTCTTGGACGCGCCCTGAGATGAAGAGAATCAGAATGCGGAAGCACGTGAGCCTTTGGTTGATCGGCGGTGCCGTAATGGTCGCACCGGCGCTGGCACACGCAGAGGACGAACCGAAGCCCTACCCAGAGTGCCTCAAGGTACCGACCGAGGCGGAAACCGCTGCCGCTAAAGGGGCGTACCAAGCGGGCAACGCCTCGTTCGACGAGGCGGACTACCCGCGTGCGATCACCTATTGGGAAGACGCATACCGCCGAGATTGCACCGCCAATCTGTTGCTCAAGAATTTGGCGCGCGCCTACGAACTGTACGGACAGAAGCGTCAAGCGGTGGTCGCGCTGGAGACGTTCTTGGTGCGAGAACCGAACACCGCGGACAAAGAGCAAATTCAACGGCGCATTGAGGTGCTGAAGAAGCAAATCACTGCAGAAACGGCGCCTCCCGTCGCGGCCACTCCTCCACCTGCCGCCAAGACCGAGCCTGCCCAACCTCCGCCGCCCCCGCCGGAGCCACAGGGCAAGCGCTCGATCACTCCGCTAATCGTCGCAGGCGCGGGCGGCGCGGTGTTGATCGTGGGCGGCGTGATGTACGGCAAGGCTTCAAAAGACGTCAGCCACTACGAAGAGCTGTGCCCCAATCGCAATTGCGACAACAGCTCGGATCCAGCCGGAAATAAGGCCGGGGGCAACAGTGCTCGCAATCGCAAGATCTGGGGCGGAGTGGTCACGGGCGTCGGAGCGGCAACGCTCGCTGGCGGCTTGATCTGGTATTTCGTGCAACCGCGCCAAGCCACCAGCAGCGCGAGCATTCGCAAGCCCGAGATCAGCCCCGCAGTGTCGCCCGGGTTCGCCGGCGTCTCACTGAGCGGCGCGTTCTGATTTCCCTCGATCAGCGTGCGGCTGGTGCGCTGCCCGACGGAGCAAGCGCCGGCTGCCGCGGCTTCTCGTTCGGGTCGAGCGGCGCGTTGCCCGCGTCGCTCTCGTCCAGCGTGGGTCGAGACGATGCAGGCGCATAGCGAAACCCAGCTGGGTCCGGTTGCAGTGGCGGCGGCGTTTCGCTCGAAGAACCGCCGCACGCGGCGAGCGCGGTCACGAGCACTGCTCCGAACAAGCCGAACGAGGCAGACGAGAGGGGATAACGCATGAGTCGACTGGTCGGCGCTTTAGCACGGGATTGCTCGGGCGATCAAAAGCCACTACGTTCAGGCGGCCTTGGTGCCTCCTGCGTCCCCTACCTCATTCGTCCGTCACACGAGAGTCGCGCCGAGGAGCGCTTGATCGGGCGTTTACGCGGTCGCGTGCTGAGCGACGAAGCGACCGGCGCGGTCGTGCTGGACGTTCACGGTGTCGGCTACGATGTCACCACGCCGGTCGGCACACTCGGTCGAGCCCGGACGGATGCCAACTCCGACGTCGAATTGTGGATCCACACCCACGTCCGCGAGGATGCGCTGGATCTGTTCGGCTTTGCGACGGAGACGGACCGGCGCGTGTTTCGCTTGCTGCTGGCCGTGCCCAACGTTGGTCCCAAGACCGCGATGGGCGTGCTCAGCGCGATGCCGGTCGACGAACTCGCACGCGCCATCGAGCGAGGCGATCATGCGCGACTCGGAAAAATCCCTGGCATCGGCAAGCGAACGGCCGAACGGCTGGTCTTGGAGCTCAAAGAAAAGCTGCGGGGCTTGGATAGCAACGTGGCGAGCGCGCCGGTCGAATCCTTGGGAAACGAGGCCGATCGTCTACTCAGCGCGCTCGTCAATATGGGCTACCGCCCGGGCGAAGCCGAGCGCGCAGTCTCGGCCCTCGGTCCGAAGCTAGGCACCGAACCCCTCGGAAACTTGCTGCGCGAAGCGCTGGCCATGCTCACCCCATGAGTTCGAGACCTTGACCCTGGCAAAGGGCCGTGGATAATCGCGCGGTTACGAGGGAAGATGTCTCCTTCGTCTGCTCGGTCCGCTCCCCTGGAGGACACCTGTGATCACGTGTACGAAGTGCGGCAAGGAGAATCAGGACCACTATAAGTTTTGCTTGGGTTGCGGAGCGGAGCTCCCGCGTGCAGCTGCAGCGAAACCGTTTACGGCAGCGACGCCTCCGCAAGGTGTACCGGCGGTCGCCGCGGTGCCTGCGGCCGCGCCGCCTCCAGTAGCACCACCGCCACCGGCGGCTGCGCCAGCGGTTGCCGCTCGGCCGCCATCGGCGGCGCCCCCGGGAGCGAGTGCCACGGTCACGTGCCCTCAGTGCGGCCACGTGAACGGAACGGGTCACCGATTTTGCGCGTCCTGCGGCTACAACCTCGGGGCGCTCGCTGGTGCGAATCCTTCTGCAGCGCCACCCGCGGCTGCGCCGGTCGCGTCCGCTTATCCGCAGATCATTTTGACTGCCCTGCGCGCTGACGGCAGCGAGGCTGGCACCTATCGCTTGCCTGACGTCGCGCAGATCACGCTCGGCCGCGACACCGGGTCGATCTTTGCGGGTGACAGCTATCTGTCGCCGCGCCACGCGACCTTCACTCGTCGCGGCACTCAACTCTCCGTCAAAGACGAGGACTCGCTCAACGGCGTCTACTTGAAGCTTCGTCCGAACGAGCCCTGCCTGCTCGAGTTCGGTGATTTGTTCCGGATCGGACAGGAGATCATTCGCCTCGAAGAGCTCAAGGGGCAAGGCCGTTCACCCGACAACGTCGAGCGCTTCGGTAGCCCCGCGAAGGGCTACATCGGGCGCCTCGCGCTGGTCATCGGCCGCGACACCACGGGCAATGCGTTCCCCATTCCCGAGCGTGGAGTGCACTGCGGCCGCGAGCGCGGCGACATCTTGTTCTCGGAGGACGGCTATGTCTCCGGCTTACATTGCAGCATTGCCAAGGGTCCCGACGGAAAGATCTACCTGACGGACGTTGGCAGCTCGAACGGAACCTTCGTGCGCCTGCGCAGCGAACGTACGGTGGGCGCCACCGACATCCTGCTCATGGGTCAGCAGCTGTTCCGCATCGATTGCTGACTGTCGGCACATGGGCTCGACGCGCACGATACGAGTCGTAGCTGCCGTGATTGAACGCGGTGGCCGCTATCTGATTACCCAACGCCGAGCCTCGGCGGTGCTGCCATTGCTGTGGGAGTTCCCCGGCGGGCGCGTCGAAGAAGGCGAGAGCGACGCGACGGCGCTCAAGCGTGAAGTGATGCATCGGCTTGGCGTGGACATCCAATCCGGCAAGTTGATTAGCTTCGTGAGCCACCCATACGAGCACTACGTCGTGGAGCTCTATCTCTACGAGGGGCGATTGCTCGAGGGCCAACCGAGCGCCGTCAACGTCGGTGACTTTCGCTGGGTCACGAGCGAAGAGTTCGAGTCCTACCAGTTCACGCCCGCCGACGAAGCCTCGATGAGCAAACTGCTCGGGCTGTGACGAGCGTCCGCAACTGCAAGTCGTAGCGAGCCGAACCAGCTTCGGTGAACGCTCGCAAAATCGGACAAGCCTTCGCCACCGCCCTGCTGAACTTGCTGGCGCCAGAGCGCTGTCTCGCGTGTGAGGCGCCCGAGCCCACGGCTTCTGGCTTTTGTGGAGCGTGCGGCGAGCCGCAGCCGTTGTTGGATGTCGCGTGCCACATCAGCGGGGTTCCGGTGTTCGCCGGCGCTCGCTATGCAGAGCCGCTGATTTCCGCAATTCATCGCTTCAAATACGGAGCAGCGCCGGAGCTGTGTGCGGCGCTCTGCCGGCACTCCGGGCGTGGGATCGATTTGCTGGGCATCGAGCCGAGCGACGTGTGGGTGCCAGTGCCACTTCACCCGCTACGGCTTGCCGAGCGCGGTTACAACCAAGCCGCGTTGATCGCGCGCGAACTCGCGCGCAGTCAGCGAGCGCACGTCGACACCCTTCGCTTACGTCGCCTACGTTACACGGAACAGCAAGCCAAGCGCGATCGCCATGGGCGAGCCCAAAACGTGGCTGCGGCGTTCCGCGTGCGCGATGCTGCAACACCGCGAAAGCGAGTCGTACTCGTCGACGACGTCGTGACTACGGGCGCCACCTTTGCCGCATGTATCGAAGCACTCCGCGCGGCCGGTGACAACGTTATCGGCTGCGTGGCCGTCGCCTGCGCTACGACTTCACCGGAATGAGACTTTCTCACTGTTTTCTGGGCGAATGCGGGCATAATCCAGGCTCTGGTCTTTGGAGCCTGGCTTGGTCGATCCCGCGCAAGACGTTCACTACTTCTGGCTCGCGGCCGATGGCGCGCGCATGTCGGGCAGTGGGCGAGAGCTGCGAGCGGGGCTTCGCAACGGTGTCTTGCATGGCAAGACGCTGGTCTGGCGTTCGGGCTGGCCGGAATGGTTGCCCGCCGAACGCGTCGCTGAGCTCGCGGTGACGCTCGCCGAGGCGAGCGCTGCACCGAGCAGTTTCGGAACGATCGGGCCTGCACGTCGTTCCCCCGTTCCGGTGCGTTCCACCTCACGTCCTCCGCCACCTCCGCAGCGCGCTCGCGCACCGATGCCAACGCTCTCCGAGGAACAAAGCGCCTCGCCCGCAACGGCCACGCTGCGTCCGCCCGGCGCGGTGCCGCCGCCAGCACGCGGCGTCCCGGTGCCCGCGTTGGATTCCTCGCCACGCGCGGCAATGACGCCCATTCCGAGCTTCGGGCCGCCGGGGGGTCGAATCGACACCCCAATCCCAGCGCCGTTGCCGCCGGTGGTGAATCGAGCGCTGTTGCCGGATGCTTCGCCGCCGTCGGTCGAACCGCCTTCGGATTCGACGCTCGAGGTCGGGCCGAACATTCCGGCCGAGGCGCGTCGCACACCGCTACCCTCGCGCAGCGCGCTGAAATCGAGCTCGGATGCCGAAGATGCACGGCGCCGCACGCGGCAAGAATCTTTGCTGAAGATCGGCCGCATTGGGCTCGATAGTCGCACCGTGGTGATGGCGCTGTCGGCGCTCAGCGGCGCGCTCGTCGTCGCGCTCCTCGGATTGATGTGGTGGCGGTCTCCAAGCAAGCCCGCGCCGACACCGGAGCTGCGACCGCAGCCGAGCAGTGCGCCTGCGCCGAGCGCGCCAAAAGCGGAAGCGGGCTGTCGCTTGGCGCTGCCAGCCGCCAAAATCGCCTCCAGCGTGGAGCGCAGCGTGCCGCCGTACGCTGCCAAGGTCGACAAAGGCAGCGATCTCGCGTTGGGCATCGCCGAAACCAAGACCAAAGGCATCGGGCTTCGGCTCGACCCGAGCACGCTCGACGTCTCCTCCGTGTTCGAAGAGGAAGGCAAAGAAGCGGTGCGCGGAGTCGTCCCCCTCGCGCGCTCGGGCTCACTGACCTTCTTCGTCGACCGTGATGACCACGCGCTGCGTTCGGCCCACACCATCGACGAAGTTCCGCCGTTCACCCTCGGCGTGAGTGATGCCGGCTTTTCCCGCGTCGTTGCCGGCAGCACCAGCGTGATTTGGCAGCTCGAGGCGAGCGCCAAGATCACCGAGCCGCGCACGGCTCCGCTAGCCGACCAGGGCTACGGTGTGACCTTCCGACGCGGCGGAAAAGAAGGCGTGATCATGCTGGGCTTCGTCGCCCGCGACGGCGAAAAGAAATCCGAGCTCGCCGAGATCCCCGGTGCACCGAAATTGCTTGGCACGCCCGTGATCGCCGGCAGCAGCGCCGGAGCGCTGATTGCGTTCGCCGGTCGCGATGCCCCGAACGCCGCTTGGAAGCTGTACGTCTCCTCGACCAAACCTGGCGAAAATCCGGGGCCCGCGCGCGAGCTCAGCGCAGGCAGCGGCAGCGGAGCCATATCGCCAGCGCTCGCTGCGCTGCCCGGTGACCGTTGGCTCGTGCAATGGACCGAAGGAAGTTCGGCGCAGTATCACGTTCACGTGCAGACCTTCGCGGCCGACTTGAGCCCGATCGGCTCGAGCATCGCGGTTTCACCGAAAGGAGCAAACGCTGGACAAGGCGCGCTCGCGACTTTCGCTGACGGTGCGGCGAGCCTGTTCATCCTCACCACGGCCGGCCACGACGAACTCTGGGGAGCAACGCTCGCATGCGGAAATCCGTGACGTCGAAGGCGCGGCCACGCGCCCCCCGCTTGCTTTTGATGGCCGTGCTCGCTGGCGGAACTCTGAGCGGCTGCGCGCTGTTCGGTGCAAAGGACGAATCGACCGTCGCGCAGGGGCACTACTACGCCTCCGGCAACGCCTACTACGACGAGTTCTTCGTCGACTTGTACATGCTCCAAGTGGGCATGGCAGAAGCGCCCAGGACGCCCGAAGTGGAGCGTCAGCGGCTCGTTCAGCTGCTTCAGCTCGAACCGCAAGCCACTCCCGCGATGATCGAACAGCGCTTGCACGAAGAGGCGCTCAGCTTGAGTCGCGCCGGAGTTCACCTGCGACTCGATCAGAGCTCGCTCGCCGGCGGCCCGGAAGCGGCGTTCACCCAAGTTCGCAGCAACGCCCGCCCGAAGGAAAATCCCGCCGCAACCTTGCTCGCAACGGTCGAGACGTCGAGTACCAATCTGCTCCGCTTCCAGCTGACGATGAAGCAGAAGGAAGCCGCGCTGGGCCGGCTCGAGCTGATGACGATTCGGCTGGACGCCGGAGTGGACCGCACATTCGCGCAAGCGCCGGTCGGCAAACCCACTGAGGTCAAAAAGAACCTCGCCGATGCGCACAAGTTGATCCCGCTGATGCGCGCGCGCGCAGAGGCCGTGCGCGACAGCACGGAACAGCTCCTGAACGCGCTCGTCCACGGCATCGACACCGACGACGGTTCGATTGGTCCGCCGCTCGACGCCGAGCACACCCAAACCCCCGCCACTCCCGAAACCAGCCCGCCAAACGCCGGGAAAAAAGCGACTAAGCCGCACCCCAAAGGCAAGCCGGGCACGACGTCAGTTGCGCCAGCACGCCCCAAACCCGTGCCCGCGCCGCGCGACGACGACGCGCCCGCAAAACCACGAGCCCCGGCGAGCAAACCCGCGGCCCCACCACGCGACTTCGAACCCTAGCGAAGTGCCCGACTCGCCGCCGCCCGGAGCGATTTTCGAGAGTGGGCGCTCGCGACCCAGCACAGCACCTCACGGCGCGCGTCGTTCCGAGCGCGATACGCCGTGCGCTACTCGATCGCGCGGATGGCGGGTAAGAAGCGCTCGGGCGGAACGAAGTCGTTGTAGCGCGCGGCTTCCTTGCCCTTCGAGTCGAAGAGCACGACCGTTGGCAAACCCCGCACTTTGAATGAGGCCAGCGCGGCTTCGACCTTCGGATCGTCGGCGTCGGTCGCGTCCACTCGGACGTTGACGAAGCGCGCCATTTCCGGTGCCACGAGGGGCGACGAGAAGGTGACCTTGTCGAGCTCCTTGCAGGCGGCACACCAAGCTGCGCCGAAATCCACCAGCATGGGCCGGTTTTCACGTTGAGCGCGGGCGCGCGCGACCTCCAACTGGCGCTCCCAGGTGACGACATCGGGCGGCTTGATCGCGCCCTCGACCCCCAAGAACGCTGCACCGCTGATCAAGGCGATGCCCAAGCCTTTGGAGAACTTCACCCCGGCGCCCGGTTCCGCAAACTCGCGGTGCACCGCGCCCAACAAGGCCCCGAGCACCACGAAGCCCGCCATGGCCAAGAAGAACTGCCACGAGCCGCCCGCGAACTTGATCAGCACTGGGAATTTGGTGCTGAGAAAGTGAAGCGCGAAGGCGACCAAGCCGATACCGAGCACGGACTTCACGTGCACCATCCACGCCCCGCTCTTCGGCAGTTGGATGGCGAAGGCACCGACGAGAAAGAACGGCACGCCGAGCCCCAAACCGAAAGCGCTCATCGCCGCGGCGCCGAGCGCCGAGCTGCGTGTGTTCGCGATGAACGTGAGGATGCCGGTGAGCACCGGGCCAGTGCATGGCGTGGCGATCAACGCGCAAGCCATACCCAACAAGAACGCGCCTTTGTAACCAAAGCCGCCCATCACCGCCAGGCGATTGGTGAGCGCGGAAGGTAGCGCAAATTCGAACGCGCCGAACATCGCGCTCGCCAGCACCAAGAACAGGACCGCGATGCCGATCACGACGACTTTGCTTTGCAACACGGCGCCGAAGATCTGCCCGCTTTGGCCAGCGATCACCCCGAGCGGCACGAGCATGCCGATAATACCGAGTACGAAGGCCGCGGACAACGCCGTCCCTTGAAGGCGCGTCTTCGCTTGGGAGGCACCGAACACGCTGACCGTCACCGCCACCATCGGGTACACGCAGGGGGTGAGGCTGACCACGAACCCACCCGCGAAAGCGGCGAGCGCAGCAAACAGGGGGCCCTTGGCCAAAGCGCGGGTGAATGCGTCACCGGTCTCTGGTGCTCCGGCGGCGGCCGCGATACTCGGCACGAGCAGCGCCAAAAGCACCAGGGCAAGCGTGGATCCGATTCGAATGGGAGCGCGGGAAGCCTTCACGATGTCTCTACCGTCTGTACCTGGAAAACCAACCGGCGGTTTCAAACCCTGGCAGATAACTTAGCACTACGCAGCGCCACGCTGGCCGGAGCGCATTGCCCGCAAAAGTCGCCGAGCGTGCGCAATTTCGCCGGACAACGCCACTTCGAGCGCGACCCTCCCGCTGGTCGTGCGCTTGATGAACATGCGCAAATATTGCCGCGCAGCCGTAAAATCACCCGCCTCATAGGCCAGCTCACCGAGCACGAACTGACCGTAACCTTGGCCACAAGGAGCTTCCGCGAGCCGCTCTCGCAGTCCGCTCAGATCCGTGTTTCCTTCGCCTGCTGCGCGTCGGGCCAATGCAGCCTGGGCGAGGTAGAGCGGCTTCTCGGTCGTGCCCCAACGGGCAGCGCGCATCAACGCGCCAGCCGCCTCGCGATGGTGACCCATGAGGTATAGAATGCTGCCCAGCGTCCAAAGATGGAAAGCGCGCCGCGCGGGCGGACTGACGCGGCTCGCTAGCCTCAAATGTTCGACCGCGCGTTCTCGCTCA
>DASQCO010000133.1:0-190611 GCA_035634635.1 Polyangiaceae bacterium
TCGCTCGGCACGTTGAGCTTCTTTTCCACGAGCTGTAGCCAGAGCGCGACGTACACCAGATCTTCGCTGGCGAGATTTGCGGCGACCGCGCGCTGCGCTGCGCGGCGCGAGGCGCGCAAATCAGCATGGGTGAGCGCGCGGCGTGCGGCGTCCAGTACGGTCGCGGTGAGCTGGTTCGGATCAGAGCTCGACGCTTCGTATGCGCGTTCGGTTGCGCGTCGCGCCGCGAGCGGGTCGTCATAGTGCTCGAGGATGCGGGCGAGCAGCCGTTCGCTGCGCGCGAGCGCGGGCCCGCCGGAGCGCGCAGTGCGTTGCGCGTCCACGGCGCGTGACAGTGCCGCGTCGAGCGTCTGAGCTGCGTGCTCGGCGTCCCCGTGATCGCGATACACTTCGAACTTCATGTTCAGCGCGTCGGTCTCGGCCAACGGATCGTTGCTGGCCTTGGCCAGCTCGACGGCTTGGCCCAACGTGAGCAGCGCCGCACGTTGATCGCGCTGGCGCTCGATGGCGCTCAAAGTCATCAGTGACTCCAGGCTCGGCTCGGCGCGTGCCGCGGCTTGAACCAGCGGAAGTGCGCGAGCGAGCTCGCCGTGGCGCGTTTCGAGCGCGCCCATCACGTAGCGCAGGCGCGCGCTGCTCGGGCTCACTTTGCCCAGATTTGCCTTGGCTTCTGCCAGAGCGAGCATGGGCTGCGCGTTTTCGAAGGTGCGGCGTGCGCTCGGCAATTGATCGAGCCCCTCTTCCGCGACCAGCGCTTTGCCGACGATGCCGAGCGCAAAGCTCACGTTCTCTGGGCTCGGTTCTTTGCCGACCGCGGGTGCAAGCACGAGCGGAGCAACTTCAGCCATGCCGTAGTTGACGAGCTGGGTGGAGAGCGGGACTGCGCTGCGCATCGAGCCGGGTTCGGCACGGAACAGCTGCACGGCAGCGCCCCACGTGGCGGCCTCCATCAATGTGTGATCGAGCAGCCCCTCGGCGTCCGCGGCGTGCGACGCAGAATCGAAGAAGTGACACAGGTCGGCCCAAGCATCCGCATCGTTCTCGTCCGCCGCGCGCTCCAAGCGATCGCGCAGCTCGGGGGCGATGATGCGACCCAGGTCGGCGCGATCCGCGGCGGTGAGCACGCCTCGCGCATCACCGTGGCGGAGGTACAGTGCGATTAGCGTGTAGCCGCCACCGCGTAGCGCTCGGTAGGCTTCGTAGGCTTCGTCGCGATCGGCGCTCGAGTTCATCGGCGCGTCAGCGGCGTTCGATTCCAGCGCGCGTTTCAGCCATTGCACCGCGCGTTCACTCGCGCTCTCCAGCGTGGCTTTGCGGGCTTCGAACAGCGATCGCTGCGTCGCCGCGCGCAGGTCCGCGCCGGCCGATTGCATGGGGCCCGCGCCGTGCGTGGCTTGCGAGAAGCGCGCCATCGCTTCGAGGTGCGCTTCGACCTCGTCACGCTCGGGGCCCTTGGGCAGCTTGTCGCGCAACATGCCGTAGAGCGTGAACGCGTACCCTTCCTGACCGAGCCGCGCGACCTCCGCTGCGCCAGCGCCGAGGGCGCCCTCGGCGCCGTCGAGGGCCGCATCCTGAAATTCACCGGCGCGCATCAGGTAGAACGCGCCGGTCAGTGCTTTCAATCCGGCTTCGCGTTGGCCCGCGTCGAAGCGAGCCTTGGCGCGTTGCAGCTGGCGGCGCACCACGCCCAGCAACAGTCCCGTTCGGTCGGCGGTCGCGTCACCGCTGACCAGCACCTTGTAGGCCGATTGCGCAAAGGCTTCGTCGCTGATCGCCGGGATGGGCGAGTTGCTCGCGGCGGTTTCGACCGTTTTCGCCGGCGGCGGGTGCGTCGCGCAGCCGCTGCTCGCGAGTGCTGCAGCGCAGCCAAACGCGAGCAGAAGCCGGGCACCTGAGCATTCGAAACCGACCGTCCGGGACATCGTCCGAAGTCTATACCGCGGACGCCAGCTGCAAGCGAAAAGACGGGGGAGCCGGGCGGGGGGTGCCTAGAGCGCTCTAAAACGCGAAGTCGCAGCGCAGTTCGAGGCCGCTGGTGCCGGCGTCGGCCAGGCGACCGCCGATCGGAAAAATGTAACCGACGCTGGGCGAGACCTTGCCGAAGTTCGCGCCGACCCGCGGCTCGAACACGAATTGGAAACGCGTGGGCGGGGTGGCGCCCATCTTCGACTTGAATTCCAGCGCGTCGATCGCGTTGTACGCGAGCCATGCGTCGAGCGCGCCGAACACCTTCGGCTTCGGCAGGAACTCGTAGCTGATGCCGCCGGAAGTCACGCTGCGGAGCGACAGCGGCTTGAGTTCGTAGGTGCTGTCCCCATCGGGGATGTTGGCGAGCTCTCCGCCCACCTTGATGCCCGCGACGATCTTGGTCGCGGCGCGCAGGCTCAGGGCTTTGCGCTGGTAGTCGACGCCCACACCGACGATCAGCGGGACGCGATGCGGACCGAACAACTCACCATCACGATAGCCAGATGCGGCGTCGGCCATGGCGTTGAGCTGCGTTTTTTGCCAACCGCTCTTGTCGAGGAAGTCATAGTTGCCCTGTGCGGTCGGGACACCGAGCCCGAACGAGATCGGCAAGAGCGTGAAGCGGCTGAGCGTGACGCGGTATTCACCCATCAACTCCAGCGCGCCGAGCGCCGTCACGGTTGCAGTGCTGCCATCGTATTGGCGTTGCGAGCCGACCGTGAACGGCATGCGCGCACCCAACGTGAACTCCGCGCTCAAATCGTAATAGCCGCCGGCCATGATCGTGCCGCTGGTCGTCTTGCCAGTGGTTCTGTCTGCGCCGGTGCCGGGCCATGGTGCAGCGCCGAAACCAACCAAAACATCCGCGAACAAACCGAACTTCGCGCGCTGGCGACGCTTCTTCGTGTCTGCGGCGTCGGCCTTGGCTTGCGCTGCGGCGATTTCTTCATCGGTCGGTGGCTCGACCTTCGGAGCCTTCTTCTCGCTCTGCTCGTTGGACGTCGGATCTTGGCCTTGATCCATGGTCGTGACGGGCTCTTTCGGCTCGGCTTTCTTGCCCTTGGCAGCGAGCGCGTGGCTACTGAAAATCACCAGAATGAATGCAAGTCGAAGGCTTTTTCGCACGTGTTTCTCCCGTTTACGGCGCGGGACCGTAACACGCGAGCACGCGAATCCGCTAACCTAGAAAGCTCGCTGTCATGACCGACGCACCCGTTCGTCCACCACCCAAGCGCCTCGCTGATTTCGAGATCATCCGACGCCTCGGCGCGGGTGGCATGGCTGAAGTCTTCTTGGCAAAGAAGCGCGGCGCGGAAGGCACGTTCAAGCTCTTGGTGCTCAAGCGCATCTTGCCTGCGTACGGTTCTTCTCGCCGGTTTCGCACGATGTTCGCGGAGGAAGCGCAGCTCGCGACGCGCTTGAACCACCCGAACATCGTCCAGGTGTACGATTTTCAGGACTACGGCGAAGAGGGCCAGCTCCTGAGCATGGAGTACGTGGAAGGGCCCGATCTGCGTAAGCTGATGCGCTCGGCGCAAGCAAAGGGTCAACGTATTCCGCCCTACGTAGCAGCTTACATCATCGCCGAAGTGGCGAAGGGGTTGCACTACGCGCACGAGCGCAAGGACGAAGCGGGCAAGCCGATCGACATCGTGCACCGCGACGTGTCACCGCAGAACATTTTGATGAGCTTCGACGGCGCGGTGAAAATCGCTGATTTCGGCATCGCCTCGGCCAACTTGTTCCGCGAAGAGCCAGGCGTGTTGAAAGGCAAGACGGCTTACATGTCACCCGAGCAAGCGCGGGCCGAACGCGTCTCGCGTCGCACGGACATTTACTCTCTCGGAGTAGTTTTTCACGAACTGCTCACCGCCCGTCCGCTGCACGGCGCAGCTGAAGGTCAGGAGCTGCTCGAAGCCGTGCGCGCGGGCGTGGTCGAGCCGCCCAGCACCTACGTGCGTGGCATCCCCGCCGAGCTCGAAGAGGTGGTGATGCGCGCGCTGTCCAAGAATCCGGATCAGCGCTTTCAGACCGCGCGCGACATGGCAGCGGCGGTCAGCCGCGCGCTGTTCCAGAAACAACAACTCGTCGACTCACACGTGCTGGAGACGGTGCTCGCCGAGCTGACGACGCGCGACCACACCTCACCGGGCCTCGAAGTAGGCTCGAATCTGGTCAGCGAAGGCCAGCAGGGAAGTGAAGCGGTCGATGATTTGTCGTCCGTCGCGCACGTGGTGGGCACGGCTGCCGGCGCCAACGACCAAAGCACGGGCCCTGGGCGCGACAAGCGCGGACGCGTTGGCCGCGAAGTGCGGCACGTGGCCGTCGTCACTCTGCGTCTGCACGGCTTCGAGCAGCTCGCAAAGAGTCTCGGCCGTCCGGCGGCCGCGCGCGTGCTCGAGCAGCTGCGCGGCACGCTCGGTGAAGTTGCGTTCCGACGCGGCGCGCGCTTCGCTTGGGACACACCTCACGCTGAAGGCGCAGAGTCGAGTGGCTTTGCCACCGCTGCGCGCGCGTTGGTCGGTTTGATGGCGAATCCGGCGCGCGCACCGCTCGACGCGGTGTGGCTCGCGATCGACGTGCACGAAGTGATCCGCGGCGCGTCCGAAGATTTGCCGGTGGGCTTGAGTGCCAGCGTCGGCATCGTGCGTGGTATTGCCACCGGCGAGCGTGATCGCGGCGGCCACTTGATTCAACACGCGTTGCAAGAGCCCGCCAATCACTTGGCTGATTTGCTCGGCGATCACGCGCCACCGGGGGTGAGCTGGGTGGCGGGCGGCTTGTACCGCTTGGTGCGTCGGGATTTCGTGTGGGGTGACGCGCCGACGATCAAGATCGAGGACGCCGAGCAACTCAATTTGCCGCAAGACATGCGCATCTACTCGCTGCTTCGTCCGCACACGCGGCAGGAGAAGCTGGAAGAGATGGCTGCGGCACCGAACGACCTCATCGGTCGTGACGCGGAGCTCGCGGATTTGCATGCCGCTTACTACGGCGTGGTCGGCGCCGCGCCGAACTCGGGCCAAGTGTCGGCGCGCGTCGTGTACGGCGAAATGGGCATCGGCAAGACGGCGCTCTTGGCAGCGTTCCTGAACGAGCTGCCGCCGGATGCACGAGTGCTACGCGTCGAGTCCTCGCCGGCACTGAGTGAAGTCCCGTTCGCGACGATCAGCGAGTGGATTCGCGAGCTCACCGGTACACGCGTCGATCAGCCGTTCGAGCAGGCGCGAGACCAAATCATCGACGCCTTCGGCGAGTTCGCGAACGAGCCAGAGGGCCCCGAGATCGCCCTGCGCATGGCCGAGCTTTCGACGGGCAGAGTGCGTCAAGCCGTAGATGACGCCGACGTCGCCGAGACACGGCAGCTGATTGCGCTCGGCATGCGCCGATTCTTCGCGCGCGCGGCCATGGACGCGCCGCTGGTCGTCGCGCTCGACGGCCTCCAGTGGAGCGATCGGCCGAGCTTGGATTTGATCGTGGAGTTCTTGCGACGCTCGGAGCCGCTGAGCGTGCTCGTGATCTTGCTATCGCGTCCCGAAGATCGCGTGTCGAGCTATATCGAAGGTTTGGTGCGCGTCGAGCTGAAGGGGCTCAGCGCGGAGCATCAGCTGCGGCTCTTGCAAACGCGCTTGGGCGTGACCCAAGGCGTGCGCCAAGTGTGCGCGGACTTGCTGCCGCGTGCTGGTGGCAACCCGTTCTTCCTGCTCGAGATGGTGGACGCATTGCTCGAGCGCGGCATGCTCGAGATTCGCGAGCGCAACGGCCAGCAGGAGTTGGTGCAGGTGGAGCGTGTGGGGGATGCCAGTCTGCCGCTGCCGTCCACGCTCGAACAACTGATCGCCGATCGTCTGAATGAGTTGCCGCCCGAAGAGCAGTCGGTCATCGAGTGGTTGGCGGTCGCCGGCGGCCCGCTCGGGCTGGCCGATTTGCACGCGATCAGCGGGGAAGACCCGTCCGAAGCAGTCACGCGCTTGGCCGCACGCGGCTTGTGCGAGCTGCGCGCCGACGCGATTGACGTGCGTCACCCGCTGACTCGCGACGTCGCGTATCGCGCGCTCGATCGACGGCGTCGTGTGCGCATGCATCGCGCGCTCGGGGAGCACTTGGCCGGCACACCCCTCGGCAAGGGGTTGACCGCGGCGATCGTTGCTCGCCACTTGGCTCGCGGCAACTCGCGCAAGGAGGCGGCGCGCTTCTACCTGGAAGCAGCCGATGCCGCTCGCGCAAATTATCAAACGCAGCTCGCCAAGCGCTGCTACAGGCGTGTGATCGCGCTCCTGCCCGAGGGCGACATTCGCTTGCTCGAAGCGCATGAAGCGCTGGAATCGATCTGTCGCAATCAGGGGCGCTGGCGCGAGCGGCGCACGCACCTCAGCAAATTGCGGGCGCTCGCGCGGCAAGCCAAGAGCGCGGTTTGGGCGGCCGTCACCCTGCTCCGCACCGCACAATTCGAGCTGGATGCCGGGCAATTGTCCAAAGCGCTGAGCTCCGTGCGGCGCGGCGAAGCCGTCGCCACACAAGCCAATTCGCCCGTGCTCGAGATCCAGGCCCGCACGCTGATGGCGGAGATCTTGCACGACATCGGCGATATGCAGGGCGCGCTCTCGGCCGTCGATCGCGCATTGAGCACTGCCGAGGGCAACAACGTGCCCGTGCGTCTGCGCGCGGAAGCGCTGCGCCTGCGCGGGACGCTGCTGCGGCGCGTCGGTCGCGTGCACGAGGCGGTGGAAGCGCAAGCCGAAGCGATCGCCGTGTTCCGCCAAGCCGGGGTTCGGCGCATGGAAGCGCGCGCCAAGAATTCGCTCGCCTACGCGCTCTTGGTGCTCGGTCGCTTCGAAGACGGCATCGCGCTCGCGCTCGACGCAATTCGCATCGATCTCGCGATCGGTGGACGCTTCCAGATCGCGAAGACACTGAGCACGATTGGCGAGTGCTACGCGAGCCTTGGCGATCTCGAGCGCGGGCTCGCCTACCTGCGCCGCGCGCGCGACGCCCACGAGCGCTACGGTGACCGCGATTCACGCGCCGACACGCTGCTGTCCATGGCTGAAATCTTGATTGATTTCGGCGATGTAGACGGAGCCGAAATCCTGGTCGGTGATGCCGGAGCGCTGACCGCGGTGACCGGTAGCGCGTTCGACTCCGTGCACGAAAAGATCCTGCGCGCGCTCTTGGCTCGGGTTCGTGGCGACCACGCGCGCGCCGTGATGCACGCGTTCGACGCGCGCCAAGCTGCCGAGGCGCAGGCCTACGTCGCATTCCACTTCTACGCCATGGCCATCGAAGCACGGGCCCGCGTGGACATGGGTGAAGAGCATACCGGGATCTTGCTGGCGACCACCGCGCTGGGCGCGATCGATACCTTGCAGGGCTCCGAGTACGGCCTTGCCACGCGCGCTCTGGGTTGCGAGACATTGCGCGTGGCGCGCTCACCGCAAGCCGAAGAAATGCGCGAACGCGCTGCCCGCTACGCGCGTTCGCTCTTGGATCACATTCGCGATCCGCTGTTCCGCCGCTCATTCGTCGAGCGTCGCGTGGTGCAATCCTTACTCACACGCCCGGATGGTCAATCGGATGCGCCGCGCGGGATTGACAATCCCCTGAACCCGCCGCGCTGAGCCTCGCTCAGTGAAACTGGCTCGCGCCGTTGACGACCAGTTCGGGCTGCACCTCGGGCAACGTGTCGAGCAGAGTCGTGCCGTTGACCGCGGTAATCCGCACCTGCGTCGTGCCGCTGCCGAATCCGCTGTCGTTCAAGAAATAGTTGTAATCCTGACGCTGCGCTTCGACGAAGTTGCTGCCGTCTTTGGACGTTTCGAGCTTCGCGATTGGGAAACGGCTGTTCCGCACCTGTACTGCGCTCCACCAAGCGTTGCTGCCGTCTTTGAATTTGTACGAGACCGGCCCTTGTGCGTCGCAAGCGACGAAGCTCCACGTGATCGCGATTCGCCCCTGCTCTTTGGGAGCGAGCACGGCGAACGCATCGGGATGAAAGTCGAGCTGGCCCTTGTCGCAGTCCGGGCACTCATCGACGATGCGTACTCGGACCTGATTGCCGTTGGGCCCAGTGACGTCCGCGCACGCACCGCACCACGCGCTGCCCGCCCAGTCGAAACCGTTGAGCGCCGCGATGTGAAAGTCGCTAGTCTTGTCGTACAAGCACGCGCCGCTGCCGTCGGCAAACGTGTAGTACGTGCCCTCACCCGTGTGCGTCTCGCCGAACTTCTCGGTCGTGACCACGGTCGTGGGCGACTGATTTTGCGGCGCCGCGCCGGCCGCGCTCGTGTTGGGCGAGCCGTTGCTTCCGCCGCTTCCGGCGGAAGAAGCGTCGCTCCCCGAGCAACCGAGCAGCGCACCGAGCACCGCGACCGTGACACCCATCACACACACCCTGGTCATCTCAGTCATTACGAACACGCCACGCGCGGGATAAGGTAGGTCTCAGGCCGACTTCACCGTCGCCAATTCTGACTCGAGCTCGCCCAGCGCCTTGGAATCGTTCTTTTGCTGGGCCAGTTCGATGCCCTGCTCGAGCCAAGTGGTGGCTTCCGGGAGCCGCCCCGCTTCGCGGAGCATTTGTCCAGCCATCAGGTACATGGGCAGGTAGCTGGCATCGCGGGTGCGCAGGTTGCCGAACGTCGCCACGGCGTCGTCCACGCGGCCTTCTTTTCGATATTCCATGCCCAGGCAATAGAACGCGAAAGAGTCCGCGGTCGCAGAAGCCGTGAGTTTTTCCAGCATGGCCAGGCGCTTGTTCATGGCGGAAGGCATTTCCCGGGCGCCGTCGCGAGTCAACCGGCCAATCCTTCGGGGAGACGGAGGACACGGTGACGGCTCGCCGCGAAGCTGCTACGAACCCGGCCCCTGCTCGGGGACGAACCTGCCCGCTGAGCGGAAAGGCCTATCCCATGTTTCCAACGAAGAACTTCTCAGCTCGCGCGCTCATTGGTGTCGGGCTATTCGCTATCGCCCTCGCCTCGGGTTGCAACAAGCCGAAGCACAAGACCAAGACCGCTGCGCCGGCGCCGTCTGGCTCCGCGGCCGTCGCGGCCGCCGCTGCTGCCAAGGGACCGTGCCAAAAGTACGCCGCCACGCTGTGCGAGAAAGCCGGCAAGGAATCGGAGGCCTGTCAGAGCCTGACCGCCTCTGCCGAGATCCTCTCGCCCGCAGCGTGCACCGCGGGCATGAAGGACCTCGCTTACTCGTACAAGAAGCTGGGCGAAGCCACCAAGTCTTGCGACGACTTGGTCAGCAAGCTGTGCACGGCGATCGGTCCGACCACCGAGACGTGCAACATGGTCAAGACCCAGACCAAGTCTTTTCCGCAGTCGCGCTGCAAGTCGATGCTCGAGCACATCCCCGAGATCACGGCCGACTTGAAGAAGATGGAAGCGGCCAACCAACCGCTCTCGGCTGAGATTCAGGCCAACATCGCCAAGGGCAACGCGGGTGCATTCGGCCCGGCTGATGCCAAGGTCACGGTCGTCGAATTCTCGGATTTCCAGTGCCCGTATTGCTCGCGCGCCGCGACCGCGGTCGACCAAATCAAGGAGAAGTACGGCACGAAGGTACGCTTCGTGTTCCGTCAGTTCCCCTTACCGATGCACCAAAACGCGCGCGGTGCTGCCGAGGCCGCCTTGGCCGCGAACGCCCAGGGTAAGTTCTGGGAGTTCCACGACAAGATGTTCCAGAACCAGAGCAAGCTCGATCGCGCGGACCTGGAGGGCTTCGCCAAGGACGTGGGCCTGGACGTCGCGGCCTTCAAGAAGGCGCTCGACAGCAAGACCTACGCGGCCGACGTCGATGCGGACATGAAGCTCGGCGAGAGCGTGGCCGTGAACGGCACGCCGACGATGTTCATCAACGGCGCGCGCGTACAAAACCCGACCAGCTTCGAAGCCATCTCCGCGCAGATCGAAGGCGCGCTGAGCGGTAAGCCCGCACCGGCGCCAGGCGCCGCTCACCCGGGCTGAGCCGGTAACGAGCGTCGGGTGAAGAGCCCGAGCTAGGGCCGAGTGGTGAGCGGATCGCTCATTGCTCGGCCTTTTTACTTTTTACTGAGCGAGCTCCACGAGGGCCGACTCGCTCGGGTAGGAACTGCTGCGCAACAATACGTCGATGCGCCCGTTGTCCGCGCGGCTCGCGGAAAGCACGGAAACGTTGCTCGCAAAGCGCAGCTGTCGGATGGGGGCTCCAGTCCGATCGAGCTCGAACAGCACGGCCGTGCCGTTCTCCTCGTTCAACGTGCCCACCACGATCACGTTTTCACTTCTCGTGAATAGGCTCGCGACTCGCAGATCTTCGCGCAGTTCGACGGTCCAACCGAGCTTGCCGTCCGCGCCTCGTCGCGACAGCCGAAGTTCGTCTTTGCCGTTCGGCGCCGTTGCCGTGCCGAGTAGGTACGTCGCGCCGACCGGCGTCACGGCCAGCCTTTGGCAATCAGTGCATTCCAGAGCTTGACCCGTGAGGACGACCGACTGCACGTCTCCCGCGCCCGAAAGCCTGAGCAAGGTGCTGTCCGGCGTGGTGACGAGATAGAGATTTCCCATCGCGTCGACGTCGAGCCCCGCGGCCACCGCTTTGGCGTCCGCGAACTTCAGCTCCCGACTGGTCAACGCGCCGCTCCTGTCCAGCAGCCACAGCATGCGCTTGCTGGCCGCGTTGCTTGGAGGGCCACTCGTCCCAACAGCGGCCAATCCGCCGCTCGGTAGCGCAACAGCGCCGTGTACCCATTCGGACTTTTCGCTGCCGAATTGCGTAGTCCACAACGTTTGCAGATCGCTGGCGCTGCTCGCTACGACGAACACGTCTTGCGTCCCGTTGCTCTGCGAGAACAGATTGCCGTCGGTCGTTCCAATCACGAAGGTTCGACCACCACTGCCGCGGCGCAGGAACTTGGCCTCGGCGGTGGTCGCGTCCGTAGCTTGAAATGTCGAGCCGACTGCACGCAGCGTGTCTGGAGGCAGACCGAACAAACTCACGCTCGCAACGCTCGGCGACGAGCCTGCGATCATGATGTTCGGAGTGGGGCTCGCAATGAGTTCGAAGTTGGCGTTCACGCCATCGAGACGGTCGCTCGCGAGTCGCATGGCGCTCACTCCGCTCTCGTTGCCACAGCTCGCCTTCGGCTTGAATTCCAGATCGCTCAAAGAAGAGAACTCGAGCTCACAGGTTCGCCAGGAGCCGCACTTTAGGTCGCCCGGGCGGCACTCGCCGCTCGCTCCCGCTTCGCCGGCCGTGCCGGTGCTCGTCCTGCCACCGTTGCTCGCCCCGCCACTCGAAGTTCCCGCGTTTGATTCGCCGCCGATCTCCGGATCGCGCTCGCTAGCCCCGCCGTTCGCGGGGATCTCCTCGAACCCGGTCCCGCCGGTCGCGTCGTGGTGAGCGGAGTAGTTTGCCCGTCCTCCACAAGCGGCGCCCAACAACGCGGCGAGCATGACCGCGCCTCGTTGGCGCAAAGGACGATAACCAAGCTTACTGTTTGTTCTCATTTCAGTGTTGGACCATGCGTGCGGCGATCGGAATGGAGAAGGACACCGCTTCTGGCTGAGGGCCGAAATTGGTGCTGCGCGCTACGCCGAGCACGCACGTGCCGAGCGGTTGCGTCGCGACGCCCGCGGGAGACAACGAGGCGGAGACGACTCGTCCGCTCGTGTCTACGTCGAAGCGCACGGAGAGGTGCTGTGTGTCGACCAACGCCGACGGTTTCTGCTTGAAACAGCTTTGAATCGCGCCTTGGCGTTGTTGGAACGCGCCGGCAAGGGTTCGCCGTGTCGCGCTCGAACTCGGTTTCGCGGTCGGCTTTGGTGCAGGCACGCTTGGCGTTGCGCTCGCAATGCTCGCTGCAGTCGCGCTGGCTACCGCTGCAGGAAGCGCAGGCTGGGCTGCTGCAGACTCGTCAATCAGCGACTGTTTCTCGACGATGATTGGCGCGAGCGGTGCTTCGTTTCGTGGCCTCAAAAAGACGACCACGAGCAGCGCAGAGAGCACGATCGCACCGGCCAACACCAGCAGCATCCAGGAACGGGGACGCGGCTCGGGTTCGACCAAGATGGGCGCGAGCGGCACCGTTTCGACGACCTTCGGACGCGCCCCAGTCTTCGTGACTGCATCCGAGGGAGGCGGCGGAGACTTCAACCGGGTGCGCGATGCCTCGGCGATTTCCTGCCCTTCACGCCAGGCGGCATCTCGCGCTGCGAGCGGCGTGAGGTCCATCACCTGCGGCAGATCACCGCTAAAATCTTGCGAAATCTGCGCCGCAAAATCGCGGGCGGCATCTCGCTCCGACCAGGTCATGCCGCGTCGCAGCGTTTCTGCGAATTCACCAACGCTCGCGAACCGATCCTCGGGCTTGCGCGACATCGCCTTGCTGATGGCGGCTTCGATGGCGGGCGGCACGTCGGGGCGCAGCGTCGAGATGGGCTCCGGCACGTGCTGTAGCACCCGAGTGATCGTGTGCGCCGCTTCTGCCCCCTTGAACGGGTTCGTTCCGGAGAGCAATTGATACAGCACGACCGCGCAGGAGTACTCGTCACTGCGACCGTCGATCGGGGCACCGTGTAGCGCTTCCGGCGGTGAGAAGGCAAGCGTGCCTCGGAACATGCCGGCCTTGGTTTGAAACTCGTCGTCGGCGGTGCGCGCAATCCCGAAGTCTGCGAGCTTGACCGCGCCCTGCACGTCGATCAGCACGTTTCCTGGGGAAATGTCGCGGTGGACGATGCCCGCGTGGGAACCGTCAGCGCGCGTCAAGCCATGGGCGTAGCTGAGCGCGTCGAGCACCGCCAAGATCACGTGTACTGCGTGGTGCAGCGGCACTGCGCCGCGCTTGGTCACCACGTAGCGGTACCACTGTCCGAGGTTGTAGCCGTGGATGTACTCGAGCACCATCACGTGCGAGTCATCGACCTCGCCGAAATCGATGACCGCGACGATGCCTGGGTGGTGGAGCTGCGAGACGATGCGTGCCTCACGCGCGAACAACTGCGCGTTCTCACCGCTCGTCGCCAAGGTCGTCTTGATCACGACGGGCTTGGCGAAGCCCTGCGCGCCCTCGATACGACCGAGATGAACGACGCCCATGCCGCCGCGCGCCAACTGTCGAGCAACGCGATATCGTCCGAGCAGCATGCGGCCCGAATGCAGGGCGGTCTGGGCGGAACTAGAGTGCACTGCGCCTCAGGTAGTAGTGAACGCCGCGCTGCGGCTGGACGAAGCGAATGGCCAACGCTTGGTCGGCAGGCGCGCTGATCGGCATGGAAAAGCGATTCTGAGCGTCTTGCTGCAGGGTTTCGCCGCCGACGGTCACGACCGAACCCGGCTGTGCCGTGCCAGAGACGAGCACGCTCGATCCAGGGGCAAAACTCCCGTCCGCCGGTGAGGCAATGCTCGCGGCTGGCGCGGCATTGTCGAAGCGGATGACCACCGTGGTGTCCCGCGAGCGACGCCCCGCTGCTTGAAAGCTGAGCGTGTGCTGTCCTTCGATCAAGGAACCCGAAGGGAACGAGTAGCGCGGACTGCTCGCAGTCAGCGTCTTCGTTCCGTGGGGTGAGTTGACGGTCAGCACGTAACTGGAAGCGGCCGGAGCGTTCGGCCACTGAATGGCAATTCTCGGCTGTAGGCTTTGGTAGAGAACGGTGTAACGCCGGCCATCCGCGTCGACGTTGGTGAGCGGCGCGGACGTGGCGAGCCGGCGCAGCCCCGCATCGGGGATAATCGAGATGGTTCCTTGGCCGAGCTTGTCGCCTCGTGTGCCGCCCTCACTCAGGCAGTACACGGTGTAGCGGTGTGTCCCACTCGGCAGCGCAACGCCGATGCGTGCCCCTCCAACGCGCTCTTCGGGGCGAGCGCGACTGCCATCGATGCTCAAGAGCGCACCGCTGCCACAGCGCTCGCCGGCGAGCACGCCGATCGCAGTCGGTGGTCGCGGATCATGAATGATGATCGATTCACCCGCGGCGATCGACAGGTCGACACGCTCGAGCCCGCGCTCGAACCCACCGCCCTTGGGCAACGCAGGCGGGCTATTGGGCGTCGCAACGCCCGAGCCGGCCGGCGCACTCGGTGACGCGTTGACCGAGGTCGAACCCGCGGCTACGCGATCGAGATTACCCGTAGGGGTTATCTCCACGGCGTCGCCGACTTGCAGCTCCAAGTGTTGACCGTTGCGATCGATCTCGGCCGCGCCGATGGTCACTTGGAGTCTCATTGCGTCACCGGCTTTGCTGAGCCGCGCTCGTCCATGAGCCGCGACCCGCACGGTCCCGAGATCGGTCTCGAGATCGAGGCCGTCATTCTCGGCATTCAGCGTCATTTCGCCCATCTCGAGGGCGACACGCGCGCGCTTGGGGTCCGATGGGCGTGTCAGGAAGCGAACCTGTGTGTCCGGCTCCAGTGTGAGTCGATGTGACGTTGAAAGCTCGAGCAACGCCGTGGAATGCGCGCGGGTGCGCACTGCATCGCCCACCACGAAGGTCGCGCCGACGTTTGCGCCCTCCCAAATGCCCACTGACGTTCGATGGTCGCGCGCGACCTGACCCGCGACACCGCGCAGCGTCGCGACGACATCTCCGCGCGAGCGACGCATGACGAAGATGATCGCCGTCATGGCGCACAACGCGAGCACGAGCAATACCAACAAAGGTCGCGCGCGCCGCCGCACCGCCGAGACGAAGCTTTCGCCGCGCGTGGTCATCGCGCCTTCACCAGTTCGGCGTTCAAGATCACCACGCCTTTCGGCTCGACTTGCACGTGACGACGCTGCGTGACGTAGCCTAGGGCTTCGATCACGACGTCATAGCCGCCAGGCGGCAAATCGAGCTGAAAACCGCCCTTTTCGTCGATGGTTGCTTCTGTGCCCAGCGGCTCGACGTGCACATGAGCCGTCACGGCGGAGCCATCCAGACTGCGAACCGTACCGCGTAGCTGGCTGGGTGGTGGCACTGGCACCAGGCGCACTTCGAGGTTCCCTGGCACGCCTGATTGCAGCGTGACGGGACGATCGACGGTTTCGAACTCGGGTGCTTCCACGTGCACGACGAGGGCGCCGGGCTTGGCGTCGTCGATTATGCAATGGCCGGCGTCACACGCGAGTCCGCGGCGCTCGCTGCCCATCGTGACGAACACGGTTGGGTTCGTGATCGGTGCGCCTTGGTCGTCCAGCACGCTCACCTCGAGCCGCAGGGTGACGATCCGCACCCCTGGCGGTGGCGGTGGAGGTGCTGGAGGTGGCGGCGGAGGGGGCAAGAACTGGTAGCGAATGCCGGCGAAAACGCCGAAGCGCGGTTCATTGGGGACGAGCGGCGCGTTTGCAGACAAGTCGGGTTGGCTGCTGAGCGAGCCGACACCCATGAGCTCGAGAGTGAGACCGCGCGCGACGGCGCGCCGAACGCCCGCGGCCACACGCAGCGGCGATTGAGAAAAGGCGGGCGCGTTGCGGCCCACGAGCACGTCCGCCGAAACCTCGCACAACAACTCTGTCTTTCCGACGCTGGCGCTCGCGCCCAAACCGAGCAGCACGGCATCGAATTCACTCAACCCGAGTGCCAGGCGATCGCCCGAAGACAAATGCGCAGCGTCGTGGCCCGCGGGTTCGCCGTGATTGAAGCGATAGCCGGCCAAGCTTGCGACGCGCACGGCACCGAAGTTGCTCGAAAGCAGAGCCTGACCCTCGACGGATGCGCTACGCGCCATCACGCTCAGTGACTCTGCGCCCGGCAATCGGCCGAGTACGGCGCCGCCGAGCTGAAAGCGACCAACGGTCGTGGACGCGCGCGCTTGAAGAGCGGTGTCGATCACAGCGCCGCTGTCATCCGGATGCTTGTCGTAGCGGCCGTCGATGATCGCGCCGATGCTGAGCCAATCGACGACTGGCAGCGCGGCGGCGGCGCGCAGCGAGAGCCGGTGGTGAGCGCCATCCGCGTCGTTCTGCGGTTCGGTGTAGCCGTAGCCGAGCGTGCTAGCGACGGCTGCCGGCGCCGTTTCGGCGACGCCAACGCGGTAAATTCCGGGTAGCGCGTCGACTGCCGGCAGCTCCTTCGCTTGCGCGTGCGCCAACGGACAACCGAGCAAGAGGCTCAATGCGACCTGCAGCGTAAGCCGAGAAAGCACCGCGCGCGCGTGCGGCAGAGGGACCGAAACCATACGCAATTCTCTTTATTATACACATGAAACAACTCGAACAGACGGCTTCCGACGCGCGCACGAGGTGGGCCGTGCACTCACTGACGCATGAGATCAGTGGAGCGCAGTGAGCGTCGTACCCACACTCAGCGTAGCTACACAGACACTCACGTTCGCTTGCGCACCGCATGAACATGCGAGGACCGCCTGCTCACAATTGCTCCCATGCACTCGCCGAGCAATGATTGTTGATCATGCCGCGAACCTTGCGGCGACTGATCCCAGTCGCTGCTCTTGCACTAGCTGTCGCACTCGATGCATGTCGCTTCGGGTACGGCTCGATTGCTGCTGACGCCGGCGGAGCGAGTTCGGGCGGCGCCGACAATCTGCCGGCGAACGGCGGCGCAGCCGCTGGCTCTTCGAGTGACGCTGGCTCTTCGAGTGACGCTGGCTCTGATTCAGGCGGCGTGGCAAACGCTGGGACGTCTGGCATCGAGGACGGCGCAGGCAGCGCTGGAATGGGCGGTGTCGGTCATATGGGATTGGGCGGCAGGCCCGGGGAGGGCGGGACCACTGGCGGTCCTAGCAGAGGAGGCAATGGCGGTATGGGCGGCAGCGCTGGCAAAGGTGGCAGCGCTGGCAGCGCGGGCGGCGGCGTCGACCTCGTGAACCTAGTGGTCACGACGGCAGAGGATGAAGCCGACACGGGCGCGACTCCGTCGAGTCCAGGTAAGGCCGGCTTCTCGCTGCGCGAGGCGATCACCTTTGCGAACACCCAAGCCGGCCATCAGTCGATCTCCTTCGACAGCGGGGTAACGACTATCGGTCTGAAATCAGCGTTGCCAGTCGTGCAAGAGTCGCTCGATATCACCGGCGTCGTGCTCGATGCGTCGGGGATCACTGCCTCGGCCGCTTGCTTGTCCGTCGCGGTGTCGGGCGTTCATCTCG
Source organism: Polyangiaceae bacterium (assembly GCA_035634635.1). GTDB lineage: Bacteria > Myxococcota_A > Polyangia > Polyangiales > Polyangiaceae > PMG-095. The sequence continues at coordinate 17,035 of DASQCO010000133.1, forward strand.
ACGGGCTCGAGATCCACGATTGCCAAGGCGAGCCGGTGCTGTTCTCATCGAGCACCAGCAGCGGCAATCAACTCACCAATTCGTACATTCACGACAACAAAAAGGCGATCGTCATGTATGGCGATGGCGCCTTGATGAGCAACTGCTTGGTCACCTTCAGCGCGGCCAATGGCCTGGATATTTATGGCACAAACGCGCAGCTCCAGGGCAACGACGTGGCAGCCTCCACTGGCACGAACTACATGATTCACGATGGCGCGAACGGCGCCTCCCTACTCGCCAACGTGAGTATCGGTGGCGGTGACGGCATTGCTCTCGGCGCGGTCACCGGCATCACGATCTGGCACAGCACGATCGTGGACAGCGTGTATGCCGGTTTGAACGTGGGCAGCGCGACGCAAGTCGACGCGCGCAACAACATCTTCGTCGGCGCGGACACCTACGGCGTGCGCGGGGCGGATAGCGCGTTCGCCAAGCTCGATCATAACCTCTATTTCAATAACACCTCGGGCAACCGCAATTCAGGCAGCCTGGACGCGACCTCAATCGTCGGCGATCCGCTGTTCAACGACCCAACCAACTTCAACTACGAGCTGAAGACGGGCAGCCCAGCGATCAACAAAGGGTTCAACTTGGGCGTCGATCGCAACGGCTCGACGTCGGGGCTGTACAACGGGAGCGCTCCGGACATCGGCTGGAGCGAATCGACCTTCTGAGTTTATTGCTGCACGGGACCTGGCGTGCAGCCGAAAAGGTCGAGCTTTCGGTCGATCGTACAACCGCTAAAGCCGAGCTCGGTGCAGTCGATGTGCTCTACGCGGCCCGCATTGCAGAAACTGAGCGTTGTTCCGTCACAGCTCGCGGTCGTGTTCGATGAGTAAGCGCCGGAAGGGACGCATTCAGCGGCCAGGCCGCAAAAGAACGAGCCGTCGCGTTCCTGACACGTGAAGCCGGGACCCTGCATTGCGCAATCAACCTGAGTCGTGTGCCCTCCGAGGCATGCGCGAAGCGCGGTGCCTGAACAGCCCATGCCAACCGGTGTCACCTGTTCCGTGGTGACGCTCTTCGGTTCGCAGCTCTCGCCGTCGCCAACGCAGTCTCCAGCCTCGCAGCTGAACCCGAGCGATTGACAAGGCGTCGTGCGATGCGTGCCGTTGGTGCAATACCTCACGTCGCCTTCGGCCGTGCAGCTCGGCGGCTCCGAGTCGTCGCAACCTACGCCGGGTTCCCCCACGCAGACGGTGATGGGGTCACAGCTCAGTCCGACACGACCGCAGTCGAACGAGAACTCGACTCCATCGCCGCAGCCGATAAATACGTTGCCTTCACAACGATCCAGGCAATCTGCCGCTGCCTGACGATAGGTCAAACCCACGCAATGCTCGGCCGCAGCACAGCCGCAATTGGCATTCCCCAAACACTCGAGCTGCTCGACATATCGATAATAGAGACGTGGCGCGGCGAAATGTGAATTCCAAAGGTAAGCCGCATTTCGCATCACTCCGTCATCGGGCATGCACGAGCCAATCACCGCAGCGGCGCGCGCCACCAGGTCAGGATCGAGTGCCGTGACTGCGGGGAAGCTCGGCGTGAGATCGGGCTCTACGAGACACGCGCTGCTCGTAGTGGTTCCACCCGAGGCGCTGGTCGTTCCTCTGCCTGCGCTGCCGCCGCGCATCGATCCCCCGCTCGCCGCGCCACCGCTCGCGCCTGGCAAACCGCCTTCAAGATCCCCTCCGCCGCTCGCCTCGTTGGACTCGCTCGTCGTTGCAGGGGGGCTGTGGCAGCCTGCGAAACAACAGCTCAGCGAAAGCACACAGAACCAGACTTGCCTCATTCCCGCCTCGAGCCCCAGGGTACGGTCTAAGCGACAATCTGGCGAGCGAACTCGAACGCGAGACGGCGCGAGCGAGCCCCTAGTCAGCGCAAATTCCGAGTTTTGGGGCGCCCACAACCCAGCATCGCACCTCGTAGGGCGCTGTGTTCCCGTCGCAGGTCCGCTCGCGAACACCCAGCCGCGCTTTTCTTCCTCAGTGTCGTCGACGGAAGCGGAAGAGAGGGAGAGGGAGAAGACCGCCAAGACGCCAAGACGCCAAGAAGAGGGGAGAAGGAGATTGGGTTCGCCGAGAGCGGGCTGATCACGGCGCAGTAACGTCGGCGCAAATATGAAGCCCGCGTCACCCATGCCCGGACAGAAACGTCACCCATGTTCCCGGTTTGCAACACCTACGCGAAACCAACTCACGTCTCTTTGACGGCGTCTGTCGTCGCGTGTGACCCCAATCTACTCTCCTCTCTCTCGGCGTCTTGGCGTCTTGGCGGTTCCTCCCTCAGGGACCGTTCGAAGCGAGCTGCGCGTCGAACAGGGCAGGTGACGGCTGGCGATATCCGACTTCGAGCGCGTTGAAGCGCGAAGCGTGACTCGCAAGTTCGTCGCAATGTGGCAACGCGACACCCGTCGCACGTCAATTCGAGTCGCGATCCGCGCGAGTCGTGGGCCCGAGCGGGAATACGAAGGCTGGGCGCAGATCGTGCACAACGGCTCGCGCCCGCATTGGGACTACTGCGAGGGAGCAAAGCATGTCGCGATGGATTCAGGCTGTGGCGATGGTGTTGGCGATTGGCTGCGGTGAAAATGGTCGAGGCCCGAGCAAATCGATCGAACAACATGCCGACGCACCACCCGGCACACGTGACGACTTTCCGGATCCACCTCCAAACACGCCACCTCCGCCTTCGATGTGCGGCGACCAGAACGGTGGTGGCGATCAACACATCGACTTCGCAGCCATGCGCGAGGCGAAAGTCGCCGAGAAGGCCACGGTGGAAGATCGCCAAGCAGAACTCTTGGCGGCGCGCTACGATCTGAGCGATCGGCCCTCGGCAGTCGCTGCGATGTCTCGCGGCAAGCCCGTGCAGGAGGGAGTGCGGGTACTGCTGCCAGGTCTGAGCTGGTCGGATCTGGCAGGGCTGAGCCCCGAGGAGATCAAGACTCAGGACCTGTTCCCGTTCGGGTTTTTCCCGCTGCCGCATCCGAAACAACCCGAGGGCGGCATGCTCTTTCCGCACTTTGCGATCGACGAAATATTGCGCCAAACCGGGCGAGATTTGACGCGCTTCGATCTGGACTTCGATTTGCCCGATCAGTTCTTGCCCGAGTTTCCGCCGCCGATTTTCCTCACCACGCAACCGAACCAAGGCGACGTTTCGCAAGGTCAGTTGGTCACGACGGATAACTACTACGAGCTGTTCAAGTGCCTGTTGAATCCGAAGCAACTCGACGGTTTGCGCTTGCTGCTGACGCCGTTCCCGCAACAGCAGTTCAATAACATCGACGACCGACGTTCGGATCGGCCGAGCCTAGGTGTTGCGTGCTTCGATTGTCACGTCAATGGCCACACCAACGGCGCGACGCACCTCGTGGGCGACATTCGTCCCCAGGAGCAGCGACATCGCGTCGATTCGGTGTCGCTGCGTGGCGTGAACATTCAGCGGCTGTTCGGCTCACAACGCGCGCTGATGAGCGTCGAGGACTTCACCGAGTTCGAGCAGCGCGCGGCCTATTTCGATGGCGACCCGGTGCTGGCCACGAAGAAGGGCGTGAATCCGCTCGACCGCGGCTCCCAGGTCCAAGACATGGCCGAATTCCAAAAGATCCTCGATTTCCCCCCAGCACCCAAGCTCGGTCTCGACGGCAAGCTCGATCCGTACAAGGCGAGCGCCGAGGAACTGCGCGGTCAAGACGTGTTCTTCAACAAGGGCAAGTGCGCGTCTTGCCATGCGCCGCCGTATTACACCGACAACACCCTGCACGATCTCCAGCTCGAGCGCTTCTTCAGCGACCGAACCATCAACGGAATTTTGGCGACCGCCGAAGGTCCGATCAAGACCTTCCCGCTGCGCGGCATCAAGGACTCTCCGCCTTACTTCCACGATGGTCGTCTGCTCACACTCGACGACACGATCGAGTTTTTCAATCTGATCCTCGGGACACAACTGACGGCACGCGAGAAGACCGACCTGCGGGCGTTCTTGTACGCGCTTTGAGCCGTCACGGCTGACTTGGCGGCTCGTCCGATTGCGGCGAGCCGCCCGCGCCCGCGAAAATGGCGCCCGCAGAGAGGGCAGCGTGCTCCACGAAAGTGAGCTAAATATCAGCGGAATGTCGCTCGGCGCAGACGCACCGCATGATCCGCTCGAGACGCTGTGCATTCATCCGCTGCACGGTAGCCTCAGCGTCTCCGTGTACGATGTGCGCTGCCGTCCGCACGACAAAGCGCGTGGCCCCGAAGAGCATCCGTTGACGCATCAAATCGTCTTTCCGAGGCGTGGTGTGTTCGAGTTCGAGTCGCTCGGCGAGAAAGCGATCGCGGATCCGAATCGCGTTTTGTTTTTCAATCGCGGTCAGGCGTATCACGTCGCGCATCCGGCGGGCGCGGGCGACGACTGCACGGTGTTTGCATTCGGCGACCGCTTGCTGCAGGGCGCGCTGGAACTCGTCGATCCGCGCTGGCTCGATAGCGCGGGCTGCGGCGCATCCGTGAGTCACTCGGATGCGCTCGCGCAGCCATTCCGCTTCGTGCACGCCCTGAACGACGAAGATACGTTTTTGGCGCACGAAAAGCTGCGTCGCGCGGCTCAGTCGCCGCATCGGGAGGCGCTTGCTCTCGACGAAGCTGCGGTCGAACTGCTCTGCGCGGTGATGCACGGCGCCTACCGATCGCGCGGGCGCTCCGCCAAGGTCGCGCGATCGAGCACCGCCGCCGCACACTCCGAGATCGCGCAGCGCGCGAGTTTGTATCTCGCCAGCGCGTTCTGCGAGAACGCGGCGCTCGCTGACGTGGGCCGCGCCGTGCACGCTTCACCGTTTCACCTCGCGCGCCTTTTTCGTCGCGAGTTCGGGCTGACCATTCACCAATACCGGCACCGATTGCGCCTGCGCGCTGCGCTCGCCCGCGTCGCCGAGGGCGAGACGAACCTGAGCGATTTGGCACTCACGCTCGGCTTTTCGAGTCACAGCCACCTGACTGACGCGTTTCGCCTCGCCTTCGGCATGTCGCCCGCGGAATGCCGCAAATCATTGGGTGTTCGCCGCGTCCGTGAAATGAGCAGGAATCTGGAAGTCAGGCCGCGCGCAAAAACCTAAGTTTCTCATGCGTCGGACGAACGCAGGCAACGCCTGCAGTCCAATCCCAAAAACATAGGAGGTCCAAATGGACCACAGACTGATCGAGACCTTGGTCGCGGCCGGACCACACCCGAGCCTCGGCGCGCACGCGGAAACGTATGGCCGCATCATCGGCAGCTGGAGCGGTGAACTCAATCGCTATCAGGACGGCAAGAGTGCCGCGAAGGCGAGCGTGGAAGCGCACTTCGGCTGGGTGCTCGAAGGACGCGCCGTGCAAGACGTGTGGATCACGCCCGCGCGCACGGATCGCCAAGCGAGTGCGGGCGCGGGGCTCAATTGGTACGGCAGCACCCTGCGCGTCTTCGATCCGTCCACGAACGCTTGGAACACGACGTGGACCGATCCCATGCCACAACTTCGCATCGAGCTAGTCGGTCGTCGTCAAGGCGACGACATCGTGCAAATTGGCACTCGCGCTGGGCGCCCGATCCGCTGGACATTTTCCGAGATCACGCCCGGGTCGTTCACTTGGCGTGGTCACGTGTTGAGCTTTGACGGCATGAATTGGGCGCTCGAAGTCGAAATGAAGTTTCGCCGCGTGCCGGCGTGAAGGAGAAGCAAATGTTCGATCATCTGGGTTTGCACGTGCGGGATCTGGTCAAGAGCTGTCGCTTTTACGAGGCCGCGCTCGCGCCGCTCGGCTACGCCGTCGGGTCGCGCGACGCGACCGGCGTGAGCTTCATGGGTCCACCTGGCGCGCCCGCTCTCTACCTCTATCCAGGCAAGCATTCCGCTGACGCGGGCACTCATCTCGCCTGGACTGCGAAAGAGCGATCGTCCGTGAAGCAATTCCACGAAGGCGGGCTCAGCGCCGGCGGGAAAGACAACGGCGCTCCGGGCATTCGCGCGGACTACGCGGAGAACTACTATGCCGCGTTCTTGATCGACCCGGACGGGAACAACGTCGAAGCGGTGTGTTACGCGGAGTGAGCACCATGACGCGCCACGCCGAGCTCTAATCCTCGAGTAATAGCTACGCGGCGCGAAACGCCTTTGCGCCCGTTTGCGATCGGGTTACCCGGACCGTGCAATGGGAACGAGCGTATCGGGTTGGAGTCGGTGGGTGGGAACGCTGGTTTTGGTGGTGGGCTCGCAAGCGTGCTCGAGCGCCACCACCGAACCGAACGCCGGCGGTGGGCAAGCGGGTTCGAGCGCCGCAGGCGCGGCCGGCACAGGCGGCGCGTCGCCCTCGGCGGCCGACGCAGGTGAAGCAGGCGAAGCCGGGCAAGGCGACGGCTGTGTGCCGAGCTCCGCCAAGTGCGTACCAGCCTTCGAGTGCGGCACTGTCGAAGACGGCTGTGGCAAGCAAGTAACGTGCGGTAGCTGCACTGGCGATCGACTCTGCAGTGGGCACGAATGCGTCGCGGAATGCGTAGGCTGCGTCGATGGCTCGACCTGCATCGGGGATGGCGGCTCGCCGCTCGGTCAGCCGTGTCTCACTTGTGATGCGGCGAGCGGTAAGCTCGTCGCGCGGGCGCAAGGTGTGTGTGACGACGGCAACTCGTGCACGACCAATGATCATTGTGAAGCGGGGAGCTGCACAGGCACCAAAAAGGCGTGTTCGGATGGCGTCACTTGCAACGGTGAAGAAACCTGCGATGCGCAATCGGGACAGTGCCTGGCAGGCTCGTCGACTTGCCAGACCGGGTTGTGCGATGTGGCTCTCGATCGGTGCGTGTCCGTCTGCAAGGGCTGTGCGATCGAGCAGACTTGTTATCCCAACGGCGCGCTCAACCCGAGCAACCCCTGCCAAGCCTGTAGCGTCGAGCACGACGCTGCTGGCTGGACCATCACGCCCGGTGTGAGCTGTGGCCACGACGACGCCTGTCAGTTCAACCACGTCTGCTCTGCGACCGGTGAATGCCGATTCGACACCGCCAGCGCGGGCAAGTCGTGCACGGGGGCAACGCCCAATACCGCCTGTGCGGGCTACGTCTGTGACGGTCATGGCAGCTGCGCGGTGCAGTTGGCGGATGTTGCAACGCCTTGCGGCACAGCCGCACCTTGCCGCAAGCTCGACCACTGCGATGGTCAAGGCAGCTGTGAATCCGGTGGTCCTCAAGCGCTAGGCACGGCGTGTAAAGAGTTCGCGGCGTGCTCGGGGGCTGTCACTGCCCCGACCTGCGAGTGTGTCCCGGGCGCGCAAGCATCTGGAACGACCTGCGTGGATATCAACGAGTGCACGAGCAACACTGACAATTGCGATGCCCAGCCCGACGCATGTATCAATGACGTGCTCGGCTTTCACTGCGCGTGTCCCGGCAATTTTTCGGGCACTGGCGTGGGTAACGCCTCATGCAGCTGTGCTCACTCGGATTGGTCTCCGTTGTGCGAGCCGTGGTCGCAGGTTGCGCTGCAAACCAAGCACGCCTGCGCGATCAGCGCCGGCGCGCTGTACTGCTGGGGAAGCAACGACAAAGGTCAGCTCGGCACCGGCAATCGCCAGCCGCGTTACCGACCGACGCGTGTCGGCAGCAATACCGACTGGAAGTTCGTCGCTGTTGGCGACTCGCACAGCTGTGGTATTCGCGGTGGCGCTCTCTACTGCTGGGGCGACAACAGTGCGTACGCATTGGGGATCGGTAGCGCCGATTCGAACGTGCCTCAGCGTGTCGGCACGGACTCCGATTGGATTTCGGTGACGGCCGGGATGCAAAGCCAGTGCGGAATTCGCCAAGGAGGCGCTCTCTATTGCTGGGGTTGGAACTCGCGCGGACAGGTGGGCATCGGCTATACGAGTCCGTTTGTCACCGCGCCCGCGCAGGCACTCGGGATGAGTCACGTGTCGGCGGTTTCGATGGAAAGCGACGGCGTGTGCGCGATCGACGACGGCAAGCTCTATTGCTGGGGCGGCAATAACGCCGGCAAACTCGGCTTCGAGCCCACGTCCGGGGCAATGGAGAACCCGAAGCCGCTGCGCGTGACGCAATTCGAAGACTTCGTCAGCGTCGACACGGCCATCGCCACGACCTGCGCGACGCGCGCCGATGGCTCACTCTATTGCTGGGGTTCGGAGTACACCGCGACGCCAGCGCAGGTCGGTGCGGCGACTGACTGGCAGGTCGTCTCCAGTGGTACGCAGCGTTGCGCGCTCAAGCAAGATGGCTCTGCGTATTGTTGGGGGCTTACCGACACGGGCGCGATCGGTGACGGAACCTCGAAGAGTCGCACTTCGCCCACCCCCGTCGCGGGCGGCTATCACTGGGATCAAATCGTGGCCGGGCAGGGCACGAGCTGCGGAGTTCACGATGGAGGCCTGTATTGCTGGGGTTCGAACGAACGCGGCATTCGCGGGACCGGCTTCCGTAGCGACACGGTCGGCACTGACAGCGATTGGACGAGCGTCACCACGGGCATCACCTACACCTGTGGGTTGAAGTCCACGGGGCAACTCTATTGTTGGGGTGCGTACCCTGGCTCCGCGGATCGCGCTGCGCCCTGGACGCCTGACTTGATCGGCGCAGCGAACGACCAAGGCTGGACCTTCATCGACGCTGGCTACAGCAGCACGTGCGCGATCAAGGCAGGCGACGCGTATTGCTGGGGCCGCAATGCGGACGGCCAAGTCGGCACCGGCGACAAGATCGACATCTTCACGCCGACCCGCGTGGGAGCCGCTGGTCTCTGGCAACGCATCAGCGTCGGCGAGGCGCACACCTGCGGCATCCGCGACGGCAATTTGTACTGCTGGGGCCGCGACGACGCGGGACAAATCGGCAACGGCGCGCTCGCCGCGCCGAGCGCTCCCGAACTCGTCGCATCGGGCGGATGGACTCAGGTTGCGGCCGGAAACAAGCACAGCTGCGCGATCAAATCCGGTGCGCTGTATTGCTGGGGAGACAACAGCGCCGGCCAGGTCGGCAACGGCACGTCGAACGCGAGCTTCAACGCGCCACAGCGCGTCGGATCGAGCGCTGATTGGATCGCCGTGTTCGCTGGTTACCAGCAGTCCTGCGGCATCCAACAAGGAGGAACGCTCAGCTGTTGGGGACGTGGACAGAGCTCGCCCACTGTCGTGTCAGGAGCGAACGCATGGCGGACTGGCGCTGTCGACGGCTTCAACGTCTGCGCAGTGCAAAGCGACGACAAGCTCTATTGCTGGGGGCTGAACCAATACGGGCAGCTGGGCACAGGTGACCCAGTCGACTCGACGACACCCGTTGCAGCCGTCTCTGGCTCGACGTTCGCCAGCGTGAGCGTCGACTACAGTTACGCTTGCGGCGTCACATCGCTCGGCACGATTCGCTGCTGGGGCAAGAATTCCGACGGCGTGCTCGGACGCTCGGAGGGGCTCTTTCCAATGCCCGTCGTCGATCCGAATCAGGATTGATTGGGCGCTCGAGACCCAGCATCGCACCTCGTAGCGCGCCCTGTTCCGCACACAGGCGCGCTACGGCGCGATCATTCGTACTCGAGAAACTTGGCGTGAATGCGGCGCGTGCCGTGATCTTTGAAGCGCGCGACCACCGTGGGCGTCATGCCAAATTCGACCTTTTCGACGATGCCTTCGCCGAATTGCTTGTGGCGGACGATCGACCCCGGGCGCACTTGAATGCCTTCACCCACTTGGCCCTCGTCCGCCTCGCGCTCGACCACGCGCGTGCCGACCGGTAGCGATACGGCGCGGGGCGCTTGATAGGGCGTGGAGTAAGGCGCAGACGACCAGCCGCTGCCTTCGCGCAGCACCGTGTCTTCCGGCAAATTGCGCAAGAAGCGGCTAGGTGAGGAATAGCGCGTCTTGCCGAACAACGTGCGCATCCCGGCGTGCACGATCCACAGCCGCTCGCGCGCGCGCGTGATCGCCACGTAGGCCAAACGACGCTCTTCGTCGATCTCCTCGGGCTCTTCGTGGCTGACCCGGCTGTACGGAAAAATCTCTTCTTCCATGCCCGTGATGAACACGCTGCGGAACTCCAGGCCCTTGGCGCTGTGTACGGTCATCAGTGACACGGTCTGAACGCCCTCGAGCGCGTCCGTCGCGTTCACGAGTGATACGCGCTCGAGATAACCCGCAAGGGTTGCTTCTTCGTCGCCGCCCAGCTCGCGCTCGTATTCCGCGATCGAGCCGACCATTTCTTCCAAGTTACCGAGGCGCGCGTCACTCTCGGCAGTGTCGTCCTTGACCAACAAGTCACGGTAGCCGGTGGCTTCCAAGACGCGGCCGGCGAGCGCGTGCGGCGCCAAGGTCTTGGCCTCTTCACGCAGGCCTTCGAGCAACGCCTTGAAAGCGGCGAGCTTTTTGCGGCCCGCGCTGCCCAGCTCTTGCTCGCGCGCGACGTGATCGATGGCGTCATACGCGCTCATCGAGCGCTCGGAGGCCGAGTCGAGCAAATGCTCGACCGTCTTTTTGCCGATGCCGCGTGGCGGCGTGTTGATCACCCGCTCCAAGTCGGTGTCGCTCATCGGATTTTCGATCAACCGCAGGTACGACAGTAGATCCTTGACCTCGGCGCGGTCGAAGAACTTCATGCCGCCGACGATCTTGTACGGCTGGTTCGCGGCGCGGAACGCTTCTTCCAGCGTGCGCGACTGCGCATGCACTCGATAGAACACCGCCAGCTGATCGGCGGGCACGCCGCGCGCGATCTCGGATTTGACCGTGCGCACCACGAACGACGCTTCTTCGCGCTCGTCCTTGACCAAGCGCACTTTCACTTTTTCGCCCGCGGGTTGGTCAGTCCACAGCTTCTTCGGCTCGCGCGTGTCGGCGGCTTCGATCACGCCCAGCGCGGCTTTCACGATGTTGCCCGTGGAGCGGTAGTTTTGCTCGAGCTTGATCACCACCGCGTCCGCAAAATCACGACGGAAGCTGCGGATCAGACGCACGTCGGCGCCGCGCCAGCGGTAAATCGACTGATCGTCGTCACCGACGACACACAGGTTGCGGCGCTGCGCGCTGAGCGCGCGGATCAAGCGGTATTGAATCAGGTTGGTGTCTTGGAATTCGTCCACCAAGACGTGGATGAAGCGATTGCGCAGCTCCTTGCCGCCCGGACTGTCCGGGTTTTCGGCGATCAGCGCCATCAGGTACAGCAGGTCGTCGAAGTCGACCGCGTTGGCCAAACGCAGCGCGATTTGATAGCGCACGTAAATGTCCGGCAGCGCGTCGTTGAAGCCGGCGTCGGCCTTGACTTGACTCGGGCCGCGGCCTTCCCGCTTTTCACGGCTGATCAACCCGGCCATCACCTTGGGTGCATATTCCTGATCCGAAAGGTTGAGTTCGCGAATCACGCGCGTGAGCACGGCCTTCTGATCCGAGTCGTCGTAGATCACGAAATTGCGTTTGAGGCCGACTTCTTCCGCGTAGCGCCGCAGCAATTTGGCGCAAATGGAGTGAAACGTGCCCACCCACAAATCCCGCGTGACCTCTTCGCCTGCCAGCTGCGACAAGCGTGATTTCATTTCACCCGCGGCCTTGTTGGTGAACGTGACCGCCAAGATGCGGTACGGCGGAACCCCCGCTGCCAGCAGATTGGCAATGCGGTAGATGATGGTGCGTGTTTTGCCGCTGCCGGCTCCTGCAAACACGAGCAGCGGCCCCTCGCCGTGGGTTACCGCTTGTCGTTGAGGTTCGTTGAGCTCGGTCATGGGCTTGCCGGTGTCAGGTAACCTTGCCGCCGCGTACGCACAAGACAAGAGCGATCGCGCACGAATTGCTCTACGCTCCGGCCATGCGCGTGCCGCGCCTGAGTCTCGAATCGCGCCTCGAAGGCGCCAGCGTCACGCTGCCCGTCTCGCTCTCGAGCGCTCTTGTGCCCGAAGAGTGCGCGTGCTGCGCCGAAGTCGCCAGTCATCGCACGGCATTGACGCGCGCCGACGGTGCTTCGCTGCTCATCGGTTATTGCGACGAGTGCGCGGAGCATCAAGCGAGCAGCTCGTCGCGCGTGCTGTCGTTGACGCTCGCGTCGGTCTTGCTCGCGCTGACGAGCGCGGCTGGCTTGCCGCTGCTGGCGCCGCGGCTCGGCCTGCTGCCGCTGTCCGCGTGGGTGTGTGGACTTGCCGCGCTGCCGCTTCTGCTGGTGTTTCTGCCGGCGCGTCCGGTACATCCGCCGCACACCGCGCGTGGCCCGGCGGTGGTTTGGGGTTCGGAGCAGCGCTTGTTGTGCGCCGCGCCCGCCTACGCCGAGCGCGTCGTCGCGCTCAACGGTGGTGAGCTCCGAAGCGCGAGCGTGCCTGAGCGTTGGGCTTCGGCTTGGCTGAGCGCGGGGCCGGTCGTCGGTTTGGGTGCGGCCTGCTTGTCGTTCTTCGTTTATCATCCGTTACTCCGTGTGCTCAATCTCGGCCCGGTACCGGTGCAAGTTGCGCTCGACGGCCAGCGCTTGACGTCGGTCGACCCGACGAGCAACGAGAGTCCGGCGGGTGGTGCACTCCTGCGCGTTCCAGCGGGCGCGCACACGCTGTCCGTGTTCTCGTCGGTCGACGGCGCGGCGCTCGGCGCGAGCGCCGTTCACTTCGAGACCGGCTCGGTGCACCTATTCGCGATCGGCGCAGAGGGCACTTGTTTTTGGCTGGAAACGACCGGCTATGGGCGCGAGCAACGCGTGGCGCCGAGCTATCAGGCATTGCCTGCGGCCGAGCAGTTCTGGGTGCTCCCTGGCGGAATCGACACTTGGTTCGCCGAAAATCCTCGGCCTTCCGCTGACAGCGCGCACAGTTCCGGAGGGCTCTTGACCGCACTCCGTCAAGCGCCCTGCGCAGAAGCGCCCCAAGAAGTTCGCCCAGCACGATAATTCGGTGTGCGGTGGGTCTAGCTTAGCTAAGGCGAGTGATTATACTGCGCACGCCGTGCCAGAAGAGAACCCGATCGCCGAAGCCCCCGCACCCGAAGCCCCCGCAGCTGATGCCTCGACAGAAGCGGTATCCGTCGAGGTCGACCCGCTAGAGGCGGCCAAGGCGGAGAACGCCAAGCTCCGTGATCAGCTGCTGCGCACCGCTGCTGATTTCGACAATTTTAAAAAGCGTTCGCGTCGCGAACTCGCAGACCAAGAAAAGCGCGCGCGTGAAGATTTTCTGAAAGACCTGCTGCCCGTGTTCGACAATCTCGAGCGCGCGACCGCGCACGCCGAGACTGCCACTGACGTGAAGGCGCTCGCCGACGGCATTGGCCTGGTCAAACGGCAATTCCTCGACACCTTGTCGAAGGTCGGCATCGAGCGCATCAAGGCCCAAGGCGCCGCTTTCGATCCCACGTTTCACGAAGCCGTCCAGCAGTTCGAGACCGACGAGCACCCGCCGGGCACCGTGATTCACGAAGTCCAAGCTGGTTACATTCAGGGCGAGAAGCTCGTGCGTCCGGCGATCGTCGTCGTCGCAAAAGCCAAGTCGAACTGATCGAGCCGAGAAAACGTAGCGGTTCTGCGTGCGAGCGGCAGTGAGTTCTCGTTACGTGGGCCCTCCACCTACATTTTGCGCGTTGCGCGGCACTTTCTGAGCTCCGCGCTCCGCGCTATGCTCGTGGAACTACGGTATGGGGAAAATCATCGGTATCGATCTCGGCACGACCAACTCCTGCGTCTCCGTTCTGGAGGGAACGAACGCGGCGGGTCAGCCGGAAGTCAAAGTCATCGCCAACGGTGAGGGCGCGCGCACCACGCCCAGCGTGGTGGGGTTCTCCACCAAGGGTGAGCGTTTGGTCGGACAAGTCGCCAAGCGCCAAGCCACGACCAATCCCGAAAATACGATCTCCGCGGTGAAGCGGCTGATGGGGCAGAAGTTCTCTGCCTCCGCTGTACAACGCCAAAAGAACTCCGTCGCCTATCGCATCGTCGAGCACGACAACGGCGACGCGTGGGTGCTGATCCAGGACAAGAAGCTCTCGCCGCCCGAGGTCTCGAGCATGATCCTGACGGCAATGCGTGAAATCGCCGAGACCTACCTCGGCGAACCCGTGACTGAAGCGGTGGTCACGGTCCCCGCCTATTTCGACGACGCCGAGCGCCAAGCGACCAAAGACGCAGGACGCATTGCCGGCCTCGAGGTCAAGCGCATCCTGAACGAGCCCACTGCAGCCGCGCTCGCGTACGGCTTGGATAAGCAGAACGCCGAAACGATCGCCGTGTACGACTTGGGTGGCGGCACGTTCGATATCTCGGTGCTCGAGATCGCAAGCGGCGTGTTCAGCGTCAAAGCCACCGGTGGCGACACGCACCTGGGCGGTGAAGATTTCGACCTCCGCATCATCGATTTGCTCGCAGACGAATTCAAAACCAAGAACAACGTCGACTTGCGCAAAGAGCGCACCGCGCTTCAGCGCTTGCGCGAGGCCGCGGAGAAGGCCAAACACGAGTTGAGCTCGTCACTAGAAACGGAGGTGAACATCCCGTTCATCGCCTCTGGTGCTGCAGGTCCGCTGCACCTCGAGCGCACGATGAAGCGCAGTGAGCTCGAGATCCTGACTCGCGACTTGATCGATCGCACGATCACGGCCTGCAAGACGGTGCTCGCGGACGCCAAGATCGCGCCTTCGGGCATCGGACAAATCGTGCTCGTCGGCGGCATGACGCGCATGCCTGCCGTGCAAAAGGCCGTGCGCGAGTTCTTCGGCAAAGATCCGCACAAGGGCGTCAATCCGGACGAGGTGGTGTCCGTCGGCGCTGCGATTCAAGGCGGCGCGCTCTCTGGCGCGATCGACGAAGTGTTGCTCTTGGACGTGACCCCACTGTCGATCGGCGTGGAAACCGGCGGCGGAGTCGCCACTAAGCTTATCGCCCGCAACACCACCGTGCCCACCGAAAAGAGCGAGGTCTTCACGACCAGCGTCGACAATCAGCCGTTCGTGCCGATTCACGTGCTGCAAGGCGAGCGTGAAATGGCGCAGGACAACCGCAGCCTGTCGCGCTTCGAGCTCACCGGTATTCCGCCCGCGCCGCGCGGCGTGCCCAAGATTCAAGTAACGTTCGCCATCGACGCCAACGGCATTCTGTCCGTCGAGGCCCGCGATCTCGGCACGGGCCGTCGCCAAGCCGTCAGTGTCACGCCGACCAGCGGCTTGAACCAAGCCGAGGTCGACGCACTCGTGCAAGAGGGCGAACGCTTCAAAGAGACGGACCAGCTACGCCGTGACTTGGCGGAGATGCGCAACCAAGCCGAGACCTTGATCTACACCACCGAGCAAGCACTGGAGGGCTACGCAGATTTGCTCGCGCCCGAAAAGCTCGAGGGCGTGCGCCAAGAAGTACAGATCTTGAAGAAGATGCTCGAAACTGGCGCCAACTTGGAAACGGTGCGTGAAGCGTACTCACGCCTCGAGAACGCCACGTTCGAAATCGCCGAGGCGATGTACGCGAGCGAAGGCGAACCGAGCGCGGGCTAACACGCTCGGCGCTCAGAGCGCCGCGCCGACCACGTCTTTCAGCTCGAAGCGCTCGATCTTGGCCAGGCCCGGGCCGGTATTGTCCGGCGTCCAAACGGTGACCTGGGTGTCGTTGCGTGGGAACAACGTATCGACGCGAATGATCTTGCCGGTACGACCGTCGGCAAGGCGGACGAGTTTGCGCTCGTTCATGAACTGATGGATATGGCGTAACGAAGCCATCCGGTGGCCTTCCTCTCTTTGTTCGCCCCGAGCATACGACTCGAGCCTGGCCTTGTCAGGTTTCGTGTAGTGGGCGGCGGCGTGGCGGCTCGGCAAAATCACCCAAAATTTGGCGGTCGGTTGGGGGCTTCCGATATCGTTCGAAAACCATGATTTCGAAGTTCTCCGGCGCATTTTTCGGTTTGGGACTGGGCCTGTTCGTCGCCAGCGGCGGCTGCGCCCTGGAACACCGAGCACCCCTGCGCTCGGCCGAACTCCCGCCCTTGGCGCCCACGGTCTTGCACTCGAATCGGGTCTGGATCGATGTGGCCGAGCGCACCCCGGAAAACGACTGCGTTTCCCCCAAGAATGCCCGGCTCTTGTGCTTCGAAAAGCTGCGCAGCACGCTCAGTGGCGCTCTCACGCGCTCGCTTTGGACCAGCTTCCCGAGCGTCGAAGTCGGCGCGCGCGACGTTCGGCCGGGCGACTATGTGTTGCACATCGACGTCGACCTCGAAGCGCTCCCACCCGACGGCCAAGGTCCCGGCTGGTCCGCGGGTGCACGGGGTCAATGGCGCCTGGAACGCGACGGCAAGACCCTCACCGGCGCCCAAGTCGCATCCCGCTCCCGCGCTGACTTCGCTTACGGCGCGCCGCTCGGCACTGGCGCGAGTGAAGTCATCGACGCGATCGCCGTCCGCATTGGCATGACCCTCGGCGGCGTACCCGAGTCCCGCGTGGTGCTCCCTGTGCCGCTCCCTGAGGTCGCCAGCTCGCCGCTCGCCAACGTCGCGGCCACACCTGCCGCACGCGGCGAAACCAAAGCGAACTCTCTGTGAAGACAGCCCTCTCAGCCCGTCGCAGCTGAGCCGCGGAGTTGGCCGCGCAGCGAACGCGCGATCGTCATCACGAGCAACCCAGTCGGAAACCGAGTCGAGAGTTGCTCGACAGTGCGCGCCCAGCCATCCAAATACTCGGGATTCGGCGCGTCACCCGAGTAGGTCAAGATGGTGTTTTGGTACACCGCAAGCACGTGCTGTGGATCTCGATAAAGCACGTCGCCCAGAGGTATCTTCCCGCTCTCGCCGCTCGACACATCATTCTCGAACGACCCCGGTGCGATTTTCGTTAGGCCTTCAGCGCAGCGCAAGCGTCAGCTGTTGCATTGTTGTCAGCTAGACGTGCTTCACTGCGGGCTAGGAAACTCCCAGACCAAATTGGCAAGCTCCGCGAGGCCGCTCACGAAAACGCGACCCACCAAAGGGCCCGAGGGGCAGCCCGAGTAGAAATCATCGGCATAGTGATCGACGCTCGTGCCCCGATACACATCGAGCATCACAGCGGAGGCATCCGAGCCGCAGCTATCCGTTGCGCCGGTACGCACCTTCCACAATGCGCGCGTGACTTTTTTGGCTTCCGAGTCGCTCAATGCACGCTCGCCCATGATCGGCTCGGAGGGATTTTTATTGTAATCACAGCCGACCCAACTGACCCGAGCTGGAGTCTTAGTGATCGTGTATCGGTTGTGGTCGTTGCTGCACGGCTCCGGGCCATAGCCGCCAAGGATCTCCAATGTGAGCGTCTCGTAGTCTTGGATCAGCGCGTCTTTCGGTGGATCGGTCGAACTTGCGCCGCCGTTCGCAGTATTCGTTGCCATGCCGCCCGATCCGGAGTCGGTCTCCGTCGCTGCCGCACCGCCTCCCGACGCGCTGCTGCCTGCAGCAGCCGGCCCCGCGTCACGCTCATGGTCGCTCGCTGGCGCGCCGCCCGCTTCCTCGACACGACCGCAACCCAGCGCGAGCGCGCACAGCGTCGCCGTCAACGCCATCACCGCTCGCCCGCTTCGCGTTGCCGCGCTCTCGATGCTCATCGTTCGCCACCTTTCGAATTGTGCCTCGCGCCCGCAACGAGCAGCGCATGGGCTATCTGGCGAGCGGAATAATCGCGCCGCTCAACTCCACTAGCCCGCGGACCAAGCTGCCAGCGTCCATGCGCACCTTTATGCAGTCGCCATCGTCAGCAGAGAGGTCGACAGCTGCGCCGCTCGTCACGTCGAGCGAGATCTATTCGTATCCCGACGATTGCAGCGTCCCAGCTGAGAAAAATTGCGCCTCCCGAGCCACGAATCGCGCCCGGGCAGTCCGAGATTTTGCTTATTTTCTTGGGGGTTTTGATGGTCAAGCGTGGCGACGCGTCGCGGCGTAGCCTTCGGCGTCACGGTGCGGCTTCTCGCGCACGGACCTGCGAGGCAGTCGGAGGCCTGTGAGGTGCGTTGCGACACCAGAGGCCGCCCCCAATCCCAATCCTAAGGGCCCTCAGCAAGTTCGGCGCGCCCGCAACGCGTGCTCACGCGCGGGCGCGGTCGTCGCTCGGCTCGTGGATGAACCGAGCGACGACGATGTTCGTCAGCCCTCGGACGACGCCAGGCGTTGCTCGATGGCTTCGAGGTGCGCGTTGACTTGCGGATCGCGTTGGCGCAGCGCTTCGACGCGGCGTACCGCGCTCATCACGGTGGTGTGATCGCGGTTGCCGAAAGCGCGGCCCAGCTCCGGGAAGCTGCACTTGAGACGCTGTCGGCACAGGTACATCGCGACTTGGCGCGCGAAGGCCACGCTCTTGTGGCGATCTTTGCTGAGCAGGTCCGAGTTCGAGAGGCGGAAGTGGCCGCACACCGCGCGCTGAATGTCCTCCACGCTCATCAACTCGGGACGGCGAGGGGACACCATCGCGAGCTCGCCGAGCGTGAACTCTTCATCGATCTGACGACCGGTGAGCGAGGATTTGGCGGCCAAGCGGATCAGCGCGCCTTCCAGCTCGCGGACGTTGCTCTGCACGCTTTGCGCGAGCATGACCGCGACTTCGTCCGACAGGTCGATGCCCTCGAGCTCGGCCTTCTTGCGCACGATGGCGACGCGCGTTTCGAGCTGCGGCGTTTGAATGTCCGCTACCAAGCCCGAGGTGAAGCGCGAAACCAAGCGCTCCGGCATGCGCTGGAGCTGCTGGGGATATTTGTCACTGGTGACGATGATCGGGCGATCCGCGTCGTGCAGCGCGTTGAACGTGTGGAAGAACTCTTCCTGAGTTTGTTCGCGGCCGGCCAGGAACTGAATGTCGTCGACGAGCAGCAGGTCGCAGTCCGTGCGGTAGCGCGCGCGGAACTCGTCCATCTTGTGGTGCTGGAGCGCCTCGATGAACTCGTTCGTGAAGTGCTCGGCAGAGACGTAGACGATGCGCGCGTCCGGGCGCTCGTCCAACACCTTGTGCGCGATGGCGTGCATCAAGTGTGTCTTTCCGAGACCCGTGCCGCCCGCGATGAACAGCGGGTTGTAGCGAGGACCACCACCGCCCGCCGAGGCGAGCGCTGCGGCGTGGGCCAACTCGTTCGACGGGCCAACCACGAAGTTCGGGAAGGTGTGCTTCGGGTTGAGCACTGCGGTGAGCTGCGCACGTGAGTAGCGTGACGGGCGCTCAGAGCGGCGGCCCGACGTCGTCGAACTCGGCGGGATGGAGGCGGGCGGTTCGGAGTTACGCCTGCGGGGTTGGCAAACCGGACGATCGAGTCCGTTGGAAATGTTCCACTTCACTCGCAAGCTGGCCGGATTCGCCTCACCTGCCATGCGCGCCAGATGGGCGAGCAGATCAGGCAGGAAGTGCGCCTTCACCCAATCACGCACGAACTCGTCGCGCGCGGTGAGCGAGAGCACACCTGTCTCGAAGCCGTCATATTGGACACTCGAAAACCACTGTTCGAATGATGCGGGTGAGCGACTGCGAGTCTGCTCGAGAGCAGCTGTCCACAGGCGTTCCCCAGGGGGTGTGGGTAGGTTGGCGTTCAAAGCGTGAATTTGAGGGGTTTCGATCGTCACTAGGTAAAATTCCCCAACTTATCCACAAGCTGTGGATAGGGAGAGCCAGGAAGCAATTACACGCCTGATTACTCCGGCCACTGCCGGAGCCCCATTCAATCGCTCATCGCGTTCGAGGGGGCGCTGTTCGGGGGTCTCCATCACACAACGAACCGCTCTCGAACTCGGTGCACGAGTGCGCCGAGCGACAACGGGGAGGCAGCTAGCACCGACCTGATTCAAAGTTCAATCCTAAGATTTTCGAAATGTAAAAGTCCGCCAAATAGACGCCCAATCGTAACATGCCTCTGAATGACGATGTCCCATTTGCGGACATGATCATCGGAGCGCGATCACTAACCTCGCAGACAGAGAAGAGAATCTTTCGTCGCGCGACGCGAAGCGTTCTCACACGGGCAAACTTTCGGTGTTTGAGGCGTCAAGAGGCAACGCTACAAAACTTGCCCTGAACGTTGCTCTCGCCGCATCGTGCACGCTGGCCGAACGGCCGCTTACGTTTTTCATTTGCGTCACGAAAAGATCGCGTCAACTGAAAACTTGTCCGCGCATCACTCGCGAGGGTAACCAGACGCGAATACGAACGAGATGCGGAGCGTTTCCCTGGAGCACGTGCGAAATCATCTTCGATCCGAGTCGCTATCGCGAGTGCGATTCGCTGTCGGAGCGGTCGCTTGTGCGTGCGCTTCCGCGATCACACTGGACGCGCATGCAGAGACGCCGCCGCCCGAGGTTGGCTACAACTACAACGTGATCGAGACCCCTCGCATCACGGCGATGAACGACGCGGTGCACGCGCTCAGCAACTCGACCGAGGCGCTGTTCACCAACCCCGCGAACATGTCCGTGTCGCGCGTGTACCATTTGACTGCTTTGGCGCAGGTTTGGCCGGAATCGCACCGCCAAAGCTACGGCATTGCCGCGGTGGATTCCGTGGGGTCGAGCGCGCGTGTCGGCGGCGGCATCGGCGCGACGTACAACACGCAAGACACCAACGGCATCAATCGCAATTGGACCGACATTCGCGGCGGCATCTCGTATCCGTTTTCGGACATGCTGTTCATGGGTGTCGGCGTTCGCTACTTGCGACTGCGACAGAATGGTGAGGGACCGCTCGGCAAGAGTGTGGCTTCTAGCGGGCTCTCGGGTGAATTCATCGTCAGTGGTTTCACGTTCGACGCGGGCGCGACGTTCAAGCCGAACGAGGCTTTGGCGATCTCGGTCGTGGGTGTGAACTTGAACAACCCGGGCAACACCTTTCAGCCAACGTCAGTCGGCGGCGGCATTGGTTTTGGCAAGGAATCGTTCAGCCTCGAGGCGGATGTCCTGGCGGATTTCACGACCTGGGACAGCACGAAAGTCCGCGCCATGGGCGGCGGTGAGTACCTGCTCTCCGATCACTTTCCGTTGCGCGCTGGCTACCGCTACGACGAGGGTGCCAAGAGCCACTCCGTAAGCGCAGGCTTTGGCTATCTGGATACCTCATTCGGCGCGGAGATCGCCGTGCGCCGCGTGGTGAGCGGTGATCCAGCGACCGCGATCGTGTTTGGGTTCAGTTACCACCTCGACTCTGGTGGTCTGTCCCAGGGCGAGAACGACTCGTTCTAGCGGGAATTTAGACTGGCTCAGAGTAGCGCTTGGATGCGCTCGAGCGCGTAGCGTGCGCCGCTCGTGAGCATCTCTTCACTCGGCGTCGCCAGCACGGGTTCACTCAGCTCGGCGCGCAGTTCGGCGATCGCGCGCGGATTGCGAAACCAGTCCTCGTCGTGCGTGTGCAAAAGCGTCTCATGGCGAGACGCAGCCAGCAGTGCACCTGCGAAACGTTGGTTGTCGCGCGGACGCACGCGAATGAATACGCCCGCTGCGGATTCCGGCAGCTCGAAACCGAGCGCACCGTCGCTGGATTCTGGTAGCTCGCGCTGTAGCTGCCGTTGCCCGCTGAGCAAAAGCTCGCGCAAGAGCACGCGAAACGCGGCCACGCGCAGCTCGACGAGCATGGAGCGCGCAAGGGCGCGTTGTTGATCGCGCACTCGGCTCGGTCCGAGGCCCAAACGGCGAGTGGCGAACGTGGGCGAGAGGGGAAGCGCGCCGAACAATGCACCCACGGTGTTTCGTTGCAAGTCGAACACGTCCGTGCCGAGCACGAACGGTGAGCGCAACGCGCTCGCGGCGTCCGACAATGCGCGCCCTGCGTGGCTCAGTGCCAGCATGAAGCTACCCGCGCCGCGCGCCGCGGGCACCGCGAACGAGCGCACGGGGAGCCCCTGATAAAGGGCAGGATCACCCAACAAATCCAGCGCGGTTCGTTCCGATAAGCGTGCGGGCCAACCCTCGCTCGCGCTCTCGGCGAGCAGCGTGCTCACGAGCGTGGACGGATCGCGAACGCCGAGCGTCTCGAAGGCGCCGCGTGAGCTCGTCAAGAACGCGCGGGCCGCGGGCAGCACGGCCTCGCTCGCCACCTCGAACGACGCGAGCGGAGCGCGTAGGCGCTCCGCGAACAATTGTCGTTCCTCCCATAGCCGGCGTACGCGCTCGGCCATGCGTGTCGAAGCCGCGAAGTAACCACGCAAGTATGCGCCGCGCTCGCGCGGACGCGCCAAGCTCAGCTGCAACAGCTCGGACAGTGTGCGGCGCGCTTGCTCGGGTTCGACGATGGGGTGCGGCTCCGAGCGGTGTGCTTGCGCGAGCTCGGCGCGCACAGCGCCGAACTCGGCCTGCTCGCGCAGGCGCAAGAGCCACAATTCGAGCGAGCGCGCGAGCGGATCTTTGTCGCGCAGTTCGCGCAGCCAGTGCAGCGTCTCTTCGTCGTTCAAAAACGGGGGCAGCGCGTCAGCGCTGGGTTCCCCCGTTTTTTTGCGCCGCTCGAGCTCACGCGCCGCTGCGCGCAACGCGCGGTCGAATGAGAGCGGCTCGAGTTCCGGCATGTGCGCCGCAGTGTACACGACGCCGCCACTCTGCGCGCGTCGCAACCGGACTACAATCCCGGACCGATCAACACGGACACACGTAGCGACACGCTACTAAAGCCAGTGCCGTGGCCGTAATAAGCGTCGTCGAGGTCGACGCAGCTGGTTGGGCCGCAGCGGCGCACGTGCCGCACGTTGAAGCGAGTCCAGTCGTAGGCTGGGCCGAAGCGCACGTGGCGGCCCGCGTAGAACTCGATTGCGCCGCCCACGCGAAACGCCAGCCCAGCGCTGCTCTCGCGATACTCGGAGTTCGTCTCTTGCGCGCTGGTTGCGAGTCCCGCACTGCCCATGCCGAGCTCGAGGTAGGGCTCGAAGATTCCGTGATCGAAGAAATACAAGCGCGTGAGCAAGCCCCAAAAGTAGCCATCGGCGCTGCCTGCGGAGAGGCCCGAGCCGTCACTGGGACGAAAGCCGAGGTTGAGCGCGCTGATCGTGCCGCCAAACGCGAAGTACGGTGAAGGACGATAGAGCGCCGTCGCACCGAAGCCCGGCCCGGGGCGCACGCCCTCGCAGCGTTCGTTGTAACTGCTGCCCATGGCGCAGTTGGGTAGGCCGATCAAAAGCTCCGCGGTGAGCTCGAACGGTCGACGCGGATACTCGGGCGGCGGTAGCTCCGGTGGCGGTGGCGCCTCGAGCACGATCGGCGGCGGTAGCGCGTGGCCCGCCGCAGCTGCGCCTTCCGCGTGCGCAAAACGGGAAACGCCGCAGCCCGCTAGGCACAGCGCGACGATTCGCGCCATGCTTGCCCAGCTCATGGTGCGCCGGCTGCCCGTTTTGCAAAACCAAGACACCGACGATGCGGCTGCCGCGCGACGGCCGCGTTGGCAGTGGGTGTTGATTGGCGCTGGCTTGGTCATCACGTTGTTCCTGCCGCTGTCGTGGATTGGGGTGTGGCTTGGGGCTTGGCTCAGCCGCGCGACCACGCGTGCTGCGGGCGGCGCTGCACCAATCGTCCTGGGCGTGTTGCCAGTTGCGTTGTCTTTTCTGATTGCGTGCGGCGGCGCGGGCGCGCTGGTGGGTCGCTTCGGCGGTCGGGCGAAGGCGCGCGAGGCGGCCCTCTCCGGCTCACTGGGCGCGCTGATCGGCTGGGGGCTCGCGGCACTGGGCGGCTCCTTGAGTCCCTGGCTGGTCGCGGTCGTCTCCCTGGCGGTGCTGGTCACTTTCGGCGCTGGCGCGGCTTTCGTGGGCGCGCGGCTGACGCTTTCGCGGCGTGTATAGCGGAACTTTCTCTGCCCTTTCGCGCGGGTGGACCGGTGCACGGCCCAGGGCTAGGCTTCGCACAAGATGAGCGACCTCGATAAAGAGCTCGAGCAAGCCGCGGCCGCGGTCGATGAACCCGCGCCCCCCGTTGTTCGACCCGCGGCTGAGTACGCGCCGCCTCCACGCAAAGGCAATGTCGGTTTACTGATCGGCTTGCTCGTGATGTGCGCCGCGATCCTCTC
Organism: Polyangiaceae bacterium; assembly: GCA_035634635.1. GTDB lineage: Bacteria > Myxococcota_A > Polyangia > Polyangiales > Polyangiaceae > PMG-095. The sequence goes on from DASQCO010000133.1 coordinate 41,007, forward strand.
GCTGCTCGCGTTCAGCTTCGACAAGTCCGCGGCCTACGCCAAAGAGGTAGACGAGCTGCTCCGGGAAAAGGACAAGTATCCGGATCGCTCCGTGCGTGTGCAGGGCACCTTGGTCAAAGGCACGTTGGTTCGCCGTGATCAGCCCTGCGAGTATCGCTTCGAGCTGGAAGACCTCAAGAGCAAGGGCGTCAAGATGCCGGTGCGTTACGCGCAATGCATCGTGCCGGACACCTTCAAAGACATGCCGGGCATGGACGTGATGGTGACCGCCGAAGGCAAGCTCGAGAGCGATGGTCACTTCCAAGCTTCGAACATCTTCGCCAAGTGCCCGTCCAAGTATGAGATGAAGGAGATGCAAAAAGGCGGAGCCAAAGCGCCGCACCTCTCCCAAATGGCTCAGACACTGTAGAGACTAAAAATGTGGGACCGATTCTTACGGGCTTGTCGCCGCGAGCCCGTCGACGCGACGCCGATCTGGTTCATGCGCCAAGCCGGCCGTTACATGGCCGAGTACCGCGCCCTTCGCGCCAAGCACACCCTGCTGGAGCTCTGCAAAAACCCAGAGCTTGCCACCGAGGTGACGCTGCAGCCCGTCAACGCGCACAAGGTGGACGCCGCGATCTTGTTCGCGGACATCTTGCTGCCGCTCGAGCCAATGGGCGCACCTTTCGAGTTCGCCAAGGGTGAAGGTCCGGTCATTCACCAGCCCGTGCGCGATCGCGCGGCGGTGGAGCGCCTGCGCGTGATCGACCCGGAAGAGGGCCTCGGCTACGTGCTCGAAGCGATTAAGCTGATCCGTCGCGAGCTCGACGGGAAAACGCCGCTGATTGGCTTTGCGGGCGCGCCGTTCACGCTCGCGAGCTACTTGATCGAGGGTGGCAAAAGCTCCAACTACGCGCTCACCAAGCGCATGATGTACAACGAGCCCGACACCTGGAACCTGCTGATGAGCAAGTTCAGCGAGGTCGTGCGCCGCTACCTGCACGCCCAGATCAAAGCCGGCGCAAACGCCGTGCAGTTGTTTGATTCCTGGGTCGGCTCGCTCTCGCCCACCGACTACGAGGAATACATCCTGCCGCACGTCAGCTCGATTTTGAAAGATCTCGAGAAGAGCGGCGTGCCCGTGATCCACTTCGGCACGGACACTGCGACCCTGCTCGAGCTCCAGAAGCGCGCTGGCGGCACCGTGATTGGCGTTGATTGGCGCACCCCACTCGACCAAGCCATCACCCGCTTGGGTACGGATGTGGCGGTACAGGGTAATCTCGACCCGCTCCTACTTGGCGCCCCCCGCGAGCTCCTTGGTCGCCGGGTCGACGATATTTTGCAGCGTGCGACCGGTGCGGCCGGGCACATCTTCAATTTGGGCCACGGGATCCTCCCGGACACCGACCCGGATGCGGTCAAATTCGTCGTCGATCGCGTCCACACCTACCAAAAACGCGCCTAGCCGACCGTCCATGTCGCTCCGTGGTTGACTTGCAGCCCCGAGCCGACAAAAAGACACCGGCCTCCTTCCCGCATCGTCTAAAGGCAGGACAAGGGACTTTGAATCCCTGAATCGTGGTTCGAATCCATGTGCGGGAACTTCGTCGCACTCCGAGGCAGCGGCTGCCTCGGAGTCCCTGGCTTCGCCAGGGCGCCCGCTTCGCGGGCGGCTCCTCGCGCTGCTCGCCGGGGGCTCAGCCCCCGCACCCGCTGGAGTGAATCCAGCGGGGCCCCACGCCAATCGCGATGGCGTTTTGGGGCCCCGACCCCAAACGATTTCAGACGAGCTCGCACAGCGGCTTGCTCATGGTGCGGCCTGCTCGCGTTGTCGCGTGCTCACTCGACGCGCGCTGACCACACCTAGGGTCACCCTTGGGTTCGATTCGATGCGCGCTGACCACACCCCGGGTCAAGTCACCCGGGGTCGGCATCCCGGGGTTCGGTCGTGCCCTCGTTCCCGGTCGTGCCCTTCGTTGGGAAAATTTCGAAAAATGCTTGCGGCTGTCGATCTGTGGGGGGCTGCTTCGACGTGTAGGTGAAGGCGCGAGATTGGCTCGGCCGACGCACTTCGACTGGTCAACGCCAGCGTGGATGCGCGAAAGGAGGAAGAGATGCACACGGAAACCACGCTTGGCTCGGTAGCGGTTCAAAGCACGTCGGAAAAGTCGCTTGCGCAGTACTTGCTCACCGCGGAGCGCGTTGTGATGGGTGTCATTCTAGTGGCTTGCGGCATTAGCGGGTTCTTCAACTTGCTGATGCATGGCACGAGCGCAGACAGCGTTGCGCAGGCGAGCGGTTCGCTGCTCAAGGCCGGCTTCATGTTCCCTCTGCTGAAGGGTGCCGAAACCTTGTTACAGCTGTGGGTCGCCAAAGCGCGCGTGTGAAGTCGCACTAGCGACGAGATCGGAATACCGATAGCTTGTGTGCTTGGAGGGAGTTGAAGTCATGAGCAATCCGTACGCACCGCCCGTTGACTCCGGTGAAGACGCCGCACGACGACCGATCGTGAGTGACGGTCGAGCCGCGCAATTCTTCGAAGTGGCCCCTGGAACGCTCGTCGGCTTGTACCTAATCACGTTCGGGATCTACGGCGTGTACTGGTTCTACAAGCACTGGGCGGTTCAGAAGCGTGCGCGCGGCCTCAATATCTCGCCGCTGGCACGCGGAATTTTCGCGATCTTTTTCGTGCACAAGCTGTTCAAGATGATCGACCAGACGGCCCGCGCGACCGGAATTACGCCGAAGTGGGACGCGGCCTCACAAGCGACGCTGTACGTGATCATCGTGATCGTCGCGCGCGTCGTCACGCGGCTGAGTGACACGGGGGTGACCCTCCTTGCGGGCCTGGGGCTGGTCGGCGCGGCAGTGATTCCGCTCTGGTCCGCGCAGCGCGTGGCGAACCAAGCCAACGGACGCGCCCTGAACGCCGATTCGTGGATCGAATGAAGCGCTGACAATCCGCCTCGCCAATCGCAATTCACAGGTGGTCGGAATGAGCTCCGACCAAGCGGCGTTCGAAGCTCACCGTGAACAAGCTCACCGTGCTTCAGAGGCCATTTCGACTACTGACGATCACCCTCGGGCTCGCGCTCGCCGGCACCTTGTTCGGCGGGCTCGCGGGCGGAGCGGGGCTTGCGATTGCGCTGTTCTTCTCGCCGCACCAGTGGCGAGGCTGCTACGAGTTTTGTGAATTCGCAGCCAGCGTGGGCGCGGTGCTGGGCATGGTCGGTGCGCCCGCCGTCGCTTGGGTGATGCTGCGGCGCGTGCCGCTTGGTCGGCTCTTCACGCTCCTCACCCTGGGCACTACGCTCTCGGCCGTGTTCGGCTGGTTCGCGTTCTCGCAGATCGACGTGATTTGGGGGCCGACCTTCGCCGGCTTCGTCGGCTTCATGGCCACCGCAATCGCGCTCAGCTTTCGCTACGACGACACGCCGCGCCTCGGCACCAATCGCAGCATCTCGGGGATGCTCACCGAGTAGCTGCTGCGTCGTTCAGGTCCGCTGCGCGCGTTCTCCCTCAACGCCGCAACGCGACGCCGAAGGCTGCGCCGAGGTATGACGAGGTGCGTGACCATCAATAAACCCTCTCCGGAATGAGGGCCCGCTTGATGACTGCGGCTGGTCATTCCGCTATGACTGAGTGAGCCTTTGATGAGCGGCTCCGAGTCATGATCGATCCGTACGCGCCACCCAGCTCCGATGTGGATGACGAACCCGCGATTGTGTATCGCAGTCGATCGGCGCAATTTTTCCACGTTTCGACGTCCACTCTCGCAACGTTGTACCTGGTCACGTTCGGGATGTACGGCGTGTATTGGTTCTACAAGCACTGGTCCGTGCGCAAGCGGGCATACCGTCTGAGAATTTCACCGGTTGCGCGCGCCGTCTTCTCAATCTTCTTCGTGCACCGCTTGTTCAAGCTGATCGACGAAACCGCGCGGGCCACGGGTGTCTCCACGAGGTGGAGCCCCAGCACCCAAGCGACGTCGTACGTGATGCTCGTGCTCGGGTTGCGCATCTTCGGGAGCTTTGCTTTCGGCGTCGAATCGCTCGTCTTCCAGATCGCCGCGTTGGTCGCGATTGTCATCCCGCTCGTCGCCGCACAGCGAGTCGCGAATCTCGCAAACGGTCGCACGCTGTTGGACGAAGACGACGCGGAAGAAGTCGAAGAGTGAGCAGATTCGAGCTCTCCGCCGGATGGTGCGCAGTCGGAGCCTCGGGTCGAAGGCTGCGCCGAGGTGCGCCGAGGTGCGTGACCATCAACGATGAAACCTCGCCGGCTCGCGGGCTTGGGCTTTGGGGCTCGGAAATCGAATTTTCTTGTTGATGGTCACGGGTCGCGGCGTAGAGCACGCAGCCTTCGGCGTCGCGGCCGGCGCATTTTTTTAGGAACCTTTGCGCCGCGGGCGCTGTCGATCGAGTTGCGATGGCAGATCGGCGCGACGTGGCCGCGCTTCCGGTCTACCTTGGTGGCGGCGTGGCCGATTCGGACGAGCAGAGCGAGCGTAAGTTCATCGAGCGCTTGGCTCGGCGCGACGAGCGCGCGTTCAATGAGCTCGTCGAACTGTACGAAGCGCGCGTGTTCCGCCTGCTGCTGCGCATGCTCGGCCGGCGCGACGAAGCCGAGGACATGGCGCAGGAAGTGTTCGTACAGATCTTCAAAGCGGTCGGCACGTTCCGCGGCGACTCCAAGCTGAGCACTTGGATCTATCGAGTCAGCGTCAACCTGTGCAAAAACAGGATGAAGTATTTGTCCCGCCGTCACAGCGACGGCGAGGACGAGCTCGAGCCCATGGCCGAGCGCGCATCACTCGACGAAGCCAAGGGCGTCACTTTTGGTGACGTCGCGCAGCCTGATCGGATGGTCGAGGGGTACCAAATCGAGCGAGTGGTCCAACAATGCATCGCCGAGCTCGATCCGGATTTCCGTGAGGTCCTGATTTTGCGCGACCTGGAAGACCTGAGCTACGAGGAACTGTCGGAGATCACGGGCTTAGCCGACGGCACCGTGAAAAGTCGCCTGCATCGCGCCCGCAGCATGCTCAAAGCGAACGTCGAGCGTAAGATGGGAGAGAAGATTCGATGAGCGACCCCGGCACCGACCCCGGCCCAGACGCCGCCCACGACCTCGAACCAAGCGAGGCCGCCCCGACGTCACACGAGCCGGACGAGTCCCTGCGCTCCATGCTGCGCGGCGCCCTGCGCGAGGAAGAGCCACCCCCCAACGTGCTCCGCGGCGTGCAAAAGCGCATCCGTGAGCGAAGCAAGGGCAAGTTTTACGCGGACGGCTGGAGCACCGCGAAGCATCCGCCGCTCAATACGTACCTGATCACGAGTTTGCTGATGCTCGCGATCCTGGGAGTCAGCTATGCGCTGCTGAGTCCGCTCGTGGGAGCTCCAGTGCCGGTGCGGAATCAACCGGTGCCGGTACAGCTGATTCCGCACTGATGGCGTGGAGAAGGACCCTCGACGCCTTCGGCGCGAGATTGGAGACTCTCGTTTGCGCACACCCCTTCGGGTGTCACGAAGCGCGTCGCTCGGACGGTGGCGCTTGGCCGCCCGCGCTGAAGCTGAGGGAAAGCACGCGCCTGTTCGGTCAGCTCTTTGTAGGCCTCCATCTCATTCGCTGATCGTGATCTGATCCTGCCAAAGTCGGCTGACCTCGACGTATTTCCGGGCATGCGGCTGTACCCCTTCGCGCGCGCTTAGGCGCGAGGCGTGCGCGCTTCGCTCGCACCCGAGTTTGTGAGCAGCGTTCGCCTTGCTCCGCTCGGTCTCGTTTGCGGGTTGTGATCTGTGTGCCGAGACTTTGGCGTGGTTTCGTTTCCCTGCATGCTCGCTGAGGTGTTTGGCGCCGCGTGCGCGCTTCGCTCGCACCCGAGTTTGTGAGCGCGTCGCCTTGCTCCGCCACTAGCGGGATGCATCTCGCTGGCTCCCGCGTAGCGTCGAGCGGAGTAACGCGACGCTGCTCACAAACTCGGGTGCGCGCCGAAGGCGCTGCACGCTCGCGCCCGGCGCGCGGGAAGCAGTTCAGCCGCATTCCCGGAACCAAAACGAGCGAGAAGTCTTGGAAGACCAGATCGCGATCTGCGAATGAGATGGAGGCCTACGAGAACTGACCGAACAAGGCGCGTGCTTTCCATGGGCGTCAGCGCGGGCGGCCAAGCGCCACCGTCCGAGCGTGCGAAAGCGGGAGTCTCCCACCGCGCGCCGAAGGCGCCGCGCGTCCCTATTCAACGGCTGTGCGCAGCCCGACGCTCAACCACTACTGAATCCAGCGCGCGACAACACACGTGATGTTGTCAGGCCCGCCGTTCTCGTTGGCGCTCTCTATCAGCCGATTCGTGGCAGTGGGCAAATCTGGGGAGGCGAGGACAATCTTGAGGATGTCTTCGTCAGTCACCGGCCCGCACAGGCCGTCGCTGCAGAGCACCACGCAGTCGCCCGCGCGGGGGGCCTCGAAGCGGGTGTCGACTTTGACGGTGTCTTTCATGCCGAGGGCGCGCACGATCACGTTCTTGTGGGGGAAATTGGCGATTTCCTCCTCCGTGAGGCGCTTCATCTTTTTGTAGTCGTTGAGCAGCGAGTGATCTTCGGTCAGCTGCTCGAGCGAGCCGTCACGGATGCGGTACACGCGGCTGTCGCCGACGTGTGCGACGTACACGCCGTCTTCGACAGCGAACAGTGCGGCGAGCGTGGTGCCCATGCCGCGCTGCTTGGCGTTGCGCTGCGCTTGTTCGTAGATGCGCAGGTTGCACAGCTTGATGCCGGTGATCAGGCGATTTTCTTCGTAGCCCTTGCCGCGGTCCATCTTGTACGGCCACGTGCGCTCAGGGTCGTCCGCGGTGGCCGCGAAGAACTCCTGTAGCGTGTCGACCGCCATCTTGGACGCGACTTCGCCGGAGGCGTGACCTCCCATGCCGTCCGCGACGACGTACAAGCCGTACTCCGCCATGATCGCGAAGTTGTCCTCGTTATGAGCACGTTTGCGGCCGACGTCCGTTTGGCCAGCGACTTCGATACGCAGGGGCCGATTCAAGTGCACATTCCGTGGAAAAGCCGGGCCGAGCCCGGGCAGGAGGAACGTAGATGATCGCTACCCTCCACCCCTTCTGTCAATGATTTCCTGGAATTGGTCACTTTCACGCCCATCTCGATGTTCAGCTCTCGGTGTCAGTTATTTGGCGCGTGCGAAATAGAGGGCGCCTTTTAACGGTATGGGTTTGGCACCGGGGTCGGCGGGGCCGGTGGCGGCGCCAGCTCCGACGGGTTCGATTTGTAGACTCGGTCGTTTCGTACAGGCGCGGGGGCAGGGGGGGCGGGCGGAGCTGCCGCGGTCAGCAGCACCTCGTGGTAACGCCCGTCGGTCAGCACGGTCAGCCGCGCGGGTACGGCCGTCCCGGCGCTCTTCTCGATTGCTTCTGCGAAGGCCTCCGGGCTCGGGACGGGTTTGCCGTCCACGGCCAATACCACGTCGCCAACACCCGCTGGTCCGGCGTGCAATCCGGCTGTAGCGGCTGGTCCCTCCGGGGCGACCGTCGCGACGCGCACTCCGCGAGCAAAGCCCGCGTCGAACGCCACGACTTCCAAACCCACCCAAGCGTTGCGCCGCGGTGGGGCGCTGCGCAGGAAATCGCGCAGCGCGCTGACTGGAACACCGTAGAGCGCAAGCGTGCAGCCGTTCTTGTCGCTCACCGAGCAAGCGCGGGCGACCAGCCCGACGACTTCACCCTGATCGTTCACGAGCGGCGCACCTGCGTCCGTCGGCTTTAGTGAAGCGGGCAGCTCGTAAGCGTCGGCGAGCTCCGCGCTGTCACTGCCGCGCAGCGTGCCCTTGGCCTTGAGCGCGATATCCGTGGAACCGAGTTGCTTGTCGCGGACGTAGTTCAGCGCGTGCACTTTCGTCCCCGCCGCGGGCGGGGGATCGTGGGATGCTTTGAGGCCAGAACGGCGCGCATCACCCAGAGGAGTGAGTAGCGCGAGGTCCCACGCTCGATCCGAGTGGCTCAGCTTGACCGGGATCCGCTGGCCCTCGGGGTAGCGAGCCACGATCTGGTTGCCGTGTGTCAATGGCGAGAGGGCCGTGACGATGCGGCCGTCACCGTTGAGTGGAACGCCGACGGCGATCGGGCGCCCGCCTCGTTCGAGCATCACGATCTGTTGGACTGCCGCTTCGAGTGGCGTTTTTGGAGCAGGAAGTTTGCTGCTGGGCTTGCCGGCATCTGCCGGTGGAGCCGCGCTGGCCGACGGTGCGGGCACCGGTGTTGGTGCAGGCGCGGCCATCGGCGGCGGTGCGAGCGGTATAGCGTTCGCCGTAGGTACCGGTACGGGCACCGGCACGACGACGACGGGGTGCGCGCCATTGGCGCCTCCGGCGTGTGCCGTGAGCGGCGCACACAGCGAGCAGATCAGAATCGCGGGTAGGACAAACCTTCGCTCTTCCACACGCTCAGCTTAGCGCCGATCCGAGCCGTGCGCGGCTGCCCTCAGGATTTCCGAGAAAGCCGCCGAATCCCCTGCGCTTCAGCGACGATGACCCAGTCCGCGCGGCCACAAAATAGCCCTGTTTCGACCACACCGGGCACCTGTCTCAATTCGCGATCGACGGCGCTCGGATCCGGGAGCGGAGCCACAGCCACGTCGTAGATGTAGTTGCTCGAGTCAGTCAGCAGGGGTGCGCCATCGCGCAAACGGAGCACAGGTCGCCCGAAGCGCTCGAGCGCGCGCTTCGTGGTCAGGTGCCCAAAGACGAGCACCTCGACCGGGATTGCCCACTTTTCGCCCAGCCGTTGGCTGAGCTTGGAACCGTCCACGATGATGGCGTTCTTTGCCGCCGAGAAATTGACGATCTTTTCACGCGTGTGCGCGGCGCCGCCGCCTTTGATCAAATCGAGCGTCTCGCTCACTTCATCGGCGCCATCCACGCACAAGTCGATCTGCCACGGACCCGCGTCGTCGAGCAGGGGGATGCCGCATTGGGTGGCCAAAGCGCGGCTCTGCTGGCTGGTCGGAACCCCCACGAAGCGGCGTCCGCCGCGCACCAGCTCACCCACGCCCTCGATGAAGAAGCGTGTGGTCGATCCGGTGCCCAGTCCGATCACTCCGGTTTCGGGTAAGAGTTCGAGGGCGGCGCGGGCGGCGCGGCGTTTCGCTTCGTCGTCACTCATGGTCGTTTGCTCGTGGCTTAGCGTATCATCGCTTCAGCGCGGCTACACCTGACACTCGGGACAATAGTGCGTCGATCGGGTGGCGATGACCACGCGCCGGATCGGGGTCTTGCACACCGGGCAGGGCAGGCCCTTGCGGGCGTACACCTTGCGCTCGTTTTGGTAGCCACCGTCCGAGCCGTCGGGCGTCACGTAGTCGCTGATGCTCGAACCACCGGTTTCGATCGAGCGCTTCATCACTTTCTGCGAGGCCGCCACGATCGCCTGGCATTCCCGGGCGTTGACTCGCCGCGCGCTGCGCGTTGGCCGCACTTTGGCCAAGAACAGCGCTTCGTCCGCGTAGATGTTGCCGATGCCCGCGATGACGCTTTGATCGAGCAGCAAGGTTTTGATCGGGATCTTGCGCGCCCGTGCGGCGTCGAACAGCGTCTCGCCGTCCGCAGCGAGCGCATCCACTCCCAGCTTGTCCAAACGTGGATCGGCGGAGCCTGCGCGGATCAGCGCGACCTTGCCGAACTTCCTCACATCGCGAAACAACACCGATGGGCCGCCATCTTCGAAGTGCAAGCGCAAGTGTGTGTGTACGTCTGCCTTGAACTCACGTAGCGCTTCGGGCGGCAACGAGCCGCGTGTCTTGGCCGAAAACAAACGGATGCTGCTGACGGCAGACGAAAACAGCTGCCCGGTCATGCCAAGGTGCAACAACAAGCGATCGCCGTCATCGAGTTCAGCGAGCAGGTATTTGCCGATGCGCTGGAGCTCACGCACGCTGCGACCAGTCAGACGTCGCTTGAGCACGTCGGGTTTGGTTAGGAAAAAGTAGCTGTCTTTGGTGGTCTCGACGCGTTCGATGACTCGCCCGACCAGGATTGGCGCGAGTCTTCGACGCGTGACTTCGACCTCGGGAAGCTCAGGCACTGCTGGTACAGCGTTGCACGTCTGCGAGCGACAAGCGCGGCCGAACGCCGCCAAACGCGGCCGAACGCGAACGAGAAAACCTCTCGCGTAAAATAACGCCCCAGAAAGAGCGCCTTTTCCGAATCGAAGGAGATAAAACTCAGACTAGTGCTTGCGAAAATCGAGTGGGCGATCAACACTGGCTGTGGATCCCCTGACGCGGCTGTCCCCCCCGGCCCGCAGGGGTTTCCACTTTTGTGCGTCTGAACTCGTCAATTGACGCAGTGAACGCTGTGAGGTCGCCAAGAGCGAAGCGCTCCCGGACGCCATCACCACACCAAGCGAACGCCATCAGATTTTGGGGGTTCGCGCTTCACGTCCGAGTTCGAGATGTAGACGACGCATGCCGAGCCAGCGTCTTTGCCTCGTGCGATCCGACGCCGAGTGCGAACCCCCAAAAATCTCTCCTCTCCCTTGGCGCTCTCGGAAATCTTGGCGGCCTCTCGGAGCGATCAGTGCGCTGATGGCTCTTCTTTGCGCACGATGTAGAAGAAGTCGCGCTTTTCTTTCTTGCGCAGGTACTCGTCGTCCGAGAGTTCGAAGCCGGGTGCGAGTGGGATTGGATGCAAGACTTGCGTGTGACCGATGGGCTCGAAGGTGACGAACTTCGGGTACGACCAATTGACGTCGAGCTGCGCGATGTCGACAGCACCCGCGTGATGGATGCCCTCCGCAAGGATGCGTGCAGTCGTGTGATTGGTGATTGCGACGTACAGCACGCTGCGGTCCGCGTTGAGGCCGATCGCCGAGCGGCGGATCACCGTTTCGCCGTCGACGGTCGAACCCCATTTCTTCAAGCCAGCGCCCGCTTGCAGACCCGCATGTAGCTTGTCGTTTTCCCACATGCACTCGGGGGTCTGTCGAAACCAGAGCATGTCGGCTTCACTGTCACCGAGCGCGGTCCAGCTGCCGACGCGCAGCGAGCCATCCTTGTAGGCGGCGACTGCGCAGGCGCGCGGCTTGGGTTTGGCGATGGTCACACCGTCCAGCTTCATGCCGTAGCCGCCGTGTTCGGTCATGAAGCCGCCGTTGAATGCGGCGATCAGCGTGCCCTGACGATCGGTCGGAATTTTCCCCTCACGCTGGTAGCCGCGCGCCTCGTCCGAATCTGGCTGCGGCTCTTGTGTCCCCAACACCGGATAGAGCTGCACTTGCTTCAAGTCGATCGCGACCACGAACACTTCAGCCCAGGAGCGACCTTTGTCTGGGTGGAGCAAGGTCTTGTACATGCGTGGCGGCTCGCCCGGATGTCGAGCGTCGGCCAGTCCGAGCCATTCGCCGTCTCCCGGGGCTGACCACTCTTTGAGTGCGGGGCCCGGGTTTGCGGGGTGAAATGCCTCGCTGCTCGCGGGCGCACTTGCCACGGGTGCTGCGCTCGACGCAGGCGGGCTTCCCGCCGAAGGAGCGGTCTCAGCCGCTCCCGGCGCGGCCGACGCAGAGCCTGGGACCTGCCAGTAGGCCTTGGGCGGCTCGTTCTTCTTCAATACGCGGTTGACGTGATCTTCGGCGCCGTAGACGAAGTCTTCGAGTCTGGCCACGTTGTCGTCGCCGAACACTGCGCGCAGGGAGTTGGCTACCATTGGGCCTGCCCAATCGAAATGGTGCACCGCATACCAAACGAGCAGGAAGATCACGAAACCCACGCCCACGCCGCTGAGCAGCCTCCTGCCCCAACGCTTTCCGCGTCGAGCTGTACGGGGCGCGTCCTTCCGGGGGCTTTTCTGCTTGTCGTTTGGGGTGGCTCGGCGCGCCATGACTCAAGGCCGGATAGTAGAGGACGGCCCGCGCGCCAACTGCTTCGCTCTGGAATCAACCGCTAGGCGAGGCTTGTGACCACGGACAGCGCAGTCTGGTGTAAGACAGGCGCCATGCGGCTTGGACAGATGCCCCTGATTTGGGTGCTGACAGCCGTGTGTTCGCTACTAAGTCCGTGTCGCACCTTTGCGGCCGAAACCGACGCGCCTTTGGTCTTGCAATCGGCGCCGGACCTATCGCCCTATCTCGGACGGCCAATCACGCGCATCCAGGTGCTGACTGAGGGTGGGCGTTGGACCGCGACACCGCAGATCGAGCATGCCCGCATCGGCCAACTGCTCAGCGCTGATTTGGTGCGGCGTGTGTTGGTGGAGCTCAGTGACAGCGGTCGCTTTGCCGACCTACGCGCAAGCGTCGACAACGAGGGCGACGGCGTTCGGCTCACGATCCGCGTCGTGCCGCGGCGCCTGATCGCGAGCACTCGAATTTCCGCGGCTGGGCTCGAGCAAGAAGACGTGCTGCGCGTGGCGAACGTGCATCAAGGCGGCGCTGTCACCGCGGACGAGCTCAACGCGCTGCAGAGCCGCGTGATGGCGCTCTACGTTCGGCGTGGCTACGACCAAGCTCGCGTCACGGTCGAAGCGGTGGACACCGACGACCCGGCGTCGATCGTGCTGACGATCGACGCGGTTCCCGGACAGCCCCGCAAGATCGCCGCGCGCCGCTTCGCCGTGTGGCCGGATCCGAACGCCGACGGAATCGCGGAAGCGTTGGCCACGTACTCCGTTGGTAAAGGAGACCGCGCCAACGACGACGCGTTGACCGACGCGGATCGCGCGCTCGAGGCGGACTTGAAGACACGCGGCTTTCACCGCGGCAAGGTCTCGCATCAATTGTCGGGCGGGCAGCGCGCCGAACTGCAGGTTTCGGTGTACGCCTACTCCAAGGTTGTCTTTCGGTTCGAGGGCAACCGCCACTTCGACTCTGGTCAGCTCGAAAATGTGCTCGACGTCGAGAACGCGAGCGATCTGTCGCCCGCGGCCCTGACCGAGAAAATCATCAAATTTTACCGAGAACACGGCTTCTTCGACGTCGAAGTGCAGGTCTCCGAGCGCGGCCGCCCCGAGGATCCGCTGCAAGACGTCGTGTTCGTCGTGCGTGAAGGCGCGCTGGTTCACGTCGTGGCTCGCGAGTATCCGTGTCTGACTGGCGCGCGCACGCCGCAGCAAGTGGGCAGCGAAATCGACAGCTTCTTGTCCGAGCTCCCGGGCGGACGCATCTTCGACGCCATCGATCCGGCAGTGCAGGATTCGATACAGGGCTCGACCGAAGCCTCTGGTACCCGCGTCGCGCCCGACCAACTGAGTCCATGGGCGGTCTACGACCCGAACGTATACGACCGCGCGATCAAGCACGTCCAAGACTTGTATCGGTCCGAGGGCTATTTGTCCGCCAGCGTGGGCCCAGTGCAGGTCTTGCGTCGCGCGTGCGCGCTGCGCTCTCCGCCTGGGCAATGCCTGCCCGTCGGCCCAGAGCGCAGGCCGCGCACGGCGTGTCGTTATGATTCGATCGGGCTGCCACTCGAGGAAGCGCCGGTCGATCCCTCGCTGTCCTGTGTGCCGGATCCGAAGCACGGCGTGAAATGCGAGCCGTCGTTGGTGCTGCATTTACCGATCAAACTCGGCCCGCGCGCGACGCTGTACGATCTCGGCTTCGAGGGGAACCGGGTCATCGTCGAGAAGTCCCTGCAAGCGATCGCCGATCTGTCGCTCGGTACGCCCGTGTCGCAGGTCGAAATCGAAAAAGCGCGCCGCCGGGTGCTCGACGAGTACGCCGAACGCGGCTTCGCCTTTGCCGAGGTCGAGACAGCGCTCGATCTGTCGCTCGATCACACCCGCGCGCGCGTTCGCTTCATCGTCAGTGAACGCGAACCAGTGCGCGTGTCACGCATCGTCGTGCGCGGCGCGAGCCGCACCAAAGAGAGCTTGATTCGCACGCGCATCGCGCTCGAAGTGGGCGGCCTGTACCAGCGCAGCTTGGTGCGAAAGACCGAAGAGCGGCTGGCCACGCTGGGCGTTTTTTCGAGCGTCAGCGTCGGCTTCGAAGACCCGTACGTGCCCGCGCGCGAAAAGGTGGTCGTCGTCGACATCGAAGAGCGCGTGCCGCAATACTTGGATGTTCGGCCTGGTTTCAGCACCGGTGAGGGCGCGCGCGTGTCGTTCGAGTACGGACACCGCAACCTGGGTGGGCAAGCGGTCTCGCTCACGCTGCGGTCCCAGCTCGGTTACTTGCCGAACGCGTTCATCCTCGAAGAAGACGTGAAGCGAAAATACAGCGAGCTCAGCGTCGGCGAACGTCTGGAGCGGCGCAACACCGCGACCGTCGAATTCCCGAACATCGGTCTCGGCCCGCTCTTCCGACTCAGCTTCGAAGGCGTCGATCTGCGTGACAACGCGCGCGACTACGGCATCACCAAGGACGCCATCAGCGTCACGCTCTCCTATCGGCCCGATCGGCGATTTTCCATTCAGATCGGCCCCTCGCTGGAGCGCAACTATTCGCAAATCTTCGGCAACGATCAGAAGAACGCGCTCAAGTGCTACCTGCAGGATCACGAGCAGCAGCAAGCGCTGTTTCGCGTGCCGCAGGGTCTATCGCGCGTGCTCGCGCAACGCATCGCCGTCACTTGGGACCGGCGCGACAATCCGTTGAACGCGACCAAAGGCACGTTCGTCTCAGCGGGCGTCGAGCACGTGAACTCCATTCCTCTGGATTCTACGGTGTCCGATGAAACGGGCTGCGCTGAGCCCACGCCCAACCAAGCGGCCATGGACACGATCGATCCCTTCCAAGCCGTGCACAGCGACTTCTTGCGCTACACGAGCCGCGTGGCGGGCTACATCCGCTTGAGCGATCGAGGCCTGGCCTTGGCGATGAGCTTTCGCTGGGGCGTGATTCAACACTTGATCCCCGGTTCGCAGACCTACCCTGACCGCTTGTTTTTCTTGGGCGGTGTCGACACTTTGCGCGGCTTTTTGCAGGACTCTTTGGTTCCTCAGGACATCGCACAGCGCCTGCTCGATCCGCGCTCCGGGTTGACCATTCGCGACGTCGTGATCCGCGGTGGAGACATGTTCTTGAATCCGCGCGCCGAGCTACGCATCCCCGTGGTCAGCAGCGTGGAGACCGCGCTGTTCCTGGACGCGGGCAACCTGTGGACAGACCCGACGCGCGTCAACGCGCTCCAGCTCCGTTACGCGGTGGGTACCGGACTGCGCATTGCGACACCAATCGGGCCCTTGGTGTTCGACTACGGTTTCAACGTCGACCGCGTGCTCGATGACTTGTTCCCAAATCGAGACAACAAGCGCTACTGGGAAGACATTGGCGCATTCCATTTCAGCATCGGCTTGTACTGAGGCAGCGCCACCGCGGATACCGTAACGCGTGTGTGCTGTACGCCCGACGAGCGGTGTCGCGATTTTGACGCTCTGAACTTATGCCAGTTCGGGATGTGCCGTTATCAGCATTTGGTCTCATGCGACGCGTTTCGAAGCCACCGGCAACGGCGATCCACGAAGCCGCGACCCGTCGCCCTCCCGCGGTTGCCAACGACCTACCGACGTCGACCACGCAACCCATTGCCCGACCTGTCGCGAGCCACGAACCTGCACCGGCGATCATTTCGTCGTCGGTGCGGGATATTGCAGTCGGCGATTTGGACGTGGTTTTCCAGCCGATCGTCGATCTTTCGACCGGCGCGTCGTTCGCGTTCGAAGCGTTGACTCGCTGCAAATGGCCGGAATTCAAGAATCCGATGAAGCTGTTCGAGCGAGCGCAAGAGGAGCGCTGCTGCGGCACGCTGGGTCGAAAGGTGCGCGAGGTCGCGTTTGCTCGCTGTACCGACGCCCCGCTGTTCGTCAATCTCCATCCGCACGAGCTCGACGAAGGCTGGTTGGTGCGTCCCGATGATCCGCTCTTCTTTCACGAGCGCGCGGTGTTCCTCGAGATCACCGAGACTGCCGCCTTCAACTACTTTTCACTGTGTGTGAATGTGCTGAAAGAAATTTGTTCGCGCAGCGGTGCTTCTTTGGTCGTCGATGATTTCGGCGCGGGGCACTCGAACTTGAAACGCATCATCGAGTTAGAGCCGCAAGTCGTGAAGCTCGATCTCGCTTTGATACGCGGTATCGAAAAGAACAAGCGACAGCAGATCTTGGTGCGGCAAGTAGTATCATTGTGCAAGGAGCTGGGAGCGCGCGTCGTCGCCGAAGGCATCGAGACGGAAGACGAACTCTCGGCAGTTATCGACACCGGCGCGCACTACGGACAGGGATATTTGTTTGCTCGGCCGGCTTTCCCAATGCCCATGCCAAGCTGGCCAATGCCGCGTAAGTTCGCCCGCAGCTAACATTTCCCGCGCAAATCGCGGATGTCGCTGAATATCGCTCAAGTAGTCGGATGTAAGACGAGCGCGCACTAACCCAACAGAGTGAGTGTTTGGAGTGGCGGGTCGACAACACAATAGAGTTGTCGATTCTGAGACAATCACTACGAGTTTCCATTCCTCGGCGGGCAATGCGACCGCACGATCGCGGTTCGAATAACTCGTGATCGTTTCGCGTAGCGAGCGTTGACATCGCACTTGATCAGATGTCCCATGAACTACGTTGGGATGACTTCCGCTGCGCTTGCTAGCCGGCTTCGTTCGGCCCATGCCGCCGAAAATTGCACGGACCTAAATCAGGTCGTTGCTCGCGCGGAGCAATCCATCTCCGAGATCGCGGGCCGCTCGGCGGGAGTGCAGTTCGCGTTGTCGCCGAACGTGAAGTTCGTCGCAGTACCGCTGCCGCAGCTCGAGCAGCTCGTACTCGGTCTGTGCAGCGCAGCGCGCACTCTGCTCGGTCACACGGGCCGCATCGTCGTCGAAACGCGTGGCATCAACGATGCGCCAATCGGGCCTTCGCATAGCGTCGTGCAGACCACGGAAGCGCGCGCGCGCCTGGTAGTTCGTGTCGAGCAACAGCGAATGGAATCGGCGGATGAGCCTGATTGGCAATCGAGCGCGTCGACTCAGGCGGAGGTCCCGCTATCGGAGCTAGAGCAATTGCTGAAGCGGGTCGGAGGGCGGCTGGAGATCGTGCCGCTCTCCGAGCGCGATCTCGCGTATGTCGCGCATCTGCCGTACGCAATCGGCACGGACGCGTCCGGGCGCATGGCGATCGCGGTGCCCCAGCAGTCTGGCGTCATTCTCTTGATCGAGGACGAACCGCAGGTTCAAGCCGTGACCACGCGCATCCTGCGCGCGTTCGGCTACAGCGTGATCACCGCTCACAACGAGCGTAGCGCGCTGGCCCAAGCAGAGGTGTACGGTTCTGCGATCGGCTTGGTCGTGTCGGACCTAGTGTTGCCCGGTGTCTCGGGCAAAGATCTGGTTCGGCGACTGCGCCACGTTTGCGAGCAGGCGCAGGTGCTTTACATCTCCGGTTACTCACCCGAGCACGTGGGACCACTCAGTGACGGCGCGCGCTTTCTGCGCAAGCCATTCACCGCGCAAGAGCTGCTCGGCGTCGTCCGCGAGCTGCTGCCTGAAGCGGCGGTCGCGCGCTAGTCTCACGCGCCCCGCACGCGGCGCGTCCAAACTCGGGGATTGGAGGGAGAGGACTAACCGCCGAGCCGCAGAGGCCACAGAGATCAGAGGAGATTGGGGGTCGCTGAGGGCGGCAGATGACGTCGTCAGCAACGTCGTAGTTCGACGCGCATCGCGAAGCCCCAAAAACTCCCTTCTGATCTCTGCGTCCTCTGCGGCTCTGCGGTTCAAACTCAGGGAGCGTTCCAAGCGCCCTGGGTAAACGATTCCGTGTGATCGACGCGCATCGCGAAGCCCCAAAAACTCCCTTCTGATCTCTGCGTCCTCTGCGGCTCTGCGGTTCAAACTCAGGGAGCGTTCCAAGCGCCCCCTTGGGTAAACGATTCCGTCCTCTTGCGAGCATCGTGGGCTCGCGCTGCGGCGGGAACAGTGCGGTCTTTGAGGTGCGATGCTGGGGCGTGAGCGCCCCCTCTCCGCTTGGTCGCCGGTTCGGCGGGCGCTAGTGACGGTTATCGCCAGCTGCTCGTTCGTACCGTGACCTTTCTGCGTTTCAACGGAACGCAACCAACACGTTTCGGATTGGACACGTGGCGCACCCGCTTCCCCGCGGGCGAGCATGGTAACTTCTTCGGCGCGTGACGCCGATTGCTCCCCGCCGCGTAGTTGGACGCTACCTCCTGTGCGATGCGATTGCGTCGGGGGGCATGGCAACCGTGCACCTGGCGCGATTGATGGGCCCGCAGGGGTTTTCGCGGACGGTTGCGGTCAAGCAGCTGCACCCGCAGTTTTCACACGACCCTGAGTTCGTGGCCATGTTCCTGGACGAGGCGCGTTTGGCATCACGCGTCCGTCATCCGAACGTCGTTTCTCCGTTGGACGTGATCTCCTGTCCGCCGGAGCTGTTCATGGTCATGGAGTACGTCCATGGCGCCTCCCTGTCGCGGCTGTTGAAACGCGCGACTCCGGAATCCGTACCGCCTCGTGTGGCAGTTGCAATCATTGGTCAGGCTTTGCTCGGCTTGCATGCGGCGCACGAAGCGGTGGGTGAAGGGGGCGAGCCTTTGGAGCTCGTGCACCGCGACGTTTCGCCGCAGAACATCATGGTGACCAAGGACGGCGTGGCTCGCATCGTCGACTTCGGCATTGCCAAAGCCAAGGCACGCTCGCACCAAACGGATCCCGGTAAGCTCAAAGGCAAGCTCGGCTACATGGCGCCGGAACAGGTGAACCTGGAAACGGTCGACCACCGCGCGGACGTGTTCGCCGTGGGCGTCGTGCTGTGGGAATTGCTCGCAGGGCGGCGCTTGTTCAGCAGCGATAGCCCAGCCGCGTCGGTGCAAATGCTGCTTCACGCCGAGATCGAGTTGCCGAGCAAATTCGTTCCGGAGCTGCCCGCGGCGCTCGACCTGGTGGTGTCGAAAGCACTCGCGCGATCGCCGGACGAGCGCTTCGAAAGTGCGCGGGCCATGGCCGAGGCGTTGGAACGAGCAGTCGCTCCTTGCAGCATGCTCGAGCTGGCAAGTTGGGTGGAATCGCTGATTGGCGAGGAACTCGATGCGCGTTCGGAGCTCGTGTTCGACGTGGAGAGCTTGGACTTCGACGAATTCACGCGCTCGATGCCGCAATCCGCGGCGTTTGCTCGGCTCGAAGCTACTGGCAACGGGGCCGAAGAGCACACTCCTTCGCAGAAGAGTTTGGCTGCGACCGGTCATCGCCGTGGCCCGTTTCGCAAAGGCTGGCTCGTGCCTGTCACGGCGACGTTCGCGATTGCTTCTTTCGTATTGTGGGGACGCAGTCGTCGAGCACCGACGCTGCCGACGACCCCAGTCGCTGCGGCGCATGCGGCCTTGCCAGCTCCGCTTTTGGTGACGGCAGCCGCGCGCGAGCCTGTGCTGGACGCGGCAGTGCACGCCGACGCTGTGCCTGCTCTACAGAGCGTGTCTTCGGTCGAGGGCCCGCGCAAAGCAGCGGCGAAGTCCGCAAGCCCAGTTCGACCGAAGCCGGTGAAGGACTGTGATGTGCCGTACGTGATCGAGAAGAACGGCGTCAAGCGCTTCAAGGAGGCGTGTTTTTGAGCTCCGGGCGAGCACGCGGCTTCGCGCTTTCGTTGTTGTGCAGCGGCTTCTTGCTCACGCTTCCGGTAGACGCATCGGGCCCGACTCACGCGTGTATCGAAGCGCATGCGGCAGGCCAACTCGAGCGCGACGCGGGGCGTTTGCTTTCGGCAAAGGAGCACTTCATGGCATGCACGGCGACGGCGTGCCCCGCAATGATTCGCCGTGAGTGCGTGGCGCTCGGTGAGTCGGTCGTGGCGATGACGCCGAGCGTCGTGCTGATCGCCCAAGATGCCGACGGTCGAGCCATCGAAGGATCGCGCGCAACGATCGACGGACAGCGCGCCGTCCCGCAGCTCGATGGTCGTCCCCTGGAGCTCGACCCGGGAACTCACCGCTTCGCGCTGACGCTGCAAGACGGCCGCAGCCAATTGCTGACCGCGACGCTGAGTTCGGGCGAAAAGTATCGCCGAATCGTCGCTAGCTTCGCGCCGCCGAGCAACGCATTGGAAACCCTGCCACCCGAGCCAGAAGCAGCGAGTCGAGGTCGCAACCCGCTCGCGTACGTGTTTGGCGGCGTAGGCCTCGTGGCGCTCGGCGCTTGGGGTGTGTACGCGCTCGATGGGCGAAACAAGCAGAATGAGCTCGAGCGCTGCGCCCCTCATTGCCAAGCGAGTGACGTCGACGCGATGCGCAAGTCCTACGTGATCGCTGACGTGCTGCTCGGCGTGTCGATTGTGTCGCTCGGCACCGGCACTTACTTCTTCTTCAAACAGACGGACGAGCAGACGCCGCACGGAACCGCGAGCACCGTTTGGGTACAAGCGAGCGGTCGCTTCTAAGGCGCGGTCATCGTTGGTCATGGCGACTCAGGGTGCTCTCGTTTGCGCGCGCTCGCCGAGGATTCGCGCGGCCTCGCGGTACGCCGGGTTCTTCGGCTCGCGTCGCGAGAGCTCGCGATACAAGGCGAGCGCGCGGTTGAAGTCGCCTGTCGCTACGCTATCTGCGGCAGCGTGAGCGGCTGTGACTCCGCGCGGAAGCACTGGCGGCGGTGCGTCCGGTGTGACGCTCGCGACTGGGGGCACGATGGTCTTGGCCAACGCGGACGCGCTCGGCGCAGCGACGCTCTGGTTCGGCTTGCTGACGACCCTGGGCTCTGACCTCTTGAAGGGCGGTTTGGCGAGCCACACCACACACAAAAGCGGGAGCAAAACTGCGCTTGCTTTGCGCGCAAACGACGCGCGTCGAAATTCTCCGACCAGGCCCTGACGTTCGGGGGCGGGTGTGGGCTCCGCTTCGGGCTCGGGTTCCGGCACGGCATTCACCGCGGGCGGCGGGCTCGATTCGGCCGTTCGCGCGGCGAGTGCTTTGCCGCGCTCCAGCAATTCGGAGGCCGAAAAATAGCTGGTGCTGTCGCCCTCGGAGAGTTCGAAAAAACGCGCCGGTTTGTTCGCTACCGGCAGCAGCGAGGTGACCCCCGAGTCCTCGTCGACGTCCAGTTCGTTTTGGGGGCGACTCATCGTTTCTCCTTTGCTCGTGCCGCGTCGTAGACGGCGGTCGGCAAATCCTTTCCGTGTTCCGCGAGCTGCGACGCGAAGCTCGGGACGTAGCCCGTGGCTACGAGTTCACTGCGAATGCGTCCGCTCGAATCTTGGCCGTGGTAATTACGCGCGAACAGATCGTGCAGTTCGTAGCGACCGCTGTTCACGTCGAACCTTGCCACTTCGGTGATGTGGGTCACCTTGCGTGAACCATCGCTCAGGCGCGAGACCTGAACGATCACGTTCACGCCGGAGGCGATCTGCAGCCTCAGCGCCGCAAGCGGCAGCTCCACGTCGCTCATCATGGCCATCGTTTCGAGCCGCGTCAGCGTGTCGCGGGGGTAGGTGGCATGGAGCGTTCCGAGGCAACCGCCGTGACCGCTGACCATGGCTTGAATGATATCCAGCGCTTCGCCGCCGCGAATTTCGCCGATTACGATGCGATCGGGCCGCATGCGCAAGGTCGCGCGGAACAAGTCGCGAATGCTGACGGCGCCACGACCATGCGAATCGGCCGGTCGCGCCTCCAGTTGAACGACGTGCGGGTGCTGCACCTGCACCTCTTTGGAGTCCTCGATCACCGCGATGCGTTCGCCTTTGGGGATGAAATGCGTGAACGCGTTGAGCAGCGAGGTCTTGCCGCTGCCCGTGCCGCCGGCGATCATGACATTCAGCTTCGAGCCGACCAGCGCGTCGAGCGTGTCGTGCGCGTCCTGGCTCAGCGTGCCGAGGTCGACCAGGCGCGCCAAACTGAAGCTGTCCTTCGAAAAGCGGCGAATCGATACGTAAGGACCGTCAGGTGCGGCCGGGGGGATGACTGCCTGGAGCCGCGAGCCATCTGGCAGCCGTGCCTCGAGCACCGGGTGCAGCTCGTCCACGTGCTTGCCCACGAATTGTGCCGCGTTGCGCAGCACGCACAGCACCGCCTCTTTGTTTGCGAAGCGTGCGGGCGTCAGCTCCAATTGACCGCGCCGCTCGACGAACACCGTGCTCGGGCCATTGATCATGATCTCGGAGACGCTCGGGTCATCGAGAAAGGGGCGCACCGGCTCGAGGAAGCCAAGCAACGTTTCCGCGTAGACTTCGGGGCCGATCATGGCATCGCCTCGAGTAACGAATCGCCAGCCTCTTCAGCGTGCTGTCCGCGCGGCGCGAGTCGTAGATACTCGCGAAAGTGCTGGTCTGCTTCGACGTAGCTGCCGAGCTGGTCGCGCAGCAAGACGGCCATGCTGTAGTGGGCGTCCGCATAGTCTGGGCTCGCTTCGAGCACGCGCTGCAACTCTTGGCGTGATTTGGCGATATCGCCCAACGCCCGCAACAAGGTGGCTTCGATGTAGCGCAGTCGATACTCACGCGGATGCCGGCGCAGGTGCTCCTCTGCGTATTGGAGCGCCGCGCGGTAGCGCTGATCGCGAACGCAAACGTCGATCAAGAGCGGCATGACCTGTGCCGGATCGCCGCCGTGTTTCGTCGCCAAGTTCAGGTATTGCTCGGCGCGCGTGTAGTCGGCGGCGTCGGAGAGTCGATGCGCGCGTTGCACCCAATCCGCGACTTGCTGCTGTTCGGCGTCGCGGTCCGACAGCTGCGGCTGCTTGGCCTCGTGCGCGCACGCGCCGAGGCCGAGACAGAGCGCGAATGCGAACGAGAGGCGTGAGCTCGTCATTGCTTCTTTCCCGAGAATTTGAGCTCGATTCTTCGGTCGAGCGATAAGAGCCAGTTGGCGTACGCGCCGCTATGCCGTCCGATGTACGAGAGCAAGAGCCGCACCTCCGTGCGCGCTTCTTCGTAGCTCTTGGTGGCGAGCGAGCGCTCCAGGCGAACGCGATGAACGTGAAACTCGGTCTGGACCTCGCGCTCGAGAGCGTCCGCTTGACGCACGCTGTCACTCGCGCGTTCCGTCGAGTCGGCGAGGGTGAAGCACGCCGCCGACCGACGAAACGCGACGACTGCGTTCACCGCGTCTTGCCCGCTGAATGGAGCGCGCTCACGCGCGGTCTCTGCTCGGCGCCGCTCTTGTGTTGCCACGGCGAGTGCGGCGTCACGCTCAGTTTCTGGGCACTTCGTAGCGCTTGCCGCTGCAAAGAGGGGTGGCGGCTGAACCTCGCTCGGCAGAGCCGTGTCGCCGCTCCTTTGACTCAAGATCAGATAGAATCCGAGCGGAAAGCCTAGAATTGCCAGCGCGTAGCTCGCCGATCGGCTCGATTCGCGCTTTTGTTTCGCCTGGCCGCGCGCAACTTGCGTCTCGAGCACGGCCACCGTCAACTCGACGCGCCCGATGGCAAGCACGCTGCCCGGAAGTAGCCGACCCTCGACGAAGGGCACGCCATTGAGGGTCACGCTCCGCTCGAGGCTGCGAACCTGTCCGAACACGCCGGCGGCGTCACTCGACAAGCGCAGCTGCTCGACTGCCGCGTCTTCCGGCGGAAGGCGGACTTCGCAATGAGAGCCACTGCCGACGAGCGCAACGGCCGAGTCTACGGTGAGTTTCTGCCGAGTACCGTCGGCATAGCGCACGCTGAGCTCCAAGATGGCGATGTCGTTCATGCTCACTCCCCGGCGAAAGAGTCTTGGATATGGAGGACCATCGGCGTCACGATCAGCAGCAAAATGGCCGCAAAGATCAGCAGCATGGGCGCGAGCATTTTGACGCTGGCTTTGGAAGCAGCTTCCTCGGCCCGCGTCGAACGTCGTTGCCGCGACGCTTCGGCCTGGATTTCGAGCACCTGACCGAGCGGGTTGCCGCGCTCCTCTGCCTGGCAGACGGCGCCGACGAACTCGCGCACCGCCTCGCAAGGTACGCGATCTGCTAGCTGTTCGAGTGCTTGTTTGCGAGTTTTCCCGACTTGCAGCTCTTTCAAGATCAGATTCAGCTCGCCGACCAGCGCGTCACCGCTGCTGCTGCTCTTGTCCACCACTTGTTTGAGCGCACTCGGAAAGTCGAGGCCGGCGGAGAGGCCCAGTGAAAGGAGATCGATCACGGACGGCAGGCCGTTCTGCACGCGCTTACGGCGCTCTTGCTCCATTCCGGTCAGCTGCAGATACGGCAGCATCACCCCGACCATGCCCGCCAAGACGATATACAGCGGACCGCGTGACAAGAGGCCACCGTAAACCGCCCCGGCGCTCAACCCGCCCAGCATCGACACCAAAGTGAGCGCGACGGCTTCTTCGGGCAGCAAGCCCCAGAAATCTCCAGCGAGCGTGATTTGCCGGTCGATGCGCTCGCGTGTGGCGTCACTCAACAGTGGTTTGAGGCGCGCACCGAGCCAGCGCAAGCTCGGTTCGAGTTGCCGAAAGAGCGCGTTGTCACGCTCGGCGCGGGAACGCGCGAGGCCGCGTAGGCCGAGGTAACTGGCGCTATCCGCTTTCGTGCTCGCAACGGTGTAGCTGAGTACCCACAGCGTCGCGAAGGCGGTGAGCGACAAACAGCCCCTCAGCATGAAGAGCGCGGCGTTCATATGTCCACCGAAAGCACTTTGCGCGCGACCACCACCGAACCCAGCCAAAGCGCGAGCGAAATCACGATCGCCGTCCAACCAATGATAGAGGTGGTGAGCGGATCGAAGTATCCGCGACTCACCGTATCGAACAGCAACAAGATGAAGGCAGGGAAGACTGCGAGGACGGTGACTTGCGCCTTGCCCTCGGCGGTCTTGGAACGGACCACACCTTGCAGGCGCGCCATCTCCCGCAGCGTGGCCGCGGTTCGCTCCAGAATCTTCGGCAGATCACCGCCCACTTGCCGCCCGATCAGCAGGCCCGAAAGCGCTGCGTCGAGCTGTGTGCTGCGCACCCGGCCTGCCATGCTCAGCAGCGCCTGATCGACCGTGTTTCCGAGCCTCATCTCTTTCAGAGCCAGGGCGACCTCGGCGTCGAGCGGTGGGGCGAGCAAGGGTTGGGTGTAAGCGAGCGCGTTGCCGATGCTGGGCGTTGCCTTGAGTGCGTTGGCGAGGGCGAGAATGAAACCGTCGATCTTGGCTTCGATTGCGCGCACGCGTTGACGGCGCATTTGCTCGATGTACAGCGCGGGAAAAGCGGCGACCACGAGCGAAGCCAAGTACAGGAGGGGTTGCGAGAGCAAGAGACCTGCTCCCAAGCACACGCACATCCCGAGCAGCTGTGCCCAGATGATCAATCGGCCGTCGGTCGTCAGAAACATCTGCCGCAGCTTGCGCTCGAGGTACGCCTCGTAGGTCGACCACAATCGGTAAGGAGGCGAACTCGGATCGCGCGCGGTAAAGAACAGAGCCAGCCAGATGGCGAGTGCGAGCAGCGCGACCGAGAGCCACTTGAGCACGCCCAGATCGACGATCACAGGTAGCGCTCCCCCGGTTTGACAAGGCCGCGAACGATCAGCTCGTCCAAGAACGTCGGTAGGTAGCCGGTAGCCAAAAAGCTGCCCAAAACCTCACCGCGGGGTCCGGTTCCGCTGCGCTCGAAGCCGTAAATCTTTCGGACCTCGAAGTCGCCGCGCTGATCGAGCCCACACACTTCGCAGATCGCGACCACCTTGCGCGAGCCATCAGCCAGGCGCGTTTGCTGTGCGATTAGCTGCACACTGGCAGCGATCTGTTCGCGGATGGCGCGCGACGGGAGCTCGATGCCGGCCATCAAACACAGCGTCTCCAAGCGAGCTAGCGCCTCCAACGGTGAGTTGGCGTGGGTCGTGGTCAGCGAGCCGTCGTGACCGGTGTTCATGGCCTGCAGCATGTCGAGCGCCTCGCCACCGCGGCACTCGCCGACCACGATGCGGTCCGGGCGCATGCGCAACGCGTTCTTGACCAGATCGCGAATGGTGTATTGACCCTTGCCTTCCATGTTGGGCGGCCGCGTCTCGAGTGAGACCACGTGCGGCTGCGCCAGTCGGAGCTCCGCCGAGTCTTCGATGGTGACGATGCGCTCACCTGCGGGAATGAAGGCCGAAAGCACGTTGAGCAAAGTGGTCTTGCCGCTGCCCGTGCCCCCAGAAATTACGATATTTTTCTTGGCAATCACGCTGCGGGTCAGAAACAGACCCATGGCCGGCGTGAGCGCGGAAAGCTCGTACAGCCGCTCGATGTCGAGCGGCGATTTCGGGAACTTGCGGATGGTGATGCAAGACCCCTTGAGTGCGAGCGGCTTGATGATGGCATTGACGCGCGAGCCGTCGGGCAAGCGCGCGTCGACCAACGGTGACGATTCGTCGATGCGGCGTCCGAGTGGCGTGACGATGCGCTCGATCACCGCGCGCACTCGCTCGTCATCCGTGAAGCGAGCGCTGCTGCGCTCGAGCTTTCCCGAACGCTCGATGTAAATCGTGTCCGCGTCGATGACCATGATTTCGGACACAGTCGGATCGTTCAGCAAGTGCTCCAGTGGTCCGAGGCCGAGCGCCTCGTCCGCCATCTCGCCAACCAGACGATCTTGCTCGACGCCTTCCGGAAGGCGATGCTCCAGTAGTTTGACGATGCGACGCAGCGCGGTCAGCACGCGTGGCCGAAAGGACGGGTCGTCCAGTCGCACACTGTCCGTCGTGGCGAGATCGAGATGCTCGAGTAGGCGCTTGTGAATCTCACGGCGCAGCGCGTTTTCGCCCGCCATTTTGGCTGCGGGCGGTGGAATCGCGGCGAGCGGCACGACCGGTGCGATCGACACGACTGGGGCGAGCGGGGCCTCTTCGCGCGCGGGCGCCGGAACTGGCGCAGGGGCGGACTCGAGCGTGCGCACGTACACGGTGTGGAAGCCGAGCAAGATGGGCGTGCCGTAAGCCACCTCGGTGACGCCGCCGCGCAGTAAGCGGTCTCCGGCCAAGGTACCGTTACTGGAGATGTCTTGCACGCGGAGCCCGCTCGGTTCCGCGTGCAACAGCAGGTGCCGGCGCGAGATGTGATGGTCTTCGAGCTGCACGTCGCACTCGGGACCGCGACCGACCGACAAGGGTCGAGTGGCGGTCATTTGCGCGACGTAGCGCGTGCCGGATTGTGCTTCGACGGTGACTTCGACGTTCATCACGGCTTCGTCCTCACGCCGCGCGCCGTCGCTGGGTTCTTCTCCCAGACATTCACCTTGTCGATGTCGCCGCTGTAGTCTTTGAAGTCGCGCATGGCGTCATCGAGCACTTCTTGCGCGCCTTTGGGGATCGACTCGATCACGCTAGGCACCACGAAAATGGCGCCTTCGACCTCCTCTTCAGCGTCACCGTGAGAGGCGAACAACACGCCGAGCAGCGGGATCTCACTGAGCCAGGGAAGCCCGGATACCGAATGGCGTTTCGACTTCGAGCGAATGCCGGAAAGCACGATTGACTGACCGAGCTTCAGCGCGACCGCCGTGGTCAGCTTGGACACGTTGCGCCCGGGCAGATCGGTGCCCCCAGCGACAGGTGGGGTGAGATCCATCACTTCGGCTTCGAGCTCCACGCGCAGCTCCTTGGTCGTGGAGTCGAAGCGGGGCAGCACCTTCACGTCGGTGCCGAAGCGAATCTGAGTGAGCGCGGCGGAGAGCCCGCTGGAGATGATGTAGTTTTGTTCGCCGCCGCTCGAGAACGTCGCTTCGGCACCGTTGGAAGTGATCACCGTCGAGTGTTTGACCACCTTGGCCCAGCCTTTGGTGGCGGCGATATCGAGCCCCGGCAGCGGCTGATCGATGATCTTTGCCGTCGCCGACGTGGCCGCGCCCTGCAAGAAGTCGAATTCTCCGGCAAATACGCCGACTTTTGCGCCACCGATCTTCGTCGGCCAGTTCACGCCGAGTTGGTAACCTTTGCTGCGGTCGAATTGCACGAACAAGAAATCGACTCGGACGTTGAGCTTGTTCTCTGCGGCCGCGCCGCCGAGGACGACCAAGGACTCGACTTGACCCGGGAACAGCGCTGCAATCTGCTCGATGCGCTTCAGCTCCGGTTCGGTGCTGACGCCGCCCTCGATGAACAGGCGCGCACCGACGCGCCGAACTCGGACGCCGGTCGTGCCTTCGAGCAACGAAAGCAATTCGCGCTCGACGCTCTGCATCGGACGCGGTGAGACGTTGATCTGGTAGTTGATCTGCGTCTTGTCGTTCTTGAGCAGGAGCAGCGTGGTGCTGCCTGGCTTCTGTCCGACGATCACGAACTGCGTGCTGTCGGGGGTGAGTCGCACGTCGGCGATCCCCTTCACACCCTCGGCGAAGCTCTTGACGTCCACGGCCGAGATCGTGCGGTTTTCCCCGACGGCGAGGCTCAGCTCTTCGGAACGTTCGAGCGAAACTTGCTCTGGAGGTGGGGGTGCCGCCTTGTCCGCCTTGTCGCGCTTTTGCGCCCACGCGGGTGCAGCGAAGGCGAGCGCGATCAACGCCGCGGAGACGAGTCGCTTGCGGGCGCTCATCGGACGTTCGCTGCCTCGATGCGCACGGGACCCTGCGGCGCGCTGGGCCGGCGTTGGAGATCGGCCCGCACCTTCGTGTCGCGCAGCGCCGAAGCCTTCAGATCCGGCAGGTCATCGACGGTGCCCGGATCATTGGGCGGTCGAACCGCGACTGAAAGCCGTCCGCGATCGATGGCGAGCGACAATAGCTGTGCCTCGGGTAAGCTCAAGCTCAAGGTCAATTGCTTGTCGCGCATCGCCGAGGCATCGCGAGCCTTGGCGTCGTTGTTCACGTTTTGCGTTTCGCTGCCGACCGCGAGCACTAGGACGCGCTGCAGCAACACGGCCGAGGAAGCATCACCGTTGTCCATGTCGGCACGAAAAGTGACAATCACGTCGACGTAGTCACCGGGGCGGATCAGCTGATTCCCGCGCGTATCATCCCCGCCCATCGATGCTCGCACTGGGACTGCGCGTTTTCCGGGTTGAATCAGCGAGCTCAGATCGCGGTCTTCGGTGGTAATCGCCAGATCGGTCCACATCAGCGTTTGCTGGGGGAATATGGCGACGGACGCGGGGAGCCCGATCACCTTCTGGCGCTCGGCAGCTTTGATCGCGCGATCTTCCACGTACGCGAGCGGCACGCTGCGCGTCGTGAGCATGTCGTCGCTGATCATCTTGCCGCGTTCGATTGGACGCAGTGCCATCAGCACCTCGACGGGCTCACCGCCTGACATCTCGCGCTCGAACTTGCGCAGATACACGACGAGCAGCGCAGTCCCCAAGAGCGCCATCAGAAACGAAACGATCAGAGCCCGGCGATTCATTCGAAGAAGCCTTTCGGCGTCGCACTGGCTTTGGCAAAGCCCATGCTGCCCATTTCGATTACGCTCACGCCCGTGAGTTCGGCCGGTGTTCGCGTGGTGACGACGATCACCGCGGCTCCGTCCTTGCTGAACGCGCGAACGTGATCGTTCAGGTCCAACTCTGGAGTATCGTGCGGGATTTCGTGGTTGACGAAGCCGTGCGGAACGAGCTCCCGCTCGTAGTACGACAGCACTTCTTCGTTCGAGTGTTTCGTGTCGTACATTCGGATCGCGTACGAGCTGTTCGCCATCTCTGCGCTGAGCACTCGACGCGCATCCGGCGGGCGCGGTGCGTCACGCGAGTCCGTACCTGGTGCGTCGCCCACGTTCGTAAACATCGCGGGAATGTTGAACTTGCCCTCTGTCCACATCGCCAGGACGTGGGTTTGGCCGCTGGCCTCGTCGCGACGAGCGACGATGTAGCGCGCATCACCGATCTCGGAAAGGTCTCCAGAGTCGGTAAAAGCCAGCACGCGGTCTACCAAACCTTTGAGCCCACCACCGCTATCTTTGCGCGCGATACAGGCGATTTGTCCGACCTTGTGATCGTCCGCGATCGTCTTGGAGCTGAGCCAGCGTGAGGGATCGCGCAGCTCTTCGGGCAGCTTTGCGAGGGCAGCCGCGCCATTGGGTAGTGCCGCGATTTCGTTTGCCAGGCCCGCCGAGTGTTCACGGCAGTGCGCCTCGAAACGCTCGAGCACTTGGTCCACGCCGAGCGGCGTCATTTTGGACGCGAGCGACATGGGCTGGCCGTTGATCAACGCAACCTCGGGTGGTCCGACCAGCGTCGGTCCGATTTGCTCCAAGAGCTGAAGACCGGTTCGCTTGGCTGCTTCTTCGGCGGCGGCGCGAGCTTGCGGCAACATCAGTGCGCTGAAGGCGAGGTTGGCGCAACCCAGAAAGGCCGCCACGCGCAGCGCGCCGCGTAAGCGTCGACTCTGATAAAGCTTCTTCCAGTTCATGGCGTTCTCCATCAGAAGAAGCTCGGAACGACGTTGGCGCTGATGTATCCGACCAGGCTCAGGATGTCCCCGCGCTTGTTTTGCGGGATCTCGTTGCACGCGACGCTGTCGGTCACAGCCACCTTGTAGGTCTTGGTGCCGATGACCTTGTCGGGTTTGGCTGTTTCACTCGAACTGCCGCTGTCGTGGCTCACGGCTCCGAAGAAGCTGGGCGTCGAGTCGGTGTCCACGTCGACGGGCGCGGAACTTTCGCCGGCTTCCTGCCAGATTCCGGTCAAATCCACCGCAGAATTGCAGCCTTTCAGGGCTTGAGTCCAAGCCGCGAGACGTGCGTCCCCAATCGCTTTCATTTGCGCGGTGTACAGCTGATGAAGGAACAAGCCGCCCGCCATCATCAGCGTCAGCATGGTCGCGACGATGATGCCTTCCACGAGCACGGCGCCGCGCGTCCGCTTGCGCGACGCGACTCGAATCAATGCAGTTGCAGAGTGTCGTTGCATGATGACGAGCCTCGTTCAGTGAACGGTGGTGTCGTTGTCGGAGTGTTTGATGATCAGCGCGCCGATGTGTTCGAACGCGCCGCTGCTGTACAGGCCTCGCTGGAAGACCCCTGTCTTCAGTTGGCGGAAGTACCAAGTGTCTTTGACCTTCGGCACCAAGATCTTGGGAATGCCGAGCTTGTCACGGAGCTTGCCGCCGAGTTTGTCGCCGGAGACGGCGAAGAGCTGAGTCAACATGGCGACGATGCCGGGCTCGATTGCACTCGCCAGCAGTCGTTCGAAGGGCTGAATTCGGCGCAGTCGAGCGCGCCAACGCAGCTGCCACATGGCGTTGGATTTGCAGTCCATCCAGCGTTTGGCGTCGCAGTCGAGGTACATCTCGGCGTGGGCGACGATCTGGTCCTTCTCGATGGGCTCCAGCGTGGCCGTGTGGCTCATGTCGGCGACCTTCAGCACTCGGTCGTCTTCCGCCGCCATGTTCTGGGTCTTTTCGACCTGGGCGAAGCTGCGCATGAAGACATTGCCGTTGACGGCCCACTCCCAAACTTTCGACGGGGAGCCGCACTCGGCGAGATCGTAATTCTTGCTCGACATCGTCTGGCCTAGCTTGTCGTTGGCTTCCTTCTTCTTCTTTTTGGCGCACTTCTTCAGGAGCTCGTCTTCACTGATGTATTTCCCGGCGTTGTCCGGGTCTTCGTACTCGACGGTGTTGTTGCCGTTGCTATCGCCCGTGAAGCGGCGTGGCTTGTCGGGGAGCTCGGACTTGCAGCTTTCGTTGGCTTGCTTGTCCACCATCTCCTCCATGCCCTGGGGGAAAGTACTGATGGGCGCACAGAACAAGCCGGGTAAGCTGCCGACGATCGCGCCGAGCGCGGCCTTGGCCTTGTCGATGCCTTCGATCGCGCCGGCGGGCACTCCCATGCGCTCGAGCACACCAGCGATATTGTTGAGCACCGATTCGCCCGCTTTTTGACACAGCACGGAATAGGACTCGGTTTGTATCGGCAGACTCGTGCCGAGTCCCATGCGCGGGTTGCTCAAATAGGTCTGATAGAAGTCGGCGCTGGCCGAAATCGCGGCGCCGAGCCGGCTCTTCGCCTCCTCTTCGACCTTTTCCTTTTTCGGAATCTTGCCGGCTTTGGCGCCTTTGAAACAGCTGACCAGCGTTTGATAGCCCTTCGGATTCAGCGACGGCAGCAAGGAGGAGCTCTCGGTCGCCACGTACGACACGTCGTACGCGCCCTTGGTGTTGATCGTGCCGCGCGCAGCTCCGATGATCGGCGTCACGCTGGCTACCGCGACTTGTGACGCATTCATCGCGGCGAGAATCCGGATCACGTTGGTCGCGACTTTCTCGTCATTGCGCAGCATGAAGCCCTCGACGCGCGCAACGGCCCCCGCAAACCCGCAGCCCGTGCCGAGCGTGACGACACACAGGATCGCTGCGATGACCAGTGCCACCGTCACCAAGATCAAGATCGTGCGCCAAATCACCAAAATGCAGAGCACGAGCGACATCACGATGTTGATCGCGACGATCACGTTCATGCCGCGCGCGTTCCAAACGGCGTTTTCGAACGCACCGGCGTCAGCAGCGTCTTGAGCGCGCTCGCGCCACGCCATGGCGTCGCCGAGCCCGGCGATGTGCCAGAGCGCTCCGACGAGCAGCGCACCGAACACGATGCCGACGATCAAGATCGCGCCACGGCTTTCGTCGCGCAGGCTCTGGTTGGGCTCGCGGGTCATGGCTCGCTTCACAGTTCGTAGTTGTAGGAGGCGCCCTGGTAGGCGTACGTGGACTTGGCAGTGAGCTCGCGGACTCCGGTCGGTCCGCAGACCAAGCTCACCCAGCTTGCGAAGCAGTGAAACCTCGCTTTCACCGTGGCGGTGAGCGGGTCGCCTGCTTTGAAGTCGCTCGCAATCTCGATTTTGGCATCGCTCGAGAAGTGCGGAGAAGTAGACAAAATCAGCTCGGCGGCGAACTCGATGTCCTCTTTGCGTTTGCCGGAGAAGCTGTCTTTGGGGACATCGTCGTAATATGCAGGGTCGTCGGACAAGACGACGACGGCGGCCCGTGCGGCAGCGGAAGCTGCGCGCTTCAGGATCAAGTGAGCCGCGCACAATTCCATCAATTGCCAAGTCGCCATGAAGAAGAACATGACCGGCATGTAGGCGATGATGTGTTCGACGAAGACCGCGCCGCGCTGGTCACGCCTCAGCAGTACGAACAGGCGTTTCATCCGTTTCTCCAACGCACGAGCGCGACCAGCGCGGTGGCGACGAATACCGCCGGACCGAAACGCAGCTCCGTGAGTAACGCTTGCGGGACTTCTTTGCGGCGGGCCTTGGGCAGGAATGGGTTTCTGAGCAGCACGGCAGAGTTTCCGATCAGCCGAAACAGCTCGCCTTGGTAGGCGAGACGCGCGGGTGCATACAGCGCGGCCAGCACGAACGCATAGAGCTCGACTTGTAGCCCCAAGATCGGCCCGGCCCAGATGCCCAAACACGCGAGCAACTTCACGTCACCGCCGCCCATCGCTCGCGCACGGAACAGGAGCAATGGTACCGCCGCGCAGCCGAGCAGCCCGACGGACACGTTGATTGCAGCAGCGCCGAACACCTCGGTGAGCGTTTGGTCGGGCTGGCGAATCATCGCGAAATGCAGGCCGAAATGCAGAAAGAGCCCGAGCGCGGCGCCGCGCACGACCAGGCGATTGGGGATGTGCCCGGTCCGATAATCCAAGAAGCCCGCGAGCGCCGTGAGCACTAAGAGGCCGCTGAGCACGATTTGCGTTGCCGACATTGGGCCGTGTTCGAGGGTTGAAGTGGATTGCGCGGGGCGCACGCAGGCGAGCGCCCCGCGTGGAATTCACGGCGTGGTGGCAGCTGAGCTGTTGACGTTCGTGACCGCGTCGCCCTGAGCCTTGATCTTGGCGGTGACCTTGTCGCCGAAGTACTGGTAGCCGGCGATGCAGAACAGCGCGACGACACCCACGAGGATGATGTACTCGACGAACCCCGCGCCGCGGGTGTCGTGAACGAGCTTCTGAAGTGACTGTTTGGTGGACATTGCTTCTTTTTCCTTGGTTTCAGGGATTGCTTTGATAGAGCGCGGCGCGTTGGCCGGAGTAGAGCTTCACGACCTTGGGTCCGAGACTTGAAAGGCCTGCCGCCATGAGCAGGCCGGCGAATGCAGCGACGATCAGGTACTCGACCATCACCGCGCCGCGTGTATCTACGAGCACCGAAGCTTGCCGTTTCATGTCAGCGAATACGTACCGGGCCACTCGGGCGGCTCACACGAACGACGGGTTTTGCTGGACTCTGGAAGCTTTGAGCGAGCAGGACGACGTCGTCGTGATCGCCGATGCGAAAGCGCGCCGTAGGGCTCTTGGGGCGCAACTGCGGCTGCTCCGAGGTGTCGACGGTGAGTTCTACCGTCTTGTCTGTTTCGCCCTCCAAAAGTAGGTGCGCCACCCCGTCTCCGTCGCTGCGAGCGAGTTCACGACCCAAATAGCGGATCGGCAGATTGACCCCGTGCTCCAGGCGCGCTGCGATCACGAGCTTGCGCGTCGACGGCGGACACGCGGCGAAGTATTCGGGGGGCTTGCTGTTACCCGTCCCGTGACGCAGGGTGACGCTGAGCGCATTGCCCGGTGAGCGAAAGCCAGTGGGACACGCCACCTCCAGATCGATGCGCTCACCCTCGCTGCCGGTTGCATGCACGGCGACGCGACCGTCCGCGGCAGACACACCCAGCTCACGACCGGCGTGCAGCACGCGCGCACCCGAAAGCGGACGGCTCGGATCGGACTCCACGTGAACGACCAGCTCGTAGCCGGCCGGTGGCACCTCGTTCGTGACCTGGGCGCAGCCGAGCAAGAGGCATAGCGGAAGCAGGTGCATGAACTTCACGGCGGCACGCAGATACACGCGGCGTGCCAGGCGTATTTTCCCGAGATCCGCGGGATCTCCGCACCGCGGGAGTTGCATCTGCCAACCCCGGGTTGGCAGTGCGAGGTTGCGGGGCTACCGAAACGAAACCCTTCTCGTGACGTAAGTCTTGGAAATGTCACGTACACCGGTGACGTGCGCAGGACTCTAAGGAAGTCTCTACACATGGACCAAGAACGCACCCAGGCTCAGTCGCGGCCGACGATCGTCTCCTACGGCAAGACGCGGATCTCCGTGATAGACGGGCCCGATCGCGGTCTCTCCTGCGACACGGCAGGGCGTCCAATCCGTATTGGAACTGCGTCGGACAACGACCTCGTGCTGAGCGATCCAACGGTGTCACGTCGTCACTGCGCAATTTCGCCAACGCCCGAGGGCTTTCGGGTTTCGGACGAAGGTTCGACGAACGGAGTGTTGGTCGGGCGAGCGCGCATCTTCGAGGCGGTGCTCTCGGGTAGCAGCGAGCTGCGCATCGGTGAAACCACGGTCAGCGTGGTTCCGCTCGCCGATCGCGTGGAGCGGGAACAAGCCACCATCGATCGCTTCGGTGATCTGCTGGGTGCGTCACCGGCGATGCGCGAGCTGTTCGCCGATTTGGCACGCATTGCCGACTCCGACGTCACCGTGTTGATCGAAGGTGAGACGGGCACCGGCAAGGAGCTCGTCGCCGAATCACTCCACCGCGAGAGTCGTCGCAGAGAGCAACCGCTAGTCGTGTTCGATTGTAGCGCGGTCAGCCCCACGCTCGTAGAAAGCGAGCTTTTCGGCCACGAACGCGGCGCATTTACGGGCGCGGTCGCGTCCCGCGCAGGGGTCTTCGAGCAGGCCGAGGGAGGTAGCATCTTTCTCGACGAGCTCGGCGAGTTGCCGAAAGATCTGCAGCCCAAGTTGTTGCGCGTGCTGGAGAAACGCGAGGTCAGACGGCTCGGATCACAGGGCGCGATTCCGGTCGACGTCCGCGTGATCGCCGCGACCAACCGCAAACTTTTCGCCGAGGTCGCCGCCGGCAATTTTCGACAGGACTTGTATTTCCGTTTAGCCGGTGCGCACGTCGTCGTGCCGCCGCTGCGTGACCGCAAGCAAGATTTGCCGATGCTAGTCGAGCACTTCTTGACTCGCTCCGTTCCGCCCCGCGCTCTGAGCGAAATATCGGCGCCGGTTTGGGAAATGTTCACGGCTCATCGCTGGCCAGGGAACGTGCGTGAGCTGCGCAACGCGGTCGATCGTTGGGCGGTGACGCCTGAACGTGCGCTCGGTGCGCTCGAGGTGGAGTCGAATGCAGAGGGTACGCCAAAGCCGGAGATTGAACTCGTGCCACTACGCATTGCTCGGCGCGACGCCGGTGATGATTTCGAGCGACGCTACGTGCGCGCGCTGCTCGCCCGCACTCAAGGCAACGTCACGCGCGCCGCGGCAATTGCCGAAGTTTCACGGCAAATGATTCAAAAGTTGATGCGAAAACAAGGGCTGTCTTGAGGCTCACGGGGAGCGGCAACAGAGCACGCCGCGCCCTTCCCACTGGCTCTCGATCGCTCCGCACCGATTGACGTAATTATTGATCATGCCAAACCAGGCAGTCATGCCGTCGTAGATGCAGCTGCCATTTTGTTGCACGCACGCGGCACCGCAACATGCGGCACCTGCCCCAGTCGTCGTGGTGCATGGTTCACAAGTTTGGTCGCCGACTGCGATGGCGTAGGCACCGGGTTGTTTGTTGCATTCTTCCTCGGTCGCTTGCGAACTCACTTCGGTCGGGCCAAAGGGAGGAATTGCGCACACGTGCCAGCCCACCCCACAGGCGTCCGCGGGCACGTTGCACACGGCGCTCTCGAAGCCGCACGCGCCCCCGTTGCTCTTCGCGTCGCGCAGCGAGCCCCGCGGCCACTTGGCAGTGCAGCCCGCGATGCGCGGCCAGCTGCTCACGGGCAAGAACCCTTCCCGAGTCCCGTCGCTGCAGCCGCTTTCCGAAAGGCAGATGCCGTGCGCGCAAAGTTGATCCGCTGCGCAGGCGTAGCCCTTGCCGCAACCCCCGCAATTTTCGCGAGATGAGCTCAAGTCGACCTCGCACCCGTCCTCGGCCATTCGATTGCAGTCGGCAAGGTCCGCGCTGCAAATCAGCGGGCCGTCACCGCCCGCGCCGCCCTCACCAGCGGTGGTTGCGCCCGTATCCGGGCCGCTCCTTCCGCCCGCGCCGCTTTCGCCACGAACCTGACCAGCCGCGCCGCCTTCATCGCGCGCGCCGCCTTCATCGCGCGCACCGCTCGCGCCACTCGCACCGCCCGCCAAGCGTGCAGGATCGGTGAGGTAGTACGCGTCGCTCGGAGCGAGCAGCGAGCACGCGGCGAGAGCTCCACCCGCGAGCAACCAAACGATTCCTGGTGTGCGAAGCGTGCTCGCTTTACGGCCGCTCGATGGCGTCGAGATCGTCATGCGCTCGCTAGTACCCGTGGTAGCATTTTCACTCGCAAACTCGCTGTGCAAGATGGTGACGAGGAGGTGACGCTTGAGGGTTCACCCTTGCGAGTAGCCCGCAGAAAGCGTGTCGGAATTCGCTCGCTCTCGGCATTCGCGTGATGAAAGAGCGGTGCTCGAACGCCGAGTGCGAGACATCATTCGAACGCGATACGGGGACGCAGCGCGCTCGTTTCGGTGCGCGCCCCGTTTTTCAGATCTGCAATTCCGTGCTAGCCAGCGCCATTTACTTACATAGGTGCGAGCTGGCGACGGCAGCCGAGCCGCGACGCCCCGGGTGCGCGGCGCTACGACGCGCTGCGTGACCATCCAACAAAATCCCCAACTTCGAGCCGAAGTTTAGGCAAAGTTTCATCACCCTCCCGCTAGGGGGTGCAGGGGGCTTACCAGCTGACGGGTGAGGTCTTATAAGGCCTCGCTTCAGCCTCGCTACCAAGTGACCACCGCTCGCTCCACTCAAACCCCCGTGCCCGTTCGGCTCATGGGGCAGTTCTATCGACACGCGCCGCGTTACTGCGGGGGCCTCGTGCTGCTCGCGGCCTATCAGCTGTTTCAGTGGTGGTTCGATACCCGCATGCGCAGCGCCATCAACTTTGCAACGCAAGGTCAGAGCGCGCAGGCGATCGCGGTTGGTGAGCTGTTGGTCGTCGCGGCGCTTGCCGCGTTCGTGGTGCGCGTCGCGTCACGCGTGGTCGTGTTCAACGCCGGCCGCATCGCCGAGTACGAGTTGCGTCGGGAGATCCTCGAGCGGCTGCTCAAGCTCGGTCCCTCTTTCTACCGGCGCATGAGCACCGGCGAAATCATGAGCCGCGTCACCAACGATTTGGTGCAAGTCCGGCTGCTGCTCGGCTTCGGCATTCTGAACATCATCAACACGCTGTTCGCGTTGATCAGCGCGCTCGCCGTCACCATTCCGATCTCGATCAAGCTGACCTTGGCCGCGCTCGCGCCGCTGCCGCTCTTGCTCTTGATCACGCGTGGCTTCTCGCAGCACTTCTACACGCGCACGCGCGACAATCAGGAAGCGCTCGGAAAGATGAGCGCGCGTGTGCTGTCGAGCGTGGCCGGTGTACGGGTGATTCGCTCCTTCGCGCTCGAACCGCAAGAGGTGGTCGCTTTCGAGAAGACCAACCAGGCGTACCTGGACAAGAGCCTCTCGCTCGCGCGCCTGCGTGGCTTTCTCGGACCGATCTTGACTGCGACCATCTCCATCGGCGTGCTAGTCGTGTTCTGGTACGGCGGTGCGTTGATGTTGCACGGTGAGCTCGACGCCGGCGGTTTCCTCGCGTTCTATCGCGCGCTCGGTCGGCTGACGTGGCCGTTGATCTCGCTCGGCTTCGTCGTCGGTCTGTTGCAGCGCGGTAGAGCGGCCTTCTCGCGCTTGACGGACATCTTCAGCGCCGAGCCGGACATCGTCGACGGTGAGCTCGCATTGCCTGCGGCTGCCAGTGGCCGAATCGAGGTCAAGCACCTGTCCTTCTCCTACAACGATCGCAAGGTGTTGGACGACGTGAGCTTCGAGCTCCCAGCGGGAAATTCGCTGGCCATCGTCGGGCGCACGGGCAGCGGCAAATCGTCGTTGGCTGTGTTGCTCGCGCGCCTGCAGCCAACCCCGCCCGGCAGCGTCTTCTTGGACGGCGTTGACGTCTGCGATCTGCCGTTGTCCGCGGTGCGCGAGAGCATCGGCTACGCGCAGCAGAATGCGTTTTTGTTCTCGACCACGGTCGCGCGCAACATCGGCTTTTCTCTCGATGAGCCGGACGAGCACGATTCGCTGCTCAAGATCGAGGACGCGGCTCGTGAAGCCTGTATCGAGCAAGAAGTACTGGATCTGCCGGACGGTTTCGACACCGTGGTCGGTGAGCGCGGCGTGCAACTGTCCGGTGGTCAGA
Organism: Polyangiaceae bacterium; assembly: GCA_035634635.1. GTDB lineage: Bacteria > Myxococcota_A > Polyangia > Polyangiales > Polyangiaceae > PMG-095. Next base: position 80,023 of record DASQCO010000133.1, read on the forward strand.
AGCAACGCGTCGCCCTCGCCGCCGCGTTCGCCTCCGAGCCAAGCGTGCTGGTGCTCGACGATCCACTGAGCGCGGTGGATGCGCGCACCGAGCGCGCAATCTTGGACGCCATCGATCGCCAACGCCAGAAGCGCGGCTTGATCCTGATCACTCATCGCGTCGCGGCCGCCGCGCACTGCGATCAGATCCTCGTGCTCGAAAAGGGTCGCGTGGTGGAGCGCGGCACCCATCAAGAATTGAGCAAGAACGGCGGCATTTACGCGATTTTTGCCGAAGAGCAGCGAATCGAAAACGAACTCGCCAAGCTCGGCGGGATCGTGCCGGACGAACAGCAGGTGGCAGAATGACGCAACCCTTGGTCATGCCGGAGCCCCCCGACCCCAAGGCAACGAGCGGCGTGCGTGAACGTGGCCGTGCTGACAAGAAGCGCACCGAGCGCATCCTCAAAGCGTTTCACGAAGAGGAACGCTTCGGTAAAGCATACGACGCGCGGCTGACTAAGCGGCTGTGGAGCTACTTGGTGCCGTATAGCTTCTTGCTCTGGGCATCGGTGGTGGTGATCGTGCTCACCTCGATCGGCGCGTTGGTTCGCCCCTTGATCATGCGCTCGGTGATCGACGACGTGATCAAGAGCGGAGACCGCGTGGCGCTGTTCCACGGCGGACTTTTGCTCGCGGGCGTGCTCGTCGCCGAGCAGGTGTTGGGCTTGGTGCAGGTGTACGCGGTGCAGGTTGCCGGAGCGCGCGCGGTCGCGGACATGCGTCGCGAAGCGTTCGAGTTCTTGCAGCAATTGCGGCTCGGATTCTTCGACAATCAACTGGTCGGGCGGCTCGTTTCGCGCGTGACCAACGACACCGACGCGATCTTGGAAATGTTCGCCTCCGGCGCGCTGAGCGCGGTCGGTGATTTGGTGCGCTTGGTCGGCATCGTCATTTTGATGCTGCTTTTGGACTGGAAGTTGTCGCTAATCGCCTTCGCCGCGGTGCCGCCCATGGCGGTGCTCGTGGTGCTCGTGCGGCGCAACATTCGCGAGGCGTTCCGCGCCATTCGCGCCAAGACATCGCGCATGAACGCGACCATGAACGAGCAGGTGACGGGCATGACCCTGATCCAAGCCTTCGGTCGTCAAGAGGCTGCCGCCGCGGAGTTCGACGAGAGCAACCTTTCTTATCGCGACGCGAACATGAGCGCGATCAAGTGGGACTCCATTCAAGACGCCGCCATCGACACCATCGCTGCGATCTGTCTCGCGTTAGTGATCGCGTCGTTCGGCTATCGGCCGGTGAGCTTCGGCACGTTGGTCGCGTTCACGGCCTACTTGTCGCAATTCTTCGAGCCGATCTCGCAGCTCGCACAGCGGTACACCTTGTTACAGGCGGCGATGGCCGGAGCCGAGCGCGTGTTCAGCTTGCTGGATGTCGTCGAACCGGATGCGCCGGCGCGTCCCGCCAAGCCGCCCGGCGATGCAGGGCTCGCGCTGCAATTCGAAGACGTGAGCTTCAGCTATAAGCCGGGCACGCCCGTCCTCGCCAACGTGAGCTTCGCCGCGCGCCGCGGTGAACGCATCGCCTTGGTCGGTCCGACCGGCTCGGGAAAGACCACGATTACGGCCCTTTTGCTGCGGTTGTATGAAATCGAAAGCGGTACTGTGCGCGTCGATGGTGATGACGTCGCCGGCCTCGCGCGCGAACAGCTCAGGCGTCGCTTCGCGGTCGTCCCACAAGACGTCGTGCTCTTCCCGGGCACCGTCGCGACCAACGTTGCAGCCTCCGAAGAACCCGATCGCGCGCGCGTCGAAGACGTCTTGCGTCGCATCGGCGCGCTCGATCTGTTTGCCTCGCGCGAACGCGGCATCGACACCCGCGTCGACGAATACGGCTCGAACTTCTCGACGGGCGAACGCCAACTGATTGCGTTCGCCCGCGCGCTCTATCGCGACGCACAAATCCTGATTTTGGACGAAGCCACCGCGAGCGTCGACAGCGACACCGAAGCGCGCCTGCAACGCGCACTCGAAGAGCTCATGCGCGGGCGCACCGCGCTCGTGATCGCACACCGTCTGAGCACCGTTCAAAAAGCCGATCGCATCTTGGTGCTCCGCAAAGGCCGCGTCGTCGAACAGGGCACGCACGGCGAATTGATGGCCGAGGGCGGCCTCTACGCGCGTTTGCACGAACTCCAGTTCTCGCGCGCCGAGCAAGAGACGGCGCTGCAAGAGGCCTTGGAACAGGCTCCCAATTGAGATTTGGGGCTAGCGGGCGGAGCGCGCGGAGAGCGTCGCGTAGCTCGGGGCCCGACCCCGGGTCCATGCCAGTCAAACTGGGCCGCTGGTGTTGATGTTCACCTCCGCCGGCGGGTGTTGAGGGGTTCACCTCCGCCGGCGGCGTTGATGTTCACCTCCGCCGGCGGGTGTTGAGGGTTCACCTCCGCCGGCGGGTGTGCGTTGTGCCGGCGGGCGTTGATGGGGGGCCACCTCCGCCGGCGGGTGTTGACTGGGGTTCACGTCTGCCGGTGGTGTTGATGTTCACCTCCGCCGGCGGGTGTGCGTTGTGCCGGCGGGCGTTGATGGGGGGCCACCTCCGCCGGCGGGTGTGTTGACTGGGGTTCACGTCTGCCGGTGGTGTTGATGTTCACCTCCGCCGGCGGGTGCGCTGGGCCGGGGTGTTGAACTGGTTCACGTCCGGCGGTGTGCGTTGTGCCGGCGGGCGTTGATGGGGGGCCACCTCCGCCGGCGGGTGTTGACTTGGTCACCTCCGCCAGCAGGTGTGCTGGGCCGAAGTGTTGAACTGGTTCGCCGGTGTGTGTTGTGCCGGTGGGTTTTTGACGGGTTCACCTCCGCCGGCGGGTGTGCGTTGTGCCGGCGTGCGTTGATGGGGGGCCACCTCCGCCGGCGGGTGTTGACTGGGTCACCTCCACTGACGTGCGTGCGTTGCGCCGGCGGGTGTTGATGGGGGTCACCTCCGCCGGTGGGTTTTGACGGGTTCACCTCCGCCGGCGGGTGTTGATGGGGTTCACCTCCGCCGGTGGGTTTTGACGGGTTCACCTCCGCCGGCGGGCGTTGTGCCGGCGGGCGTTGATGTTCACGTCCGCCGGCGGGGTGTTGATGGGGTTCAGCTCCGCCGGCCGGCGTTGATGTTCACGTCCGCCGGCGGTTGTTGACCCGTTCACCTCCGGTGTGATTGGGCGCGCGGGTGTTGATGGGGTTCACCTCCGCCGGTAGGTGTCGTTTGGCGTGGCCTACGATTAGCTGCGGCAGCGCGTGGGCGTTTCTCGTCTAGTCGCACCGCGCCGCCGAAGGCTGAGACGCAATCAGACGCGATGCGTGACCATCAACCCAAAGAAGTCGTCATTCGGCCCAGCCCATGACGACGCAGCGCTCGGCGAGGGCCTCGACGACGTCTTCGACGCGGCCGATTTCGCGAGCGCGGAAGGGACGGGATTTGCGACCGACTTCGAACAGGGCGATGAGTTCGCCATAGACCAAGAGCGGGACCATGGCGACGCTCTTCACTTCACGCGAGCAGCGCGTCATGCGGCCGAGTAAGTGCCGGCCGACTTCACCGCATTGCGGTTCGGTGAGCACGCTGTGGCCACCGCGCGCGGCGGTCAGCGTGGGATCGTCTTCGGTCAGGCGCTCACCGAGGAGGTGCTCGGTGGACGGGCCATGACCGCCCACCGTGATCGCTGCGCCGATGTCCGCGCGCACGCGATGCACCAAGCCGAAGTCGGCGGCGGCTGCGGTGGCCACCGTGACGGCCGTGAGCAGCAATGCTTCAGTGAGCTCGTTGACGTTGGCTAGGACGCCGACTGGGTCGACCGCCGCCGGTCGAAAGCTGGGCCGTGCGGCGCGGTCGATATTCTCCGTGCGCGAGCTGAGTTCGGCGCCAGTTGGTGGGGGCGGGGGCAAGCTGAACACGCTGCGCGCGCGCTTTTCCGCGCTTGCGCTGTGCTGCGCCAACTCGGCGATGATTTGTCGGCGCGTGCCCGAGCTTTGATTCTCGAGGTCCTCGAGTCGACGCCACACTTGCCACGACTCGTGGCGAATGAACGAGCCGGCGGGGATTCGCCCGTAGGCGACGCCGCGCAGCACGAGTTCGAACGACACCGGACCCAAGGCCACGATTCCGTTGGTGACGAACCAACGGTCAGCTGCGCCGCCATCGCGTGAATCATCAGGGCTGCGCATTGGAATCACGATGTATGCCGTTTATGTACAGAAGCGCACAAGGTCCTACAATAGTTCCGGCTGTACGCTGATCCGTCAAGGTGATTCGACCTGACGCATTGCGGCGACTAGGCTCTAACCGCGCGAAATATGGCTTCCGGCAAAGTGTATTTAATTGGCGCAGGCCCGGGCGATCCGGGGCTGATTACCGTGCGCGGACTCGAGCTGCTCTCGCGCGCGGACGCGGTGTTGTACGACGCGCTCGCTCACCCCGCGCTGCTCGATGCGTGTCCGAATGCCGAGAAGCGCAATGTCGGTAAACGCTTTGGTCAAGATAGCGCGGTGCAAGACGCGATCAACGCGGAGCTGATCGCGTTGGCGCGCGCCGGAAAGCGCGTGGTGCGTTTGAAGGGTGGCGATCCGCTGCTCTTTGCGCGCGGCGCAGAAGAGCTGCAGGCACTGCAAGAAGCGGGCATTGCCTTCGAGATCGTGCCTGGCGTTTCGTCGCCCTTGGCCGCGAGCGCGTACAGCGGGATCCCGCTGACGCATCGCGAGTTGTCGTCGAGCGTGACGTTCATCACCGGCAGCGATCGAGAGGGCAAAGAGTGGTCGCCTGCGTCGTGGCAGAAGCTTGCTACCGCGACCGACACGATTTGCATTTTCATGGGCATGCGCCGGATCGAAGAGATCATGCAGGCGATCATCGCGGGGGGGCGCAACGCGGACACGCAAGTGGCGGTCGTGCAATGGGCCGCGCGCCCCGAGCAACGCGTTATCTGCGGCACATTGACGAGCATCGCGGCGCGCGTCCGCGCCGAGGGCATCACCAATCCTGCGGTGATCATCGTCGGTGAGGTAGTCGCGCTGCGCGAGCAATTGCGCTGGTTCGATAGTCGCCCGTTGTTCGGCAAATCGCTACTCGTGCCGCGTCCTGCGGAACAAGGCCGAACGACGGCCACGGCGATCCGCGCGCGCGGCGCCAGTGCCCGGTTATTGCCGGCAATCGAGATCCGCGATCCGGCCGATCCTGCGCCGCTGAAGAGCGCGATCGCCGAACTCGGCAGTTTCGATTGGGTGCTCTTCACCAGCGCCAATGGGGTCACGCGGTTCACGCGGGCGTTGAGCGCGGCCGGCCGCGACGCGCGCGCGTTTGCCAACGCCAAGATCGGCGCGATCGGGCCGAAGACCGCGGTGGCACTCGAGGCATTCGGGCTGCGCGCGGACGTGGTGGCCGAGGAATTCGTCGGCGAAGGGCTCGCGCAAGCGGTGCTCGCGCGGGGAGTGCCGAGGCGCGTGTTGCTCGCGCGCGCGCAAGTCGCTCGCGACGTGTTGCCCGAGTTGCTGCGTGAAGCCGGCGCCCAAGTCGAAGTCGTGCCGGTGTATGAAACGGTGACGGCTGATGCCGGTGAGGCGTTACGCGCTCACTTCGAGCGCGGCGAGATTGACGTGGCTTTGTTTACGTCGAGCTCGACGGTCAACGCGGTGGTGGACACTCTGGGTGATCGCGCTGTGGCGTTACTGTCGCGGGTTACGGTTGCCAGCATTGGGCCGATCACTTCGCAGACGTTGAGCGAACGCGGCGTGCGCGCGGACGTCGTGGCCAAGGCGTTTACGGTGGACGGCTTGCTCGACGCGCTCGAGACGCATTTCTCGTCCGCGCATTGAAGCCGAGCTCTGCTCGGAACACGGCGCGCTGTGAGGTGCGCTGCTGGATTCTGAGCGCCCACTCTCCTGAAGCTTACTTGCGCTCGAAACGATAGCCTGCGCGGCGTAGGCGCTCGCTTACGTCGGCGATGTGTTCGACGCCGTGCGTTTCGAGCACCAGCTCGATCAGCGTCTCGCCCAATTCTGCGCCGGAAAAGGCGCGGTCGTGGTTTATTTCGAGGATGTTGGCGCGGCTGTCGGCGACAACGCGCGTGAGCGCCGCGAGCACGCCGGAGACGTCGGGCACGGTGACTACGAAGCGCGCCAAGCGTCCCGTCTGCACCAAGCCGTGCTCGATGATGCGGCTAATTAGGTTCACGTCGATGTTGCCACCGCTGAGCACGACGGCCACGCGCTTTCCTTCGAGATCGGCGAAGCGATGGTGCAACAACGCCGCAACACCCACCGCGCCCGCGCCTTCGACGACGGTCTTCTCGCGTTCGAGCAGCAACAGCACGGCTTGTGCGATTTCGGCTTCGTCCACCAGCGCGATTTCGTCCACGTAGCGCTTGGTGAGTTCGCGAGTCAGCTCGCCCACGCGACGCACCGCGATTCCGTCGGCGATCGTTTTGCCACCGGGCAGCGAGGGTGGAGGAATGCTTTCGAGCGCGTGCTTCATGCTCGGAAAGCGGCGCGCTTCGACGCCCAGCACGCGCACGCGCGAGTTCGTTTCTTTGACGGCGCAGGCAACACCCGCAATCAGTCCGCCGCCGCCGACAGGCACGATGACCGCGTCCAAGTCCGGCGCGTCGGCCAAGATTTCCAACCCGACCGTGCCTTGGCCGGCGATCACCCACGGGTCTTCGAACGGGTGCAGGTACACGAGGCCGCGTTCGGCGCCGAGCTGGGCCGCGAGTGACGCCGCTTCGTCGTAGTTCGTGCCGCTCAGGATCACCTGCGCACCGAAGCGACGGGTAGCCGTCACTTTGACCAGCGGTGTCGCCTCGGGCATCACCACGGTCACCGCGACGCCCAGCCGAGCTCCGTGGCGCGCGACGGCCTGCGCGTGATTGCCAGCGCTAGCCGTGATCACGCCTCGGGCACGCTCTTCGGCCGGCATTGACTCCAAGCGGTTACATGCGCCCCGCTCTTTGAACGACCCCGTGAACTGCAGGTTCTCGAGCTTGAGTCTCACCTCGGTCCGCGTCAGTTCGGACAGGGCGGGGCTTTCGACCAAGGGCGTACGTCGCACTTTGCCCTGCAGGGTCAGCTGCGCCGCATCAATATCGTTCAAGCGGACCATTGGCATCTGCTGGGCGCGGCAGCGCGAGCGCCGCTCAAAGACGGTTGCCTGACGATCCTGGCACTGTTTCGCGCATTTCCCAGGCCCCCTCTGAACCGAGTTGAACGTCCTCGGACCGGCTCTGCCGTGTGCAGCCACGGAGCCGGTCGATGTGGGCAAAGGTTTCCGTTCCCCACCGCGCAGCACACCCACACCGAGCAGTGGTTTGAGCTACACTCGAGGCCCCGCGCGAAGGCGCGGGGGGTGGAGTGGTGGGCACCCTTCCGAGCGCTCCCACGAGCGCGGGTCTCCTTGACCAAACCAGCGATATCCCCTAGGATTTAGAACCTCGGAGAGGCATCGGCCAGCGCCACGACCGAGCCACGCTCTCCGAGCTCTGCGAAAAACGCACGTGCAGCAATCCGAACGCGAGAAGACGCTTCAGGCTGCCCAGAAGTACATCGAAAAAAAGAGGTACGACCGGGCAATCGCGGAGTACCAGCGGATCGTCCAAGACGATCCGAACGATGCTCGCACGCTCCTGAAGATCGGTGATTTGCAGGCCCGCCTCTCGGCGTATCCGGAGGCGATCGCCACCTACGATCGCGTTGGGCAGTACTACTCCTCCCAGGGCTTCGCCCTGAAGGCGATCGCGGTTTACAAACAGATCCGCGAGCTGATCAAAAAGCACGCGCCTGACCTGGCGGATCGCTACGGCCACATCGTGCCGAAGCTCGCGGAAATCTACACGCAGCTCGGACTGACCAGTGACGCGCTCGCCGCGTACGACGAGGTGGCCACGCGGATGCAACGCGCGGGTCGCGATCGCGAAGCGATCGAGGTGTTCAGCAAGATGGTCGGGCTGGACGCGCAGAATCCGCTTCCCCATCTACGGCTGGCGGAAGCGCGTTGCCGCGTCCAGAGCCTGGATGAGGCCATCGAGTCGTTCTGGGCGGCGGCCGAGTTGCTGCTCAGCCTCGAGCGCCGCGATGATGCCCTGAAGGTCATCGAGCGCATTTTGCACTTCAAGGTGGACGCTCGCTACGCCTGGGTCGCGGCCGAGCTCTACCTGCAGCGCGGCACCCGTGAAGACGGCCTGCAAGCGCTGACCAAACTGCAAGTCTGCTTCCAGGCGGATCCCAAGAACCTCGATACGCTCGGGCTACTGGCTCAAGCGTTCACCCTGATCGGGCAAGAAGCCAAAGCGATCGAGGTGTACAAAGAGATGGCGCGCATCGCGCGCGATGGCGACCGCCGCGATCTGTTCGAGCAACTGCTCGCGCATCTGCGTGAGGTTGCGCCGCACGATGAGCAAGTGCGTGCCCTGCAGAGCTTGCCGCCGATCGCAGGTGGCAGTTCCTCGCGCCCGCCGACCATCGAATCGATCGCGCCGGTCAGTGTCGGCGACAGTGACGTGCAGTTCCTCGACGAGCACACGGAACGCGACGCACTTCAAGTCGCGCCGCCTGCGGCTCAGCCGCTGCCGCCCGCGCGCCCGGCGATGGCCAGCGCGCCGGATGTCGTAGTCGTGGACGATCGCATGGAGGTCGCTGAAGAGTTCGGCGATCCGAGCTCGTTCGACGCGCAAGCGCACGCCCGCAAAGCGGTGGTGGACGCGGAGTCGTTCCGCAAGCTGCGCCTGTTCCCGAAAGCCATCGAGGCGCTGCACATTGCGCTCGAGATCGATCCGCGTTCGCTCGAGATTCGCCAGAAGCTGCGTGAGCTCTTGGTGGAGTCGGGTGATCGTGAAGGAGCTATCGCCGAGACGCTCAACATGGCGTCGCTGCAGCTCGATCGCGGAGATTTCCCCCAGACTGAAGCGCTGATCAACGAAGTGCTCGAGATCGAGCCGGGTCATCCAGAAGCGCTGGCCATGCTCGAGCATATCTCGCCCGGTCGCGTTGCAGCGGCGCGTGCTCGTTTGCACGCGAACGAAGGCTACGATCCCGACGCTCCGCTGCCCTCGTACGACTTGGAAGAAGTCGGTGCCGAGCAGGCCATGGCTTCGGATCCGGCGAGCTCGTTCATGCAGCGTCAGGCGTTCGAGGTTCAGGACGATCCGTTCGCCGCTGACGGGCCTTTGCCGAGCTTTCCGATGTCGGAGCGCTCGCTGGAAGACTACGACGAAGAGATCCACGAGGTCTCCTCGGTTGAAGATTTCGAGCCGGAGCCGCCCACGCATCAAGCGAGCGAAGGTCTGGAAGACGTGCTCGACGAGGCCGACTTCTTCGCCGCGCGTGGCTTGTACGAGGACGCGCGCGCGATCCTGCTCGAGCAGCTCACGCGCACTCCGAATCACCCGCTGGTGCTCGAACGGCTCAGTGAGGTCGATAGCGCGCTCGGTTCCTCCGGCGCCAGCCAGACTATCGAGCGCTCGCAACTGAACGGCAACCAAGCCGAAGACGCGCTCGACCCGCTCGACTTCGACGTGGCGCAATCGCTCGGCGCGCTCGACGAGATGGAGCTACCCCCAGGCTCGACCGCGATGAACACGGGCAACGACGTCGACGTCGACCAAGTGTTCGAAAAGTTCCGCGCCGGCATTCGCTCTCAGGTCTCCGAGCACGACAGCGCGACGCACTACGATCTCGGCGTTGCCTACAAGGAAATGGGCCTCATCCCGGACGCATTGCACGAGTTCGAGCTCGCTGCGCGTGACGCACAGCGTGAGTGCAATTGCTACGCGATGATCGGCCTCGTTTACCTCGAACAGGGTCAGCTGGACCGCGCTGTCGAATCGTACGTTCGCGCGCTCGGCGCCGCCGAGAAGACGGTGGAGCAAGAGATGAACGTCTACTACGACCTCGGCACCGTCTACGAGATGAAGGGCAAGACCCAAGACGCGCTCTACTATTTTCAGAAGATCGCGCGCCGTGACCCGGGCTACCGCGACGTGAGCGAGCGCATCGCAGCCCTTCAGCCGGAGCCCGACCGCGTCCCGGTGCCGTCCGGTCAGCGCGCCGTGGGCGACCAAGACGAATTCGACAGCGTGTTCGACGACCTGTTCGAAGGCGGCGGCAAGAGCTCGCGTTAGAGTCCCTAGCGCACGTAGCCGATCCAGAATTCACTAGTCAGCGCCGCGAGCGTGTTTGCGCTGAGGCCTTCGATTCCCGGTGCGTAGCGTTGTGAGAAGCCAGCACGCAGTGGGCTCGTCCAGGGTTGAAATGAGATGGCAGCGCCGATTTCGGTCAAGCGTTGGGCGGTGCCCGATTGCGCGCGCTGATTCACTCGTACGTTGCCCTCCCAGCGCGTGCTGACCAGCGCGCTCAGCACCAAGTCTTGCGTGGCGAAGTACGATAGGGTCAATTCGCCGCTCGCGCGTGGACCGAGCGCTCGCGTGTAGCCGAAGGCCGTGTCCGGTAGGCGTCCCGCGAACTCAGCCAAGATCCCGCCCCGAAATTGGGGTCCAAATGAACGTTCGAGGCTCACGCCGAGCGCGAATTCCGTGGTGCCGAGCCCGCGTGGCGCGATGCCTTCTGCGCTGGCAGTAGGCAAGCGCAGGGTGCCCAGCATGGCCAGCGACGGAAACACGCTGCTCTCCCAGGGACTGGGCTCTTCGGCGGCTTCGTAGCGCACGCGTAGCAGCGTATCGGCGAGCCCTGCGTTGCGTTCGTTTGCGGTGGAGAGCGTGACGTTGCGCCCGCCGTATCCCGCGATGGCAGAGAGCTCCATGCGCTGGATGCGGTAGGCCGCGAGCAGTGCGAATTCTTGGCTCCGATCGTGCTCGTCCGGAGCGAATGATTGATATCGCCCGTGCGCGTTGAAAGCACCTTGTCCAAGCACCAGTCGTTCGGACAAGCGCACGCCCCACTTTTGATCGGGGCGCGTCAGCGCGCTTGCCGGCCCTTGTCCGCTGCACGAGCACGCGGGGGCCCGCGCCGTCCAAAGTGCGACTGCCGTGAACAGGCAGTAGGCGAGCCGACTCATGGCACGTCGAGCGCGAATTCCACGACGTCAGACGAAGCGTCGAGTTCGACGCCGAGCTCGATTTGCCAGCGACCACTCATGAACAGATCCAAATCGGTGTGGAACGCCTCGCCATCGCTGACGATGCTCGCGGCGTCAGCGCGGTGACCGTGCACGGCCATCGTCGCGTCAACGCTTTTCAAGGTGGGCAGCGCGGCCTGGTCATCCGCGCGTAGCGTGATCGAAAAGTCATTCACGCCGCGAGCGAGCGCGCTGCCGTCGAGCGCGACCGTGGCTTCGACCAAGCCGTGCTGCGAGCGCTGAACCAGCGCGTGATCGCCGCTTAGTTCAGCCGCGTCGTCCGGTGCGCCAACGCAGCCGGCGAGCAGCGCCGAACCGAGAATGATTGGGGCGAGCGCGGCAAGGCGTGAACGAGTCGGCATGCTTCGAAATACGTACCATCACGCGTGCCCATGCGGCCTGCGGTACGTTGTCGCGTCAGCCGTCGCGATCGACGATTGACGCGAGGAGCTCACCTTGAGCGCACAGCGTGCCCTCGACGGTGGCTTCACCGCGCAACTTCCACACATTGGAGCGGTGATGGATCACCTCGACGTACAAATCGAGACGATCGCCCGGCGTCACCGTGTGGCGGAACTTCGCTTTGTCGATGCCGAGGAAGTACATCAAGCTGGTCGAGGCATCGAACGGCTCGGAGGCGTAAGCCAAGATCCCGCCGATCTGCGCCAGCGCCTCGATGATCAAGACGCCGGGCATGATCGGCCGATCGGGAAAGTGACCCTGACACCAGGGCTCGTTCGAGCTCACCATCTTGTGGCCGCGGATGCTCTCGCCCGCGACGATGTCCGTCACGCGATCGACGAGCACGAACGGATAGCGATGCGGCAGAATCTCGAGGATCTTGCCGATCTCGAGTTTCACGCTCTTTCGTCCGGCCATCAGGCTCCGCTGTGCTCGCCGAGTCTTACTCGGACTTATTTCTTCGGCGCGGCCGGTGCCACGGTAGCGGGTGGCGTTGCATTCGGCAGTGCCAACGGGGCCGGAGCAGCACCGGTGGCCGGAGCAGCGCTCTCCTTCTTGGGCGCCTTGCCTTCGTCACCCGAGCCCTGGTTGTACAGAGTGATGATGCGGTCGGTCACGTCCAAGTCGCTGCGCACGTACGGTGCGGCTTGCTTGTCGATCACCAAGTCCAACCCGTCTTGTGTGGCCAAGCGGCGAATCGCGCCCATGATCTTTTGCACGATCGGTTGCGTGAGCTCGCCCTGCTTCTTCTGCAGCTCTTTGTTGTAGTCGACGAACACGCCCTGCAGCGCCATCATCTCGCGCTGCCACTTGTCGACGCGCTTGGCGAGCGCGGTCTTGCTCAGCACATCGCGCTGCTTCTCGATGTCTTCGCGCTCTTTTTGAAGATCTTCCTGCTTCTTGTCGAGCTCGCGCTGCTTGTTGTCGAAGACTTTCTTGAGCGTGGCCTGAGCGCGGAGCCCATCCTCGGTTTCCATGATCGCGCGTTGCGTATCGACGACGGCGATTTTGGACTGAGCGTGGGCCTGCGCGCTGCCGAGCAGCACGGCGACTGCGGACACCACGACACTAAGGAACCGAAACGAGCTCTTCATGGGGTCCCGGCTTAGCGTTCGGTTCGGGCCCGGTCAAGCATGGGGCGGCGTTGCCGATGGGATTGCTGAGGAAATGGTTCCGAACCCGGACATACTCACGGTTGGAACATGCGATTTCTCGGGCATTGCGCAGGTCCACGAGCTCGCTCGGGCCCAGTGTTCGGGCTGGGTGCTGCCCTCGCGCTGCTGTCCCTGAGCGGCATCGCGAGGGCAGAAGCCAAGCCGGGTTGCGTAGAGACCAAGCCGTGGTCACGCCTCGGAACGACTGCCGAGAACTTCGCCAGGCCCGTGCCGCTCACGCTGACGTGGTTCGCCGTGCTGTCGCCGTTGTTGCTGTCTCCGACGGGTGCCGACCATCAGCTGCGCTTGGTTGCGCAGCGTGATGCGTTCGGCAAACCGCGGCTCGAGCCGATCAGCATTTGGACGCCGTACGTGCTCGGTACTGGACTGTTGATTGGTTACACTGTTGGGCTCGCGACGGGTTCGTGCGCGACCCAGCGCGTCCTCGTGCCGATCCTGCAGGCGGGCGTGCTGACGTACGGTGTCGTCGGCGTACTAAAGATCAGTGTTGGCCGACAATGGCCCAATGGTGGCAGCGACCCGAGTGCACCGGATCGTTTCGAGCACCCTGAACGTGCTCAAGACTTCGCGCCCTTTCAACGCGGCATCGGCGCGTGGCCGAGCGGGCACAGCGCGGTAATGTTCGCCGGAGCGGCGGCGTTTCGCGCCTCGAACCCTCAGCTCGGCTGGCTCTCGTTCGCTGGCTATCCGTTGGCGTTCGGCGTCGCTGGCGGCATGTGGTTCGGCGACCACCATTGGGCGTCGGACATCGTGTCCGGCGCGCTGCTCGGTGAAGCGATCGGTGGCAGTTTCGGCAAGAGCTTCAGCGAGACACTCGGTGTGCCGGGCTCGTTCTTGGTTTCACCACTGGGCGGCTCTGGGTTTGCCGCCCAGTGGTTCACCTTGTGGTGACGTGCGCGCTCAAACGATCACGAAATCTTCGGTTTCGGCGGCTTCCTCGCCGGCCATTTGACTCGTTTCTTCGTCGCGCTTCACCGCCAGCTCGTACAAGTCGCTGAACACCTTCGGGTGCGCTTTGACGAGCTCCATCAGCCGCTCTTTGGGTAAGAACAACGTTACCGTCGGGTGATGAGCGACCACATCGGCGATCGCGGGTCGACGCAGCACGAGGGCCACTTCACCCGCGACCTCACCGGGGCCGAGGCGAGTCACGATCGTCGAGCTGTCGTCTTTCTCGTCGCGGTGAACGACAGCGACTTCGCCCAATGCGATCAAGTGCAGGCCTTCGGCGGCGGCACCTTGAGCCACGATCTTGTCGCCCGTCTCGAACGTGCGAATCGAGAAGCGCTCGATCAGCGCGGGTCTTTCGGCGGGGCTGGCCGCGCGCAGCACGAAATTGGTGCGCAGCAAATTTTCGAGCATGCGCCGCCGACAGAACTCGGCAAACCTGCGACCCACGCCGGGCGCGCTGGCCGCGACTCGATCGAGCGCCTGCTTCGATGCAACCAACACGATGCTCGGCACGGCAGCGCGCACCGTGGCCGTGCGCGGCGCGCGCGAAAGTAGCGCCATTTCTCCAAACAATGCGCCGCTGCCCAAACGTGCCAGCGCGATCGGCTGAGCGCCTGGTTTGCTGGCAGCTTTTTGCACGTCGAGCTCGCCGCGCGCCACGAAGAACGCTTCATCTCCCGTGCTGCCCTCTTCGACCAACACGCCGTCACGCGGCACCAGTCGCACGTCCAAAATCTCGATCATGGCGAGCAGATCTTTCTCGTCGAGCGACGAGAACAAGACTTGCGGCGGGAGCTTCGGGGGATCGTTGTCGATGCGATCGCTCTTGAACGCCTCCACGGCGGAGTCGACGATGCCCTTGGCTTTGTCGAGCAAGGCTTTGCCCGAAAGCGAGTCGGGCAGCGCGGAGAAGCCTGCGGCGACACCCGGCAAGTTGGGCGGTGGTGCGCCGCGCTTGTCCAGCAAGCGATCCGAACCTTTGGCGAAGGCTTTGGCGATTGCGGACAGCGCTGCCTCACCGTCGCCGCCGTATTCGCGCAATTTGACGGCTGCGGTCACCGACAGCGGCAAATTGCCGGAATCCACCGCGCGCTCGACGGCCACGGAGAGACCGCGCTTGCCCGCCTCTTGCTCACCGAGCGCGCCGAGCATCCACGCGCTCAGGAACAAGCGTTGCGCCGCACGTGGATCGAGCTCGAGCAACGCAGCGCTGTAGCGCAAGGCTGCTTCGAACATGGAGGCTTCGGCGAACGTCAGCGCTTGGTCGATGGGCGAACTCGTGGCCATACCTCATGATAGAGGCGCCATTTGTTGCTGTCACTCGTCCTTGGGCTGGCTCGGTTTCCGTTGCGGGTCGCGGAGCCGCGCAATTACAGCGCTCATGGCATTGGCCGTAGCGCCGACCAAAGGCACTACGAATGGGTAGTCCATGCGCGTCGGTCCAATCACGCCGACAGCGCCACCTGGTTCCCCACCTTCTTCGCGGTACGGTGCGGCCACTAGGCTCACGGGGAAGCCGACCATGGCTTCGGTCTCTTCACCGAGGAACACGTTCACGTTCGTGGAAGCGAGTGTACGGTCGAGCAAAGTCAGCAAGCGCTCGCGGTCTTCCAGCGCGAAGAGCAGCTCGCGCACGCGCTCCACGTTGCCAAACTCGGGGCTCTCGAGCAACCGAGATTGCCCTTGGATCACCACGTCGACCCCGCGCGTCGCGCCTTCGGTTGCCGCGCGCACCAAGTACAGACCGAGCGCGCGCAGTGTTGCAATTTCGTCGGCGTGGTCCGGCGCATAGCTCACGAAGTGCTCTCGAATCGCCGCCAACGTGCGACCCTTGACCACTTCATTCAGCATGTTGTGGACGCGCTCGAGCTCTTTCTCGCTGACAGGCTTCTCGACGCGGATGAAGCGATTTTCGACCGTGCCGTCCGAGAACACCATCACGCTCAGCAACTCGAATGGACGCGTGACGATGAAACGCAGCGTGAGCAACGTGCGCGTTTCCGTGCGCGCACGCACCAGCACCGCAGGGGCGCCGCTCAGGTCCGACAGCAGTTTGCCGGTCTCGCGCAGGATGTCCGAATCCGCCGTGAGATCGGCGAAGCGCTCTTTGATACGCGCAGCGTCGACCTGGGACACTTCGCGCACCTGCATCAGTGCGTCGACGAAAATGCGATAGGCGGCCTCGGTCGGCACGCGTCCGGCGGAAGTGTGAGGCTGCGCGAGGTAGCCGGAATCTTCGAGATCCGCGAGCTCGTTGCGGATTGTCGCTGCCGAGAGCGAGAAGCCGTATTTGCGAGTCAGCGTGCGGCTGCCCACCGGCTCCGCGGTGGCGATGAATTCCGTCACGACCGCGTACAGCACCGAGCGGGCTCGTTTGCTGAGGGGCGGGTTCACCGACATCAGTTCGAGATCCTTGGCTCTTTCGCGCGATTCGTCAAATTGTGACTTCTTTCGCCAATTCGTTGCTCGACTCGCCCCCAGATTTGGCCTTTTCGCGGGCTTCGGGTCAGGCTCCCGGGGTGAGTCCGCCCTGGGTCGTTACCGCCGCGCTCGGCATGCTCGTGTTGGGCGCCACCTCGGTGCACCCCACGCCATCGCGTCCGAGCGCCAAGCCAAAGGCCAAGGCGCGGCCCCACGCCTCACACGGCGTGCAGCACAAGAAGGCGATTCCACTCAGCCATTCCCCGAACTCACGGGCGGCTGCATACGGAAAGCTCACGCCGTCCGCCTGTCTCGCGCTCATGGACGAACGACACATTCCGTATTCACGCGAGGAACCCAAGCGCGGAGTGAAGATCCCGGTTCGTCTCACCGGCCGCGTTGGCGGCGTGCTCTATCGCACCGATTTTCCGGACGGTGAGCGCGCGACCGTGCCCTGGGAAATCTTCGATTGTCGGCTCGTGCTCTCGCTCGACGACTTCAGCGAAACCTTGCGCGCGCACTCGATCGCCGAGGTGCGCATGTTCTCGGCGTGGCGTCCGCCCGCCAAGAGCTGGCCGATGACCGAGTGGGGGCGCCGCCATCAGGGCGCGCTGGCTATCGATGTGCGTGAGCTGCGCAAGGACAACGGCGAGGTGCTGAACGTGCTCGAGCACTTCCACGGTCAGCTCGGTGCCGAGCAGTGCGTGGCAAGCGCGCGCCCGCCGAGTCCGGACTGCGCGGAGGCACGCGAGCTGCACGAATTGGTGTGCGCTGCGGCCCAGGCGCACGTCTTCAACAGCATCCTCACCCCCAACTACAATCCGGCCCACAAGAACCATTTTCACCTCGAGCTCACGCCCGACGTGGAGTGGTTCATGCTCCGCTGACGGTTGTCGCCAGGGCAGAATCGCCCAGGGTGCCGAAAACCCGCCGAAAGGCGCAAGGATTGCGACTTATATAGCCGGCCGCCCGCAAGCTTGGCGAAATCCTTGACAGTTTTTGGGTGGAACCCGATGATCCGGGTTCGTGCATACGTCACACCGGAGGACTCCGTGACCACCACGTTGTTGGCTGTCGATGACAGCAAGACCATGCGCAAGGTGCTTGAAATCACCTTCGCTGGCGAAGATTTTCGGACCGTTCTCTGCGAAAGCGCGGACGAGGCACTCGGCAAGCTCGGCGAGAACCCGCAGGTTGCGCTGGTCGACGCTGGCCTCGAAAACGCGGCTGGCTACGAGCTCTGCCAGAAGATCAAAGCGGCATCGCCCAACGTTGCCGTCGTGATGCTGTCGAGCAAGCAGCAGCCGTACGATCGCGCTCGTGGCAACGCCGTCGGCGCCGACGATTTCGTCGACAAGCCGTTCGACACGCAGCAGCTGCTGGAGAAGGTGACCACGATCGCTCGCCGCGCGGCGGCGTCGCCCGTGATGACTGCCGCGGCACCGGCTCAGGTGGTCATGCCATCCGCGGCCGCCAAGGTGGCGGATGTCGGCGTGGGTCGCCCGCGCGTCCAAACGCTTGCTTACGGATCGGCGCCGAGCCCGGTGATCCCGGCTTCGCCGTCACCGCCCCAGGTCGCACCGGTTCAGCCTGTCGCCAACGTGCGCCCGGCGATGGCGAGCGCGCCCTCGATCGAAGTTGGCTCGTCGCCCACGGCGGCGGCTCCGATCGTTGTTCCGGCGGTGCCAAAATCGGCTCCGTTGGCCGCTCCAGCCCCGGTGGCTGCAGCCAGGCCGGCTCCGGCCGCTCCAGCAGCCGCGCCCGCTGCGGCCTTGCCCGCTGATTTTGCCGGCAAGCTTGGCGGCTTGGGTCTGAGCAGCGCACAGGTGGAAGCCGTGCTCTCGCTCTCGCGTGAGGTCGTCGAGCAAGTGGTGTGGGAAGTCGTCCCCACGCTGGCTGAGACGATCATCAAAGAAGAGATCAAGCGCCTGCTCCAGGCGTGAGCGCCCCGAGCGAAGCGGAGCGAGCCGTGGAAGCGGGCGGCGACGGCGATCATTCGGGCGAGAGCGTCCTGTTCGAAGGCCGTCGTGCGCTCATTCCGAGCGTCTCGGTGCTCGTGCTGGTGATCGTGACGCTCGGCCTTTGGCTCATTCCGCGGTGGTGGCACCGCGGCTCGAAGCTGTACCGCATCACGACGCGTCGCATCGTGGTCGAAACCGGTGTGCTCTCGAAGCGCCTCGAGCAAATCGATCTGTATCGAATCGCCGATTACACCGTGGACCGTCCGTTCTTTCAGCGCGTGATGGGCACCGGCAATCTGTTGCTCAAGACGTTCGACAAGTCGACGCCGGAGCTCCACGTCCGCGAGGTCAAGACCGACGTCGTGGCTCTGTACGAGAAGCTTCGCGCCGCCACCGAAGCCGAAAAGGCCAAACGCGGCGTGCGCATGATCGACTACGAAAGCCGAGCGTAGCTGCCATGAGCCAAAAGCCGATCCTTTACGACTACGCGTTCTCCGGGAATTGCTACAAGGTGCGGCTGCTGCTGAGCCAGCTCGGCATCGAGTACGAAACGCGCGCGATCGACATCATCGAAGGGGAAGCGCAGGAGCCGTGGCTCTTACAGAAAAATCCGGTTGGCCAAGTGCCCGTGCTCGAGCTGCCGGACGGCAATTGCTTGCGTGAATCGGGCGCGATCTTGACGCACCTGGCCGAGGGCACACGCTTCTTGCCGGCTGCGGGCCTGGGCCGCACTCGCGTGCTCGAATGGTTGTTCTTCGAGCAGAGCAACATCTCGCAAGTGATCGGCCGCGCGCGTTTCCGTCGTACATTTCCGGACGTCGTTCCGACGCTGCCGCAGGAGTTCGCGGCCTGGCATCGTCTCGGCAACCACGCCTTGTCGGTCTTGGAGAATCGCCTGCACGATTACCTGTACTTGGTCGACGACGGTTACACGATCGCCGATATCGCGCTGTTCGCGTACGTGCACTGCGCTGAGCAAGGTGGCTTCAGTCTCGAGCCGTACGCCGCGATCCGTTCGTGGATCGAGCGCATCGAGGAAATGCCGGGCTTCGTCCCGATCGACTCGGGCGCAGCGCCAGCAGCGGGCTGAGGCTCACGCGAGTTCCGCTAGCTTGGCGATGCGTCGTTCCAAGTTGGTGCGTGCGCGCGTCTCCAATTCTTCGCGCAGCGCGGGAGTGCGGTAGATTTCGGAGCGACCGAGGAAACCGCGCAGCACGGCTGTCCGACCCTTCGCAAACTCGACCTCGGGCACATGTTCGTATTCTTCGCGAATCTGCTGCTCGAAGCGCGCGTAGCTTGGTGCAGGCGCGCCCAGCACGCCGAGATCGAGATCGAGCAAGAGCAACGCGTCCGGTTCCTCACTTTGGTGCCGTTCCGTCGCCAGCACGTGCGCTTCGACATCGGCAACGACCGGGTGCGGTGCGCCGAGCTCCTCGAGTCGTGAGCGGGAAAGCGCGGCGCTTCGATGTTCGTTGTCGCTGGCGCGCGGATCGTAGATCGCGTCGTGAAACCAGAGCGCGAGTTCGACGCGCTCCGGATGCCGTGCCAACCCACGGTACCAATCGAGCCAGCCCAAGCACGAGTCGATGTGCTCGATCGTGTGATAGCGACGCTGAGCTTCCGCGTACCGCGCCAGCAATTCTTCGAACAGCGCTGCGCCGGAGCGCTGCACACCGGCGTCACTCAGCGCGCGTAAGAAGCGCGCTCGAAGATCGTTGATGTTCACGTTCATTTTGCAGCTCCCGCGAGAGCGCGTTGCATGCGCTGCGTTGCGGCGGCGCGTTCCTGCGCTTGCAGCGCTGATCCCAAGAGCGAATCGAACGGGGCTGGATACAACCCGCGAATGCGCTCGCGATCTTCACTCGCCAAGCTAGACAAATCTTTGCCGCAAAAATCGAACAAGTGGCGCGCGAGGAACGTCAGATCGGCCGCGGCGCGCTTCTGCGCGCTCGCATCTGGCATCGCTCGCAAGAACTCGATGATGCGTTCGATCGCCAGCCATTGGCCGCCCATCAGTGGCATCGGTAGACGTAGCTTGCGCCAACGCCCGGGGCCGTGCCAACGGCTTTGACGTGCCTCCGCGATGCGCGCGACGAGCCACTCTTCGTCCCAGCCGGCCCATTCACCTGCGATGTCGAACAAATTGAACCCAACGGCGGGAGAGACGTCGTGTTGCCACACCTCGCGCGCCTGTATGGATGTTAGCCCCGCCTCCACGCATCGAAGCGCGGTGAGCGGCAGATCGTGCCGCGTTTCGGTGTCTAGAAAGTGGTCCGCCATGCTGACCCAAACCGCAAGCATGGCCGGATCAGTGCTCGTTTTGGTCATGCACGTAGCCTGCGGCGAGTAAATTGGTTATCCAACCAAAGTATGGGCAGACCCAGCAATCGCGAACAGAAGCGCGCTGAAATTCTGAAAGCGTTCGCGCGCGTGCTCGCGGACCACGGTTATGCAGGCGCGACCATCGCGGCGATCGCGCTCGAAGCCGGCATTGCGCCGGGCCTCGTGCATCATCACTTCGACGACAAGGCCGAACTCCTGCGTGACTTGGTGAAGGACTTGATTGCCGGGTTTCGCCAGCGCGTTCACCACTATCAAGCAAATGACGACCCGCTACTCGCGTACGTCGACGGCGCACTCAAGCTGGACGAGCGCGCCGATCTCGTCGCTGCCAAGTGCTGGGTCGGCGTCTTCGCCGAAGCCGTGCGCGACCCCACGTTGTTCGCCCACATGCGTAATCTGATCGACACTGAGATCTCGAACATCGAGCAACGCTCGCGCGGGCTCCTGAGCGCGGCAGAAGCCGGCTCCGTGCTCGCCTTCATCATTGGCGCGCTCGTGCTCGGCGCGTTCGCTCCACGCAAGACGGCCGGTTTTGCCGCGCCTGGACTGCGCAAACTGATCGCTTCGTTTGGCGTGAGCTAGAATCGTCGAACCATGCAGCCGTTTCCGACCTTCATGAAGAACGCCGTGAACCGCATCGCCGCGACCTCGCAGCACACTGCGGGCATCGAGGGTTACGTCTTCGACGGCGCGGACGGGACGCAGATTGCCTTTTGGGAGTGCAGCGCGGACGCGCACACGGCCGAACATGTGCACGAGTTCGACGAGTACTTCATCGTCGTCGAGGGCAGCTACACGGTCACGATTGACGGCACGGAGACCGTTGTCCGCGCCGGACAAGAGTGCGAGATCCGGCGCGGGGCGCGAATCAGCGGGAGGGTCGCGGCCGGCACGCGGACGATACACATGTTCGGCGGGAAGCGAGCAACTCGCGCGGCCTCGCGTGTGTCCGACGAGTGAAGCGTTACTGGTGCTTCGGGTCGTCGCCGCGTGACGGAGGCGACCTGGGGATGAGTCCGAAGCTCATGTGCCGGTTGCGTCGAGCAACCTAGCGCGAGAATGCAGAGGAGTAAGCTCGTCGCGAGCCAGAGCCAAGATCGAGTTCGCATTTCATCCCCCAATTGTGACGCTAGCCGCGCGCGCTGCCCGAAGCCGTGAGCAGGTAGCGCGCCGCGATCGCTGGGCGATTCAGTGTGACCAACGTGAACACTCCCAGCGCAGTGCCCATCGGAAAGTTCACGCAGCAAAGACACGCCACGATCTGGCTCAAAGTCTTGTGCCGCGTGCGCTTCAAGTTGAGGCCCGAATAGAAAACCAGGAAAGCCTTCAGGAACAGCACCGCGATTGCGAAGCCCATCACCACCACAATCCAGGCGCCCCCGAACATCACGCCGCCCGAACCGCGAACGTGCGGAGCCGCAGCGACCATTGCCCCCAAGCCAAAGAGCACGAACGCCAGCACCCCACATCCACTGAGCGCAATCAGCCCGGCATACACGAAGTGAAAGATGGCGAGCGAATCCAAACTACTCTGATCAGCCGCCGAAAACTCAGGAATCTGCGGCACCGCATAACCGTACGGAGGCACTTGCATGGCGTACGCAAAGACTATCGAAGGTCGCCTCACACGCCAAACGGCAGCACATTGAGGCTCTCAGCGCTCGCGTGTGGCCCCTGAGAACGGCTCCCTGAGTTTGAACCGCAGAGCCGCAGAGGCCGCAGAGATCAGAGGGAGATTTGGGGGTCGCGCAGCGCGTCTAGCTTCGCGTGATCTACGACGTGACTCGACACGCTGAGTAAACCCCAATCTCCGGCTCCTTCAGATCTCTGTGGTCTTTGCGGCTCGGCGGTTAGTCCCTCTCTCCCTCTCTTCCCGTCCGCGACGCCGAAGGCTGGGGGTGCTGGGACGTGTTGATTGACCATCAACAAAAAACAAGCAGGCCCGGATTCGTGAAGAGCGGAAAGGGGGCGCTCGACGCGCTTCGCGATACCCGACGGGGTGCAGTCCAGCAGCGCACCTTGCGGATTGGCAGTGTTCTCGGCTTAGAAGGTTGCGCGTGCTACGCCGAATTTGTTGTTTAGGGCTTTGTCGGTGATGATTTTGAAATCCTTCACCGGGCCGAGTTCGCTCTTCAGTGAGGCCATCCGGCTGTGTTCGGTGGTGAAGAACATCACTCGGGTGCCCTTTTTCTTTTGTTCGGCGATCCAGTTCTTGAACTTGACACCGCTGGACACGAACGCTGGCACGCGGTTACCGGTGTAGAAGTTTTCGCCCTTCCAGTTCATCTGATACGCGACGAAGGGTTCTTCTGGGCCTTTGCGCGTGGCGTAATACGCGAGGATCGTTTCGCGCTGGCCCCAGTGTGGCGAGGCTTTGACCAGGTACACGTCGAGCCCCCACGCGGTCCACAGCACGGCCACTACCCCGAAGAGTGAGAGCGCGTGGCGCCGCAGTTTGGGCAAGCCGCAGCCGAGCGCGAGGACGGCGCTGACCAAAGTGAACGCGCTCAGGATGCCATTGAAGTTGAGTGAATCGGCGGGCCACGCTCGGCGATAGTTGTACGTGAAGAGGTGCATCAGGCGCGCTTGGCCTTCGATGTCGGTGAACACCGTGGTGGACAGATCGCGTCCCACGAGCGCAATCGGAATGGCCGCGGCAACGCCGAGCAGCGCGAGAACGGCACGCTCGTATTTGGCGTCGAAGGTGTCACTCTCGACGCTCAGCGGTTGGCCGAACTTTTTCGTCGTGTACAGCGCGAGCAATGTGCCGCACGCGAGCAATGCAGCGCCGAGCAGCGCGGAGCTGGGCGGCATTTGGCCGTCGGTCAGGTGTCCGTCCCAGGCGCCCGAGGAACAGCGCAGCGCGCCGTACACCAGCACCAACGCGCTGGCCGCGAATCCCGCGAAATACGCCAGCCCTCGCTTGGGCTGAAACAACGCGCCCGAGCCGAACGCGCGATCGAGCATCACCCCGCAGACCGCGGCAATCGGCGGTACGGTGGGCAGCGCGTAGTGGTGGAACTTGGTCAGCGTGATCCCGAACATCGCGAACGCGACCGTGAACCACAGCGCCATGAACGACATCACTTCGTTCTGTTCGTCGTCGCTCTCGTTGCCGTAGCGGAGCCACCACAAGAGGCCTGCTGCACCAAAGCCTACCCAAGGGAAGAGACCATAACCGAGCTGCCAGACGTAGTAGCGGAAGGTCACGTCGTCGCCGGTGTTGGTGTCGTGCACGTGTACGAAGGCACGCTTGTACATGTCGTGAAACAGCAAGCGGTCCGTGAACGGCGCGCCGTGTCGCATGTACATTTGCACGTACCAAGGCAGGCACATGCACGCGAAGAGCAAACACAGCCCGACCATCTCTGCGCGCGCGAAGTCTTTGTAGCGCCGAGCCGCGCCGAGCCCCACGAGCGCGATCACGATCGGCAGCACCAATCCCGGTGCGCCTTTGCCGAGCGCTGACAAAGCAGTGAAAAACCAGGCGCCCAGGAAATACAGGCGCTGCGCGCGGCGCTCGCCGCGGTTCACGAACAGCAGCAGACCGAGAGCGGCGCCCCAAACCAATGCTCCCAGTGCAGGCTGAAACAAGCGGTTGACGGGCTCGAGCCAACGGCACGCCTCGTTGCCGGGCAGCCCGCAATTGCCGCCGCCCGAGCCGGCCATGAACTCGTCCCAATGCCAGCGAAAGCCGAAGTGGGCCTCACTCAGCTGCAGCGTGATGTTGCGCGTCAGCAGATACACGAGCTGTGGCAACACCGAGAGCAGGATCGCGCCGAAGAGCAGGTGAAACGCCGACACGCGGATCAATCGCTCGCCGACCGAGAGCTCGAAGCTCCGGACCTGCGCTTCGGCGTCGGTGCGCATCGCGAGCACCACCAGTGAAAGCGCGGCGGTCAGCGGCGCGACGTACGGCATGTCCGTCATGCTCTGGTGCGCGATCAGGTACCAATACGGAGCCGTCGTCAGCACCAGACCCGCCAAGAAGCCCGCGCGTCCACCGAAGGCTTTGGAGACGGCTTTGTAGAACGCGTAGGTAGCGACCACCGTGAGCAAGAAGATCGGCAAGCGCGCGGCCCACTCTGGCGCAGGCGAGAAGCCGTTGCCGGCCGCGGCCAGCATCTGATCGGGCATGAAGCGCACGCCGGTGAGCGAAAAGCTCACGCCTTGGAGCCAGAAGTCCAAGACTGGCTTCGACCAAAACCAGCCATCCTGGGCCCACCACAGTGACAGCCAATCGTCGCGCGCCAGCATTTCCCGCGCGACTTCCCCATAGTGCACTTCCCACGGATCGCTGAGCGAGTAGCTACCGAGCAGCGGCACGTACAGGAGCACGTTGAGCGAGACCAACCAAAAGCCGCGTCGGGAAAACCAGCGTACCCCGTCGCTGGCAAAGATGCGTAGGCTCTCGGCGACGCGGCACAGCGCAACGACGATCGCAATCACGCCTAGTGTGACCAGCACTCCAGCGCTCAGCATCTGATGCGGCAGCACTCCAGCCACCGCTAGCCGCAGTACCACGAGCGTTGCAACGACTGCCGCAGCAAGCTCGCCGAGCCGCGGTGCGATGGAGCGCAAGCTCGGCGCGCCGTTCGTGCTCGCTGGTGATTCGACGGAAGCGGGCGAGGGAGCTGCGTCGTCGAACGTGCCGAGCGCATCCAACAACGCGAAGGTCGCGATCAAGAGCCCGCTCAGGCACAGCGGCACGCTCAACGCGAAATGGCCGTCCGTTGCCATCAGCAGAAATACCGGCACCAGCGCCGCCACTGCCCACCACGCTCGCTTGGGGCGAGCAGCGTTTCCCTTCGGGATCAGCGCGTCGAATTCGCTCCCTTCTTCGGCCTCGGCTAGAGCTCGTTGTACGGCTAGCAGCGTGGCTTCGGCTTCGTTCGATGCCGCGGGGGTTTCGTCGTCTGACCGCATGCGCGGCGCAGAGTGGTAGTGCTTCGTGCGGAAAGTAGCAAACGCGGACGACTACCTGGTCAGTTTTGGCACGATCAGATCGCGATCGGCGCGCGCAGTACCGATCAGCCGCGTGACACGACGCGATTTCGGCCGGCGTGCTTGGCGGCATAGAGACGCTTATCGGCGGTGCTCACGAGCGCCTCGGGCGTTTTGTCGTCCAGCTCGGCGAAGGACGAGCAGCCGACGCTGACCGTGACCTCGAGCACTCGACCCTCGTGCTGGATGCGCATGGCTTGAACGCGCTCACGCAGGCGCTCTCCGACGATGTGCGCGCCGCTGCCGTCGATGCCACGCAAGATCAGCGCGAATTCTTCGCCACCGTAGCGCGCGAACACGTCTTCGTTGCGGATCATGCCGCGAATGGCGTTCGCCAAACCGACCAGCACCGCGTCACCCGCTTGGTGCCCGTGCGTGTCGTTCACTTTCTTGAAGTGGTCGACGTCGAAGAAGGCGAGCGAGACATCGACCTTGTGACGGCGCGCGTAAGACAGCTCAGAGCGCAGCTGCGTGTCGAAGTGCTCGCGGTTGTGCGCGGCGGTCAGCGCGTCGGTCACGCTCGCGTCATACAGTTGTTGGAGCAGCGCTTCCTGACTCTCGTCGGTGATCGTGTAGCGGAAGACCGCGGTGGGGCCGAACTGAATCACGTCGCCATCACGCAACAGTTGGCGTTTGACGCGTTGCCCCTGCACGAACGTGCCGTTGGCGGACTCGGTGTCTTCCAACACGTAGCCGGGAATTTCTCGGACGATCCGCGCGTGCTTACGGCTCACGCCGTCATCGCCGAGCCACAACTCGCAGTCTTGATTGCGACCGATGCGCAGCGGCTCGGGCGGCAAGCGAGACACGCGACCGAGCTCTGCGCCACGCACGCGCACGAGTAGATGGCGATCCTTCGACTGCTTGCGCGGAGCGCTGCGTAGCTCCGACAAACTGACGATCGCAGTTCGTTCGTCCGGGTCCTCCGCCTCCAGGAGGTCTACTCGTGATTCGGGCGGCTTTTCCTCGGGCAAACTCTCAGACCTCAGCTTGAGCGTAACACGCTTTTCACTGCCATGGGCGGATCCGCCACGCGTGAGCGATGTTCCATCGCACCTCTGTCCTCGTGTAGCTCTTCGTTGGTCGATGGCTCTGAGTGGCAGTTCGGCATGTTCGGCAACGTTCAGCCCCGTCCAGCCACTTCTCGCTACTGAACACCGCTCGTGGGCCGATGACTCGGCCGCTTTTCTGCTGCATGGCAAATTCAGCGAAACGGACCGCGATGTAGGTGTGGCAGAGCTGCCGTGGTGCGCACTGCCACGCGGCCGAACAAAAATCCCGCGCAAGCACGACGCACATCTTTTTGGGAACTTCGGAGGGCGAGGGGTTGTCGGTCTAGACGACACCGAACGACACGCTGCCAAGGCGACTTTTTCGCCGGTGAGCGAGTAAGCGACTCCGCCTTCACGCATGGGCGGGCCCTGACTCCGCTCGCACGCTTCGTTCGTGTGAAACCAACAGGAGGATCCCTTCATGGCACACGTGCAGCCCGAGTATCGCTCATTTCATTCCCAATCTTCAGCGCCGTTGGCGTTCGTGAGCGCAGCGCAGCCTGTTCGCGAGAGTGAGCCCGATGCTCCGACGCACCTGCTCGTGAAGCGCGCGTCGCTCGAACCAGGTGAATTCGAGCGCCCTGAACTCGAAGCGGTGGAAGTGATGGGTCTGTGGGGTTCGACGGTGCTGTTCGCGCGCCACCTACGAGCGGGTGAGGGCTTCAGCATCGGCGAGAGCTCGGCCGCGGAGCACGTGGACTTCGAGCTCGCCGCGCAAGAACTCGGCACGCAGAGCGCGCGCTTGGTCGAGATTCACAATGGCACTCCGCACGTGATCGTGCCGCGGAGCGCCCGTCTTTTCGTAAAGCACGCGAGCGAGCCGTACGTACAGCCGAGCCAAGCGACGAGTGTCGCGTTGCTCTCGGGAACCGTGGTGGAACTCGAACTCGGCAAACTGAAGTTCCGCATTGCGAATGTCCCTGCCGGCACCACCACGCCACGCGCCGGACTCGCGAGCGCGGATCGCCCGATGCTGGCGGCGTTTGCAGTGAGTTTCAGCGCCGTGGCAGCCCTCGTCGGCAGCTTCGCCTTCTGGATGCCTGCGATGGGTCTGACCGACGATGAGGGGCTCGACAATGACCGGCTCGTGATGATGAAGCAGTATTTGAGCGCTAGCGCGCAGCGCGAGCTCGACGAGCAAAAGTCCGACAGCAACGACTCGGG
The DNA here is from genome assembly GCA_035634635.1 of Polyangiaceae bacterium. GTDB lineage: Bacteria > Myxococcota_A > Polyangia > Polyangiales > Polyangiaceae > PMG-095. Next base: position 107,634 of record DASQCO010000133.1, read on the forward strand.
CAGCAAAGACAGCGCGGAAGGCAAACCCGCCGAGGCAGCTGCCGGACGCGAAGGCGCCATGGGCAAGCCGAATACGCCGGTCACCAATCATCGCGCAGCGGTGCGCGGCGACCATCCCGACGTGCAATTGTCACACGCGGAGCTGAAGCAGATGGCCAAGAGCTTCGGCATGATCGAGCTGCTCGGCAACCTATCGACCAGCTCGGGGGCTGGCTCGCCGTTCATTCGCGACCCGAAGTTGGGTCACGACAGCGACGATCTCGAAGGCGGGTTGTGGGGCGAGCCAGGTGAATCGGGTGGCGTTGGCGGTTTGCGTTTGACTGGTCTAGACAACGGCGGCGGTGGCCACGGTGTTGGCGTCGGCATCAGCAACATCGGTGACGGTCTAGGTCAGCCAGGATTGGGTCACTGCAAAGATGGCAATTGTGGTGATGGCGGCTTTGGTCGCGGCGTGGGGCGCGGCGGACAGGGACACGTGACCCGAGCGCCGAAGCTGGGGATTGGCGCCACGCAGGTGAGCGGTCGCCTGCCACCCGAGGTGGTGCAGCGCATCGTGCGCCAAAACTACGGGCGATTCAGGATGTGCTACGAAAATGGGCTGAACCGCAATCCGAACCTCACGGGTCGCGTGACTGCGCGCTTCGTCATCGGACGCGAAGGCAGTGTGACGAATGCTCAGAATGGTGGCAGTGATCTGCCGGACAGCGCCGTGGTCTCTTGCGTCGTGTCGGCGTTCTACGGCTTGTCTTTCCCGACCCCGGAGAACGGCATCGTGACGGTGAGCTACCCGATCATGTTCAGCCCGGGTTGAGGCCTGGGGCTTGCCAGGCGCGGAGGGTCTAGTGGTAGCCTCTCCGCGCGTGAACCTCCTCAAAACGGCTACACTCGCCTCGCTGCTCGCCGTCGCCCTCGCACCGCGTGCAGCGCATGCTCAAGAATGGACGCGCCAAAGCTTCGTGCTGCCCAAGGGCGGCTTCGAGCTCACGGGCAGCCCCGCGCGTCCGGACTTCATGCGCATGAATATGTCGAAGGACTCTGCCTTCAAACCGGTAGAGTTCCCGATCGACTTCTTCTGGGGCGTGAGCAACAAGGTGATGCTCGGCATCACGCACGAGCACGGGCTCCGTCTCAACAGCGGCGCGGCGGATCCGAAATTCCGCGACACTTACAACGACGTCGGCTTCGGTTCGGTGATTTTTCTGGGCGGAGGGCGGAACTACGAAGTCGACTTGCACCTCGGGGTGCCGCTTCATCAGTTGAGTCCCGACGTTTGGGTGGGCGCGCAAGCGGGGGTGCTCGGTCGCGCGAACTTTGCCGAGAAGGTAGCGTTCTACTACGACCCGAGCCTGTACTTTGGCTTCAACCACCGCGCTGACGGTAACGGGGACGGCCTGCACGTGCCGATCTGGTTTTACTTCCAGCCCACGCCGATGATCGCGCCGTTCGTCGGCACTGGCTTGGACGGTCCGTTCAAGAATTTCGGCGACCACTTCGGGATCCCGCTCGAAGGGGGTGTGCTGTTCACCGTCGCGCACGGCATTCACTTGGGCGGCATGCTGCGCTTCCCGAACGCCCTCGGCAAAGGCGGCACGGCCGACTGGCGCGAGCTGACCTTCCTCGCCCAGTTCCGGTTCTGATGCGTCGCTCATTCGCTGCCTTCGCGCTGCTGTGCTCGTGCTGGCTGAGCGCCTGTGCGCCCGCCCAGCCGCCAGCAATTCCAGCGCAGAAAAAGCCAGCTCCGGCGCCAGCACCGCCGGCGCTCGGCCCCGCGGAACGCTTGGCTCGAGCCCTGCGCTCGATTCCGCGTCCAGCATCGGTGCTGTCGGCTTTGCCGGCGAGCGCGCAGTCGCGATTGCAAGCACGCCTTGCCGGGCTAGACGCTGAGCGCAAGCTCGCCGTGCAAAGTGACGATGGCTCTCTGGTCGAGAGTCTGCCGTTGTTGCATCTGACTGCGGGGGGCAGCTCACCGCGCGCGCTATACGCGTTGGCTACGACCTCGGCCGGGAGCCAAGAGCTCGCAGGGATCTTGAGCGTCGAGCATGACGCCGCTGCGAGCACTCCGGATGCGGCGCGTGTCGGCATCGTGCGAGAGCTTGCGACGCGTGCCGCTCTCAATTTCTTGCGCGATCGCGCGGCGGATGTGTCGCTGCCGGGCAAAAGTACGGCGCTCGCGACTCGCTTAGTGGCGCGTGCCGCGCTCGCCGTGGGGCGGCGCGATCTGGTGCTCGGCGCTCGCGAGCTACTCGCGCAGCTCGAGCCAAATACGGAAAATCGCCTAGAATTTGCCTCGGAATTGGCGCGCTCGGGCGACGCGGAGCGCGCCACCCAGGTGCTATTCGAGGCGCAGGGGGATCCGCGCCATCCGCCGCCTGCCGCGGCGCTGGCCAGCGCTCAGTCGTTGATTGCGGCGGCGCGAATCGCGGGTGCGCCCGGCGTTCCCGCCGATATCGCCGCTAAGTTGCAGCGTGCACGCGCTTGGTTGCGTTTGGGAAGAGTCGAGCACGCGCGCGCGCTGCTCGAGCGCGAGCTAGCGCCGGCACACCAGCGTTTGGATCTCGCGGCGGCCTTGGCTGAATCGCTGCTCGACAATCCATCATGTCCAGAGCTGCCGCCCGATGTCGGCGGCGCGGCGCTGTGCGCCGTCGCGTTTCGCACGAGCGAGCATGTGAAAAATGCGCGCACCATGTTGGACGCCGCCTGGAAGAGCGGCGCCGGTCGCGACGACGAAGCGGTCGAGGTGTACGCCGCCTTGGCGCACGTGATTCCGTGGGTACACGACGCAGCCTCGGAGCTGAGCCAGGGAGCACTGCGCAGCGAGGATAGCGTCGCGCGAGTTGCGCAATTGCAGGCGCAACTCGCGCAAATTGCGCTCGCTGCGCCCAAAATGGCCGGCCTCGAGCTGTTCTTGGCGACGGTCGGTGGACCGTCTATTGCTGGCTCTGGTTTGCGGTCTGACGCTGACGCTGCGGCTCTGGCCACGCGTGCGTTGAACTTGGCGAACACCGACAAGAGCCGCTTCGCGCAAGCCGGAGTGTTGGCGGTAGCTGCGGCACTCGCGCCGCAACGAGACGTGTCACCACTACTCGCTGCGCTGCCGGTAGATGGGACCCCGGCCGGTTTGCGCATCTCGCGCGCGTCGCTCGAGGTGTGGCTGTCGGCCAGCGGCGGTTCGCGTGAACACCTAGAGGCCGCGCGCAGCGCGCTGGCTTCGGTCATGGCCGAGAGCCAGGGTGGCGCGTTGGAGCGAGCTCGGTTGGTGCTCAGCGTGAGTGAGGCTTCTGCGTTGCTCGATTCATCGGAGCGTTCGTATCAACTGTTGTCGCGCGTGGCCGGGCAGCTATTGAGCGACAACATTCCGCCCGATCTGGCCCTGCGCGCCGTCATTGATGCTGCGGGGGCGCTCGCTCACGGGCAACGCTTCGAGCAAGCGGCGAAGATCTTGTCCGGCGCCTCGACCGCTGATTTGCCCGAAGAATTCAGCCGTGCGCGTGATTCGCTCGCGCTAATCCGCGGCTACGAGATGGTGTTGGGGGCGCGCGGCGCGCCGGTCTCGACGCTGCCGCAACTGCGGGCCGGCTTTACCGCACTGACCACCTCCCTGCATGGCTCAGCGGCAAGGCTTTGGTTCGAGCTCTGGAATCGCGAATTCGACGCGTTCGAGCGCGAAGGCGTGTGCGTCAAGAAGAAGCTCAAAGTTTGCGCGCCCGCGCAAGCACTCCGTCGCCAGTCTCGACGTGACCTCGATGCGCGCCTCGGAGCGCAAGCGAGCGCCGTGTTGGTTCGCGGGGCTTTGCCCAGCGGCTCCTTCGACGCCGGTTTCCGCTTTACCGTGGAAAACGGGTTGGAGCCGCTGATCATTTTCGACCCGAGCGTGCTGCTGATCGAACTACCGAAGTTCTCGGTCGAGTAACGCGGTCAAACGCTCACTCGCTCACACCTTGAGCTCGTCCACCCACTTCAGGCTCTCGGTCAGATCGGCTTGCTCGCGTTGCAGCGCCTGCTTCTGAGCGTTGGCCTCTGCCACGACCTCGGGCGGCGCATTCTTGATGAACTTCTCGTTCGTCAGGCGTTTTTCCATTACTTCTAGATCCTTTTGGATCTTCTTGAGCTTGCGCTCGACGCGCTCTTTCTCGTGCGCGGGATCGACGAGACCGCGTAGATGCACGAGCACGTCGACATCACCGGCCACGGTGAGCACGGCGCCCTTGGGGCGATCACCGCCGGCAGGGAGTACGGTGGGAGCGCCATCCGTGCGTACCAGGAAGGTGATGAAGCGACTCTGCTCCTCGAGCAAGGCACGCAGCGCCGCATCGCGCGAGCGGAGCTCGACCTTGACCGCATCGCCCGGCTTGATCTCGTGTTCGCTGCGCACCGCGCGCGCGGCGCCGATCACGGCCATGACGGTGTTCATATCGCGCTCGGCGTCGGCATCGAGGCGCCCATCGGCTGCGGTCGGGTAGGGCGCGAGCGCGATCGACACAGGGCGCGAAGCAGGTCGCGGAATGCGCTGCCACAGATCCTCGGTGATGAACGGCGCGTACGGGTGCAAGCCGCGCAGCGCGGCCTCCAGCGCGTGCGCCAAAACATGCCGTGTTTCGGCTTTTTCGTCGTCGGTGCCGTGCAAGAACACGGGTTTGGTCATCTCTACGAACCAAGCGCAGAACTCGTCCCAGAAGAAGTGATAGAGCGCGCTCGAGCCGTCATCGAGCCTGTAGGACTCGATGCCAACGGTGCTCGCTTCTACCGCCGCGCTGAGCCGCGACAAGATCCAGCGATTGACGAGCAGCTTGGGCGTGGGTGTGGCGCCTTCTGCCGGCACGCTCTGGCCTTCCAAATAGGTGAGCGAGAAGCGCGTCGCGTTGTAGATTTTGTTGCAGAACTTGCGGTAGCCGTCGACGCGCGCGGGCGAGAGCGCGATGCGCTTGGCCTGCGGTGAATAACTGCACAAGGTGAAGCGCAAAGCGTCTGCGCCGCTAGGCGAGAAGCCTTTGCCCATCTGTGCGGACGATGGGTATGCCTTGCGGAACTTGGCCAGCGCTTCATCCACGGGAGCATCGGGCATCGTCTTTTGCACGATGGCCGAGAAGTCCGCGCCGTAGATCAGGTCCAGCGGGTCGAGGGTGTTGCCCTTCAATTTGCCCATTTTGTCGCCGGTTTCGTCGACGACCATGCCGTGCAAGAGCACGCGCCGGAAGGGCACCTCACCCATGAACTTCAGGCCCATCATCATCATGCGTGCGACCCAGAAGAACAGGATGTCGTAACCCGTCTCCATATCGCTCGTCGGGTAGAAGCGTTCGAGAGCTGGGGTCTTGTCGGGCCAGCCCAAGGTCGAGAACGGCCAGAGTGCGCTCGAGAACCAGGTGTCGAGCACGTCCGGATCTTGAGTGAGGTTCGACTTATTGCACTTCTCGCACGCGCTCGGCGTGTCCTCGCGCGTGACCGTGATGTGCCCGCAGTCTCCACAATGAAAGGCCGGGATCTGGTGACCCCACCAGAGCTGACGCGAGATGCACCAGTCCTGAATGTTGGTCAGGAAGTGCTCGTAGGTCTTCTCCCATTCGTTGGGGATGATCTCGGTGCGCTTGTCGCGCACTGCGGCGAGCGCCGGCTCGGCGAGCGGCTTCATGTCCACGAACCACTGCGTGGAGATCATCGGCTCGACCACGGTGCTGGAGCGAGTGCAGCGCGGCAGCTGCAATTTGTGCACTTTCGCGCCCCGTTCGAGGCCCGCTTCGGCGAGCGCCTTCTTCACCGCGGTGCGCGCTTGCTTCACGTTCAGGCCTTGGAACTGCGCGGCGCGCTCGTTGAGCGTCCCGTCCAAGTTCAGGATGTTGATCTCTTCCAGCTGATGGCGCTTGCCGGTGGCAAAGTCGTTGAAGTCGTGACCGGGCGTCACTTTCACGGCACCGGTGCCGAAGGCCATGTCGACCAAGATCGCGTCGGTGATGATCGGCACTTCGCGATCCACGAAGGGGTGCTTCAGCTTTTTGCCGTGCAGGTGCTTGTAGCGTGGGTCGTCCGGGTGCACCGCGACCGCGGTGTCGCCGAGCATCGTCTCGGGGCGTGTCGTGGCCACCACGAGCTCTGCGGCGCCAGCCGACGGATCGGCGTCGACTACCGGATATGCGAACTCGTACAGCTCGCCGTTCGCCTCTTCGTTTTCGACTTCGACGTCGCTGAGTGCGGTGCGACAGCTGGTACACCAGTTGATCAAGCGCGTGGCGCGATAGATCAGGCCTTCGCCGTGCAAGCGCACGAATGCTTCACGCACGGCGCGCTGTAGCTCCGGGTCCATGGTGAACTTGGAGCGCGGCCAATCCGCCGAGCAACCGAGCACCTTCATCTGCTCGGCAATGCGCCCGCCGCTTTGAGCCTTCCATTGCCAGACGCGCTCCACGAACTTTTCGCGGCCGAGGTCATGGCGGCTCTTGCCCTCCCGCGCCAGCTGTCGCTCGACGACTAGCTGCGTGGCGATGCCAGCGTGGTCGATGCCTGGTTGCCAGAGCGTGTTGTAGCCCTGCATCCGCTTGTGGCGGATCAGCACGTCCTCAATCGTGTCGCCGAGCGCGTGCCCCATGTGCAGCGACCCCGTGACGTTTGGGGGGGGTAGGGTGATCGTGTACGGCTTGCGCTTGTCCGCAGGGTCGACGCTGGCGTTGAACACGTTGTGTTCGAGCCAAAAGGCGTACCACTTGGGCTCGACCTCGGCCGGCTCGTAGCCTTTGCCGAGTTCCGCCTTTTCGTCCTGCTTTTCGTCCTGCTTTTCGTCGCGCATTGGGGCGCGAAACTTAGCAGAATTTCGAGCGGAGCGTGGGGCCGCGCGCAGGCAGACGGCCCCGTTTTACCCGCTCAGTACGGTCTCAGCCTTTGTTCCACGCACTCAAGGCGCGATACGCCGTCAATGACTCGCGCACGACCTCGAGTGCACGACCTCGGCCGTACATGCCTTCGACCACGCTGCGCTTGTTCTCGAGCGCCTTGTAATCCTCGAAGAATCGCTGGATCTCCATGGTGATGTGCGAAGGCAGCTCGTGCACATCGTGCAAATGCGCAAAAGCCGGGTCATCCACTGCGGCAGCGATGATCTTGTCGTCGATGCCTTTGTCGTCCGTCATGGAGAAGCCGCCGATCGGGCGCGCGCGGACGATCGTCAGTGGAACGACGGGTTCCTGCATCAACACCAAAATATCGAGCGGGTCGCCGTCATCCGCGTGCGACTGCGGAACGAAGCCGTAATTGGCCGGGTAGTGAACCGATGAATACAGCACGCGGTCCAGCATCAGCAGACCGGTTCGCTTGTCGAGCTCGTACTTGAGCTTCGATCCCTGCGGGATTTCGATCACCGCGGGGATGAAGTCTTCGAGACTGTCAGGGACCAAGATATCGTGAAGAGGGTGCACGGCGCGCAACCTATCATCGTCCCACGCCAACGCTAGCTCCCTTTACAATCCCGCCCCGACCAGCTCCCGCCCATACGCTGACACGCGAAAAACCAATCTCGACACGTCGCGGACGAGGGAGAAGGAGAGGGATTAACCGCCGAGCCGCAGAGGCCACAGAGATCTGAGAGAGAGAAGATTGGGGTTTGCTCTTCGCGCCGACTTGCGTGACAAGTGCGGTTCGAACTCTGATTGGGAACCCCCCAAAATCTCCCTCAGATCTCTGTGGCCTCTGCGGCTCGGCGGTTCAAATTCAGGGAGCCGTACTGAGTGGCACTTGGGTTCATTCCGTGTCGAGCGTGGCAATGTGCGGAGGACGTCGAGTGGCGGGAACAGGGGCGTATTGCGAGGTGCGTTGCTGGGTTGTGAGCGCCCCATTCTTGGGGGCGTGTTTGGAGTGTTTTGCGAGTGCGGGTGGGGGGCTGGGCGGGGTGCTTGCGTGGGTTGGCGGCGAGCCTCATGATGGGACGATGCGCACTCTGACCGAGCGGAATTCATGACCCAAAGTGCTTCTTACCAGGCTCCGTTCCGTCCCGGCGGTGAAGCCGCAATCGACGCTGAGATTGCGCGCAAGCTGCTCACGATCGCGCTCAGTCACGGCGGTGACTACGCAGACTTGTTTTTCGAGTACCAAGCCGCGGGTGCAATCAGCTTCGAAGAGGGCATCACGCGCAGCGCCTCGCGTGGCGTGAGCATGGGGCTCGGCGTTCGCGTCCAAAAGGGTGACGCTACGGGCTACGCGCACGTCGAAGATCTGAGTTGGGACGCGATGAAGCGCGCTGCCGAAACCGCGGCTCGCATCGCGCAGGGCGGCAAGACGATCGCGCCGCTCGCGATCGAGCGCATGTCCATCCCTTCGCGGTACGAGCTCGACCGGCTGTCCATCGATCTGCCGGGAGTGGATAAGCGGTCGTTGCTCGAGCGGGCTAGTCGCGCTGCGCTGGCCCACGACTCGCGCATCATCAAAGCTCAAGCGTCGTTCACCGAAGAAGTGCGCGAAATCCTGATCGCGACCAGTGACGGCCGCATGGTGCACGACGTGCAGCCCTTGCTGCGCTTCGGCATCAGCGCAATCGCGGAAAAAGACGGCCGTCGTGAGTCCGGTCGCAGCGGCGGCGGTGGGCGCATGACCTTGGGCTACTTCGACGGCCTGTCTCCGGAGTGGCACGCCGAGCAAGCCGCCAAGCAGGCGCTGATCTTGCTGGACGCGCGCCCTGCCCCCGCGGGGCAGATGGAAGTGATCTTGGCCCCCGGTGACAGCGGCATCCTGCTGCACGAGGCGGTCGGCCACGGGCTAGAGGCGGATTTCAATCGCAAAGGCACCAGCAACTACACTGGTCAAGTCGGAAAATCCGTTGCCAGTGATTTGTGCACGGTGGTCGACGATCCAACGTTTCTGCAAAGCCGCGGCTCTATCAATGTCGACGACGAGGGCATCGAGCCCAAGCGGAGTGTGCTGATTGAAAATGGAGTGCTGCGTGGGTACCTCCAAGACCGTCTCTCAGCCAAACATTTCGGGGTAGGTTTCACAGGAAATGGCAGGCGCGAGAACTTCGCCTGCGCGCCCATGCCACGCATGACGAATACCGTGTTGCTGGCAGGGCCGCACGACCCGGAAGAGATGCTAGCCAGCGTAAAACGTGGCATTTACGCGAAAACCTTCGGTGGCGGTCAGGTCGACATTTCGAACGGTGACTTCGTGTTCTCGCTCACCGAAAGCTACCTGGTCGAGGACGGAAAACTAACTGCACCCTTGAAGGGCGTGAATCTGATTGGTAACGGTCCTGAAACATTGCGCGATGTAACAATGCTTGGAAATGACGTGGCCATCTCCGACGGAATTTGGACCTGTGGCAAGGATGGCCAGAGTGTTCCCGTCGGGGTGGGCTGCCCAACCATCAAGATTGCGCGGATAACCGTTGGTGGCACCGAAATCTCCTGAGTTTACCTCTAGTCGAGCAAAAAGCTTCGTGGCGGTCATTGGGCATGGCCCAATGCTCGAACGGGAGGAGGGCGCGTCGTCGACGCTGAGGCAACTCGGCGCCACCGTGCGCACCCTCGACCTGTGGGACGATCCCGTCGAACTCATCGGTGACGATGACGACGAGCTCGAGATCCGCCCCCGAGCGCTGGTGTTCGAGGCGTTGGATCGCCCCGACTTGGCCGTCGCGGCGCTGCGCGCCGTGCGAAAGGAACCGTACTTCGACAACGTGGGCGCGTTGATCGCGGTAACCGTGGGTCAGATTGCGCGCATCGATCCGTCGAGCGGCTTCGACGACTTCTGCTTGCACCCGTACGTGCCCGAAGAGCTGTACGGTCGCATCCGCGCACTCGAGTGGCGCCGGAGCGAGTTCGCGACGGAAGAGCGGCACAAGGTCGCGGGCATCGTGGTCGACAAAGCCGGCCACGAGGTTTACGTGGATGGGCGCCCCATCTCGCTCACTGCCAAAGAGTTCGCGCTGCTCGCCTACTTATGTGAGCGTCGCGGCAAGGTGCTGTCACGCGAGCACCTCTTGGCGCGCGTTTGGGGCAACCGCTACGAGGGTGGCCCGCGCACCGTCGACATTCACGTTCGCCGCCTGCGCGCCAAGCTGGGTGATGCGCTACCGCTCGAGACGCTGCGCGGCTCGGGTTACAAGCTGCGTGCGCCGGAGCTCGAGGACAACAAGGGCCGCGGCAGCAGCGAGCGTGTCGAGCGCGCGGACGAGGTTGAGCGCGCGGACGAGAGCGAAGAGCAGGTCGAGGACGAAGTGGGTTGATTCGGGCTCGAGGCCACGGGCATTTCCTGCCGATGGGGGGCGGCCTCTTCTGGCGTGGAATGCAGATCTTGCGAGCGGTATTTCGCTTTTCGTAACCTCCGACTATAAGAGCGGTGGATGCTGACGGAGATGTCATTGGGTGAGGCGTTGCGTGAACCGAGCGCCTTGGCGCGACCAGTTTGTGTTTCACTCGACGGCACGCTGATCGCGACTCACCTCTTTCCGGAACGCGTGGCGCTCCTTTTCAGGCAGCGCCCCTGGATGGTGCTTGCCTTACCGTTCTGGATGCTTGGTGGCTCGGCCCGCTTGAAGCAACGCGTCGCGCGAACGAGCAAACTCGAGCCAGCGGTGCTTCCGTACCGCCGACCGCTGATCGCGGCTCTCAAGGCGTGTCGCGAGGAGGGACGCAAGGTCGTGCTCGCGGGTGCTTCGGATGCAGAGCTGGCCGAGCGTGTCGCGACTCATTTGGGCTTGTTCGACGCCGTTTACGTGAGCGATGCCGATCAAGCTACGCCCTCGAGCTTGCCCGAAAGGCTGACCGCAGGTTACCCCGGCGGTTTCGACTTTATCGGGCATTCGAGCGATGAACGCGCGCTGTTGGCAGCGTCTACGCGCGGCTTCTTGGTGAGCGCGGGAGCTAGCACCGTTTCGGCTCTCAGCGGGCTGAAGCAGGTCGACGTCGTGTCACGTCGCCCCAGCATCTTGCGTGCGCTGGTGAAAGAGCTTCGCCCGCATCAGTGGGCTAAAAATGCGCTCGTGGTGCTGCCTGCGTTACTCGCTCCCACGCAGTCGCTGACCAGCGTCGCTGAGGGCACGTTGGCCGCAGCGACGTTTTCGCTCTGCGCTTCCGCCGGCTACGTCTTCAACGACTTGTTGGACCTCGATGCCGACCGCATTCACGCCACGAAGTCCAAGCGTCCGTTTGCCAGTGGTGCGCTGCCAACGATCTTCGGATTTCCGATCTTCGTGACGTTGCTCGCGCTGAGCTTCGCGCTGGCCATCTCGTTCTTGCCGGTCGCGTTCGTCGCAATGCTGGCGTTGTACTTCGTCGGCACGGTGACGTACTCGCTGTACCTCAAGCGCCTACTCTTGCTGGACGTGCTCGTGCTGGCTGGCCTGTACACACACCGGATTTTGGCTGGTGGTATTGCGACTGGCGTACACGTCAGCGGCTGGCTGCTCGGCTTTTCGATGTTCCTATTCACGAGCTTGGCATTCGCCAAGCGCTTCGTGGAGCTTCACGGGCTAAGCAACGACGACAAGGTCAAGAATCGCGGCTATGCGCGAGTCGACTTGCCGATGGTCACCAGCATGGGCACGGCGAGCGGCTACGTCGCCGCGCTGGTTTTCATGCTCTACGTAGACAGTTCGGTGGTGCGCGCCGCGTACCGCGAGCCGTCGCTGCTCTGGTTGGTATTGCCAGCCTTGCTCTACTGGCTTGGACGGATCTGGCTATTGGCGGGCCGCGGTCAAATGCAGGAAGACCCCGTGAAGTTCGCGCTCAGCGACCGCAAGAGCTTAGCCTGTGTCGGCCTGATCGGCGTGATCGCGGTTCTTGCGCGCTTCACACCGACTTGGCTCACCGCGGTGCTCCACTAAGAGCCCGAGTTGGCGGCCGTATGCGCGACCGCCACGTCCTTCAGCGTAACAGCTGCGAAATTTGCAGCAGAATGCTCTCTTCTTCTGCGCCAAGCTGTAAGTCGCTCACCATCAGCTCCTTCACGGCGCGTAAGACGTCGGTACGCCGGGTCCTCAAGAGACCGAGGTTTGGCGGCGGTAGCGGTTGACGGCCGGCCAAGCAGTTGCCGAGTACCTCGAGCTCGCTGGCGCCTAACCCAAGCTTCCGCCCGTAAGCGAGTAGTGTCTCGGCTTCCGCGGGCGCTAGGTCATCATCTGCCCAGGCGACTTGCAGCAATAGTTTCAGGAGCTCGAAGGCCAAGTCAGCTGCAACGCGCGGTTCGGGTGGCGATGACATTGCAGACTAGCGTACCGAGCCACGGGCGGGGCTTCAATCGAGGGTGGCCAGAGTAGCCCGCATTTGCGGGGTTTTCTGGGCACACTTTGCATGGTTCGGGTGCGTCTGTTACTCGGACCGAGCGATGCCTCGCTCAGCGTCATCTGCTCAGTCTGATCTGCTGGTCGTTTCGATTGGTTGTCCGTGTGGAATCGGCCCTGAGGTCTCTGTTCGCGCGGCCGCGCAAGTTCCGGGTACGGTGCTCGTGGGCGACTGGGACTTGCTTCAGCAAGCCGCGGAGCTCGTTTCCGTGCCGCGCAAGCGCCTCGTTCGATTCGAAGGTGAGCGGCGCGATCCGCAGGCGATCTACGTGCATAGCGTGGGGCCGACCTTGAGGCGTGGTGATCGTCGGCCGGGCAAGCCGAGCGCGGTGTCCGGTGCAGCGCAGCTCGCGTACATCAACGAGGCCTATCGCCTGACGAAGGCGGCCCCGCGGCGCGCATTGGTCACGGGCCCTGTCAGCAAGGCAGCGATTGCGCACTCGGGGGTGCGAGGTGCTCGAAGGTTCCTCGGTCACACCGAGTGGCTCCGTGACTTGGACGGCGCCCCGCTGAGCGTGATGTGCTTCGCGGCTGGCTCGTTGGTTACCGGATTGGTGACGACGCACCTGCCGATCTCCCGAGTACCGAAAGAGCTCACCCCGCGCGCGGTGAGTGACGCTGCGTACTATTTGGCCGAGTTGACCCTGAAACTCGGAAAAAAGAAGCCAAAAATCGCGATTTGCTCACTCAACCCGCATGCCGGCGAGAGCGAGTTGCTCGGTCAAGAAGAACGTCGCGCGATCGTGCCGGGTATCGTGGCTGCCCAATCACGCCTCGGTAGTCGAGCTCGGCTAGTCGGTCCGCTGGGCGCGGAGACCGCATTCCGCAAGGCCGTGGCCGGCGTCTACGATGCGGTACTTGCAATGTACCATGATCAAGCGACCATCCCGATGAAGATCGTGGCCTTCGGCGACGCGGTGAACGTGACCATGGGCCTGTCGATCGTCCGCACCAGTGTCGACCATGGAACTGCCTACGATATTGCTTGGACCGGGGAGGCCGACGCCGAGGGCATGCACTCGGCATTGAATCTCGGACGACGCCTCGTTTCGAGCCGATGATGCGGCACTCTGACGCTGAGCTCGCGCCGTGCTTCCACCGTCGCGCGAGGCGCGTCATGAGTGTTGCACTGGGCACGATCAACGAGCACAGCGCAGCGTCCAACCCACTCGCCGCGTTGAGCCCGGAGACGTTGCACGAAGCCTTGACCGTTGCTGTGTTGCGGTTCGTGGTGTTGTCGCTCGGCCAAGCCCGAGGCCTTTTCACCCGCGACGCGGATTTTCAGCCCGGCAGGTTGTTTCGTGGTTCGTACCCGCAGCTCGACGTGCGTGCGAGCGTGGTCGAGGGGCAGCTAGTCTGGTCATTTTCGGAGCTACTCGGGCTCGCGGCGCCGGCGTTCCGAGCAGAGCTCGAGCTTGGGCTGCGAGCAGACGGTGTTGACTTTGCAAGTTGCCCAGTGGAGCTCGTGGGTAACTTGTACGAATTGCTCTTGGCAGAGCGTGTTCAACGCAACGAGTGTGGTGCCTTCGAGCTCGTCTCGGGCAAGCGACGAAAACAAACCGGAACGTTCTTCACGCCGCGAGCACTGACCGAAATCGTGGTGGCTCGCGCCCTCGAGCCGCACGAACGCCGCATCCGCGACTCCACTCATTCGCATCAGGACTTCGTGAGTGGTTTCCGCGTTTGCGATCCCGCCGTGGGTGGTGGCGCATTCTTGGTCGAGGTTGCGCGCGCTCTCTCGACGCGCTCGAGCTCAGGTTCTCTTAGCGAACGTCGCTTGCTGGCAACGGATGTCCTGTGCGGAGTCGACATCAACCCGATGGCGGTTGCAGTCGCCGAGGCGGCGCTGTGCTTGTTCGTAGCAGATCCGGACTTTCCTTTGGCGGCAGCAGGCAAGAATCTGCACGTGGGCGACGCGCTGCTCGGTCCCCCCTACCGCGCGCTGAGCACCAAACACGCGAGACGCCTCGGAGATTTAGCCGAAAAATTCGACTTCCTCTCGGCCTTTCCGGAGGTGTTCGAGCGCGGCGGCTTCGACTTGGTGATCGGCAATCCTCCGTGGGTAGCATACGCCGGGCGCGCCGCGCAGCCGTTGCCGCCGTCACGCAAAGCATATCTGGCGGCGCACTACGATACCCTCAAGGGTTATCCGACTCTGCACGGCCTGTTCGTGGAGCGGGCACTTCGTTTGGCGCCACGAGGGACGATTGCGCTCGTGGTACCCAGCCCGATTGCGGATCTGCACGGTTACCGCGCGGTGCGCCGCGCGGTGCGCGAAACGCACACTCCGTGCGAGCCGCTGCTCGAGTTCGGTCAAGATGCGTTTGCCTCGGTCACCCAGCCTTGCTTCGCATTGATCGCCGAAGCAAGCGCGGGAAATGTCGTGTTTTCCGCAGAGAGCGACGCGCCACTCAGACTCGCCGAGCGACAGCGCGCGGGCGCTACTGCGGCTGAGGTCAGCGCGCCAAGTGCGCTCATCGCGCTCACCCAGGGGCCGACATTCCCGCGAGAGTTGTTTGGCGAGATGGGCTTTCAGACCACGAGTCACGTGACCCAGAACCTGCTCCTCAGGGCTCCGTCACCCGACGCCATTCACCACTATCCGTTGCTGGAAGGCCGTGACGTGCACGAGTTTGCGCAGCGCGAGCCGCAGCTGTTTCTTGCGCCCGATCGCGCCGCTCTCAGCAAGGCACGCTGTCGGCTCCGCGATTCGAATGAGTACCGTCGCGTGAGCTTCGTCGTTCGACAGACCGCGCGTTATCCGATTGCTGCCCGGCACACGGGGTTGCCGTTTCGCAATTCGCTATTGGCTGGCTTCGAGGTCGAGGGTTTGCCCCCGGACCTGGTCGTCGGCCTCTTGAATAGCTCCCTGTACCGTGCGTTGCACCTCGCGCTGCGCCGGGACGCGCGCCAGGCGACCTTCCCGCAAGTGAAAATAGCCCATCTGAGAGCGCTCCCCGAGCCACCGCTCGACCTCAATGGACGCGCGTTGATTGCCGGATTGAGCGCCGAGCTGACTCGCGACGGCGTGGATCGAGCGCGCGTGCAGCTGCTCGACGCCGCCGTGTTCGCGCTCTTTTCGTTCGATTCGCAGGCCGCGCGGGAAGTCTTGGAATTCCTCGGCGCGCGCGCGGCGCCCAGCCTCCGCGTCAGCAGCTAGTGGGGCCATCAGGCGCTGGGCTTGCCGCGCGGTACCACCGTGATGCGGGTCGGGTTCTGAGAATTGAGCGGCTGCACCGTACCCTTCGGCATCGCTCCGGGCTGCTTGGTGTGGAGCCTCACCGAGCGCTCGCTGCCCGCGCACACGTTGAAGTACGAATCGCTCGGCGTGAAGCCTGGCACCTCGACGACGACCGCGTACGCGAAGCGCTTGCTGCTCAGCCGCAACAGCCAATCGTCGCCACCCAGTTCCACGACCGTGGCCTCGAGTCCGAGCTCTTCGTCCTTGGCCGACGAAAGGCCGCCAGGGAAGTAGCAGGCATCGCCGATGGCCTCCCCGCTGTCTGCGTCGCGTAGCGCGGCCACGGCGACGTCGAATTGGCGTGGGCCAAAGCGGTAGGCATGCGTCAGATCGACGAAATGCTCGAACAGCGTCGCGCAATTCAACTCATGCGCGCTCCGTCCGGCGACTTCGACGCGAGCGGTGCCGGTCGCGACCTGCACCGACCCATTTCGGATCAGTTGCAGATCGAGAGTTGCGACGAGCGGGGTCTCGCAGTCGTTCACCACGTTCACGACCAGGCCGTTCAGGCCTTCATCCGACAGGAACAGGGCTCGCGCCTGCATGGCGCGTTTCACGTAGTAGTAGGCCGCTTTGGGCAGACCGTTCGAATCGATCACACCCCAACCAGCGCCTGGCCACAGGTCGCGCAGGAACCAAATCAGTGCGCCACGACAGTTCGAACCCGGGCGGCGCCACTCGGCGATTGTTCTTGCCATGACTTCCCCCGAAGCCACTCGCCCCAGCGCCAACGCGCGACCCGGATCCTCGTACCGAAGTGCGCGCGAGTCGATGCCGAACAGTTGCTCGGTGTAGTGATCGCGCACGTCATCGAAATCCCAACCGGCACCGTTGTCACGCGGAGTGCGCGCTTTCCAACGCGGATGGTGGAAAGGCGCCGGCCCGTCCCCGAGCGCGGCGATGATCGTCGGCTCGTCCGGGATGTTCGCGAAAGCCAGGCACTCCGCGGCAAATTTCACGTCCGCGCGGCGCGCGTCCTCCAGGGGCCGCAGGTATGCGCCGACCCCATAGTAATGGGTGACACCAACGTTGGTTTGAAAAGGCAACGGCCCGCCCGTCGGAGTCGAAGTGACGTACGGCACGTCAGCTCGCCCTGCTCGCGCTATGCCTCGCAATACGTCCTCGAACAAGGGCACTTTCCAGCTCTCGCGTGGCAGACCCAGCATGGACACTTGCTGCTCGATCTCGCTGTTTCCGCACAGCACGGCGAGGCAAGCGCGTGTCTCGCTTCGCGCTAAAAACTGCTCGGCTTCGCGCGTCACGTTGGCGCGAAAATCCGGGTCTTCACCAGGATAGTCGCAGTTCGCGAACATGAAATCTTGCCAAACCAGGATCCCGCTTCGATCGCATTCCTCGTAGAAGGCATCCGATTCGTAGGTCATGGTTCCGCCAACGCGGACCATGTTCATGCCGGCGGCCCGCACCTGGCCTAATGTTTCGAGTGTAACGACTGGATTGTCGAGAGAGACGATATCCGAGGTGGTCCAGCACGCGCCACGGCAGCGCACCTCGGTGCCGTTGACCACGAGCGCGAACCGATCGCCGCTCGTTTCGAGCTCGATTGTTCGAAAAGCGATTGAGTCGAATTCGAGCTCGTGGTTTTGCCCGTCACCCGTGGTGATCAGCACCCGCGCTGGATAGCGGGGCTGCTGACCGTAGCTGTGCGGCCACCAGCGCTCGGCGCCCGGCACGACCAACGGTGCTGCCAGGCTCAGCGCGCCGTTCTCGGCTATCGTGAACGGCGCGAGGTTACCCGCCACGTTCAGTACGGCGGACGTGACCGTCGTGGTTCCCGGATCGAACTCGAGCTGTGCGCTGACCAGAGCGCGACCGCCTTCGACGTGCGCGCGGAGTTCAGCCCGGCGAACCGAAAACGAGCGGCGCCGCACCAGCCGTATGCCTCGCCAAGGGCCCACCGCCGTTACCGGCGGAGTCCAACCGGGGATGCGACCGAGCAGGGTCGTGCGGAACCAGCGTAGTTGCTGGCGCTCAATCAGGCGCGTTTTGAAGCGCGGTCGCGGACGGCGCGCAGCGCTCGCTACGTCGAGGGACGAGAAACGCACGCGAAGCTCATTCGCCTCGCTGATGTGCTGCGACACGTTCAGCTCGTGACCACAGAACATGTTGTCCGAGCGCAGCACGTGGACGCCGTTCAACCAGACGTCGGCGATCGTCGCGAGGCCGTCGAGCTCGAGCCAGAGCGATTCCCCCGGTTGGCACGGGGTGCCCTCGAAGTCGCACCGATACCACCAGTCTGACTCGTCGAAATTGCGAGCGGAACCAAAGTCCCACGCTTTCTGGGCGCGCAGCGCGCTAGCCACCGTGCCAGGGCAAAGGGCGCTCGACCAACTACGCCCGGCTTCGTCGAGTTCGTGGGGGGTGGTCGGAGGAGCACCCTGGCCGTACTTCAACTCGGTTAGCTGCCAGCTAGTCAGCGGAACGGCATGATAGTTCGTCGCCGATCGAACTCGGGCCATGCGGGACGACCTTCAGCCGATTGCGTCGAGCGCCGACATGCCTGCGTCCCAATGCCGCGCCATCTCCTCGAAGACCTCCGAAAAGTCGGCTGGCTTCTTGGAGTTTGCTGCGCGAGCTCCCTTGAGGACCAAAGTCTTGGTGGCGTTCGAAATCTCTTCGAAGGCCTTTGCCGCAGTTTCGTAGCCCTTTGGGGAGCGGTGCTCCAGCCAACGCAGGTACTCCGCGCTCAGCTCGTAGCCAGAGCCGAGTTGTCGCAACGTGGAGAACGCGAAGCCGTGATAGTAATTGAGGCCGCGTGATCGAATGTAGTCGAGCTCGCTAGCGAAGTACGCGCCGAAGCGTCGCACTGGGTTCGAACTGGGGCGCCGCGCGAGCCAGGCTCTCAATTGCTCGGTCGAGCGGCGGAGCAGCTCGGGCTCGGGCAGGTGGACGGCGCGGTCGAAGCGCACGAGCTCCGCAAACAGCGGTAACGTTGCTGAACCGGGCTCTACGTCGAGACGGAAGGTCTTCACGAAGTCCTCCCCCTCCATCAACCAGTAGCTCGCGTTGTGGAAGTAGCCAAGCTGCTGCTTTTCGGGGTCGATCGACTCGATGGCGATCGTGCTCTTTACGTGCTGGGTTCGATAGTCCGTGCCTGCCGTGTCGGGTAGGTAGTACGAGTCCGCCTCGGTCATGATCAGACGGCCTGACTTGGCGTGGAACAGCGCGTGCTCTAGCAGCGGCTTCCACGCATTCAGCTCTTGGACCGTGACGCCGAAGAGCACGTTCAAATCGAGATGCGACGGCTTGTAGAACGTCCACTGTTCGCCGTCGAAGTCGGTCGCCAGGGTGAAGGCCAAGGCCGGCGTCGGGTCGAGGTTCGCCGCGTGCAATACCTCGAGCCAAACATCGATGTAGCAATTCTTCTCGACCCAAGCTCGCGACTCGGCGTGTAGCGAGTGGCGTTGATAGGTCGCCGGATCCAGGTTCCAAACCGAGGTTCGACTCATGACCACAACCGTTCGCGGACGTGCTTGGGCCACTCGGCAGGCCGGAAACCGTGGGTTCTGAAGAGCGCCATCGTCACCCGCTCCATCCCGAAGCCGAGACAAGCGGTCTGTGCGATCTCACCGTCCGACGTCCTGATGTCGAACGTCTTGCCGAAGTGATCCTGATGGTAGTTGAAGGAGCACACAGCCGTCGGGTCCTGTTGCGAGATGACCGGTACTAGGACTTCGAATTTCAGCTTCTGCTCTTTTTGATTGGCTGCAAGCATGCGTCCACCGCGCCCGAAGAACGGATCGGCGGCTACATCCGATTTCGCGTCGAGGCCGAGTGACAAGAGCAGTTCCAATCCACGCTCGTGCCATTTGTTTCGCCACTCGATGACCGCATCGGGCGAGCCGACGCGAATGAACTCGCGCATGCGGAACGCCTGCATTCGCGTGGGCTCCGGTGATGGTTCGTGGCGGAAGGCCCAGCCCAGCACGTCGAGCAATCGACCATCCGCGGGCAGCTCGCCAGCGAGGGTCGCGTAGACCGGGTAGCAGATTGCCGGAGTCAGCACGACGTTCGTCATCTTCAGGAACTCCGCCCAGGGTTCCTTGGCATAGGCGCGCTCCGACATTTGCTTCGCTTCCAGTTCGCTGCCATTGAACGAGAAGACGGCGCCCGCCAGGTGTGGGAACGAGTTGAGGTAACCCGTTCGCTCCATGACCTCGCGATTGAGAATCGGCGGGAAAACTCGGGTCTCTGCGCCGTCGTCTTTCGCTAGGCGGCTGACCAGATCATTGAAGCGTTGCAGCACATCCTCGAAGACGGCGCCGCGACCGAATGCACCCGGCACGCCCACGGGGAAGATGAGCTGATGCTTAACCAGGTCGTCGTACAGCTGTTGGGCTGAAAAATCGTTGCTCATCTGCTTCAGTCGTCCTTCAACACGAGTAACATCGAAGCGTTCGTGGCGTAGACGCGGTCGTTGCTCACCATCAGCGCGGCCGACAGCGAGTCACGCAAGTACTGACCCATCGAGAACTTGGAATCGTTCTTGTAGCCCATGATGCCGCAGATCAAGAGGCAGCGATTCACGATGTCGCTAGTGGTCGTGGACGTCGAGATCTTGACGTTGTTCATCTTGAGCGCAAATGCGATCGACGAGAGCACTTCAGTACCAGCGCCTGGCCCGTTCATCAGTCGTTCGCATTCGGTTGCGACGTCGTGGACGTTCGCGCGCATCGTCTGAAGAATTCCGGCGACCTCTGCCAAGCGCAGGGCGCTGGGGGGCACGGTGCCCGGTTTGGCGCGCGCCTGCCCGCGCACGAACGCGCGCGATTTGGAGACGGCCGCGGTGGCGATCCCCAACCAGCAGTTGGCCCAGAGCACGTGCGAGAACGGCACCATGGTGTGCGCCGCGATGTCCGCGAACGGCGTGGCGAGGATCTGGTCTGCACTGCCCGTCGAGCGCAGCTTGAAGGGGGGGCTACACGTGCCGCGCATGCCTAGCGTGTCCCAGGCTCCGGTTTGCTCCAGCGAGTAGTCCGCTTTGCGCACCAGAATCAGAGACTGGTCGTTCGCCGGGGCCTCTGGTGAGCGGCGCGCGGTAACCAGCAGATCGTCGGCGTGAGCGCCGTACGAGATGGTGCTGGCATCCTTGTCGAGCTTGAAGCGCTCACCTTGGCGTTCGACCGCGCACGAACTGTTGCGCATCTCGCCGCCAATGCCGACTTCCGAGGTTACGGAAGCGATTAGGCTCTGCTTGGTAGCGATCTCGCGCAAGTAGTCGCGAAAGAACGAGGAGCCGTTCGAGTGGCGCGCGATGCTTGCGACCTGGATCTGATGCATCGCAAACACCATCGCTGCGGAGGCACAGTGTTGGGCCAGCGTCTCGCACATTTGCGCGAGCTCGATCATCCCGCAGCCGAAGCCGCCCAACTCTGTGGGCACGAATGCCGACAGCAACCGCGCCTCTTTCAACGCATCGATCGCCTCACGTGGAAATCGTGCTTCCTTATCGACAGTTCGGGCGGCGGGGCCCGCAATCTCTGCGCCAATGTGAGCAGCGGTAGCGACAAGGCGCGAGACCGTTTGGTTTTTTTCCACGTTCGTCGGCTCCTCTTGGTTCGTCAAGAATCAGCAGTGAGTTCTTCGATGGCAGCGCGGATCGAGGACAGGCTCTCGAAAACTCCCCGCTTCAGCATCCGATCGGGGAACTCTACGTCGAACTTGCCTTCGAGTGCGAGCATGACGTTAACGCTCGCGTGTGACGTCAGGCCAGCCTGGTAGAGGTCGGCATCGTCCGTGAGCGAAGCGACGTCGACCGACAGCCGACCGTGCTCCTTGAGAATATTGCGAATCTCCTCGATCATTTTTCGTTCATCCCTTTACGTTGCGCGTTGCACGCGTTGCAAATGTGACTTGCCGATTGGCTCGCAGCAGGTCGTTGCCTCAAGACGTGCAGCTTTCGTTGACGTTGCAGCCTACCCAATTTCTCGTTGGGATTGAACGACCTTCGAGCGCTTGGCCACTCGTGAGCGGACGCTCTCTTCAGCGTGTCGCTGCCGTCAACCGTCGCCCGAGTGGCGCTCTCGAGCAACGCGACTGATGGACAAGCGATCAGGGCGGGCCTCCACTATTCCCGACCATTTGGACGAATCGCGTGATGCGCGAGATCAGCTTTTGCTGCGCGGTGAGCGGAGTGAAGGTGTGGTCCGTACCGGTCCAAATCTCCATTCGAAATCCGCTTTCGGTTCGGATAGCGGCGGCGTCTTTGCCGAGGTGTGCTTCGACCGCGTCCCGCGAGCCGTCCTCGAAACCGAGGATCAGTAGGGATGACGTGCCACGCTGACACATTTGCCGGAATCCGCGCTCGATGTCTGTCGCTTCCGCGATGCCACCCGATAGCTTGGCTGCGAGCCAGCGGGCCTTGAAGGCCGCCCGGCTACGAACTCTGCGCGCGAGCTCCGAGGAGATGGCAACCACACCGATTTTGCCCTGTAGCAGCCGTCGCCAAGTGTCGTACTGAAAGAGGCGACGCTTGTACTGCTCCGTAGACCCGAAGCTCTTGCGCATCCGAACTTCGAGCGAGTCCCCTTCGGTCCAATGGAACGTCAGCGGGTTCACCAGCACCACACCGGACACGCGAGGATCGGCGGTGGCGGTGTGGTAGGCAACATACGCGCCCGAGCACAGACCCATCAAGATGATGCGCTGGGCGCCTCGTTCGCTGAGGAACCCCACACCCGAACGGGCCTCGGACATGAAACGACTCGCATAGACGTCGTTCTCTTTACCAGCACCGGTCAAACGACTCTCGCCCATGCCCGAGAAGTCCATGCGCAGCACCTGGACTCCCTGCTCGGCGAGCGCACGCGCCATGTGCACGTACATTCGATTGCTACCGATGTGGTAGTTCGCGCCGATATTGAGCAAGACGATGCCAATCTGCGAACGCCGATTCGGATCCACTGCCTCGGTCGTGATACCGAACAGGCCATCGACGTCGGCGATGCGCTCTTGGGTCGTCGCACTCGTCAGGGCGGTGGTCGCTCGAGGAACCGGTAGGTTCGGCGGTGGCGTCCCGTCGTCCGGCAGGGCCGCCGGGAACGAGCGATCGAGCCATGCGCCGATGGCGTCGAACATCTGTGTCGGAACGACCGCTTTGAACGGATCGTCCGGCATGGCCGCCGCGTAGCCGGGGGCGACGCTCAGCTCTGCTGTCACCTGCAGATCACTCAGTGTCCGAACCAGATCGTCTTCGCCGCTCGGCAGGTCGTCGCGTGCGATCACCAAAGCACGAGTCGCAGGCGCGAGCCCGGTCTTGTTCAATGTCAGAGCGCTCAGCTCCGTGCGCGTGGTCTCGCTCAGCAGGAAGCCCGCGAGACCAACCTCTGGTTCCGCGCCCTCGGGTCGAATCAGCTTGCTGTCCTTGATCGCCTGCATGGACCGCACTTCGCGCAGCCACGCTCGCCCCGATCTGGGTGGCGCAATCATCACCAAGCCAGCCACCGGCCGCTGTTGAGCGAAGGTCATGGCGAGCAGCGAACCGATTCGTGTTCCGATCAGGATCACGTTCTGACAGCCGCTGAGCCGCTCGAGCTCTGCTACCGCTTGCTGGATACTCGCCAACCAAGCATCGCGGCGCCCCGGGTCTTCATCACTCCCTGCGGAGTCACCGGTGCCATCGTAGTCGAAGCGGAGGGTCGCGAAGCCCCGTTGCGCGAGGTGCTGAGCGAGGCGACGATAGGTCCGATGGAGCGTCAGTGCTTCGTGCCCAATCGTATTGCACAATAGGATGGCGGTCTTCGAAGGCCGCACCGGCGCGTGGTACGAACCAAAGAGTGGACGCGTGGTGAGTCCGAACCAAAATGGCACTGGCGGCGGGAGCGCGGGCACAGCGGGCGGCTCAGGGGCGCGTTCGCTGTCACGCAGGCGCGCAGACAGGCGACCAATGGACTCTGGGACCTTGGACGCAATCCTGGTGGAGCCGGGAGGTTTCGAAGGCGGACTCATCGATTGCAAAGACACCGCTGGGCCCCTCGCGCTCTGTGGCTGTTCCGGACTAGCCGCATCGAGATGTTCCATTTAGACCGAAGGGGAAGTATATCGCGATTTCCGGGCGGCGACTCGATCGTTTCGATGAGTATCCTTTCAATGGCTCGGAGGGCGCATCCTCTACTGTGAGCACTGTGAGCCGCTTCCTCGGCCATGACGGACCACAAGTCAAACTCCGCCTCATCCGCGTCACGCACCCTTCGTGTGACCACTAACGCGCGCGGGCCGCTGGTGGTGCTGCTCCATGGTTTCGCTGGCGCTCCCGAAGATTTGGAGCCGTTCGCGCACTCGCTCGGGGTCGGGGCGCGCTTCGTATTCCCGGAGGGGTTCGCCGACCTGAGCGAATTCGGGCTAGCCGGGCGCGGCTGGTGGCCCTCTGATGGCGAGGCACGGAGCGCCGCGATTCAAAGCGGTACGCCGCGAGACCTGGTTGGTTTCGAGCCCGAAGGCTTAGATGCTGCTCGTGCTGGCTTGAATGGGTTGCTCGATGTTTGGTCGGCTGAAGCCGACTCCGCTCCGCTCATATTGGGCGGGTTCTCTCAGGGAGCGATGCTGGCATTCGACGTTGCGTTGCGTGGCGACCGACCGATTGCCGGCATCGTCGCGTTTTCGAGTGCCCGCATTGCGGGTCGGTGCTGGAATCCGCTTTTGGGTCGCCGGGCCGGCACAAGAGCGTTCATTAGTCATGGTCGAGCTGACCCAGATCTCTCGTTCGATGCCACCGAACGCTTCGTCCGGGATTTGGGCGGCGCTGGTTGGCAAGTCGACTTTTGCCCATTCGATGGTGGGCACGAGATCCCGATCGTTGCACTTCGCGGGTTGAAGCGATTCATTCGCGATACCTGACCTCCGATGGCATGAACTGCCGCACGCGGAGTTGCCCGATGCTACGGCCAGAGCTGCGCGCGCACCGGGGTCGGCCACTCCGCCGGGACAAAACCGTGAGTGCGAAATAGCGCCATCACCACACGCTCCATCCCGAATCCGAGGCACGCGGTCTGTGCGATCGCTCCATCCGGGGTGTTGATGTCGAAGATTTTGCCGAAGTGCTCCTGATGATAATTGAACGAACACACGGCGGTATGTTTCGTTTCCGATATCACAGGAATTAGGACCTCGAACTTGAGCTTCTGCTCTCGTTGGGTCGCCGCCAGCATACGCCCACCGCGACCGAAAAACGGATCCGCCGCCACGTCCGAATATGCCGGGAGTCCAAGCGATTGCAGCAGGCTCAGGCCGCGTTGCAACCACATGTTTCGCCACTCGATCACGGCATCGGGTGAACCAACGCGAACGAACTCTCGCACGCGGAACGCCTGCATTCGCGTCGGTTCGAGTGACGGCTCATGTCGAAATACCCAGTTTTGCATGTCGACCAGGCGACCTTCGGGTGGAATGGTCCCGGTGAAGCTTGGATACACTGGGTAACAAGCCGCAGGAGTGAGCACGACTCCTGTCATTTTTTGGAGATCGTCCCACGGTTGCTTGTCATGAATGCGTTGCGTCAGCTCCTTGTGCTGAGCGTCGCTGCCGAAGAAAGAAAACACCGTGCCGGCCAGCTGTGGAAACGAATCCAAGTACTCACTCTTCTCGAACACTTGCCGATCGAGAATGGGTGGGAATGCCATGACCTCGGCGCCGTCGTTCTTGGCTAGGCGGGTCACGAGATCATTGAAGCGCGCGAGCACGTCTTCGAATACAGCGCCGCGTCCGAACGCGCCGGGAACGCCTACCGGAATGATGAGTTTGTGGCGCACCATTCCGTCGTACAGGTCTTGAGCCGTGAGATTGCCGGTCATGAATTCAGTGGTCCTTCGGTTCGACGCCTGAGCGCCCAACCGGACTTTGTATGTTGTGCTCCACCCGAACGGAGCCGTCCTCCGGTTCCGAGCGTACGAAGTGAGTATAGTCGAGATCGATTCCGAGTTTAAGTCGTTTCGAGGTGGCCTACGCTCGCTCACGCGCGCTGGGTGCTGGGGTTCGCGCAGCAACAAACCCTAACTCGCCAAACGCTAGAACGTGCCGAGACACTCCGCGATCGAAGAACTACCTAGCGCCAATGAGTTCGGTCCCACCACTTCGGCACGAGCGGACAGCTCGAGCGGACGAATCCGGTCGTGCCCACGCAAATTCTTCGCCAAGCGGAACGAGGACTCCCATGCGTCGTGTTACCGATTACGTAACAAAGGAACTAGGTTCCCCCCGTCCCAGCGGGCCAGACGGCCTCCGAATTCCGAGGGCACGGATGGCTAGGCGAGTCGCGAGCGCTCCATGGTGCAGAGCTTTGCTTGACCGCCCTGCGGCTTTTCTCGGCGCAAAGCGTAGCTGGCAGGGGCAGGGAGGGCTGAGCGACTCGCACCGGCGCCCGCTCGCGGCCGATGCTGTTTGGCCCAGACAATGGGCCGCAGGTATAGTGCTAAAGGTTTCCCCACCTGCACGTGATGTCACAAGTTCGCCCTGGTATTTTCGTTGCCGTCATCGTCTTCACGGTCTTTGCCGCGTACGCTTACCTGGCGCCAGCAACCTACCGAACGAGTGGATTCTTCGCCGTCAACGCCGGTTCCGGCGGGGGTACGGTCACTCTGCCCGAGCCGCTCGAGGCGGCCCGTCGACTCAGCGAGGCCGTGCTCGACCGCAAGACTCTGGGAGCTCTCTCTCGGGATCGTGCGGCCTCTTCGGACCCGGAGGCTCAAGCTCTGGCATCCAGCGCCGTGCGACGAGGTTTGGAAATCGAGACCAGCGACGGCCATTCGTTCGTGCTCAGCTACCGTGACTCGGATGCGGCGCGCGCGCAGCGCGCGTGCAATGCACTCATCGATCATGCGGTGGAGCTTGCGCCGCTCGTTTTGCTCGACCACCGCGCCGAGCGTGCGCTCGACCTCAAGCGCCAAGAGCAGACGCAAGAGCTGACCGCGTTCCTGGCGTTGCACCCGCAAGTTGCAGCAGAGCCTCCTCCGACCGGCCTGACTTCGCCCGACAAGGATCCCACTTTCTCGGCATTTCAAGGGGAGAAAGCCAACCTCGAGCACCGCATCCTGGCCATCGAGAGTGGCACGCTATCCGACAACCCGTACGTCGATCCGCGCGATTCCGACTTGAAGCTGCTGCGTCGGCGCCTGGTTGAGATCGATTCTGTGCTGACCGCGCGACGAGCCGCTTTCGAAGCAAAGCCCAGTGGTGCCACGTTGTCGCCCGACTTGCGCGCGGAGTGGAAGCGTTTGCTCGACGTTCTCAGCCAATCAGCCGCGGACGCTGACCACGCGAAGGCGCCCACGCTCGTGGCAAAGCGAGCCGCGCTCGCGCCTCTACCCACTGCGCCTATTGAGCCGAATCGCCGCCTATTGTTGTTCTTTGGCGTAGTGTTTGGGGTCGGCCTCGGTGCTGCCTTCACCCTGACCGCCCGTGCCACTCAGCAACGCCGTATGACGAAGTCGAGCCGCCCCCAAGCCGAGCCTCCGCAGGCAAAGTCGCCAACGGTGCCGATTGCCAGTGCTGAGCAGACGGTCCATGTCCCGACCGCCCCCGGGATACCTACTGGACTGGGGCCTTCCGTTCCCGCGTTTCAGCCACACTCGAACCGAGCGCCTCCGATCGTACCGATTCCGCAACGTCCGATCTCCTCATCGCCACCGGATGCGGCTGCGGCGGCGCCTGCCGCGCCCAGCCCCCCGCTGGTTGGAATCGCACCTGTGCAGGTGGGAAATGCCGCGCAGCCCTCCAGCATGCCCCCGCGACCCGCCGGAGAATCTGAAGAGCCGAGGCGAGGCCCTTCGAGCCGCCCCCCCGCGCGCCGTTTCGCGTCGACCCTTGTCTTGCCCCCTGCCCAGAACCCGGCCTTCGACAATCGGGGGCAGGTGCCAGATCCCGCGCTGGCGTCCGCGGACCAGGCTTGGGAGCAGCAAATCCGCGCCCATGACGTACCTGGCTTTGCGGTCGTCAAACCCCCCTCGGAACCTCCGCCTGCTGCAGTGGCCGCCTCCGCGACGGTTGTCGCGAAGCGCGCTGACGAGCCTGCGCCGGCTACGGTGGTTCAGCGACCGGCCTCGCGGGCGCCCAATCAAATGAAGGTCACCCAGCCTCTGGGCTCGTTCTTGTCCGAGCTGGAGTGGAACGACCAGACACGGGATCGCGTTGCACATGAAGGAGCAGCACAGCTGCCCTCCCTCATTCCTCCGCGCTCTCCCATCCCGCCTCCGCGCTCTCCGTCACCAGCACCGCCTGCGCAATACAGTTACGTGAGTACACCGCCACCTGCGCCGCGAGCGAGCGTGATCCGCGTCGAGGAAGTGGCACAGGGGTGGCATCCCGATCCCAGCCTCACTCCTGCTGCGCAGCGTTCCCTCTGCGAGCGGCTCTACCCGTTCGCGGTGGAGAAGTGCTTCGTGGTCGCCGTGGTCGGTGTGCCGGAAGCGGTCAGTTACAAATCTCGGGTGGCCGCGGAACTCGCGTTGGCACTCGCCGAGTCCTTGCATCCCCGAATCTTGCTCCTCGAGGGGGATCTGCATCGGCCTTGGGTTCAGCGGATGATTGGCGTAAACAGGCCGATTTCCAGCGGTTTCTCACAGCAATTGAATGCGCGTACTGGAGCTGCCGGGGAATCGCAGTGGACGGTGAGCGGCTGTACGAAGTCACTCCACGTACTGGCTGAAGGCATGATGCGCTCGCCAGGGCTATTGCTTTCCAAGCAATTCGCCGACTGCGTGAAAGAGCTGCGCACCTACTATGACTTCATCATCATCGATGGTCCGACGATGTCGCTCGATCTGGACGCAGGGGCGCTCGACGCTGTTACCGATGGTCTAATCACGGTGTGCCCGGCCAACGGATCTCCCGCGCTCGCGCAGATGCACGCGCGCTTTGGCGAAAAGCGTTTCAGCGCGTTCGCAACGTCGCCCTAAGGGCCCGCGAATCGACTTAGCCATTCGTGGGCCCTTAGCCACGCGGCCGCCGCTACTGCAGCAACTGTCGCGCGATGATGCCGAAGAACTGCGGATCCCGCAGCAGGTATCGTCCCGCCATGCGCTTCGGATCTTGTGCCAAGCGGTAGGCCCATTCCAGCCCTGATTCTGACATCCAGCGCGGCGCGCGTCGCTGCGAGCCAGCGATGAAATCCAAGCTTGCGCCGACGCTGATGGCAACGGCGCTGCCAATGGCTTCGCGATGCTCGTAGCTCCAGATTTCCTGTTTCGGTGCGCCGAGCGCGACCAACAGCAAATCCGGGCGCGCTTCGGCGATCCGGTCCAAGATTGGTTTTTGTACGTGCGGCGGGCCGTTCACGTCGATGCGGCCGTCGTCGATACCGACGATGCGCAGGCTGGGCAGCTCTGCGAGCAGCTTTTGTTGGGCGAGCTGGGCGGCGCCTGGAGCGCCGCCTAGAAAGTACACGCGGTGGCCGCGCTCCGCCGCGCGTCGCATCAGTGGCAAAATCAAATCCGACCCCGATACCTTTTCGGGCAACGGGGTCTTCAGCAGCCGTGCAGCCCACAGCAGCGGCATACCGTCGACTAACGACAAGCTGACATGATCGTAGGCCGCGCGAAAGCGCAGATCATGCTCGGCTTGTACGACGTGGTCGACATTGGGCGTAAACACCGTGCCGCCCGTCTTGCCCTGCACCAAATCGTCGATCGCGTCCAACGCGCCTCGCAAATCGACGACATCGACCGAGAGCGCTCCGATTCGGATTCGATTTGCAGCACGCGGCTCGATACTCAAGACCCAGTACCCCCGACTACGACTGGAACCGTGCGCGCGAGCACGTAGATGTCGAGCCACGGTGACCAGCTACGGACATACTCGACGTCCAGAAGTACTCGCTGCTCGAAGCTCGAAGCGTTGCGCTCGGTGACTTGCCAAATGCCGGTCAGCCCTGGACGTACTCGCAGGATGATCGCCTCATGCCCGTTCATGTCCGGGATTTCGCGCTCGAGGTACGGTCGCGGACCCACCAAACTCATGTCGCCGACGAACACGCTCCAGACCTGAGGCAGCTCGTCCAAACTGTATTTGCGCAAGATACGACCGATGCGAGTTACCCGTGGGTCCACCGTGAGCTTGTGGAACTCTTCGTACTCCGCACGGAGCTTCGGGTCTCGACTCAGCACCTCTTTTAGGCGCTGTTCGCCATCGCCGTACATGGTGCGGAACTTGAACGCGGTGAAGCGCACGCCGTCCTGGCCCAGGCGCTTCTGTTTATAGAAAACGGAACCGCGCGAATCGAGCTTGATCAACAGCGCCATGACCAGGATGAACGGCATGATCAACAGGCCGCCCACGGTGGTCAGTGCCAGGTCCATTGCACGCTTGGCGAGTCGCGGGCCGCGCAACAATAGCTGCCGCTGGACTTCAATCCCGAGCACGCCGCCCAAGTTGTGGGTGGGGGCGCCGAAATGTGCCATGGAAAATAGATCGGGGATTACGAGTACGCTCGAATAGCCTTCGGCATAGCGCTCGATGATCGCAAGGAGCTTTGCCGAATCCATCTTCGGCATGGCAATCACGATCGAACGAATGTGGAGGCGCTGCGCGAGAATCGGCGCGAGTTCGAGGCCGCCGACCACGGGTACACCTTCGACCTCCGCGAACTGCTCGAGCGCATTGCGCGTCGATGGCGTCTCGGAATCGTCACGGACGGATTCCGGGCCTTGACGAACGGACTGAACCATCAAGTCGTCTTCGCCCCACGTCGCGCGCACGGTGCCGTGCTTGGTTGGATCGTCGTCGAGGATGGCAACCGGCTTCAAACCCAGCTGGGGACGGCTCTGCAAGGTTGCGACCACTGCACGACCGACCTTGCCTGCGCCAATCACCACGACTGGCTGGCCCCACCATGGCCGACGCGCACATTGCGAGCGCAGTGTGGCGCGACCAATTGGCACGATGAACGTTGCGACGAGCCAGCCGACGAGCCAGGCGCCATGCGAGACCGCGCTGATCGCGCCATTGCGCGCAAGCACGGCAACCGCCCAGGAGCCAGCATAGATCAGTAGGGTTGCCAGCGTTGCGCGGCGCAGCTCTTCAGGCGGACTCGGAGGAGTGACCGCGTACAGCTGCAGCGAGCCGAACGCTGCAATGCACGTTGGCACGATGGCCATGACGCTAAAGCGCTGCGTGCCGGTCAGCGGATCTCCGGCCAGGATCAAACCCGCCACCGCAGCCGATATGCCGAGCGTGAGCAAATCGCACGCAATTAGCAATGCGAAGGAGAGCAACGGCCGCCCGAGTACGTGCAAACCTACGATGGACGGATTTTGGCGCGCTCGTTGGGCAAGCCCGCGCCCTGCCTCCTTGGCGATCTGCACCTGCTCGATGAGGGCTTCGGCGATTGCCTTCGAGTCGCACGCGCCCATGCGCTTGAGAATGGCGCCGACATGGCCGCCGCTTTCCGCTTGGATCTTCAGCGCATCACGGAGCTGTTGCGGCGTGATGATCCCTTTGCGGATCAGCAGCTGTCCAATCTCGTTGTTTCGTCGCCGTCGCCGCTTGTAGAAAGCAGGGGCGCGCTGACCAGAGCGGTTCGGCGGGGTAACAACCAGCACGTTCTTCGCACCCGAGCCCATTTTAGGGGCGACTCATACTAGAAATGTGGCGTGCCCAACCCGACCGGTCTTCGCACGTTGAATGGACACCAGTGGTTGTGCGAGCTGCCAGGTTGTCCAAGCAACCTCAATCATCTCTTTGACGATCATCCGCATTGGCCCTGCTCTGCACACACATTCATAGCGCCACCGTGTCTCCCTGTGAAGAGACCTCTTCGCGGGCGCGGCGTTTCAGCCTCGTTTCGTTCCTTTGCGGCCGGGCCGATGAAAATCATTGGGCAAAAGAACTATGCGATTCGCTCGCGCGAGGCACCGCTTGGGGTCTGCCTCGGTTTTTCTCCGAGGGCTTCCGTCATTGGAGCGTTACTGAGGGGTACTGCTCACAAAGCGAGCGGATTCAGCAGAGAGTGAAGCTGCTCGACGCTTCGAGCGCCGAGCAGTGCGACCGAGACGCCTTCGAGTTGGCTTGCATAGCGCATCGCCAAACTCGACAGAGCGATGTTACTCGCCCCGGCCTCCTGGCGGAATTCCTTGAGCTGTACGACCCTGCGCTGAATTTCCTCGTCGGAGCTGCAATAGGCCTTGAGATCGACTTCGTGCTCATGCTTCACGAGCAGTCCATTCGACAAGATCTCGCGTGCGATGACACCAATTCCCCGAGCGTGCGCCTGTGGGATGAGTTCGCGCGCGCTGCCCTGCTCGAGCAGGTTCAGCACACACTGGAATGACGAGACTCCGGCGTAGTTGAGCCCTGCCACACCGGCCTCGAGCGAATCGACCGACAGCCCGTAGTAGCGGATCTTCCCAGAGCGCTTCAGGTCTTCCAGTGCGGGTTCCCATTCCCCCTTGAGGACCACATCCAGGGGGACGCTGTGTAGCTGAAGTAAGTCCAGATAGTCCGTCTTGAGACGACGCAGGCTTGCTTCCACGGCGCTTCGTAGATAGCTCGGGGAGAAATCTTGAGAGAGAGCGCCGCGCGCGCCAGAAGGCAAGCGATCTCGCCTGAGCTTCAACGCACGAATCAGCGGCCTCAGCAAGGGTTTGAGGCGCGCGGCGAACCTACGGCGCGAGGGTAGGCAGTAGCCGGCTTTGCTGGCGATGATCACGCGGCTTCGCTGCTTGCGAAACGCCTTGCCCAGCAAAACCTCGCTTTCCCCCTGACTGTACATGTCCGCGGTGTCGTAGAAGTTGATGCCGAAATCAGCAGCCGCCGCGAAAAGGCGCAGGAAGCTGCGCGTGTCACCCTGGAAGATGCCACCGATGCGTGCGCAGCCAAGGCCATACTCCGAAACCCTGAGATCAGTATTTCCGAACGCACGCAGCTTCATTCGCTAAGTATCGCTCGGCCGCTCGCCGCGTGGAAGCCGATTAGTCGCTCGCGAAGTCGCGGTTGCGACGGGACGATGGTATAGGCTCCGGCTTGTGAGCAACGACAATCGAGTCGTCATTATCGGTAGCGGCCCCGCAGGAGCTGCTGCAGCCGTTTTCCTGGAGCGCGCGGGTGTAGAGACCTTGCTGTTGGAGGCAGGGCCGGAACGGTCCGAGCTCGGGCTCACCTTCCGCGTGGGCGGCATGACCGTCGCCAAATACCGGCGACCGCTGCTGCAGCGCAGGCACGTGCGACGTACCGGCGACGACAGCGCGCAAGTCAACGAAGAGCTTGCGCCCGGTGGGCTGTCTAACCATTGGAGCTGCGCCGTCCCGCGTTTTTCTGAAGAGGATTTCGAAGACGGCGTGCGCGCCGGTCTGGAATACACCTGGCCAATCGGCTACCGCGACCTAGCGCCGTGGTACGCACGGGTCGAGCCGCTCTTACACATCGCCGGCCCGACCTACGATGTGACACAAGTGCCTGCCGGCAACGTGCGAAACCAGGTCCAATTGGGGGAAGCCTGGCAAGCGCTGGTCGATTCGGCCCAAAGCGGCGGTCGCTCGATCGTGCCAATGCCCTACGCATACGGCGCCGAGTCGACGGTGACCCTGAGCGGCACCGTGTTCAACGCCTTCGTTCGCTTGGTGAAGCCGCTCCTGAAAGCCGGACGAGTGTCGGTGCGTTACTCGACTCGCGCTACGAGCTTGGAATGGTCAGCGGATAAGCGGCGTGTCGTTGCTGTCCTGGTTCGCGACACCAAGACCGGGTTGGAAGGGCGAGTGCCTTGCCGGGCCGTGGTGGTGGCTGCCGGGGCAGTCAATTCAGCAGAAGTCCTGCTGCGTTCCTCGAGCGCAGAGTTCCCAGATGGGCTCGGCAATACGCATGGCGTTCTCGGTCGCTATCTGCACGATCACCCGCTTGGAAAGCTGGTCATCGATCTGGGGGCCCCGGCGTCCATTCACCCAGCGTCGTACATCACTCGGTTGTCACTCGATCGCTCGCAATCGCTATACGCGGCAGCCGGCATGCAATGGAGCGGCGCCGCGATCTACGCGCGCAGCGTCCTCAATCGCAAGCCTGGTCGCTTGCCTTGGATCGGCTTCAGCGTGTTCGGTACGATGCTCCCGAGTCGCAGCAACTGGGTTGCTCTAGACAAGACCGACGTCAGTGCGGGGACCGGGCTCGAGCTCCACGTGAGCCATGAGCCGAAGGCGCTAGAGACCCTCGACCAAACACGGGATCAGATTGTCGACCTCCTGGC
The DNA here is from genome assembly GCA_035634635.1 of Polyangiaceae bacterium. Classification (GTDB taxonomy): domain Bacteria; phylum Myxococcota_A; class Polyangia; order Polyangiales; family Polyangiaceae; genus PMG-095. Next base: position 141,309 of record DASQCO010000133.1, read on the forward strand.
GAGCGCCGGAATGAAGCCGAAGACACGAATTTGGAAGATCGAACCGGTCGGCAATTCCAATCACTACGGAGGCACGTGTCGCATGCATGCCTCGCCAGAGTACGGGGTGATTGACGCCTTCAGTCGCGTACACGGCGTGTCCAACGTGGTTGTCGCTGATTCCGCTGCGTTTACCACGGGCCCCGAGAAGAACCCGGTGCTGACGGCTATGGCGCTTTCGGCGCGCGCCAGCGACCGACTGGCGCAGGACTTGAAGAGCGGCGATCTGTGATCGGAAGCAGGCGCGCCTTGCGCCCGCTTTCGTCCAATCGTCGCTGAGAGGTTATGCGTCGTAGCCCTTTGGGCCTGCCAGTGAGCGCGCGAAGCGATACATGGAGTAGGTAATGGGGGCCGTCACGAACGTGCGTTCGCGCAGGCGACCCAGGAAGTTCGGTCGAAACCAATTCGGAGTGAACGAGATCTTTCCCTCGTCGACTGCGAACGGATCACCCTTGGGTGCCACCTTTTCGCCAAAGGTGAACGCCAGCATCGGTCGCGGAGTATTGCTCTTGTTGGGCATGCCGCGGTGCCACAGTCGAGAGGTGCGGATCAGGACGTCGCCTTGGTTCATCCGAAAGCGTGTCGTGAGCTTGTAGCGGCGCTCGATGGCGTATCGCCAAAACTCGTAAAAGCGCTTGTGGGTTCCGGGCAGCAGGTCGATCGCGCCGTTTACTAGGTCGGTGTCAACCACTGCCACGTTGGCGATCATGAAATCCTCGGCGAACACACCATCCATGTGGTAGTGCTGAGCCACGCTGTTTGGCAGATTCAAGTTGCAGCTGACCCGGAGCGCCATCGGCTTCTGATACAGCTCCTTGATCACGTCCACCACGCCGCGTTGCTCCAACGCCTCGAAGGCGAAGCGTGAACCTTCGCCTGGGAAGCAGTTCAGGTGGCCGCTGATGTTGCCGCCGCCCGAAAACAGCTTGCCCGAACCCTTCGATTCCTCGAACACCGCGAAGATCCGTTGCTTCAGGTCCGTGAGCTGGGCCGCTGGCACTACGTCTCTGAAAATCAGGTAGCCCTGCTCGGCGTACGTCTCGCCGAACCGCTCGAGGTCGTTCTTTGAAAAAGCGTTCATTGGTCTTCTCTCGGCATCTACAGAAAGCGGTGTCAGGCGTTGGCGGCTGCCTTCATGTCATTCCGAAGAACTGGGGGGCAGCCTCAGCTCGGCAAGCACGGGGAGCTGTAGATCATGGACCTGCCACTTCTCCACCATGATCCCGCGCCGCAGCTCGCGCAGCACGGGCACCCCGAGCGCGATGAGCAAGGAGAGAAACAACCCTGCTCCCCAAACTAGCCCGGGCTTCGGCTTATCGGGTTTGTTCGGCATCTCAGCTGGAACGATCACCTGGTAGCGGTGATTGAAGGCTGCCTGAGCGGTGTCCAGATCGATGCGCGTCGAGAGCAAGTCATTGCGGAGTGTGGCGTACTTGAGCACCGACCCGGATAGCTGCGCGGTCAGCGCCGGATCCAAATTGTCACGCTGCAGCAGCTCGTTGATATCGGGCGGCAGCAGCTCCGCGCCGGCCGTGCGTGGTGTGCGACTTCCGCCGCCACCGACGTCTCCGCTCCGGCCCGGGACCATGCCCTCGCGCACCTGGAGCTCGTCTTGGACGTTCTTCACCTCCGAGCGCAATAGCTGTACCTCTGACGGAACCTGCTGGGCCATCGCCACACGCTCAGCCTGGGTAATGAGCTCCGGGTGCATCGGAGTCAGTCGAAGCTTCATCTCGTCGTACTTGGCCTGTGCTTCTTGGACGCGTCGCGTTTGATCGGCTTCGACCGTCGCCAGCTTGGCGGTTAACGTGGCAAGCTTCTCCTTCAAAGCAGGAGTCGTGGTGTCGGCTTCGGCGGGCGCGGCCGGGCGATAAACCGGACGCGGCGCAGGCGCTGGTTCATTGGCCTTGGCAGTGGCGCGAGCCTCCGCGCGGAGATCGGTGAGTTTGGCGTCGCGGGCGGCTTTGAGTTGCTGCGCGAAGCCCCCGATCTCCTCTCTGAGTTTTGCCGCGTGCCCGTCTAGGATCGCCATTTTTTCTTCGAACGCCGAGATTTCGGCGTTGTGGCGAGTTTTGAGGAAGCTCTCGCGTGCCGTCTCCGCCAGCTGGGTTGCGGTGCGCGCGTCGCTCCACTCCGCCTTGATGGTCAGATCACCCTTCTCTGCGGTAACCGTGAGTTTGGTCTTGAGCGTGCCGACCAACGCAGCGATCTTGATCTTGTTGTCCGGTTCGCCGAGCAGCGAGCGGAAGGCTCGGTCCTTGAGCCGCATGAGCGGGGGCCGTCGCGCCTCGGCTTCTTTGACCAGGTTCAGGTCGGTGATCATCGCTTCGAGATTCTCGTGGCGTAAAATGAGATCTGCCGCGCCCGTCAGCGCGTTGTTGGTGTCTCGCGAGTCGAGCACCGGGTTGCCCAACGTCATGAGCACGGTGGTGCACGAGAAGCTGCGAGGCAGGTAAATCGCCATGAGAGCGGTCAGAACCACCCCGACGAAGCCGATGATGGCCGCTGTCAGCCAGCGCTCAATGATCGCGCGTCGAGCGAACGCGAGGTAGCTCTTCAGTAAGTCGACTTGAATGCCAGCGCCGCCGCCGCTGCTTTCTTCCGTTTCGTCTTTCTCATCCACGCTCGGAACCTTAGCCGCGTCGTCTCAGGGTTTCCACCTCGAGCACTCGAGTCCGCGGTGATCAGCTGATTTCGCACAAAAAGTGATGCGGTTAGTCACCGCTTCCTCCATTTTTTCCCAAACGAACAGCGCACCACGCAAGATCGCCACGCGCACGGTTTACGGGCCGTGCAGTCCGGCGCGAATCAGCGAGCAGGCAAGCGAGCAAGCGAGCAGGCAATAGAGCTATCGCAAGCCGAGGACTCACCAGCGCTTGCAGCCCCGCCCGAGTCCGCGTACACCCGTCAAATTGGCCATGCGTTGCTTGATTCTTGCGGCGGGTCGTTTTGAAGAGCGCTTACGCGGAGAGATCACGGAAGACCGGGAACCCCGCCTCGACGTTTTCGAGCTCGCGCGGGAACTGCAGGCTGACGTGATCGACTACAAGGACGTCGAGCGCTCCTCTTCTCCCATCGTCAAGCTGGCTGCGCGAGCGGGAACCTCTGCGGGCGTGGCAATGCTTGGCTTCCTGCAGCGAGCCAAGTACGACGCATTCTTCACAACTGGTGAAGACATCGGTCTACCGCTGTGCGCGTTGCTCAACACGACGAGCCAGCGAAGCTCCCACACGATGATCGCTCACACTTTGTTCCCGAAGAAGAAGCGAGCGTTTTTCAAGCTTGGTTTGGCCGCTAGGAAACTCGACCAGGTGCTCGTGTACTCGACGTCGGAAGAGCGTCTCGCGATCGACGAACTCAGCCTTTCGCCGAGCCAGGTACGGCGGATCTACTATCACGCGGACGAGCGCTTCTTCAGACCCGACGAGAAAACAATCGAACCCGACCTGATCTGCGCCGCAGGACAGCTGCTGCGCGATTACGACAGCTTGGTGAAGGCGGTCGCTGGCTTGCCCGTTCGCTTGCAAATCGCGGCGGGCAGTCCCTGGATCGAGCGGCCGCTCGAACCGCGCGGTCCGCTTCCGGAAAATGTCACGTGGGGCAAGCTGAATCGTTTTCAGTTGCGTGACCTGTACGGCAGGTCTGCACTGGCGGTCGTGCCGATCCAGGAAAATCCGTATCAAACCGGCATCGCGACAATCTTGGAGATGATGGCGATGGGCAAGTGCGTGATCGCCACCAAGACTCAGGGACAGACCGATACCATCGTCGATGGCGTTACGGGCATCTACGTACCGCCCGGAGACGTGTCGGCACTACGCAACGCGATCGAGCGGATGCTTGCGCGACCCGACGAGGCTCGTCGCATCGGCCAGGCCGCGCGTCACTTCATGGAAAGTGAAGCGGGCCTGGATGTGTTCGTGAAACGCGTCACTGAAGCGATTCGCGCCGGGCACGCCGCGCGCTTTACCCAATGAGCTGGGCTGAGTGAGCTTCCGCTTGGGACAGCCGTGAAAAAGCTGTGGATCGTCGTCGCGTCGCTAGTGGTGCTCGGGGCTGCTGGCGGTGGCTTGCTAGTGATCAAAGCGAAGCACCGCGTCCATCCGCAAGCGACGGAGGACGAAAGTCTCGCACCCGTCCGGGCGAATCGCTCGAAGGAGGTCGCCCTCACCATTTACGACGGTAAGTTGGGCGCTGGCTGGGCGGATTGGGGTTGGGGGCCGCATGACCTTTCCAGCGCAGGGCCAGCAAAGATCCAGTTTCGAGGCTACGGCGGAATCATCTTCCGGCACGAGCTCTTGAGCAATCGCTACGGCACGCTGTCATTTCGCTTCAAGGCGCCAGCTGCTTGGCCCGACTTCCTACAGGTCTCGTTGAAGAGCTCGGTGGTCGAGGACAAGACCATGCCGACCGTGCAGATCTCGCCGGAGCAAATCGAGGCCGGCGAGGACGGTTGGAGCAAGGTGTCGATCGACTTCGAGCAGCTGAACCCGCAAGGTGTGGCGTTCGATCGCGTTTCGATCAGCGCGCGCGCTGCGGTGCCCTCGGACTGGGTACTGCTCGACGGAATCGTGCTCACGCAAGCGGACGCGAGCGTCGCTGCGAGCCCGGCGCGGGCGCGCAACGTGGAGCTGGCAGTACAGTGCGGCGGGGCGAGCCACCCGATAAGTCCGATGATTTACGGCAGCGCCCTCGGCGCGTGGGACAGCGGTCAAACCGCTCAGCGTATCGGTGGCAACCCGACGAGCCGCAGCAACTGGGATCTAGACGCCTGGAACACCGCGAACGATTGGTTTTTCGAGAACGTCAAAGGCACCAACGTTGCGACGCTCGTTGCCGAGGCGGCCAGTCATGGAGCGCCGACTGCGGTGACCGTGCCGATCTTGGGTTGGGTGGCCAAAGACACGTCTTCGGTCGGCTTTCCAGCAGCCAAATTTCCCCGTCAACGCAAGTTCGACCCCCACCGCGCCGAGGCTGGCGACGGCTTCGCGCCAGACGGTCAACCCATCGAGCCAGGACCACCCACCCAGACCAGCATTCCCGCGCCGCCGGAGTTGATTGGTCGTTGGATTCGGCGATTACGCGACACGGACCGTGCTCGTGACAAGCGTGCGGTGAACATGTACTTCTTGGACAACGAACCATCGCTGTGGAGTGACACCCATCGCGATGTTCATCCGGAGCTGCTCAGTTACGATGAGCTCCTGGATCGCACTGTCCGCTACGCGACCGAGATTCGCGCCGCAGATCCGGACCCGTTGATCGCTGGCCCGTCCGAGTGGGGCTGGCTCGGCTATCTCTACTCGCCGCGCGATCTGAAGGCTGGCAAAACCCTTCGACCCGATCGTCGAGCGCACGACGATCTGCCGTTGATCCCTTGGTACTTGCGGGAGATCGCCAAACGAGAAAAGGCAACGGGCACGCGTCTCCTGGACGTTCTCGATGTGCACTTCTATCCGGCGGCCGACAAGATTTTCGGTGGCGACGCGCGAACGGACGCCGCGGGAGCGGCGCTGCGTCTTCGCTCGACGCTTTCGCTCTGGGACCCCGACTACAAGGACGAGTCGTGGATCGACGAGAAAATTCGGCTTATCCCGCGGCTCAAGGAGTGGGTCGCGATGTACCATCCCGGGCTCCGCATCTCGATCGGGGAATGGAATTTCGGCGCCGAAGAGCACATTAGCGGTGGTCTAGCGACCGCAGAGGCACTCGGGCGGTTTGGTCAACAGGGCTTGGATTTCGCTTACTTTTGGGGTGGCCCCAAAGCGAACACTCCGACATTTTGGGCGTTCCGTGCGTTCCGCAACTTCGATGGGCAGGGCGCACACTTTTTGGAAGAGTCATTGCCGACGAAGGAAAGCAAGCAGCTGTCGCTGTTTGCTTCGCGCGATGTCGGACAAAATCACGTCGTGGCGATTGCCATCAATCGAGATCCGCACCTTGCCGTCGACGCTTCGATCCGGCTCGATTCGTGCGCTGCGCCGAAGTCCGCGCGCGCGTTCCTCTATGCAGGCGGCTCTGCAGGGCTCATTGAAACCGCCAGCGACGCGTCCCAACGGGGATCGGTTCGAGTGACAATCCCACCGTACGCACTTGTCGTTCTCGATGTGCTGCTGGCGGACAAGCCCTGATCAGGGCGGAGTGGACAGCTTGCTCGGATGAAAGACGGCCGAGCCTAGAAAGCGCGACGCGCCAACGAGCTTGACCGTTCGCTTCGCCTGCGCCGAGCTCATGCCTTCGGATAGAACGCAGAGCACGGCAGCGTCCACGAACTGAGCGATGGACGTCGTGATCGCGCTTTGGGTGGTGGGGGGTAACGCCACCAAGAGCCGCTGACCGCTGTCCGTGCACCGCTTCACCTCGGCCGTAAACGCGGTGAGTTGGTTGAGCGGTACCTGGGTTGCATCAGCCACTTGAAGGGGCCGGCCAAGGTGGACCATCCCGGTCCGTGACAGGGTAATTGCGATGATCAGCGTAAAATCTGCGGACGCGCCATCCCCCGCTGGAATCAGCGCCAGCGATCGCCATGGGCGGGACTCCACCGATAACCAAAGCCGTTGCCACTCCGGGTCATGCCATTGATCTTGGCGTAGCTGGATGGCCTGGCTGGGCCCAGCATTTCGTTCGACATTAGCCAAAGGGGCGCTGCTCACTGATCGACTCCGCTCATGAACATAGGCCCGAAGCGCTTCGCCGGCTAGGAAAACACCACCCGATTGCAGCTCGCGGGGTGTGTCTAGAGGCGCTGCCCGAAACGCAAGTTCAGGCCCAAAAACGCCGCGTAGCTCCACGGAATCACTTCTTGGCCCTGATATTTTTGGTACGCGAGGCGAATGCCGCTGTCGACCGAGGCTGCCTCACCCAGCTGATAGGCCACACCGGCCCCGCCGCCGATCGTGCTCAACGCGCCCAGTTCACTTTGCGAGTGCAGTGAAATCGCGCTGTCCACCGAAACGACCGCGGAAAAGCCCTCGTAGAACCAGCCGCCCAGGCCGGCCACGGTGATTCGCGGATCCACTGCGGAAGTCACCAAATCGATCGCGGGCGCCGAGGAGATGAGCAAGGTCTCGGCAAACTTGCCGGGACCCAGGCTCGAAAGATGGGTGATTCCCGCCGAAAATGTCGGATAAATGCTGTAAGCGATGAAGTTGTTGACGGCTGGGCTGCGGGTGCCGCTGACGCCTAAGCCCAAGATGGAGTTGGTGTTCCGATCGAGCTTGCGGCGCCACGTCTCGCCAGCGGTGAGCACCCAGGTTTGGTTTCCGCTCGTGGTCGCCGCGTACTGCAGCGTCATTGCGGTGGTCAGATCGTCCCTTCGCGAAGCGCGATAGATCGTGGACAGCGTCGCGCGCGGTCCACGGATCACCGGATAGTCCGCTCTGTCACTCTCGCGTACTGCACCGGAGATCAGGTACGCGAGTTCGGCACGATGGGTCACCCGAGCTGTGGGCTCGTACTGCAGGGCAGCTGCCGTGATTGAGCTGCCGAAGTGAACTGCGCGATTCGCAGCGCGAATTTGCGTTGAGCCGACGCCGGTCGGGGGGGCTGGAGTCCCAATCGTGGTGGTTCCGGGTGGTGGTGTCGCTGGCGGCGTGGTGGTGCCGGGTGCTGGCGTGGCCGCGCCAGGCGGCGTGGTGGGTGGCGCTACGCTTCCGACGCCAGGATCGGTCAGGGCGAGCGAGAGAAAGTTTTGCTCACCGATGCTCCCGGCCTCGCTGAGTGACAGCTGTGTGTGGCCCCATCGCTGTATGCCAGCCACGTAAGCATTGTGCATGACCAGCAGATCACGCGGCTCGGACTCGAGTGGAATGAGTGTGAACGACGGATTGTAATGAAGAGTCAACGACGAGCGACGACCGTCGACCGACAAATCGACTAGCGGGCGAGTGGAAGCTTCCGCGTGGTTCGCGTTGGTGGTGACGTAGCGGGCTTCGGTTCGATCCGCGACGCTCAACGTCACGACCTGCGCAAGAACCGGCGCGACAAAAAACATGGAAAGTGCGCACAAGCTACCACAGGACCGTTCCGCAGCTGAAACGCGACACGAGCGATCAGACTGTTTTTTTTACATAGTCAAAATCACCTAAGAGCCAGTCCGCGGAGCAATAGGGCCGTGGCGATGAGGCGAAAAAACTGAAACGCGCAGCGCAGGCTCGCGAAGCGATCCACAGCTGGGAGGATTTCGGCTCACATGCAACGAGTTTGGCAAAGTGCTGAGCGCTGAGGGCTCGTCGTTGAAAGAAACTCGTGCGCGACGTCAGGATCCCGAGATCATTAAGGGGTTATCTTACCTATTGATTACGCCGTCAGCAGCAAGGTCACGCAGGTATAACTACCCTTTAGCGGGCCATTTGTGTGCGCGCACAGGCAGATGTGTGCGGCGTTTGTGCCTGGCATGGAACGAAGATTAGGGTATTGTCGCCACATCTGGGCGCATAGGAAGGCTTGAGATCGCATGAACCAGTCGTACATGGGGGCGCGAAGGTATCCCCTGGGTCTGTCTAGCCGGTCGAACAACCGTTCGGCTGCGCCGCGCGTAAAGACGGCGCTGGTAGGATTGCTCGTTGCGCAAATCGCTGGCTCCTTGCTCGGCTGTGGGAGCTCGAAGAGCGACGGCATCGTGACCGTTCCCGGGATGAGCAACGCTGGTTCTTTCGGCAACACCGCCGGTTCCGGTTCCAGCGACGATAACGGTGGCTCTTCGTCGGTAGTTTCAGGTGGTAGCTCGTCCGCATCGACCGGGGGCGCGCCGGCAAACATGCCGTCAATCCCAGTGCCTGATGGCGGCAAGCCTGCGGACCAAGGAACGACCAATCTCAAGCTCACGGACGCGCCTGCCTTGGGTGATGTCCATGTCATCCCCAATCGCAGCAGCGTTCGACTGTATTTGCCAGGTGTCTCGGGTGCGCACGACTATCGCGTCTTCGCCGTGAAGGACGGCGTCACGGTGAGCATCGACAACAAGCGCGAGCATGTCGACGGTGCTGACATCTATTGCGCCGGCCTCCGCCAGCGCAACCAATGTACCGACGACGAGATCCTTCCTATCAAGTACAACAACGCGTTGCTCGACATGCCGAAGTGCGGGGCGTTCGACACCGACCGTCGCCCCAACGTTCCCGCGCAGCTGATGCAAACGATGGAGATCGACGGGGTGGCACCCGATACGACCCTGGTCGTCGAAGCCATCGATCGCCAGTGTCCGTTCCCGGGGCTGTTCGGCCCGAACCACAGAGACGTGCACATCGAGGTCGCAGGCGTCGGTCCAGACACCGTACCCGCCGTCGTGAACAACAAGTCGTACACACTGCAGCTGATGCCCGCGACGTTCCCGGTCCGGACCGAAGCGGAGATTCGCGCTCAATACGGCAGCATGATCTTGAACGGTCAGGGGCCGAATCAGCCCACGTTCGATACATCGTCACCGGCATTCCCCGAGAGCCCATACGTACGCTTGGCCCAACCGGCCGAGGCAGACGACCCGGTCGTGCTCGCTCGCAGCGTGATCAAGGTGAGCCCGACCGGCACATCCAAGCTTCCTGCTGGATTCACCGACAAGGACTTGTTCGAGGACTTCGAGGACGAGAGCGATCAGCCCGTCCTCCTTCGCACGAAGGATCTGGCCAACGACGTCTTGGGCGTCGGTACGCAGTTCAATACGTACCTGACCAAGAAGATGGTCCTCTACGACATCTCCAATGAGTTCAGTGATTTTTCGATCAATCGTGGCCACTTGAACATGGTCTTCGGTGATCCGTTCCAGGGCTCCATGAGCTTGCAGGCCATGTACCCGCGCGCTCGACCCTCGCACTTGCCGACCGAAGCAGACAAGTACCTGCACATCACCTACGAAGTGCAGCGCAACGAAACTCCACGTCGTTACGAGAATCTGGCGTTGTGCGGCTCGGACACGGTCGGCGACACGTACGTCGGTGACACGCCCAAGGCCGCTCCGCTTCCGCGCCCCGGCTTCATGAACGAGGATGGCACTCACCCCACCAATACACTTGGCTGGAATTGCCTGACCGTCGTCGCACGCGGATCGGGATACGAGCGAATCGACGGTGGGGGCGACCTCGACTCCCACTCGGACACCAGCGCCAAGATCACCGTCGTTCGCACTCATCCGGCGCCAGCCAAGGATAAATACGACGAGAAGAGCTTGGACGAGTACACCACCGCCTTTGGCCCAACTCAGGATGGCCCCTATCCCATCCGTTGGGAGCGGCAGCAGGACGCTAACGGCAAGCTGACGGGCGTGTGGTTGGATGATCAGACGAACATTTGGCAAAAGACCCGCTTCGACGTGTTCGTGCGTCGCAATCGAATCGTCATCTATGTCGAAGGCGAGCCGCGCATTTGCCAGGAGCTCGATCCGACTGCCATGACGATGGCCGAGACAGCAGTCGGCTTCTGGCACATTCTCTACCACACCTCGGCAGAGTTCACGGAGATGCGCGCGGATGGCTTTAGCGCCAACCCGCAGACAGATCAGCATCACTTGCTGCACAACACGCCCTTCGCCGACTGGCGAAGCTACGACAATGTGGGAATCCAGGAAGACGTCGCCTTGCCCGCCGGCTTCGACGCCAAGCGTTGCTATCCGGCGAAATGAGGAGCCCATGTCGTTGAAGAGCAAGGCCGTGCGCGCGGTCGCAGCATCGATCGTGGCCGTTTGCGGCTGCGCCTCCAACCCCGGCGTCGGCCATTGTGATCTGGACGGCGTTTCTGCGGAGAACTGCGCGGCCGCGCATGAAATGCTCTTGCCTACGAATCTGCCCGTTTCTCGTGGCAACAAGTTTGCGGACGACATCTCCGCAGCTCAGCTCGGCTTTGCGCTCTTTTTCGACTCGAACCTCGGCGGAGGTACGAGCTGCGCAACGTGCCACGCGCCCGAGTTAGCGTTCTCCGATCACCGCTCGGTGTCGAAGGGTAAGGATGTGGGCACCCGCAACTCTCCAACGACCTTCAACTCCGCCTACCTGAGCGTGTTCTTTTGGGATGGTAGGGCTGACTCGTTGTGGTCTCAACCACTGGGTCCGCTCGAGAACCCTGTGGAGATGGCGTCGTCGCGCCTGTCGGTGCTGCACTTCATGGCGGACCACTACCGTGACGGCTACGAGAGCGTCTTCGGCCCGCTGGGCGACGTGGCCTCGTGGCCAGCCTCCGGCAAGCCGGGTGACGCGGCCTACGACGCGCTTTCTGACGCCACGAAAGACGAAGTGAATCGCATGTTCTCGAATGTCGGCAAGGCATTGGACGCCTACATGCGTAAGAATGCGTCGAGCGCTGCTGCGTTGGATGCATTCCTCAAGGGTGACGATTCCAAATTGATTCCCGCGCAAAAGCACGGCCTCTCGCTGTTCCTGGAGAATCAATGTCAGAGTTGCCACAGCGGCCCCATGCTCAGTGATCAAGGCTTCCACAATGTCGGATTTCCGAGCTTGCCGGGTGCCGTGGCTGATCTTGGTCGCGCGCAGGGCGTCCCCGAGCTCTTGAGCAGCCCGTTCAATTTGGACGGGCCGTACGCGGACGTGGTGAGCGGCGAGGCGCCGATCACCCCACCTGTAGCCAGCTCTGCCGATGTGGGGGCGTTCCGTACGCCGTCATTGCGCAACGTCGCGCTGACATTTCCTTACGGTCATGATGGAGCGCTTGCTTCGCTCTCTGACGTTATGGAAGTCCACGCGCCGAACGTGTCTGCGAGTGATCGTCCGGACCTCCTGGTGTTCCTGCAGTCCTTGAACGGAGCCTATCCGCTCCCCCCGTGGAACAACTGGCCAACGCCGCAATGACCCCGTGCCAGAGAGCCGCGTATTGGCCGCGGCGGGACTGCCAAACGTGAACGTAGGTAAGTTTGCACTGGGTCTATTGATCACTTGCACGGCATGTGGCGAGGCATCCAAAACTCCGAACACCACCGCCTTATCAGCGGCGGGTGCGACCAGTAGCGGTGGTGGCGCGTCGTCGGCAGGTGGCACGTCGTCGGCAACCGGCGATGTTCCGGCGGTGGGAGGGGACGCTCCGGCTTCGGTTGGCGGCGCATCCACGGGCGGTGGTAGCCAAGCGAGCGGCGGGAGTGGGCCCGGGGCTCAGGGAGGCGGGGCTCCGGCTGGCGGCTCTGGCCCAGCCCCGATGCCCGTGACGCCTCCCAACCCGTGCATTGCGGATGGTTCTTGCCCACCCGGTAAATGGGTCAACGTGACGCCGCCTGGGGCGAGTATGAGCCCAGACAAGGGCTGCAAGGAATGCAACTACGGAGTGCAAGACGTAGTGGCGGACCCCGTTCGGCGCGGCGACCTGTACGCATTCATTTGCTACCAAGGCGTGTGGAAGTCGACAGACTACGGCTTGAACTGGGACCACATCAGTACCGGTAAGAATAGTGATCATATCGAGTCGGGGCGACCTTGGACAGCCGCGATCGATCCGAAGCAGAACCGTGATCCCAATACGCCCCCAGCGTTGTACACCGTCAGTGGCTACGGTGATCAGATGGGCGTGTACAAGAGCACGGACGGCGGCGTGAACTGGGACTACTACGCGGTCAACAACACGCAAGCGCCGGTCCCCGACGACGTCTACTCTCTCGACGTCGATCCGTACGATTCGAACCACCTGGTCGCTGGCTTTCACTCGACCGCCGTGAGCGAGTCGAAGGATGGCGGCAAGACGTGGAAGACGATCACCGTTCCGACAGGCCTCGGTGTTTCTCCCTACGTCTGGTTCGTGCAGAGCGACTCCGCTGCGACCACCTCCGGCACCTGGCTCACTATGGCGCAGTGGGACAACATGACGAGCGGCATTTGGCGCACCACCGACTCTGGCGCGCATTGGACACAGGTCCTGAAGACGCTCGAGCACGGTCACGGCGCCTCGCAGATTTATCAGGACGGTAAGGGTGTAATCATCGCCTCTGGCAGCGGACACGTCCAAAGTAGCATCTGGCGCAGCAGCGACTTCGGCATGTCGTGGAGCCCCGTAAAGTCCGGGGATACCACGCAAAACGCCGTTTTTGGCACGCCGAATTTCGTGTATGCGACCTTACCGGTCGCGTTCACGACGGGCCAAGAGCAACATCTACAGCGCAGCCCGACTACGGACGGAGTGAATTGGTCGGATTGGGCCCCGGTTGCCCCGTCGGGAATGACCAATGGAGCAAAGCGCGCCGCGGTCACATACGACGGTACGCACTATATCATCGTCACGGGGAACTGGCTCGCTGGCATTTGGCGCTACGTCGAGTAAGACAAAGGCGTGGGCCCTTCGATCCTCCGAGCTATCGTCGTTTCCTGTCTCCTATCGCCCTGCGGATGCACGTTTTACGCGTGCCCTAGCAAACACTGTGACGAGAATGCGCCCGCGCAAGGGGGTGCGCCGGGGCAAGGGGGTAACGCGAATGCCGGTTCGGGGGTGATCGACGGGCCAACGCCCACCGGCAGTTGGTCGGTAGCAACTGGGAATCTGACAGAGCTCCACTCCCAGTGCGGAAACATGTCCTACCTCAGCGCGAAGCCAGGCGAGGATCGCCTGATCGCAGGCATCGCGCTGAACGGACTGTGGGAAAGCACCGACGGTGGACAATCCTGGTCGGCGTTGGGTCAAGGCCCAAAGTCGGAAGACATGGCAAATCGGCCGAGTTTCATCCTGTACGATCCAGTGGCCCCGAAGTCCTGGTGGGTCACCGGAGTTTACAACGGGCTCGGTTCATTCAAGACCGCTGACGATGGCAACACGTTCCATTCATTGGGAACCGAGCACAACGACTACGTCAGTGTCGACCTCAGCGACCGACAGCGCCGCACTATTCTGATTAGTGGCCACGAAGCCGATCACCTGCTCCACCTCTCGACTGATGGCGGTAAGACGTTTAGCGACATCGGCGAAGGGGAGCCCAAGGAAGCTGGAGCATGTAGTTACCCCTTGGTCATTGGGTCGAAGACCTTCCTGCTCGGCTGTCGTGAGTTTGGCGATGGTCAAAGTGGTATTTACCGCACCGAAGACGCTGGCGAATCATGGGCTCAAGTAACTCCGGCGGGCGGCGCGGCCGCGCCCCTGGTCACGGATGATGGCACCATCTACTTTGCTAGCGACTTCGGCGGGGCGGTCGCCAAGAGCATAGACCAAGGCCAGACTTGGACGCTGCTCAACAAGGTGGGAACAGTCGATCCCGCGGTCGGCATCATCCAATTGCCGGACGGTAGGCTGGCTACAATCGGCGCCGACAAAGTGATCGTTTCCGCAAATGGTGGGGAGAGCTGGCAGGTGGTCAGCGTGGCAGCACCGTTCCGTCCCGTGGGTTTGGTTTACTCGAACGAGCGGCGAGCCTTCTTCATTTGGCACTTTAGCTGTGGCGAAACCACCGTCCACGTCCCAGACGACGGCATCATGAGTTACGATTTCGACTACGAGGCGCAGTGAAGGGCCCGCGCGGAACAAAGAGCGCCAAGACCGAGAGTGGTGTACGTACTCGATAGCCACCTGCGATGTCCAAGCTGATTCTGATCTCCGTCGTGTTTGCGACGATCGCGATCCCCGCATTTGCTGCTCGTGACGCGGTCCCGAAAAATGGGCTCAAGAAGGCGATCAGCTACACTCTGTTCTTTCACGCCTTCTACGCGTTCGCGCTGATCTACCTTTGGGGGCGCTGCTGATCGTTTACTCGCGCGTGGCGCCCGGCGTTGCCGCCTCGCGTCGTTCCTGATAGACCGCTCCCGTGCACAGCGAACCAGAGCCTTCGTCGCGTCGAGTTTCGATTGGTAGGGCAGGGGCTGAGCCGTTGGCCCGGGATGACCTGGCTGATGCCACGCTCGATCGGGCCGAGGTTGCGCGTCGCGAAGTCCGGCGGTTTCTGATGTTCTTGATCGTCGGCGGGATCGGCTTTGTCGTCGATACCGGAGCGCTCACGGTATTCGCCGTAGCCTGTTCACTGGACCGCGTGCTTGCCAAAGGGCTAGCATTCTCGCTCGCAGTCGCCACCACCTTCGTGTGCAATCGACGCTGGACCTATCCCGAGTCGCGGGACAAATTCATGCTTCCGCAGTTGATGCAGTTCGTGCTCGTCAGCTGCGTGGGGCTAGCCATCAACCTGTTGGTGTTCGGTTGGGCCGATCGATTTGCTTTGGGGTACACGACTCCGATCGTGGCCCTGTATGTCGGCCAAGCTGCGGCCGTCGGCGTAGCTCTGTTTTGGAACTACGCCGCCAACCGCTTGATCACTTTCCGCAGCGTGGGCCTGGGCACCTGAGCGACGGGATCGGCGCTGCGTGGCGGCTCAACCCGACGCGCTAAGCCCGTTTTGATTTCGGCGTTCCGCTTCCGTGCCCTCGAGTTTGAGCAGGCAGGCAATGCCCCAAGAGCTGAGCACCATGAGCGTGGGGATCACCGGCGCCGAGTAGCGTCCGAGCGATAGCAAGATAGCGTACAGGATATTGATCGTCAGAATTGGCTGGAGCAATGGCCACAAGATGCGCCCCTGCAAACGGGCGCGCAGGATCCCGAGAACGGCCAAGATCCATGCACCGAGCGCTGCTCCGCCGACAACGAGCGAGTTCTTGGCGCTCGTCAACTCGTACCAAAAGGTGAAGAGGCCAATAAAGGTCTTCGGCACCAGCGCGAGCGGATCGCTGACGAGCTTTTCTTTGGCTGCCTTGCTGAGCACGCGCTCGGTCTCTGGTTCATCGCGCTCCCAAACTAGATTTTGCGACTTGAACAGGTCGATCTCCATTTGGTTGGCCTCGTTCTCGCCGTCGACGTACGGGCGCTTCTGCAGCAGGTAGTACTTCGGCTGTGCGAACACGTAGCCGCGCAAGAACTCGCCGCCGGCGTTGGTGCTGATCAGAATGAAGTGCCCGTCCGAAACTTTGTAGTTTCTTGCTGTCCACGGCAAGATCACGACGCACATGGCCACGGCGATCGCGGCGACCGGTGCAATCGACAAAGGCTCTCCGCGACGCCAGCGGCGCAGCAGCCAGCACACGGCGAACACCGGCGGGCACACCACCAACACCCCCTTCACCAACGCACCGAGCGCGCCTGCAGCACCGAGGGCGAAGCCGAATTTGAGGCTTGGTTTCTGGATGAAACCTACGCCACACCAGACCATCGCCGTGGTGAAGAACGTGAGCAGGCTCTCCACCTGCAAGTCCGGCACGTAACGCAGCACCATGGGATGCAAGGCCGCCAATACTCCGGCGATCAGCCCCACTTGCTTGGAGAAAACCCGGGCGCCAATGGCGTAGGTGAATGCTGCAGTGCCTCCGGTCAAGACACACTGCGCGAGCCGAACGAGTACGGTGTGCGGGCCGCCAAGCAGATACAGAACCGCGATCATCCCGGGATAGAGCGGGGCACGGCGCATGGTCGGCAGGTCCGGGTGATTCCACTGCATGAACCCTCGGCCCTCGGCGATGCTGCGCCCGAGAATGGAAAAGTAGTAAGGATCGTCTACGCGCTGGACTGCGTCTTGGTGTTGCCAGAGCACGAACGTCACGACCAGGGCTGCGACCAGACCGACCAGAAAGATCACAAGCGTGGGGTGCTTGAGCTCTTTGCCTAAGTTACGAAGTTGCATGAGCCTCCGCTTTCCGCCACCACGACCATGCCCGAACGCAGGCGCAGTGTCCATACCGCCTGACGCATGCGCTCCGTTGGTCGGTCGCGTTCGAGCGTTGCCAACTCACGATCCCGTCCGGCTGATGCTTCCGGCTTGGGAGCGCGCGCTCCAGGCTGCGAGCGACACGTGAGCCGAACCAAAATCTCATTGATTCGTTTGATACGGACGCGAAACGTCGCCGATCTGAGGCACCACGGAATGGCCACTTTCTGCCTCGTTTCTTGTGAAAAGAGAGCGCGACCCGCGGTACCGGGCTGCGGTTCTCCCCGAGCTGCGTTATCTTCGCCGACGCTCCGGCATTGGGCTGGTGCTGACTATCGGAGGATCTATTCGTGAGCAACCAGCTCCCCGCCCCTCGTATCGCCGTCCTGATCCCCTGCTACAACGAAGAGATTGCGATTGGAGATACCGTTGCGGGCTTGCGGGTCGCGCTGCCGGAGGCGGAGATATACGTCTACGACAACAACTCCAAGGACCGCACCATGGAGGTCGCGCGTCGCGCAGGGGCCATCGTTCGGCAAGAAACTCTACAGGGCAAGGGCCATGTCGTGCGCCGCATGTTTTCGGACATCGAAGCCGACGTCTATTTGATGACCGACGGCGACGCGACGTACGATGCGAAAGCGGCGCGCACCATGATCGATTTGCTGATCAGGAACAACCTCGACATGGTCGTGGGCCGTCGCATTCAGACCCAAACCGAGGCGTATCGCGCTGGCCACGTGCTCGGCAACAAGATGCTGACCACCTTTTTGGCGCAGCTGTTTGGTCAGCGATTTACGGATATCCTGTCGGGGTATCGTGCATTCTCGCGGCGCTTCGCCAAGTCTTTCCCGGCACTGTCGGCGGGCTTCGAGACCGAAACCGAACTCACCGTTCATGCGCTCACGCTGAGCTTGCCCATCGCCGAGGTGGAGACCGACTACTTCGCCCGCCCGCCCGGTTCAGTCAGCAAGCTCAGCACCTACCGTGACGGCGTGCGCATCTTGCGCGTCATGCTGATGCTGTTCAAGAACGAGCGACCGATTGCCTTCTTCGGCATCGCTGCCTTGGTGCTTGCGCTCGTTGCCGTTGCGTTGTCGATTCCGGTCGTCATCACTTATTGGGAGACAGGGCTCGTGCCACGCTTCCCGACGGCGATCTTGTCGGCGTCGATCATGCTGCTTGCGTTTTTGAGCGTGGTTTGTGGGTTGGTGCTGGATACGGTGACACGCGGTCGCCGCGAAATGAAGCGCCTCGCCTACCTGCAAATTGCCTCGCCGCTCGAGACCGTGCGTCTACCAGTTCAGGAGTCGGAATCGCCGGTCGCTGTTGCCGTTGCGGTCGGTTCCTGAGCCGCGCTCACTCGCGCTTCGCCGCCCACAGCGGGCCGCTGCGGTCGAGCGGCTGTGATTTCCACGTGCCGTTCGCGATTAGCGCGTCGATCTTCGGGTTCGATTGCAGGTAGAGGGCGACAAAGCTGTCGTCGCCTGAAAGCGGGATCTGAACCATTCGCGCTCGCTCGGGGATGTTCGCGTAGTCTAGCCGCTCGCCGTAGAACATCTGCTCGAGCACGGCGGTGGTGCTCGGAAGTGGATGGCGGAAGTCTGACTCTTGCGGGTGTCCGAAGACCAGATTCGCTCCGGCGTGGGCGAGGTAGTCGAAGCTGGAGAGCCTGAGATGGCCGAGGCACACGTCACACTTCTGACGAACGAAGCCATTGCGAGCGATCCAGCGATCGCTCAGGCCAAGGATATCGATGGTACGCAACTCGGAGCGGAAAGGGATCGCTCCAGCAGGCGAAACCGCGATCGTAGCGCCGCTTTCCTTGCCCAAGTCGCTGAGCAGTCGCGAACCCATTTCGCACCATCGGAGTGTGGTGCTGGTGAGCACTGGGATGTTGCCGATACCTGGAGGTCGTTCGTATTTACCGAAATACAGCCCATGCACCACGCTGCCCGCGAGCTGAATCGCCGCCAGAGCCGCGACCGCTTCGAGCTTCGGAAAGGCGCTGCGCCAAGCGTAGACGATCAGCAGGATGATCAGCGGGAATACGCAAATCAGCTGCCGAAATTCCATGATGTCGCCGCCGATGAAAACGGCATAGGCGAGCCAGAGCGCGCAGTAGGCCAGCAGTGGATAAGCCGATCGCTCGGGTCGCGGGAGACGTGCTCGCAGCTTGATCGCCAAGAACACCAACACCGGCAGCCACAGGTAGCTGATGAACGGCCAGCCAACGTACGCGAGTCCGCGGTTCATGGTGCCCGGGCGATGAATGCCTAGCTTCACGTAGAATGTGTTGGGGAAGATCCCGCCGTAGAACTGCTTCTTCCACAGCAACCAGGGCACCAACAGGATCAGGGCGGGCGCCAGCAGGAGCAGCGCCGTGAACCAGGTATTCGTCGGCTGTTTGCGGGATTTCAGCGCGAGCCAGGCCATGAAACCGATTGCTACCGTGGCCAGCAAGACCGAGTCCGGGCGCGTCATCATGGCTAGCGCTACCAGGGTCGAGAGCGCGGCGGCGGAACCCGGCGTGACTCGATCCTCATCGCTCGCGCGCACGACCAACAGCAGTGACGCTAACGTCAGTAGGGTGTTGAGCTGGGTTTCGAGCCCGCCCGTCGAGTACATCAAGAAGCTGTAGTTCGCGCCCGTCAGTGCGGTCGTGACCAAGCCCCAGCGTGCGTCTTTCAACACGCGGGTCGCGATCGCGAACACGAGCAAGAGCGAACCCGCGAACATCGGAATGCTGAGCAAGTGCGTCGCAACTTCCGCCGGAATGCCGAGCGAGATGCAGCCAGCAATCAGCACCATCCACAAGAAGTTGGTGTAGCCCTCGATGGCGTAGCCCGGGTTCCACACCGCACCGAACCCGTTGGCGAGGTAACGGGAGTAGCGGTAGGTGATGAAAGCGTCGTCTTGCAGCCAACGCTGCGTAACGGCGATGACACAGAACGCGGCCACCAATGCGAAGAGAATCAGCCGCACCCGAGTCGGCGATGACGAACTCGACATGCTCTCAGATATTCGCCCACGTCTCTCGTGTCAATCGTTCGACCACGCCACCGCAGCGCCGTCCGCGCGGATTCATCAAGGTCGACGCGTCTGGCCGTATGCGGCGGCACCACCCGACACCGCGTTGTTTCCGGCTCGTATTGCTTTGACATCGCCCCACTGTCCGGCCGCGACTGCTGCTTTGCCGGCTACTGTAAGCGCGGTGGCCATCATGAATATGCCGGTCCACGATCCGAGTCCCAGATCGCCCCACGACTGAAGTAGATAGATCAGCACGCTGCCGAAGCTGACCAGGGCTGCCGCCCGCAGCCGCGCATCTTCAGCCTTGTAGTAGGCGAGCATACCGAAATACACGCCGACAGCCCAGAGTAGGGTCAGCGCGGCGTAGCCAACCATACCCGTGTAGGACCACAGCCCGAGCAGGCTATTGTGCGGCAGGTAGCGTTCGAGCGGATAGTCCACGGGCGGCAAGACGACCATCTCTTGGTAGGGCACGCCATAACCGGTGCCGATGATTGGGCTCGTGCGAAACGTGGCGATCAAGTTCACGTTCTCGTACTCGCGCCATTGGCTGGACCCGTCGCTCTTCGCGTCGACTACGGAGCGGATCATGCGCACGGCCTTGAAGGTCCCGCCGTACTGCGACTCCCAACCAGCGTATATGTAGACCGCAATCAGCGGAGTAAGCGCGATTAGCGTGCGCCGCAGCTTGCGCTTGATTGGGCTCTCACGACTGATGAGGTACACCGTGAAGAATACCAAAGCGACTTGAACCCAGGCCAAACGTCGATTGTTGGCGATCGTACCCATGGCCAAGATCGGCAAGAAAATCAGTCCATACCACTTGGCGCTCTTGCCAGCGCGTTCGACCAGCAGTGCCAGAACGAGCACGAAAGCCGCAGCGAATAGCATCGAGTCGTTGTGGCTCGTGCCATAGACCGGTCGCGTGCTTCCGGTATCCGGGTCGAGCGGCCCCGGGATGAAGTGCACGATGTAGTAGGCCATGAAGCATTTGTAGACGGCGGCGCTCATGATGACGCGCGCCAATGCCTGATGGTCCCGCGGTCCACGCAGTCCGTACTGGAACAGCAAGAAGAGCACCGGCATGTACACGACGCAGTTGACCTGCCAGAGAGACATGCCGAAGTCGCCGCCCCTCACGAGCCCGCTGACCCAGGAGAAGATCGTGCCGCCGAGCGAGATGAACGCCATCGTCTTCAGCGGCTTCGGCGTTTCGAGCCGACCTGCCGAGTCGATCTTGGAGCCGTTCTGCTTGCGTATGAACACGACGACTCCCAGCATCACCAGCAAGAGATCGAGGCCGGAAAACGACGCGCTCGAAAGGAAGCTCAGGCTGCGATCGACCGTATTCAGGTGATTCAGGAGAATCGCTCCGACGGCGGTGAACGGCGGCTCCCATTTGGTCGACTGGCCCTCCGAGGGATTGGGCAGCGCGAACACGAAGAACATCAATCCCATCAGGAATTGGCGCACCGGAACTCGGAACATCACGTAGACGAGCAGAAAGAAATCGATCAGCGTGACCAGCAGTCCGAGGCTGGAATCGGCAACGAGTACACCGAGCAGGGTTAGTACTCCCACCACCGTGAGTGCGCCGATGACATCTCCTCCGACCTTTTGTTCAGTGACCATGACTTCGTTCGGGAGCGCTGCTGTCGTTTTCGCCTGACCCCCGTTTATAGCGACTTTCAAGAGCCGCGCGAATCCATTCTACACCCCAAAATACCGTTCCGCTGGCAGCAGGCAGCAGGCATACTGCGCGCACTCTCTTAGAGAGCGAACCGCAAAAAACATGTCGTCCCAAGCCGCAGTGAACAAGACCGAAGCCTGGTTCCTCACGGCAATCATCGCCCTCGCCCTCGCCGTCCGGGTGCCGCAGATCACGGCGAGCTTTTACGGCGACGAAGGTTTTTCGCTGCTGCGCGACAGCAACGAGTGGCTGACACCGACGGAAGATCGCTTTCGCCCGCTCTTTTTTAGCCTGCTCTACTTCTGGCGCAAGCTCGGTTTTCACGGCGAATTTGGGCTTCGGAGCCTCTGCCTTTTGTTCGGCACGCTACAGATTCCTGTGGCGTTCCTGCTCGCTCGACGCCTCGCGGGTGTCCGGGCGGGGCTCGTGTTTGCGCTGCTCTTGGCGCTCAACCCGATGTTGATTGAGTTTTCACAAGAGCTGCGCATGTACTCGCTCGTGCCCTTGATCGCGTTGCTGCAAGCGTGGGCCTTTGTCGAGGTCGTCGCGCGCACCGCTGAGCACCGGCCGGTAGCGCTGCCTTGGGTGGGCTTCGTGCTGGCGGGAGTGGCGGGTGTTTATACGCACTTCCATTATTGGTTTTTGATGGCCGGCTTCGGTTTCGCGATGCTCCGCCGCCGCCGCGAGTTGTCGCTGAAGCAGGGCTTTGCTGCTCTGCTCGGCATGGTCGCGATGTATTTGCCGAACGTGCCTAACCTAATGCGCTTTCAGCGCGAAGCAGGCGGCGCTCCGCATCTATTGGCGACGGATCTGCCGAGCGCGCTGCCCAAATTGCTGACCGCGTTTTCGGTCGGCTTCAACTACTTCGTCTTGCCGGACTTGGGCTTGGATCGCGCGATTCGCTTGTCGAGTTTGGCGTCCAACGTTTCGTTGGCGCTGTTGGTGGCGATCCCGAGTGTGCTCGTGGTCTGGCAACTCGTGCGCTTGTGCGCCACGCGGAATCCGGGGCCTGCCTTTTGGCTTTCGGTCGAGCTGTTCGCCGTCCCGACGTTGGTGAGTTTGGTCTCGGTGGTGATTTCGGGTCGGAATTTCATTCACCCCAAGTACATGGTGTTCTCCGCGCCTTTCTTCCCGCTCTTGCTGACCGCGGGCTACCTCGCGACCCCTAAGGCATGGCTGCGGACCGTACTCGCCACCACGAGCGCGCTAGTGCTCGCGATTGCGCTGGTTCACTTCAATCGCCCAGAAGAGTATGGCCGCCGCGAGGATTGGCGTGGGGCCGCGCTCCTCCTGCGTAGCACGCTGGATGCTAATTCGGCGCTGCTGCGTCTGGGCAACATGAGCGCGCCGCCAGAGCCAGCTGCGTCGCCGAAATGTTTGTGGGACTACTATGCGCCCGACCTATTCGACCGCATCAAGTTCGTCAGCTTGTCGCGCCCGGATGCAAGCGTCGCGGACGTCGCTCCCATGGTCGAGCGGCTGACCGAGGGTAAGCGTGACGTCTACTATTTGTGGTCTGAGATCAGTCGCAACTTCGAGGACCCGAACGACCTCGTGCTGACCGCTGCGCGTCAGTCGTTCGTCGACGAGGAGCGCCGTCAATTCAATCCGCGCTTCATTCTCTATCATTGGCACCGAAAATGATGCAGCGTGCGAAGCAACGGGTCAGCGGCAGCGTCGAACACTCTCGAGCCCTCGACTTGCGATGCCTCGTCGTCTGCGCGCTTTGTGCAGCTTGTGGAGCTAGCGGCGGTTCGCCTCGTCAACCAACGCCCGCCGCCGCGCCAGGCGAGGTGTCATCGGCACTCAGTGTGTACGACGGCAAGCTGAGCCAGGGCTGGTCCGACTGGGGGTGGGGGAAGCACGATCTTTCGCAGGGGCCCGCCCGCGTCGATTTCTCCAACTTCGGTGGTTTCATCATTCACCACGAGGCGGCGCTGTCGGAGCGCTTTGGCTCATTCTCGTTTCACATGCGCGCGCCGAGTTCCTTCGGGGATTTTCTGCAGGTTCAGGTGGCCGCGAGCAACGACGACGTTTCGCGTCCACCAGTCGATGTCGTCGGCTCGCAACTGCAGCCTCTGCCTGACGGTTGGGTCGGGGTGTCGATCCCTTGGCAGGTGCTGAATCCATCCGGTGCGCCGATCGACCGCATCGTATTGCACGCGAAGGTCTTGGTCCCCAATGACTGGGTGAGCTTCGACAAGTTGGCGCTCACGCCAAGTCGGCCAGACGTCGGCGCGCCGACAGCGACGGGGGCGATGCCCGTCACTGCCGCGAAGCACGTTCGCCTGGTGGCCGATTGCCAAGCCCCCGGCCATCCCATCAGTCCCTATATCTATGGCGTCGTGGGTGATGAGCCGGGGCTGTCGGCGACCGCTCGCCGCTGGGGTGGAAACCCCACGAGTCGCTACAATTGGCAGCTAGGAAACGCGTACAACGCCGGCAGCGATTGGTTCTTCCAGAATACCAAGAGCGACGACTATCGCACGTTCCTCAAGAGCAATCAGAGCCGTCATATCATCTCTGCGGTCACCGTCCCCACGATCGGCTGGGTTGCGAAGGACCTGACTTCCTACGGCTTCCCAGTCGCTATTTACGGTGCACAGCGCGCTCACGATCCCAATCGGGTCGACTCCGGGGATGGCGTGCGGCAGAACGGCGTGCCGATCGAACCAAAGTCGCCGACTCTGACCAGCGTGCCTGCGCCGCCGGAAATGATGCGCAAGTGGGTGGAGACGATCGTCGCCGAAGACCGCAAGTCGAACGCGCGCAGCGTGAAGATGTACATTTTGGACAACGAGCCCAGCCTTTGGAATTCGACGCATCGCGACGTCCACCCAGAGCCACTCTCCTACGATGAGCTCCTCGATCGCACGCTGCGCTACGCTACGGCAATTCGGGCCGGCGATCCGCAAGCGCTGATCGCAGGCCCGGCTGAGTGGGGCTGGACTGGCTACTTCTTCTCGGCCCGCGATGTAGTCGCGGGCGTTGCGCAAAAGCCGGATCGCAGGGCCCACGGAGACGTCCCGCTGATCCCGTGGTATCTGCGCAAGCTGCACGAACACGATCAAGCTTCGGGAACTCGCTCGCTCGATGTGCTCGACGTTCACTACTATCCTCAAGGAAAGAACGTGTACGGTACAGCCACCGACGCGGAGGCGGCAGCCTTGCGCATCAGATCCACCCGTTCGCTCTGGGACCCGAGCTACCGAGACGAATCGTGGATCAACGATAACGTCCGGCTGATTCCGCGACTGAAGGAGTGGGTCAAGCTTGGCTACCCTGGCCTCGCGGTGTCGATCGGGGAATACAACTTCGGTGGTGAACTGCACATCAGCGGTGCATTAGCGCTGGCTGAGGTTCTGGGCCGATTCGGCACGACGGAGCTGGACTATGCCTTTTATTGGCACGCGCCACCCAAGGATTCGCCCGCTTATTGGGCGTTCCGTGCATATCGCAACTTCGACGGCAAGGATGGACACTTCCTGGAGCGTTCCGTGGACACGCGTATGACGGACAAGGTTTCGCTTTTTGCCTCGCGTGACGACTCTGGCAAACACATGGTGCTGATCGCCTTGAACCTCGATCCAACCGAAGCCGTGACTGCCGACATCGATCTCCCGGGCTGCGGAAAGCTCGTTGCACAACGCAAGTTTCTGTATGGCGCGAGCTCGCAATCCCTACAGGAGGAGCGCAGCCAGAGCGCCGCTGCAATGCAAGAAACCTTGCCGCCCTATTCAATCAGCGTCTTGGACGTCAGGCTGGAGTAGCTCCAAGATACCGCGGATTCGTGTTATGCGTGCTTTGCTTCGAGCAAAGCCATGAAAATTCTGTTCGTCTCTCCTTACTTGCCCAGTCCAGCGCGCTTCGGGGGGCAACGCAGAATCGAAGGCCTGATGCGTGGCCTAGCGAAGCAGCACGAGTTGTCGATCGTGTCGTTCAATTCGACCGATGCCTACACGCAGGAGTCGGTCGACGCCACCGCAGCGTATTGCAAGACCGTGCTGACGCTTCCTGATCTCGACCCACGCAGCGTGTCGGAGAAACGCAAGTTGCAGATGCGCTCACTTCTATCAGCGCACAGCTTCGAACACCTGCAAGTCAAGCGCCGGCCCGACTTTCAGCGGCTGCTCGACGAGCAGCTGTCACGCGAGCGGTACGACGTCGTGCAAGTCGAGTTCGCCAACATGGCCGCCTATCGCTTCACCGCGCGTGACAAGCGATCTCGTTTGGTCCTGGACGAACACAATGTGGAGTACGACCTACAACGGCGAACTTCGAAGTCTGCGGAGGGCTTGTCGCGTCGCGTGTACAACTCGTTGAATTGGCGCAAATACGGCTACGAGGAGAAAGCCGCGTGGCGCCGTTTCGACGGAGTCGTGCTGACCTCGAAGCGAGACCGAGAGCTCTTGGCGCAGACTTCGCCAGCCACGCGCGCAAGCGTCGTGCCGAACGGCGTCGACGTCGATCAATTCCAACCGTCAGTGCAAGCGGTCGAGCCGGAGACATTGCTCTTCTTCGGCGCGAACAACTATTTCCCGAACCACGATGGGCTACTTTATTTCATCGACGAGATCTTGCCCAAGTTGGTCGCCCGTCGCCCCAACTTGAAGCTTTCGATCGTCGGCCCCGGCGTGCAGCCCGACGTCCAGGCTCGCCAGAGCCGCAACGTCGAGATCGTCGGCTTCGTCGACGACTTGATGCCACACTTGGAGCGCGCGACCGCCGTGGTCGTGCCCTTGCGAATCGGCGGTGGCACCCGTTTGAAGATCGTCGAGGCGATGGCCAAGTCGAAGGCCATCGTGTCCACCAGCGTTGGGGCCGAGGGCATCGAGGTCACGCACGGCAAGGACGTGCTGCTGGCCGACACACCGAATGACTTTGCTAGCCAGGTCTTGAGCGTCTTGGACGATCCGGCTCTCGCCAGCCGCCTTGGCCAAAATGCTCGGCGGCTTGCCGAGGACCGCTATGCCTGGAGCGCGGTGGTGCGGAACCTCGAGGCTTTCTATACGGAGTTGCAGCGCCCGTGAGTGCGGCCTGTTTTGGCTCGGATCTTGGAATGTGTCTCGGTCGGACGTACGCCCGGCCTTGCTTGCGGCGCGGAGCTCCCGTAGACATCTGGGTTGCACCCGAGGTTCATTGAGTGGTGATGTTCGCGTTCGATTTGGGCCTGACGCTGTGCGCTCTCCCAGTGCTGCTGGCGTCGGCGTATCTGCTGGTCGCGACCTTGCTGTCAGCAAAGCTCCGCGTGCCCACGGTCGGCACTGGACAGCGCCGGTTTCGCTTCATAGTGCCTGCCCACAATGAGTCTGCCGGTATCGCCGCGACGGTAAGAAGTCTGCGGGCCGTCGACTATCCCGAGTCGGCGTTCGACGTGGTTGTCGTGGCCGACAACTGCAGCGACGACACTGCAAGCCAAGCCCGGGACGCCGGGGCGATCGTGCTCGAGCGCCAAAACGCCGAGCTCCGCGGTAAGGGATACGCGCTCGCGCACGCCTTCGAAGCGTTGCCGGAAGACGTAGACGCCGTGGTCGTGATCGACGCCGACACCCTGGTTTCTCCGAATCTGCTCAAGGCCTTTGACGCTCGCCGCGAGCTCGGCGCACGCGCGATTCAGGCGGACTACGCCGTGCGGAACCCAGAAGCGTCCTGGCGGACGCGATTGATTGCTATCGCATTCGGGAGTTTCCACATCGTCCGTTCTCGCGCGCGCGAGCGCTTGAAGGCGTCTTGCGGCCTGCGAGGGAACGGCATGTGCTTCAGCGCCGATCTACTCAAGGAAGTGCCACACAATGCGTTCTCGATCGTCGAAGACGTCGAGTATGGCCTCCGCTTGGGGGAGGTGGGATACCGCGTTTTTTACGCTGATGAAGCCCATGTATACGGCGAGATGGTTTCCGGAGCGAGCGCCGCGAGTTCGCAACGCCGACGCTGGGAGGACGGGCGTCGTCAGCTGGTTCGCGAGCACGGTCGGCGAATGCTCGGCTTGGCATTCCGCCAGCGCAAGGTGTTACCGCTCGATTTGGCCTTGGATCTATTGATCCCTCCGCTCTCGCGAATCGCCGTGTTCGCCGCATTGGGTTGCGTGCTGGCTGGGTTCTTTGCGTTGCCCATCGCCTTCTCGGTGTTCGCGTTCTGCATCGGTTCGCTGATCTGTTACGTTCTCCGCGGCTGGAGCGTTTCAGGGACTGGCCTGCGCGGGTTGCTCGATCTGGCGCTCGCCCCCATCTACGTGGTTTGGAAATTGGGCCTGCGCTTGAGTGGCTCTTCCACGCAAGCGTGGGTTCGCACCAAGCGCGAGGCTTCCGAGTTACCACCTCGCTGACTCCCTTCGCGCGCTGGACCGAGAGCGCTAGACGCACGCCTTCCGGCGTGTGACTGTTCGAGCGCTATGCAGCCAGAGCAGAGTCCGAGTAACGGATCACTCGCACGCCTCGTCGCCAAGAACGCGTTCTACCTGACCGTCTCTCAGGCGCTGACCGTGCCGATCGCGATCGTGGTCAACGCGACGCTGGCCCGCTACCTCGGTGCGGCTGACTTCGGATTCCTGTATCTGGCGAGCACCTTGAGCGGTTTCGGCTTCTTGCTCGTCAACTGGGGGCACGAGAGCGCGCTTCCGGCATTGATTGCGCGCGACCGCACGCTTGCGGGCGCGCTGCTCGGCAGCAGCATTGCCTGGCGCGTGGTGTTCGCGTTCGTCGTTTATGTGGCGATCAGCCTGGGTTGCGTCCTCTTGCATTACGGATCGGATCTGCAGTGGGCGTTCGGCTTGACCTTTCTAATCACTGGCTTCGCCTCACTGATTGGCGCGTGCAAAGACACCATTCGCGGCTTCGAGCGCACGGACATCCCCGCGTACGTCCACGTATCCCAGCAATTCGCCACCGCCGCGCTGGTCATTCCTGCACTGATGCTGGGCGGCCGCTTGCGCACGTCTCTGCTCGTTCAGATCCCCGTCAGTGTCCTGATCTTGTTCGCCATCTGGCGTTGTCTACGCCCAGTAGGTGTTGGCGCTCTGTCGGTCGACAAAGCTTCCGTGCGA
Organism: Polyangiaceae bacterium; assembly: GCA_035634635.1. Lineage (GTDB taxonomy): Bacteria > Myxococcota_A > Polyangia > Polyangiales > Polyangiaceae > PMG-095. The sequence continues at coordinate 169,710 of DASQCO010000133.1, forward strand.
GCGCTTTCGACGATGGGCGCACCGTTCGTGTTTCTGGGCTTGGCCACGGCCATGCAACCGAACATCGACGCCGTGTTCCTCTCTCGGCTCGCGCCCGCAGAGGTCATGGGCTGGTTCGCGGTGTCACGCCGATTGATAGGAGTCTTGCTGTTTCCAGCTTCTGCCTTGGTTGGAGCGCTCTATCCCACGCTGTGTCGCCTGCACACCGAGGACCAGGAAGGCTTCGTGCGTGTGAGTCGCGGCGCATTCTCCGGCGTAGTGCTAGCCGCAGTTCCGATCGCAATGGGTTGCCTGCTCTATCCGGAAGTGGGCGTGGCGATGTTCAGTCGCGAAGCGTTCGGCGCTGCCGAAGACAACCTGCGGGTCCTTTCGGTATTCTTGTTTTTGCTCTACTTCAGCATGCCGCTCGGCACTTGCATCTTGGCAGCGGGTAGGCAGAAGGCTGCCAGCGCGGTCCAGGCTCTGTGTGTCTTGGTTAGCGTCGTGCTCGATCCGGTGCTCGTCCCCTGGTTTCAAAAGCGCATGGGGAATGGCGGAATAGGCTTGTGCGTGGCCGCCGTAGCGAGCGAAGCGCTGGTCGTCGCCTGTGGCGTGGCGTTGACTCCGCGCGGCATTTTCGATCGCGTATTGCTGAAGTCTTTGGCTGTGGCGCTGCTGTCCGGCGGTCTGATGGCCGTCGCTGCTTGGCTGATGCGCCCCATCCTCTCGCCATTCATCGCGGCGCCCCTTTCAGTGATCGCCTACGGGGGAGGGCTGTGGGTGACGGGCGCCTTGAACGACTCGCAGATCGCGCAAATCAAGGGCGCGTTCCTGCGCAAGTTCTCTCGCGCGTCGTAACGGCTGACCTCACTCGATCACGATCACGTCACCGGAGCGCAGCGGGAAGTCGGCTGCGCCACCGTCGTCGTGCAAGATCGACTCGTACGTGAAGCGCAAGCGTTGGAGCTTGGGGAACTTGCGCAGCACGAAGATGCGCGACTTGTCCGCGTAGTCAGTCGGACCGCCTGCTTGCGCCAGCGCTTCGATCAAACGCGCGGGCGGATCCAAGGTGAGTGCCCCAACCTTGGTGATTTCACCGAGCGCCGTAACCGCGACCGGCTGCGCTACTTCGACGTTGACCGTGACGCGTGGGGCGACGATGAACTGCTTGAGTCGGGTCTCGATTTCGGCGCTCAACTCCGAGGGGCGTTTGCCGGCCACGCTGAGCTCTCCCACAAGCGGGAGGGCAATGCGCCCATCGCGACGGATCTTGAAGGTTCCGGAGACACCTTCTTGTTCATACACGCGGATGTTGATCGAATCGCCGACGCCGATCACGTACTCGCCCGAAGTGAGGCCCCACTCTGCCGGCGGCACGTCTTTGAACCACACGTATTCGCCCGCGCTCGCGCAGCCCACGACCTGAAGCGAGAGCAAGCCGAGAACTGACAACCGCACGATCAAGGAAGAGAGATTTCTCAAGGCCCACACGTTGCCGCTATGTTAGCCCGGTACTGCTGTTCGCTTCAAGCAGAGCGCCGGAATCTCGAGCCATGTGGCGTTTTCGCCAAGGAAGCGTGCTTTCCGCGAGCGCCGGTCCCATCGCGAGCGGGTGCGCGGCCAGAAACAATGGACGACAGATCGAGCGGCGCCTCAGTACTGCGCGATGTAACAACTTGCATTCAGCTCAGCAGTTTCGAGTAGACGCTCGCAACATCGTCGGCGAGCCGTTGTGGGTTGAAGCGAGCCTCCACTTGTTTTCGCCCGTATTCGCCCATCTCTCGGCGCCGTGCGGGGTCTCGGAGCAGCGTCGCGATATTTGCCGCGAGCGGCTCCACTTCGCCAGGCTGCGATAGCAGGCCGCTCTCGCCGTGATAGACGACCTCTGGGGTGCCGCCGTCGCTAAATGCGATGACCGGTCGTTTCATCGCCATCGCCTCTGCGTAGACGAGCCCGAATGGTTCCTCGAATGAAGGCATCACGAGCAGATCGGCGGCTGCGATCAGTCGTGAGACATCCTTGCGCAGGCCCGAGAAGATCAAGGCGTCCGCGATGCCGAGCTGTCGCGCTAGCGCCTTGATCTCGTCGGAATAGTGCGTGCCGGGTGGATAGTCTTGGCCGACGATCAGCGCCTGCAAGCCCGGAAATTCCGGGCGCAGCAAGGCCAGTGCGCGAACCAATTTGTCTTGGCCCTTGGGAGGGAAAATGCGCGCGACGCAAATCAGGAGCGGTGTGTCTCGATTGATGCCGAGTTCGTCGCGCACCGTGCTGCTGTCGATATCGGCGTCCCATTTCTGCAGATCGATCGCGTTCAGGACGCTGTGCGTCTTTTCGGGCGAAAAACCCCCGCCTTCGATCAGCGATCGTGCCACGAAATCCGAGACGCCGATCAGCGCGTTGCACCGCCCCATCGACCAGCGCAGCATGCGACTCATCCAGTCCCCGTAGGTGACGTGCACGTGGATGATGGACTTGCCGCCAGTCAGTTTCGCCAGAACTACGCTAGCCAGCGCATCTCGCGGGCGATCGCTGGTGTGAATGATTCGAATTCGATGCTTGCGTACGTATGCGACGAGGGACGCCATGTTCCAAAACGCTGGTACCGTATCGATCGCGGCACCAATGCGACCGATCGTCGACTTGGCGAACAACTCTGGCCCGAGATTCACCGGATGAATGTGCAAGTCGGGGATCGCACGAACGGCCTCGAACGTTGGCGTCGATTCTGCGCTCGTGCCTTGCGCGCACGCCACGTGCACTTCGTGCCGAGAGCGATCCAGGTATCGCATGATCAACGTGTGGATCCAGGTATCGGCGCCTAGAGGTGGGCGAGTGGCCGAATGCAGAAACAGAACACGCGTCTTCACCCGGCGACTATACAAGACCCGACGACGAGTCGGAGCCTGTAAGCTTCACTTACTCGCTATAGTACGCCGTGGCATAACGGCACGACTCGGGTTATTCCGAGGAGGCGCCTTCGGGGGGCGCCAGCACCTCGACCACAACCGCTGGGGTACCGCCCACTCGGGTTTGAGCCGTGACGTCTTTGTTCACGACCGATCCAGGGTTGACGATTGCGCCCGCCCCGATGGTGACCCCGGGCAACACGACGCAGCGCGCGCCGAGCCAAGCTCCATCCCCGATGCTCACGGGCAACATTTGAACGGGACCTGCCCGATGCTCCCGGATGTCGAGCTCGTGCGTACTCGTGAGAATCATCACCCCAGGGCTGATAGTGACCCGGTTCCCGATGGTGATGCGCTCGCTCAGATCGAGCATGCACTCGGTATCGATCGAACATTCACGGCCGACGACGAGGTTCGAAAATAAGTTTGGGCCACCGTTGATCCGGGGGACCGCGGCTAGGCGCGTTCCGTCGCCGATGCGAAACCCAGCGAATGAGAAGAGACGAGCCCGAGTTTGCCGAGCTTGATATCTTGGAAGGAACCCGGCCACGGTGTTCAATGCGATCAGTCGGGGATGAATACCGCTGGTCTCTTCGCGCAACAGCTTCATCACCTTGCGCCAACCGGTGGATTGGGGGTTCGATCTATCCATTTCTCACTTCCTTGCGCCGGGGCCGAAGCACCCAGTGTCGGGTCAAACTGGGACGCATTCGTTTCGCTAGCGCCATTTGGCGAGCGAAATATTCCGACTACCCATCACGAGGGTGTTCGGAGGTACGTCCTTGGCCACAACGACTGAAGCCCCAATCACCGAACCAGCACCTATTTTCACTCCTGGCAGGATCGTACAGCGGGCACCAAGCCAGGCGCCGTTGCCGACCTCGATTGGTGCAGAGCCAGCGACTCCGCCGCGCTGTGCGGAATTCGAAGTGTCGTGAGTGCGCGTCAAGAACATCACGTCCTGTCCGACCGCTACATGGTCGCCGATGCTGATTTGGTCCTCGAGCTCGAAGTAACAACGGGCGTTGAAGCCGCAGAAGTCTCCGATCCGCAACCGCTCGCACACGTTGCCCGGGCCAACCAGACTAGGCATGCTCCAAAAAACCGAGGCGGGGCCGATGCGCACTCCCGCTGCGCGGAGCGCGAGCGTCGCAGCGCGAGACGCTGCAAAAGGGGGGCAGCGGGCAAATGCTCGCTCTGCGATGCGAATGCCCCAGGGGCGCCCCGTCGAGGGGGCGCGGGCACTGGCATTGGCGGCTACAGCGGGCATGGGACGTCACTTCCTCATTACATCGGCTTCTTGCCTACGTCCAGGCTCGGCTGATGAGCCATGCGTGCTCTCAGCTGCCCGCTTTGTGCCTCGCAGGCCGCCCGCGCCCGATGTGCCTCGGTCCTCTAAAGGTTCCGCAGGACTCGAGCAGGCACGCCAGCTGCGAGCGAGCGCGGGGGAACGTCGTGAGCTACGACGCTTCCAGCTCCGATTACGCTTCCAGCTCCGATGGTGACCCCGCGCAGAACGATCGCTCGCACGCCAATCCACACGTTCTCGCCGATGATTATCGGCGACGAAGGTGGCGCCTCGGTACGGCGCTCAGGTTCGACGCGGTGAAAATCGTTGTCCATGATCACGACGTGCGAACCAATGTTGCAATTGCTGCCGATTCGAACGAGCTGCTTTGCTGCGATGGAACAGCCGTGATTGATGAAGGTGCCGTCGCCGATTTCGAGAGTGGCCCCCTCGCCGATCCCAAACTCAGACGGGACAGGGCGCGACACGATGCGCACGCGCTCGCCAAGCAAAAACGTTCCGTCATTGTAAATGATTGGTCGACCCCAGACGCGTAGCTTCGGACCAACCTGCGCTCCGTGAAAGGACCAGCGACCTCTTAGAACGGCCTGCCCATTGTCCCAGATGGAACGCAGCTGACTGAGCAAAGCAAGTGAACTCATTGGCGTTACCTTCGCACAAAGTCGCGGCGGCGTTTTGAAATCGCAGATTGGCCTTTCGGTCTGGCTGTACCTGCCGCCCCGACTGAGCAATGGGTATCGTTTTTACCCACGCTTCCCTAAGTGAGGGTGCCCAGATGGGCGGAAGGTTCCTCTTACCCAATCTTGCGCGCGGAGTGGCAGGGCGCCACTGGGCTACACGCGGGTGAAGTGATATCGTCCGAGTGAAACGTTGGCGGACGCGAAGATGAGCCAGAAGATCCGGTGGCGAAGAGCGATCGTGTTGGGTGTTTGTGCGATCGCTTTGGGTACGGCTGCGAATATCGGTTGGCGCGCCGCGCTCGGGGAGGTCAACGCTGATTTTAGGCCGCAACGATTGAGAGTGGCACGACCGACGAGCGGAGCGCTCGCGCCAGCAGAGCCCATCCAGTTTCGCAGCGAACAGGGGGATGTGCTTGGCGGTTGGTGGCTGCCTCCACGGAACGGTTCGTCGATCGTCTTCGCGCATGGTACCGGAGCCGATCGCTCACAGCTCGCGCCGCAGGCCGAAGTCTTGGCGCGCGCCGGCTATGGCGTATTGCTCTTCGATTTTCCTGGGCACGGTGAGAGCAGCGGGCGAGTGACCTGGAGTCGCTCCGAGCCGAGCGCACTGCGGAGTGCTGTGACGACCGCGTATGCCCGCGGCTCGCAACATGTGGCTGTCCTGGCGTTCTCTGCCGGGGCGATGATCGCTTTACACGAGGCGACCTCTGACGAGCGAGTGCAAGCACTGGTACTCGAGGGCGCTGTCGGCACCCTCGACGGTTCGGTGCTCCAAGACTTTCGGCGCTGGGGGCCATTGTCGCAATGGCCCGCGATCCTCGCCACCCGCTGGGCCGGCTTTCGCCCCGACGCGCTTGGCCCGCTTCGCCCCCTCCATTGCCAAATCCTCTTCATCGCCGGGGGACGCGACGAAGACGTTCCGCTGCCGTTGACTCGTGCGCTGTTCAGCCAGGTACAGGCTCAGAAAGAACTGTGGGTGATCGACAATGCTGCCCACGGAACGTATCAACAGGTCGCAGGTCCCGAGTTTGAGACTAGGTTGGTCAGTTTCTTCGACAAAGCCCTGCGAGGTGCCGCGGTTGCCGGCACGCCTTGAACGGTAGGTTTCGAGGCGATGCCTCGTTCGGCGCGACTGTCCAGCGAGACCGCGAATAGGCTCCTTAGGCGTTGCCCAAGCGAGATTTGAGCCAGCCTTTGGCGACCTTCTTGAGTTTGTTGCGAGCCCGTCCCAGCTTGGCGAGGGGGCTGAAGTGATAGGCGAACATGCGCTGGATTCGCGGATGCAGACTGCGAAATAGTGTCTCGTCGAGGTTGAACGACGGATCGCCATAGCCGTACGCTTTATCCTCGCGGAAGAAACCGATGGTCAGCATCGTGCGCGCCTTGTCGCTGGGATTCGGCGTACCGCGGTGCCACATCGCCAAGTCACGGATCAAGATTTCACCGGGCAGCAGAACGACCTTGAGCGACGGAAAGTACTCCGCAACTCGTTCTACGGGTGGGTTTCTGCCATCTTGCACGTTGGGCGAAAGACCGAACGGATTGAGCAATGCAGACGTCCACATGTGGCTGCCACCCGGCCATACCTCGAGTGGACCATTGTGTAGCCCACACTCCATTACCGGAACGTTCACGACGTAACCCCGTGGTCGCCAGCGGTTCTCGACGAACGTATCCTCACCATCGATGTCGCTGTGCGGAGATTGCAGAATCGCACCGTTCACGCAGGTGTCACTCGACATGTACTTGCAGTAGAAGTCCTCGCCGAGCAGGCCTTCGAGGATTGGCAACACCAGTGGGTTGGCAAGCAGCCGCGGGTCGCTCATCGGCTCGCTCAGGCGAGGGAAAATGCGCCAGCGGGACTTCCTGTGCCAAAACGTGGCGCCCTTCTTTTGCGACTTCAGAATGTTGTGGATCGCGTCGGGCGAAGTACCAGTCTCTTCCCCCAGTGTCTGCCGACAATCCTCGTAGATGGCTTCCATTTCGCGGCCGATGCGCTGCACGAAATCGAGGTCCAACGCGTCCTTCAGGATCACGTAGCCTCGGCAGGTCAGAAGTAGGGTCGCGAGTTCCCGGTTCGACTCGGAGAGGATCCCGCTCTCGCGCTCCGCTTTCGAGATGAGCAAGTGTTGAGGGGGAAGCACGTCGGGGCGTTCGGCAGGCAAATCCATGTGGTTCCTCACAAAATACGCATTACCGTGCGAGCGAGCACCTTCAGCGCGAAGAGCTCTGCTCTTCCGTGGTTCGTTTGGTATCGGTCGTACATCTTACGGTACGAATCGATCAGCTTGTCGTCGTTCTCGCGGCCGTGCATCAAGGATGTCGGCACGATGCGGTAGTGCAAGACCACCTGATCGATGAACCGGAAGCCGTATGCGCGAATGGCGCGGCAGTAGAAGTCGACATCCTCGTTGAGTCCGAGGTCCGCGTCGTAGCCGCCTAGCGCCTCGATGCAATCCCGCCGAATCATACAGGCGGAGTTGACGAGCATCGTTTCGTTGAAGAGCAGGTTCGAGACCATCCAACGCCGCGAACGAAGGTTCGAAGCAATGCGCGCGCGCCGGCCAGCCTTGGCGAAGAACTCTCGCTCGTGAGCCATCTCGCTCGACGCATCGGCGGAGGGGGCGCCATCCGCAAACGGTTCGATGCGTCCGAAGACCACGCCTGCCTGCGGCTGCGCCGCGAACGCTGCGCAGGCTGCGCCGTAGAAGCCGGCAGCTACTCGATCGTCATCGTCCAAGAAATGGACGTAGCGACCCTGGGTCTTCGGCCAACCACTGTTGCGTACGAGCGCGGGTCGCCCGCGCGACGGCGGGTCCTTACGAAAGTAGCTGATGCGAGAGTCGTCCTGTCGCTCGATGAGTTCACGCGCCGACCCGTCCGGGCAGTCATCCACGACGATGACTTCAACAGAGGGTCCAACCTGATTCAGGGCACTCGCGATGGCCTCAGGCAATAGCTGCGGGCGTCGAAACGTGGGGATGACGACCGAGACATCAACCACAGTGGAGCCTATTCCGTCGCAAGTCAGGCCTCATTTTTAACGACTCCTATACCGGCGCGCTAGACATACCAGGAACCGGTCCTCGTGCAAGGAGGCATGGACCCTGTCAGCCGAAATTGACCGGACTCGTCACGCCCGGCGCGAGAGGAACTTGGTCAGGCGCGCTTGCGACAACGGTCCGCCGTCCAGCTGGCGTCGCACGAGCGCATACGACTCGTGTGCGATCGCACCGCGCAGCGAGGGGGCAATCAACAAGGCGTCTCTATAGACGGCTTCTTCGGGCCCCCAACGCAACTTGGAAACGTCGTTGCCCGTCGAGAGGTTGACTGTCTTGAAACCGTGCGCGATCGCGAACTGAATGGCTTCCGCGACCGTCGTCGTCATGATGCTGTAGCGCGCGTACTGCGGGTCGTAACCCGAGTAGTAGAGATAGAGCGTGTCCTGGCAGCGGAACCCGATTCGGGTCGCGACCACTGCGTCCGCAATCTTGAGTTGAAAAATAAAAAGGCTGCCACGCGCCGCGAAGCGGTCGCAAACGTCTAGCAAGAACGCCCTGGATTCTTCCGCTCCAAACACGTCGACGTGACGGATGGTGTCCTCGAGCTTGGAGCGCGCTTGGTGCAACCGAAAGAACTCGTTCACCGCCGCGCGAGCGTCAGCGCGGGACTGGACGACCTCGAGCTTGATGGCGAGGCCGTCACGTTTGGGCGCGTTGTAGCACTTACGCAGCGACTCCTTGATGTTTCGTGAGAGCTTGCTCTTGAACTCATCCCACGTGGCCGGCAGCGGCAGGTAGTAGTTCGGAACATCGCGAACCCAACGCGCTGCGCCGAACCCCGTCGCGTTCACCAGCTCGGAATGCACGGCTGGCACGCCAGTGAGCTCAACGAAGTCCCACTCCGACGCGCAGCTTCTCAGATGATCCAGCAAGGCACGAAGGATGTCGCCGGCGTCTTCAGGCGCTGAAGCGATGCCGCGGATTTCGGTGATGTTCGGGTCGGCACCAAACGGTTGCAGTTGGCGCAGTCGCAGCGGGCCGAAACCTGGCCGGCGGGTGCGCATGAGCGGGACCACTCCGCGCAGCTCAGCGCGTGACCCGCGAAAAGCGCGCACATAGAGCTCATCTTTAACGCCGACGCTATCTGCGTGCAGGTGGCGCCACCAAGCCTGGACCCAGTCGAAGGACACGAATGGCAGACGCACCATTCGTGTTTCCAACTCGCGCCATTCATCCTCTAGGGTGTCGAGCTGGACCAGAGATTCGATTCGCTCGATCATCATGTCGAAACCAAGGGTTGCTCGCTGCAAGAAGGAACAGGCGCAACCCTCGTCTTTGCATCAGAGCTTACTCCGGTCAATAGCGCGGTCGTATCCGCTTGGCCCTGGGGCCTGCGGAACGGACGCGGCTCGTCGGAACCAAGGCCACCCGACCGTCAGATACCGATTGCCGCAGTAGCGATCCCAGAGCCACGCTGCGCCAAAATTGAACGCAAGCGACAGGCCAAAGTACAGCGGCCAGAGTCCAGAAACCGGCAGCTGCAGCGACAAAAACCACCAGTAGTACACGACGTACTGCACCACGAACAACGTGAGCGATGCTCGGCCGGCCGTCGCAAGGAAGGTGATGAGGCGAGTCAGGTACCCCTGTCCTTCGAGCCAGGATATGAAGGCCAGCAGGAAAACAGCAATACCGGATCCAAACAAAAGGTAACTTGGGCCGGGCGGATATTTCTGTCCGGCACTGAGCATGGCTCGAAGCTGATCGTTGTGCCAAAGCCGACGCGTGACGTGTAAGGCGGCTGAAAGACCGAGCAGCGGTACCGCGAGCAGCAATAGCGAACGAGGCAAGTCCTTTCCGCGGTTCCTCCAGACGCCAAGTTGCTCTCCGAGCGTCGTCGCTATCAAGTAGAACGCGAGCCAGGGAAGAATGGGAAAGATCACCCCGTGCGCGGGGTTTTGCTCCTCCCCGATCAGATAGTCCTTGAGCAACGCGCTGGCGCTCGCCGTAGGCCACCAGCTCAGGTAGGCGACCCAACACCCTGCAAATAGGACGAGGCCCGCGAGTGCGCGCGATTGCTGTCGCATCTTTATGACGACGTAGGCCCCGACGACCAAACAGGCACCGATAGCGTCGGTGACGAAGAGCCAGTGAGAAGATGCTGGGGAACTGGCGATCACCTTCCAGTGTGCCAATCGCAACAGCAGGTGACCCGGCCCGAGCAAAAAGAGACCACGGTCTACCAGCTTGTCCTTGAGTGTTTCGGCGCGCCCGCCTTCACGTGTCAGTAAGAGCCCTGCCATGGCACCGCTCACCAACATGAATGTGGTGGTGGCCGGTAAGGCGAGATGAAAGGTTAGCGCGGCAGCACGGGGAGCCGAACCTCGACCAAAGTAGAACAGCCCGAAGTGTGAGAGACACACGAGCACCATGGCCAAGCCACGAGTAGCATCCACGAAGATCAGACGGGAGCGAGTTCGCTCGCTGACCGCAGGAAATTCCATATTCCCATCTACACCCCCGCGGGGATTCGGCGTCAAGCCGTCGTGGTGAATCAGATAGCGAATCGCCAGCACCAAGACTGCATGCAGGTGTTTAGTCCGCATACACGTTCACTGCGATTCGCGTCATCCGCGTGGCATGCAGCACTGCAGAGACAGGCTCGAGGCTTCGCAAAACACCCCATTGAGTTGGCCTCGGCGCCTCCGCGATGAAACTCGTGAAGGAATTTTGCGACGGAACACGCTTCGACCCCACATGCTCGCTGGTGTAAGCGCGACGACCACTGCGCGACAAATCCGTTACTTGCGTGCTTGGTACAGCTCGAGCGGCAGACCGTCCGGATCTGCGAAAAACGTGAATAGCTGCCCCGTGAACTCATCGACGCGGATGGGCTCGACTGCAACGCCTTGCGCCAACAGTGCCGCTGCGGTTGCTGCTACGTCGCTCACTTCGAACGCCAGGTGGCGTAAACCGCACGCCTCCGGATAGGAGGGCCGAGGTGGTGGCGCGGGGAACGAGAACAGCTCGAGCTGGCTGCCATCGGGGAGTGCAAGATCGAGCTTGTATGAGTTGCGGGCTTCGCGAAACGCCTCGGCGATGATGCGCAGGCCGAGCACCTCGCTGTAAAAGTGCTTCGATCGCGCATAGTCCGAGCAGATGATGGCGGCGTGGTGAATCCGGGAAAGCAACATGACTTTCCCAACAGGATAACGGAGTCTTCCGCAGTGGGAAGACTCGTGCCACCGATCCGCTGGCGGGCAGGGATCGGTGCGCCCGAGAAAAAACCCGATTTCACGCATACTGGCTTCGAAGTACTGTCGGAAAAGTGACTATGAAAATTCTCGTGACCGGCGGCGCCGGATTTATCGGATCTCATCTCTGTGAACGGCTGATCAAATCCGGAGAGGATGTTCTGTGTGTCGATAACTACTTCACGGGCAGCAAAAAGAACGTGGAGCATCTGCTCTCGCATCCACTGTTCGAGATCATGCGTCACGACGTGACCTTCCCGCTCTACGTCGAAGTAGAACGCATCTTCAATCTCGCTTGCCCTGCATCGCCGGTTCACTACCAGCTCGACCCCGTGCAGACGACCAAGACCAGCGTGCACGGCGCGATCAACGCGCTAGGTCTAGCCAAGCGCGTGAAAGCGCGCATCCTGCAGGCGTCGACGTCGGAAGTGTACGGCGATCCGGAGGTTCACCCGCAACCGGAGTCCTACTGGGGCAAGGTCAACCCGATTGGTGTTCGCAGCTGCTACGATGAAGGCAAACGTTGCGCTGAGACGTTGTTTTTCGACTACCACCGTCAGCATGGCGTCGACATCAAGGTAATCCGGATCTTCAATACCTATGGTCCGCGCATGAATCCGAACGACGGGCGCGTCGTTTCGAACTTCGTCGTGCAAGCGCTACGCGGTGAGGACATCACCATCTATGGTGATGGTCAGCAGACTCGCTCGTTCTGCTACGTCGATGATTTGGTCGAGGGCATGCTGCGCATGATGGACAGCGAGGGCAGCTTCCACGGCCCGGTGAACATCGGTAACCCCGGTGAGTTCACCATGCTGCAACTGGCGGAGAAGGTGCTCGGTTTGGTCGGCGGCAAGTCCAAGCTCGTGCACAAGCCGCTGCCCCAAGACGATCCAAAGCAGCGCAAACCAATCATCGCGCTCGCCAAGGAAAAGTTGGGCGGCTGGGAGCCAAAGGTCAACTTGGACGACGGCTTGAAAGAGACCGTCGCCTATTTCCGCAAAATCGTCGCCACCTGATTCGAGTCACGTTCGGTCGTGACAGCGTCCCGTGCGCGACTCGTTCAATCGGGCCGCGCACGCGGAGCGTCGCTCACAGGTTGGGGTTCAGCGGATCGTAGTCGCTGTTTTTGGCCTTCGACTTTTTGCCCTTTGGCTTGGGCGCATCAGCTTGCATCATCGATTGCCCGATCGCGGCGTTCAGTCGTTCGCGCTCGGTCATTTCCGAGGCCGGCTTCTGTGGGACGGGCTCCGGCTTTTCGACGACGGCTTTGATCGGCTTTGCGGGTGCTGCCTTCGCCGGTGCAGGGGCCACAACTGGCTTGGGCTGGACGAAGCTTGCTGCCGCGCGTGAAGGTGTTGGCACGACGACCGCGGGCGCAGGGGGCGTGGCTTGGCTTTTTGCGGCGGCTTCGGCCTTCCTTTCCGGCGCCAGCGATTCGAGCGAAACCACTGGTGGCGTAGCGGTGCTGAGCGCGGCGGTTTGAGTGCCGGTGGCGCTGGGAGCGCTCGGCGAAGTGTCGCTGATCGCCGCGCGTTCCGAAGATCCTTCGCTCAGAGCCAGCTCAGCGGCTGGTTGCGCCGCTGCCGTTTGCTCTAGCGCTCGCACAGTACCGAAGGCGGGACCACCGAGCGCCGTTTCGAGGCGGGCATAAAGCGCGTCTTGATGAGCTTGATGCGCGGCGTCGCGCAGGAAATCATTTCGGTACGCGGTCACGCTCACGCCGGCGAGCAGAGCGACGCCAACCAAAAATCGGCCGAAGCCACCACCGCCGCGCGTAGTAGCCACGGGTGCGGGCATCCGACTCACGACCAGCGGCCGGACACTGTTCATGCTTTGAACAGGCGCGGCAAAAGCGATCGGTGCCGCATACGCGACCGTCTTCGCGTACGCGGGTGACTTGGCCTGAATCGGCTCTGGGTAGAATGACGTCGGTGAGAGTTCAACCGGCCGAGCAACGGGCGGCGCTGGGCGTACCGACGGCGAGATTGAGCGCGGAGGCGGCGCGGATGGAGGCATCACCATCGTTCGCATGGGTGCCGCCGGCGGCGAGCTCATTGCCGCTGTCCGCATCGGTGGCTTTGGCGGAGTGCGCTTGGGTGGAGGCGGCGCCGGTTGTTCGTCCAACCCCGCGATCACGCGCAGGGGCTGCCACTGAGCCATGCCGGATTGCCAAACGTTAGTCTCAGAATCGACGATGGACAGGCGGAAGAGGTCGTCCAATTGCTCGAGCGAAACGACTTTGACGTCGTCTGCTGCAATTTGGACATGCCATTTGTCGGACTCTGCGATTGGGGGCGGGTTGCTCACCGACCAATCGTCCCAGCTAGCAGCTTCGGCCCTCATGTCGGTCAATTTAGCAGCCGAGGCATCTTTTCGTCGAGCCATTGCTGCCTCGCTCGCCAAGGCTTTCTGGAGAGCTGAATTTTGAACCACCTGGCACTTCCAGAGTGTTCAGTGTGGCGGCGCTTCGCGCTGGCCAAGCTGCCTCAGAGAAAGTAGCTCTGAGGACATGGCGCGCAAAGCAGCTTGGGAAGACCTGGCCGATGCGGACCTCGGCCCGTACGGAAAATCGCGTGGGACCCGTTGGGGCCGCGTTTTCGGAGGACTGCTGTTCGTCGCGGTGGCGACCTTCATCGCAGGCTACTATCTGCCGCTTTATCGCGCGCATCAGAAGCTCGCGGATCAATACCGCGAGCTCGGTCAGCACGCTCAAAACCTGTCCGACACCTCGAGCAAGCTGAAGGTCGAGCTCAAGACGGCGACCGACCAGCGAGACCAGCTGCAAGCCGAGCACGACTCGCGTGCAAGTGCGCAAAAGGTTACGAGTGACCAACTCGAGCGGGCCCGCCTGGCGCTCTCCTCGAAGCTGGATAAGTTCGTTAAGAAGGGCAACGCCGCGCTGGTCGTCAGCGGCGGCTCGTTGTTCGTCGCATTCGACAGCGCGTTACTGTTCTTGCCACAGCGGCTCGATCTGACACCGACCGCTCGCGCCCTTCTGTGTGACGCGGCAAAGTCCGGCGAACCAAAAGCTTTGACCGTACGGGCTTCACTCTCTCCCGGCGCCGCCGTGGTTCCAGCTTTGGCCGCAAGCTATCCTTCTTCTTGGGCGTTGAGCGCGGCCCGCGCCGCCGCGGTTGCACAGGCCCTCGAGCAGGGATGCGCCGTTCCGTCGTCGGCGCTCAGCGCGACGGGTACCGGCAATCAGCCGTTGCGCGGTGGTCTGAAGGTTACTGGTGATCCAGTCGAACTCGAAATGGCGCTCACCGCGCGTTGAGCCTTTGCATGGGCGCCGAAAACGACGACGGCCGCTCGAGGGAGCGGCCGCGGTGTCGTGCCTGAGATTTGGTGGAGCCTATCGGGATCGAACCGATGACCTCCTGACTGCCAGTCAGGCGCTCTCCCAGCTGAGCTAAGGCCCCAGGCGGTGCGGGTACTTACACACAAAATTCGCCGATGGCGAGTGCTTTCGCCGAAAAAAGTGAGCGTCTCACGGATGCGGGGCGGGGACGGGCACATGCCCAGGTGGTAGGGCGATGTTCGGACGCGGGCTCGGCAGCGGCCTTTGGGCCGAATTGACAGCGACTGGCGCGACTTTGGCGGGAGCGGCTTCGGCAGTGCTAGCCGCTACTGACTTGTCGTCAGACCCAAGCAGCACGAGCGCGAAAATGCCGGCCAAAAGTAGGCCTCCGCCCAACAACGGCAGCCAGGCTGGCGAGTGAGGCTCGTCGGCAGGAAAGTCGTCCGAGGTCGTCTCGTCGTGGTGCTCGTCGTGACCGGCGTGTGGGTCTGCGCCGGCGTCGTGATGGCTATGGCCGCTCATGGCCCGCTTATGTCGTGATTTTTCTGGCAAAGCAAGTCCACGGCCGGGAGCCCCTCCGTTCTCGCCAGCGTCGCGCACTTAGTTTGGGGACAAGGCGCTCAAACCAGTATTCTGCACTCGAACGCGCATGGCTCAGCAACAGCAACGCTACAAAGTACTCGAGAAAATCGCCTCGGGTGGCATGGCCGAGGTCTTCCGCGCCGAGAGTGCTGGCCTCGAGGGGTTCAAGAAGACTGTCGCGATCAAGCGCGTCTTGCCTCACTTGTCCGAGAAGAAGCAGTTCATCGGCATGTTCTTGGACGAGGCACGCGTCAGCGCGCAGCTGTCGCACTCGAACTGCGTGCAGGTGTTCGATATCGGCGTGGGCGACAACACCTACTTCATCGTCATGGAGTACGTGGATGGTGCCGATCTGAAGGGCGTCATCGAGCACCGCAGGAAGACGGGTACGCCGTTTCCAGTGGAAGAAGCGTGTCTAATCTGCGTGCGCATTTGCGAAGGTCTTTCGTACGCGCACGAACTCACCGACCACAGTGGTGAAAGCTTGCACATCGTGCATCGCGACATGTCGCCGCCGAACGTGCTGATCACGCGCTTCGGTGAAGTGAAGGTCGTGGACTTTGGGCTCGCCAAAGCCAACAGCCAGCTCGAAAAGAGCGAACCCGGGATCATCAAGGGCAAATTCAGCTACTTGTCACCAGAGGCGGCGCAAGGCCTGCCGGTCGACGCCAAGACCGATATCTTTGCGGTCGGCATCATCTTGTGGGAGTTGCTCGCGGGGCGCCGCTTGTTCATGGGCGAAACGGATCTGGAGACAGTGCGCATGGTGCAGCAGGCACGTGTGCCTTCGATCCGCCAGTTCAATCCCAAGGTATCCGTCGAGCTCGAACGAGTCATTCAGCGATCGCTCGCCGGAGATCCGGCTGCGCGCTATCAAACCGCGCGCGAGTTCGGTCGTGATCTGAACAACATGTTGTTTCACATGGGCCGTGCCGTGTCGTCGTTCGACATCGCTCAGCTCGTCGAGCCGATCCGGCTCGAACGTGAGCACAAGAAGAAGCTCGGCAAGTACGATCGCCGTTCGATCATCGGCTCGTTGATCGACGAAGCGTTGTTCGAGTTCACCTCACTCGAGGAGCAGGAGGCCGCCGCCGCAGGTAAGGTTTCGGGTTTGCTATCCGCGCCTGGGGATGCGGCGGCACCGCTGCAGCTCGGCTCGTTCGCAGGCGTTCCGAGTTGGGGTGAAGATTTGAGCTCGTTCGGCCACGAGCCGTCGCACAAGGCACCATCCGGCGACTCATTCGATTTCGGCAACCTTGCGGCCCTCGAAGACGATCCGCTCACAGGTCGATCGCGCTCGGAATTTCCAGCCGCAGGTTCTAGTCGGCCGCCGATGCCTCGCTCCACGCCGCCGATTGGCGGCCCCAGCTCACCAGTCGCCCTGCGCCCGCCCGCAGCTCGGCCGCAACCGCAACTGCAACCGCAGAGGCCGGCTCAACCACAGACAGCGTTGTCGCCCCTCGTCGAGGGCGCGGGCGCGGACATCGAGTACCCCAGCGGAAAAAGCAAGAACGGGCTAATCGCCGCAATCGTGGTGCTGGTGCTCGTGCTCGGTATCGCGGGCGCGTACTTTGGTGGCGTGATCGGGCACTGAGTCGGGGGCTACTGCCAGTCGGGGCTCGGCTTTTCCGGGAAGACGAGCAAGCGTCGACCCGCGAAATTCAAACCGAGGCCAATGCCCGTGGCCAATACCTTGGCGAGCAGTGCAGAAGAGCCGATCGCGATGAAGAAACGCGTCGAGAACAGATCGACCAAGCTGACCGCGCCGACTACCAGCAGGAACAGCAAGATCTCGATGGTCGACTTCCACCTGGCTTGGCGTCGGAACAGGAACGACACCGATAACCAGTAATTCACGGCCGCAGCGAGGAAGAAGGCGGCGGGCGCGGCGATGTTGACGCTGAACGGGAGCAGCGCCCAGAACAGCAGCAGATTGACGATCGCGGAAACGCCGCCGATGAAGAGGTAGAAGAAGAACTGAATCACCCAAGGCGCGCGGTGAAGGTTGTACTTGAGGATGCAGTACAAGGCGCGAAAGCCGTCCTTCACGCCGATCTTCTTGCCTTCGGCGTAGGTTCGACCGCGATAGGAGATGCCCATCTCGTAGATGCGCAGTCGCATGTGGGCGATCTTGGCCACGACCTCCGGCTCGAACCCAAAGCGGTCTTCTTCGAGCGTGATGCCCTGGATGATTTCGCGGCGAAAGACCTTGTAACAGGTCTCCATGTCCGTGAGGGTCAAGTCGGTCAGCATGTTCGAGAGCAACGTCAGGAACTGGTTGCCGAGCGAATGCCAAAAGTAGAGCACGCGGTGGTAGCCGTGAGACAGAAACCGCGAGCCAAGCACGACGTCGGCTTCGCCCTTGCGCAGCGGAACCAGCAAACGCTTCAGGTCCATCGGATCGTATTCGAGATCCGCATCTTGAATGGCCACGAAGTCGCCTGATGCCTTGCTGATACCAGTTCGAAGTGCGGCGCCTTTTCCGCGGTTCACTTCGTGATGCAGAAGAACCAAGCCTGGGATCCGTTCGGCGAGCTTCGCCGCAACTTGCCGGCTCTTGTCGCTCGAACAATCGTCGACGATGATTAGCTCCAGCGTCAGGCCCTCGTCCTCAATCTCGAGCACTTTCTCGACACAGGATTCGAGAGTCTTCTCCTCGTTGTAGCAAGGGATCACCAGGCTCAGCCGAACCCGCGCCGTGGCCTTCGCCGAATTCGATTGGGTCGGCGCGGCGCCTGCGGACTCTATTTGCATGGGCGGGTTCCCCAAAAACACTGAACTCGAGCTGGCCTTTGACAAAAAAACAAGTGCGCGGCTCCCAGATAGGAAGCGCGCGCACTCGTGTTCATCGCGGTGACCGGAACTTCAGGGCTTCTTCGGCGCAGCTTTGGGCTGTGGCGTTACTGGCTTTGCTGCAGCGGGCTTCTCGGCCTCGGCAGCTTCGCCTTCCGCGTCATCGTCGTCGCCATCATCGTCGTCGCCATCATCGTCGTCGTCGTCATCGTCATCGTCGTCGTCAGGCTCGTTGAGGGGTTCCTCTTCGAAAGCCAGACTCTGAGTGGGTGCGACGCCCGCGCGCTCGTCGGCTTCCTTCGCGCGCTGTGCGGCGGCCAAGCGCTGGAAGACGACGGGCTTCGGCGCCACGAGCAGCGCCATGGTGCGCGCTTCCATCGCCGGGCGTTGCTCGACGTTGGCGATGTCCTCGACCTTCGAAACGATGTGCTCGAGCTGCATCTGCGCACGCTGCGGATGCATGATTTCGCGACCACGGAAGCGACAGGTGACCTTCACCTTGTTGCCCGACTCGATGAAGCGGCGGATTGCGCGCACTTTCACGTCGATGTCGTGATCATCCGTCTTGGGACGGATCTTGATCTCTTTGACCTCGACGATGGTTTGCTTGCGCTTGGCTTCGCCCTGCTTCTTCTTCTCCTCGTACTTGTACTTGCCGAAGTCGAGGATCTTGCAGACCGGCGGGTTGCTCTTGGGATTGACCTCCACGAGGTCGAGGCCCACTTCGCGGGCGCGGCGCAACGCTTGGTCGGTCGTCAAGACTCCCAAATTCGAGCCGTCCTCCGCAACGACGCGCACCTCGGGTACGCGAATTCGGTGGTTGATTCGAATCTGTGGGCCTCGCGGCTCCCTGCTGAAGCGCCGACCGCCGCCTAATGCCATGTATTTTTCACTTTCTAGTGCTCCCTTTAGATCAAATGCTTGTGGCCACTCACTGAGCCGTCCGCTGGAGTCGCGGCGGCTTGGCCTCTTCGAGCAAACGCTCGGTGAAGTCTGACACACTCATCGCGCCCAGCTCGCCGTCAGTTGCGGATCGCACAGCCAAAGTGCTCGCCGCCGCTTCGGCGTCCCCGATGACACAAATGTACGGGTAGCGAAGGTTTCGTGCGTTTCGAATCTTGGCGCCCAGCTTGTCGTTGCTCACGTCAACGTGGATGCGCAGGCCGCGAGCCTTGAGCTCGCCCTGTAGCTTCTCCACGTACTCGACCTGAGTGTCGTTCACTGCCACCAAAATCGCTTGTTCGGGTGCCAGCCAGACGGGGAATTTGCCCGCGCAATGCTCGAGATAGATGCCGTAGAAGCGCTCGACCGAGCCCAAGATCGCTCGATGCAACATCACTGGACGGTGGTTTGCGCCGTCCTTGCCGACGTATTCCAAATCGAAGCGTTCCGGCAGACCGTAATCCAGCTGGATCGTTCCGAGCTGCCAGCTGCGCTTGAGCGCGTCCGTGATGTGGAACTCGAGCTTGGGACCGTAGAAGGCGCCTTCACCCGGGAGCTCTTCGAACGACACGTTGCTCGTGACCAGCGCCCGACGCAGCGCGCCTTCCGCGCGGTCCCACAAGTCATCGGATCCGATGCGCTTTTCGGGACGCAGGGCGAGCTTCACCGATACATTCTTGAAGTCGAAGGCCGCGTAGACCTCGAACAACAAGCGATTGAAGTCCAAAATCTCCTGCTCGATTTGGTCTTCCGTGCAGAAGATGTGCGCGTCGTCTTGGCTGAAGCTGCGCACACGGGCCAAGCCGTGAACCACGCCAGCGCGCTCGTGCCGATGCAGCCGGCCGAAGTCGGCCACCCGCCAGGGCAACTCGCGGTAGCTGCGCCGGCGATGCCCGAAGATCAGACAATGGCTCGGGCAGTTCATTGGCTTGGAGCAGGTGTGCTCCACCTTTTCGTGCACGTCCGCCAAGAAGGAAGCGTGATCCTGATCCGGCTTGATGGCCTCGATCGACTCCACGCGGTCTTCGGTCGTCGCGAAGAACATGTTCTCGCGATAGTTGGTGAGGTGCCCGCTGGTCTCGAACAGCCGCTTGTCGAAGATCTGCGGCGTGATCACCTCTTCGTAGCCGTACTCCACGTACAGCGCGCGAATGTAGTCGACCAAGCGGTGATAGATCCCCGCGCCGCGCGGCAAAAAGAACGGCATGGCGGGCGCGTATTCATGAAACATGAATAGCTCCAGCTCTTTGCCGAGCTTGCGGTGATCGCGCGCCTTGGCCTCTTCGATCGCCTTCAGGTACTCGGTGAGCTCTTCCTCACTGGGGAAGGCGGTGCCGTAGACCCGCTGCAGCATCGGGTTGTTTTCGTCACCACGCCAATAGGCGCCGGCCACGCTGGTGAGCTTGACTGCCCCGATCAGCTTGGTGTTCGGCACGTGCGGGCCGCGGCATAGATCCACCCACGTACCCTGCGGGCTCTTGGCGTGCCCGTGGCGGTAGAGCGTGATGGTGTCGCCGGGCGGCAGCGCGTCCAGAATCTCGAGCTTGAACTTTTCGCCCAGCTTTTCGAATAGCTCGTGGGCTTGCTGACGCGTGACTTCTTCGCGCGCGAAGGGCCGCTTGTCCTTGATGATGCGGCGCATCTCCTTCTCGATCGATTGCAGATCTTTGTCGGAGAAGTGCTCGCCGTCCGGACGCGCGAAGTCGTAGTAGAAGCCCGCGTCGATCGACGGGCCGATCGTCACTTGCGTGCCGGGGAACAGACGCTGTACGGCGTCCGCCATCACGTGGGCTGCGGAATGGCGAAGCACGGCAAGCCCGTCTGGTTCGCTGGTACGAACCGGCTCGAGCTGGGCGTCCGCCGCAACGGGCGTGAGCAGATCGACGATCTTGCCGCCCGTGCGGACGGCAATCACGTCGTCGGCAAGCTCCCCACGCTGTTTGAGGAGCTCGCCCGGCGTCTGGCGCGCGGGGTCCGTCATGTACCTCTACACCGCCGTCGACAGAGCGAAGGCAGAGGGCCGGGAACGGACACCGGCATATTTTGTAGGCGCGGGCGGGATTGAACCGTCGACCCCTACCGTGTCAAGGTAGTGCTCTACCACTGAGCTACGCGCCTCTGGCTTGGTGGAGCGAAGTCCACCTGCAAACTGTG
>DASQCO010000134.1:0-5228 GCA_035634635.1 Polyangiaceae bacterium
CCCTCTAGAACGTGTTCCGGTTCGCTCGAAACCACCGTGCGTGCGGTGCGTTGACCGCGCTGCCACACGCTCACCACGTACGGTCCCGCTGGGGATTGCGTGCGGTCGATGCGCACGGCGCGGAAGATCACCACCGAGCACACCAGGAGCACGGCGCTCCAAATCGCGAGCAACCTCAGTAACGCGCGCGGAGTCACGAGTTCGACTCAGCACTTTGTCGTTTGAGCCACAGCAATTCGAGCCCAGGCAGCAGCACCGTGTACGGCACGAGCAGCGCGATGATCAGCCCAGAAATCGCAAGCCCAGCGACGCCGAAGTCACCGTGGATGCCGCGAAGAAACACCATCGTGAGCAAGATCAGCGACACGACGAGCAGCCCGAGCACGAACGACACCCACGCCGAAACAGTGAGCGCGCGCAGCGCCCACTTCAATTTCGCGAGCAGGCCGACCGCGCTCACCAACTCGAGCAGCGCGATCGTTGCGAGGGGCACGTCCAGCGCCCAGAAGCGCGGTTGCACGACGCCAAAGACGCCAACCAATAAAACCAGCGCCGAGAGCGCGTTCAGTACACCAAAAGTGAGTCGCATCAGCTAGTGCGGCGAGCATAGTCCAGCGCGGCGCGCGCCGCTCGGATCCCCAAGTCCACCGCGATCAGCGCGGTTCGAGGTCGCCCCGCGATCACGTCTCCGGCAGCGAATAAGCCGGGATTTGCGTGCAGTGCGCCGTTTTCCTCCGTCCCCACCCCGACGTCGAGCAGCGCGCCAAGACCTCGATCCACGAAATCGATGTTGGCCAATGAGGAGACGCTCTCGACCACTTCCGAATCGAGTTCCAGCGCGATCGGCGCACTGAATGACAACCGAAACCCAGTTCCACCGCGCCGCTCGAACGAGCGCTCCAGCGCGACGCCCCCAGCCGCGACTCCGCCGCTCGCGATCACCACCGCGGCAAACTCTTCCGGCGCGCGGTCTCGCAATTGCAACCGATACCCACGAGCGCTCTTCTCCACGCTCATCAGACGCGCGCGCGTCACGTCCGCAGACTGTGCCAGCAAGCGATCCCGCGCTCGCTCGAAGCGCGCACCCGCGGCACCGCCGGGCATGGAGGTCGTCTCGCCCACCGGGACACCGAGCGCGTCGCTCAGTTGCTTCCCCAATGCGCGTTCAATCCCGAGCCACGGTCCGAACAGCCACGCATCTGCACTCACTTTACAGTCGCGAAGTGCGCTCTCCAAAGCGGCAGCGCGCTCCGGCGCGTCGTGCAGCGCCGCGAAATCATAGCCCGAGATGCGACGTTCAAAGCCTTTTTGCAGTACTGCGACCGGAGTCGCGAAGAACTCCGTCCGAGTCTGCCGCGCCCACGCGCTCCCCGCGTAGCTCTTAGCCAACAGCGGCGCGTCCCAGTCATCCCGCTCTACGTCCACCACTGCGACGCGCTTACCCGCGCACTGCGCCAAATCCAAAATCGCACGATCACCGCCACGCGCCGGCCGCACGTTGCCTT
Organism: Polyangiaceae bacterium; assembly: GCA_035634635.1. Lineage (GTDB taxonomy): Bacteria > Myxococcota_A > Polyangia > Polyangiales > Polyangiaceae > PMG-095. Next base: position 1,506 of record DASQCO010000134.1, read on the forward strand.
CGAGCGTTGCCACACGCCACGCCTGTCCTCCCAGCTCCCACGCGCCGAGCGCCGTCGTGAATTCGAGCAACTCGCCGCCAACCGCACGCTCGTAATCCGCAACATCCCAAGGCTCGAAATCGACAGCGCCCGAGTACAACCCGCTCGAACCCGTCAAATCATGAAACAGCGCGGCGCGAGCGCCCTGACGCGCGACTTCGAACGCCGCGGCCGTGCCCGCGATGCCTGCGCCGATGATGGCGATCTTCACGAATCGCGACTCCCAGAGGCAATTTCGGCCTGCAGCACGCTCAGAGACAACGCCTCTTGCCGAGCCTGCACCGTACCCACCGCAGCGCTCCGACGACGCGCGCCTTGCGTCAGAAATTCGAGCGCCAATTGCTGCCCCGCTTCCGGCGAACGCCCGGTGGCGTCAGCGACGATGCGCCCGCAACGCAGCGCGCAGCGCATGCCGCCGCATGCCCCCAAACCGAGCCGCGTGCGGCGCGAGACGTCTGCGACGTCACACGCGAATTCCTCGGCAATGACATAGCGGATCTCCGCTTCGGTCACCGGTTCGCAGCTGCACACGACCGCGGCTTCCCGAGGTTTTTGCAACATGCGTTCGAGCACGCGCAAGCTGCGGCCACCGTGGCGATACTCGAGGCGCGCCGCCGTGACGGCTTCCATGCCGCCCTGAACCACGAGCTGCATCGGGTCGACTTGTTCGTCACCGCCCGGCAACGGCGAGACATGCGAACGACGCTCAGCGGTGTTGCCCAAACGCGCCGCGATCACGTCCGTCATTTCCTCGGCGAAAAGCCGATAACTCGCTAATTTTCCGCCGATCATCGAGTACAAACCGTCAGCGCCGTGTTGCCGATGATCGACGACTTGGTGCTCGCGGGACAGCTCGTCTTCGTTCGGGCCCCACTCGTACAGGGTGGGCCGCACGCCGCCCCAGGTGCCAATCGCGCGCGCCTCGCGAACCGCGGGAAACACGTGTTCGACCGCTTGGAACAGGTAGCTCACCTCATCAGTCGTGGCCACGACGTGATCGAGATCTCCGTAGTAGTCATCGTCGGTCGTGCCGAGCACGCTCATGTTTTGCCAGGGCAGCAAGAAGACCTGCCGGCCGTCGATGGCGTGGGCAATGATCGCGTAGTTAGTCAGCCGCCGATCGAGAAAGATGTGAATGCCCTTGCCCGGACGAATGCGCGCAGCATTCACGGGCAAGCCGCCAAGTGAAGTGGTGATGGGGGCCCACGCGCCGGTCGCGTTGACGACGACCCGCGCCGTCCGTTGGCCGATCTCACCTGAGAGTCGATCGCGAAAGCGCACGCCGTACACGCGGCCGTCGTCGCGACGCAAAATCTCCGTCACCGTACAATGCACGCGGATCTCGGCGCCGCGCTCGCGAGCATCCACCGCATTGCCGATGCAAAGACGCGCGCCATCGATCCCCCACTCGTCGAAGGTCAGCCCACCCGCAGCGCCTCCCACCAACCCCGGTTCGAGTTGACCGATCTCGTCGGCGCTCAGCCGCACGTGGTTCTTGCCGGCTTTGAGCGGCTGATAGGCGTCATACAGATCGAAGAATGCGTCGTACGCCGTTAAAGCGACTTTCGACGTCAGTGCGCCACCGCTGAAGATCGGCATCAGGAACGGAATGCGGAACAACAGGTGCGGCGCGATGCGTTGGATGTGCCCCGAATCCAAACAGGAGCTCGCCGTCACCGCGGGGTCGTAGGTCAGGTAGCGGGGCCCGCCATGGATCATGCCGCTGGAATTGCCGCTCGCGCCGAAGGCAATGTCGTTGCGTTCGAACAGGGCGACCTTCAAGCCGCGCAGCGATGCGTCGCGCGCCACGCCCACGCCGTTCACCCCGCCTCCGATCACGATCACGTCGCAATCGAGTGCGCGGCCGCTCGGATCGCTATCGAGGTCGCGCGCCATGCTCGATCGATAGCGCCCAGAACGGATGAGGTAAAGCGAGCTTCCCAACGAACCCCGAGAACGCCAAAGCCCAGCTCGCGGGCTGGCAGCAAAAGTTGGCCCAGGCCGTGGGTCGGGGCTAACCGAATCGCGTGCCGCGTCTCCCTGCCCGATGTTTGAGCCTACTCGCGGCGAGCATCTTTGCCTTGGGCGCCCCGTGCGTGGCGCGGGCCGAGACCAGCGATAGCACCTACGCCGCCGGGGGCGGGCCTCGGGTCAAGCTCGACCGGCTGAGTCTGCCGCCCGACCTGATCGGCGCCAAAGCCTTCGAGACACATTTACGCAGCACGCTGCGGCGGGAAGTTCGACGCGCCGATTGGGGTGCGGGTACTAAGAGCAAAATCAGTTACCGGTTCGTGATCGAGCAACTGGATTTGCGTGAAGCGAACGGCGTGCTGCACGTCACGTGCACTGCGCGCGGCCGCTTACCCAAGGGAAAATCGGCCAAGAGCCACATCGTGTTCGGCGGCGATCCCCACGAGCGCACCAAAGTCGTCCAGCACGTGCTGGACATCGTGGCGCGAGGGGTCGTGACGCGCTTGGCGGAGCTCGAACGGACGCGTCGAACACCGTGACGCAATAAGTCGAACGCGAATCGAGCGCGCGAAGCGCGTTTTTTCCCTAACGCAGTTCTTGCAGGGCGGAGCCGATGTGTCATGAAATCCAGCCCTCGGGGTGTGCCAATTAGAACAACACTTGCAGCGCGAAGAGAAACATGCGCTCACTCGCCCGCCCCTGAATTCGTATCAGCGCGCTAACAAACAGCCGCAATAACCCGTCCAGGATCGTAATCCGCCTTTCCGTTTGGCGCCGAGCGCGCCGGGGACTCACACGAGTACACGCATGAGAACTATTCAATTGGCTTCAAGTTCCGTCGGTCGCATCTCCTCCTTTGCAGTTTTCGCGGTGCTCGTCGGCTGCTCGAGTTCGACTGCGACGCCCGCGCCCTCGCACAACGGCACGGGTGGCAATGGCCAAGGCAATCCTGGCGCGGGCGGCAATACCTCCACCCCCAATCCCAATGGCCAGGGCGGCGCCTTCTCTGGAACGACGGGCGGCACGGGCACAGGCACCAATCCCGGCACGGGCGGCGCGGGCACCAACCCCAACCCGGGTACGGGCGGGGCGGGCACCACCCCCGGCACGGGCGGCCAAGGCCCCGTCACCTGCCCGAACACCGACAAGAGCATCATCCCGATCTCGGCAGATGGCTGGGTCGACAAGCAATGCAACGCCTGCGGCATCCAAGGTGGCTTCTACTGGTACGCGGATGACAACACGGCCAAGACCCTGAAGTGCGGCGGCGCGGCCTGTGCGTCGATGGTGCCTCCGTACTCGGCCGCCGCTCCTGGACCCGGCATGTGCATCTCCGGCACGAGCACCGGCAGCATGGATGATTGGGGCGCGGGCATCGGCCTCAGCTTCAACGCCTCGGGCGGCATGAACTCGGTCAAGGGCGTGTTCGACGCCACCAAGGCCGCGTGCGGCAACATCACCGGCTTCGACATCACCCTCGCGGGTAACACCAACGGCATCCCGATCCGCATCGGCTACAAGACCGCCGAGAGCACTAAAGCGATCACCCCGTTCATTCAGGCCGCCGATCCAGGTGGTAAGCCCCTGACGCTGAGCGGAAGCACTCAGGTCGCGATCACCAAGGCCGTCATTCCGGCGGACTGGAAGAGCACCGATCCCTCGCCCGCGGATCCCGCGCACCTGTACGATCTTCAGATCGCCGTCGCGCCGGAT
>DASQCO010000135.1:0-6112 GCA_035634635.1 Polyangiaceae bacterium
TGCCGCGCATGGGCGGGCTCGACCTCTTGGCCACGCTGCGCGCCAAAGGCAACGACGCCACGGTGATCGTGATGAGCGCGTACGGGTCGAACGATCTAGCGCTCGAGGCGATGAAGGCGGGCGCGTACGACTACGTGCAAAAGCCGTTCAAGCCGGACGAGGTTGTACTCGCGCTGCGCAAGGCAGAGGAACGCGAGCTCCTCCGGCGCGAGAACCGCGCGCTCCGTGACGAGATCCGCAAAGAGCATCGCTTCGACGACATCTTGGCCAAGAGCCAAAAGATGCTCGACATCTTTCGCACCATCTCCAAAATCGCCGAATACAAGACGACCGTGCTGGTCGCCGGCGAGAGCGGCGTCGGCAAAGAGTTGGTTGCGCGCGCCATCCATCACCGCAGCACTCGCCGCGGCGGCCCGTTCGTGGCCGTGAATTGCGGAGCGATCCCGGAGAATTTGCTGGAGAGCGAGTTGTTCGGGCACAAAAAAGGCGCCTTCACCGACGCCGTGCAGGACCGCCGCGGGCTCTTCGAGGAAGCCGACGGCGGCTCGCTATTCTTGGACGAGATCGGCGAGCTGCCGCTTTCGCTTCAAGTCAAGCTGCTGCGCGTTCTGGAGGAAGAGAAGATTCGGCGCGTCGGCGACGTGCGCGACATCAAGATCGACGTGCGCATCATCACCGCCACGCATCGCGACCTGCCCAGCGAAACGAAGGCCGGGCGCTTTCGCGAGGACCTATTCTACCGGCTGAACGTGCTCCCGATCTTGGTGCCGCCGCTGCGCGATCGGCGTGAGGACATCCCGCTTTTGATCGATCACTTCGTGGCCCGTAACAACACGCGCCTCGGCACCTCGATCCGCGGGCTCGACACCGAATCGCGCCGACTGCTCTTCGAGTACCCCTGGCCTGGCAACGTGCGCGAGCTCGAAAATACCATCGAGCGAGCCATGGTGCTGGCCGAGGGCGATCAGATCGTGGCGCAAGACCTGCCCGAGCGGCTGCGCGAGGCGCGCGATCCGGTGCAGACGCAGCTCGCCAGCGGCGAACTCAGCGTCAAAAAGACGATGCGCATCGTCGAAGAGATCTTGATTCGCCGCGCACTACAGCGCACCAAAGGCAATCGCACGCGCGCGGCAGAGGTCTTGGAAATCAGCCACCGCGCGCTGCTGTACAAAATCAAAGACTATCAGATCACCGATCTCTGACCGCCGCTTCGACTTCGGCGGTCGTCTTGGGAATGGCGCTGGTGAGCACCTCGCAGCCATCTTGGGTCACGAGCACGTCGTCTTCGATACGGATGCCGCGCACGTCGGAGAACTCTGCCAAGCGGTTGCGATCGAGCGCGGATTCGAGCTCGGCCATCTCAGCCGCGTTCGAGAGCAGCGCCGGGATTTGGTAGAAGCCGGGCTCGATGGTCACGCACATGCCCGGTCGCAAATCGCGATCCAGGCGCAAATAGCGATCTCCCGCGTTCGTGCTGCGTACGCGCCCCGGCGCGTAACCCGCGCGGTCCCCGAGGTCCTCCATGTCGTGCACGTCGAGCCCGAGGAGGTGACCAATGCCGTGTGGGAAGAACAACGCAGCCGCCCCACGTGCGTAGAGATCTTCGAGATCGCCACGGAAGATGCCGAGCTCGATTAGTCCGCGAAGCAAGGCGACGCCCGCGGCACGGTGCACGTCCAGGTAGCGCACGCCCGGCTTCACGGCGTCGATGGCAGCCAGTTGAGACGCCAGCACCACATCATAGATCGCGCGCTGAGTGCTCGAGAATTCGCCGCGCGCGGGCCACACACGCGTCACGTCCGAGGCCCAGCCCTCGGGCGTCTCCGCACCTACATCGGCGAGCAACAAATCCTCGTCGGCGAGCAGGCCGTCGTGGCGCTCGTTGTGCAGCACCTCGCCATGCACGGTCACGATCGAGTTGTAAGAACAGACGCAGCCCGAGCCCACGATGGCGGCTTCCATCGGCGCGCGCACGCCGAATTCACGCATGCCCGGGTGGGTGGCGCGCATACCTGCGCGGTGCGCTCGCTCGGCCACGCGTGCCGCAAAGCGTAGTTGCGAAATCGCGGCAGCGTCGTGCTCGAGGCGAATGTCGATAACCGCGTCGCTCAAATCGCGATCCAGCCCTTCGAGTTCGGGGCCAGAGCCGTGAATCACATCGCGCGCCAGTAGCTCGCTCTGCCAGGTGGCGCTCTCCGCGTCCTGCGCGGGCAAGGTTGCGGTCAATTCCGAGGCTTTCAGTTCCTCGATCGGTCGCACTTCGAGCTCGAGCTCATTCGACAACTCGTCGAGCCCTGGTTGCCGCCCTGCCCACAACTCGGCCTCGGGGTCGGGGGGCGGTGCAAAAAGCGTCGCTGTGCCCGGTCCGACGAGCAGTGCGGCGCCCTCGATGGCCTTGCCCACGAAATACAGAAAATGACTCTCTGCGCGGAACGGATAGCGATTGCCCGCGAAATTGCGAGGTCGCGCAAGACCGGAAACGATCAACGCAGGGCCACTAAATCGAGCAGAAAGTCGCTGACGACGTGCAGCGAACGCGGAAGGGACCGTGACGGGCGGAAGCATCGCGCGAGTCTAGCCGGAAATACCGCGCGCAGTTTCCGCGCTGCGCGAGCGGGGCTTATTTAGCGGTCAAGTGGCTGCTTTCCAGCGCTTGCGCGACGGCGCACATCTTGCTACCGCATACTGGTGGGAGCCGTCTCGATTCGCATCGGAGATCTGTGCCGCGAGCGCGGAACGCTGCTCATGGCCGTGCTCAACGTCACGCCCGATTCGTTCTTCGACGGTGGGCAATATGACGACGCAACCACGGCAACGCGACGCATCGATCAGCTGCTCCGAGCCGGCGCCGATCTGATCGACATCGGTGCAGAATCGACTCGCCCGGGCGCTGCCGCCATTGCCGCTGATGAGCAAATCGCCCGGCTCGAACCGGCGTTGCGTCATGCCTTGGCTCAGGGCGCCCTGATTTCCGTCGACACCGCCAGTGCGATCGTCGCCCGCCATGCGCTCGGGCTCGGCGCGCATTTGATCAACGACGTCTCGTGTCTGGCAGACGACGACTTGGCGCGCGCTTGTGCCGAGTACGGCGCGCCGCTGATCATCATGCATTCGCGTGGCCCCGCTGCGAGCATGGCCGGCTTTTCCGTCTACCCCGACGCCGGCTATCAGAACGTGGTCGAGGACGTGCGCCGTGAGTGGCGCGCCGCGCGCGAGCGCGCCATCGCCGTCGGCATGGCGCACGCAGATGTTTTCTTCGATCCAGGCCTCGGCTTCGCCAAGAACGCACAGCAGTCGTACACGCTGCTCGCGCGCCTCGCGGAGTTCCAAGGCGAGGGGCTGATGGTCGTCGGCGCGAGCCGCAAATCGTTCCTGGCAGCCGTCGACGGCGCGCCTCCCGCCGAGCGGCTCGGCGGCAGTGTCGCCGCGTCTTTGCTCGCTGCCGCGCGCGGAGCCGCCATCCTGCGCATCCATGACGTGCGTGAGGTACGTCAGGCGCTCGGCGTCGCTGCCGTCGTCGAACGCGAAAGCCGGTCCGACGGCGTGACGAGGGCGGCGCATGCTGGGTAGCCTGTACGCCTTCTTCGAATCGCTGACGCCGCTCCAGGTGTTGCGCAACGTCCTGGATATTTTCCTGGTCTATTACATCGTCTATCGCGCGCTGCTCGTGCTGCGCGGGACGCGCGCCATGCAAGTCGGCATGGGCCTGGCGATGGTGTTCGTGCTCTACATCGTCGCGCAGCTGCTGCAGCTCGTGACCGTGCTCAACATCATGGGCGCGCTGATCTCGAGCATGATCTTGATCATCGTGGTCGTGTTCCAGAACGACATTCGCCGCGGCCTACAGCGCGTGGGCAGCCGCGCGTGGTTCGGCGGTTTGGCCCGCACCCAAGAGTCCAAGCTGATCGACGCAGTCGTCGAGGCTGCGACGGATCTCGCGCGCCACCGCATTGGCGCCTTGATCACCTTCGAGCAAGACGCAAACCTGGACGAATTCGTAGGCGTGCACAAAGGCCACGTGCTCGACGCACAGGTCACGCGCGAGCTCTTGGTCACGCTGTTCATCCCCGAAGGCGTGAACAAGCTGCACGACGGCTCGGTGATCATCCGCAACTACCGCATCGCCAAAGCTGGCGTGTTCTTCCCCATGCCGGAAGGGCGCGTGGTCGACGACAGCTTCGGCTCGCGGCACCGCGCCGCGCTGGGCATCACGGAGGAGACCGACGCGGTGGTCGTGATCGTCAGCGAAGAGCGCGGCACGATCAGCTTTTGCTTCAACGGCAACATCGCCAGCAATCTCGACGGCTCGAAGCTGCGCACCATGCTGGAAGCGATCTTCAGCCCCAAGGTCCGCAAGAAGAGCCGCAAGGCGCAAGCGAAGACACTGCGCGAAAGCCCCACCGTGGACGCGCCGCTGTCACGTCGCACGTTGGACGCAATCACCTCGCGTCGCAGCGTGGAGTCGACCGAAGGCGGGCGCCTCACACGCCGCTCCACCGAACTCGAACCCGCACACCCGCGCATCAGCTTGGCCGAACCCGAGCCCTCTCCAACTCGCCCGCGGGTTCGTCCGACGAGTGAGGCTCCGCCGCCCTTGCGCCCCTCAATCCCGCCGCCACCCATGGCAATGGCGCCACTCCGCACGCCAATCACCACCTCTGCCTCGACCTCGGAAGCGCGCACCGGTCTCGGCAGCGATCCTGACGCCAACGACGACCCGGACACCGACGACGACGGCTCACGCCAGAGCGAACCGTAATGCTTTCGTCCCTGTTCAGTACCGTAATGCACTTTCTACGTGAATCGTTCACGGAGAACCTCGGGCTCAAAGCCCTGGCCATGACCTTCGCCCTCGGCCTATTCGCATTCTTGCAAGGCCAGACGGACGAACAGCAGCGCACCATTCCGGTTCCAATCGTGATGCGCCTGCCGCCAGAGAGCGCCGAGCGTGAGCTGATGACGCCCATTCCCGCCAGCATCCACGTGACGTTGCGCGGTCCCGCGCGGGCCATCGATCGCCAAATCCAAACCGGCATCGTGCCGATCGAAATCGACCTGCGCGACGGCCATCGCGAGTCGATCAGCTTCGATCCGAAAAACTTCTCTTTCCCGCCCGACACCACCATCACCATCATCGATCCTCCGGCGATCGAGCTGGAATGGGAGGACGTCGTGACCCGTCAGATCCCGCTGCAAGCCGCCATCACCGGACAGCCCGCGGAAGGTTACGTGGTCAAGGGCGAGCCGGACGTGGATCCCACCCAGCTCACCGTCCGCGGCCCAGTGAGCGTCGTGGAAGTGATGCAGTTCGCGCGTCTCTCCGCGTTCGACGTCTCTGGGCTCAGCGCCGGCGTTCACCGCCGCCGAATCGCAATCGACGCAGCCCCCGTTCGCGCGCGCTACATCGGCCCAGCATCGGCCAACGTCAGCGTCACCGTCGCCCGCCGCGTGAGCGAAGCCAAATTCGAAAATCGCCCGGTCGAAGTGGTCGGCATGCCCGGCAGCCAAACCGTGCCGCGCACCGTGGACGTCACCGTCAGCGGTCCCCCAGAAATCATCCGCGCGCTACGCCCCGACCAAGTCATCCCCCGCGCCGACCTAAGCAAACTCGCCAACCTCGATCAGAAAAAACACGGCTCCGCCGTCGTCAAACTCAGCGTCGAACTAGGCCACGCCGACGCCGAACTCCAACCCCCCAGCGTCGCAGTCAAGTGGTAAGGGGCGCCCGCGCCCCAGCATCGCACCTCACAGCCCCCGCGTTGTTCCGCACGCGACGCGTCAACACGCTACACGCCGTTTGACACTTGAAGATGCACGTATGACGTCTCCCTGAATTTGAACCGCCAAGCCGCCAAGTCCTCACGGCATCCTAGAGCCCAAAGCATCCACCAAAGCTCACCATTATTTTTGGGGTGCGCAAAGCACGTCGTGTTGAGTCGTGTATCTACCTAGATGCGCCTACCAGGGACGTTTGGTGCAGACCGGGTACATGGGTGACGAAGTAGACCGGGCACATGGGTGACACCCTTCAGGGCACGGGGCAGGAGGGCCCCTGTGCCCTGGAATGCGAGAAACCCCGTGGATCTTCGAATGGAAATAATGGTTCGGCTCG
>DASQCO010000136.1:0-183663 GCA_035634635.1 Polyangiaceae bacterium
TCTTCTTGGCTGAGCTCTCGCAACGTCAGCGCGTGGGCCCGCACTCGATCTCGGCGGTCGACTCGCACAACGTTCACGCCTCCGGAATGCGAGGGCAATTCATCATGGCGACACGCGCAAAATCGGTAGCCGTCTGCCTGCCCAGGCACCGGTACGAGGGTACCCCGCTCGACGATGATCGCGTGCCCGCTCGGCACCCGAAGCTTACGCACGAGCCGGCGAAGGCAGGCCAGATCTTCGTCGCACAGTTCGTGGATCGTGGTCACGGTTGCACCAGCGATCGCATGTAACGTCCGATTTCGGCGCGCGGAATCAGGACACGCGAAGAACCGCTTTCTCTCGCGCGCAGGGCAGTGATGCGCCCTGCTACGATCAAGCGCCGGATGTTTCTCCCGGACGTGCGCAGCGCTTTCGCGGCCTCGTTCGCGGTAGCGAGCAAAGGCAAGCTGTTTTCGATCTCTGCGATCGTGTCGATGACTTGAGCAGATGACATGGCGTAGAACTCCCGAGCAATTTCGCTCGTTGCTACGCGGCCCCTTCTCCCTACGTGCCAGCGCCATATTCGGGGGACGATTCACGGGGCACAATGCCCGGTGCTCCCGCCGAGGGTCTTCACCGCACGACCGTCTCGCGGTCGCACTGGTGTGTATTTAGGCTTACTTCGTGCCGATTCGACGTTCCTTATCCGCGACCAGCGGGCCAAATACTTGGCGTTCGCGGTGCGGGATCTTGCGTTCGGTGCGCCGGCCACGTGTATCTCCGTTCGTGCAGGGCTTTCCGATCGCCGCTTGGCAATCTTCGCGCCTGCACTTCGTTCGATAACCGTAGTCGAGCATCTCACTTCTACCCTGACACGCCGGACGACGCGCGCAAGCTCGGTCGTGTCGGAAGGGCATCGATCACGCGCTGCACTTCCGCTGAAATCTGCATGGCCGATTCAAGGTCGCGCGCGTCGCGGGGAATGCCGCGAGCTACATCAACGTAGTGCTTCTCGGCGACGGCAACGCTGTGCCCAAGCTGCTTCGCTGAGCGGTAGGCGCTCGCAGCCCCGAAGATCCCCGGCGCGTTCGTTAGGAACGTGCCGCACGACCGCCGAAGCGCTTGCCAATTGCACGCCGCGGGCGCGCCGAATTCAACGCGCAGCCGGCGCTCCGCGGCTTTCGCTTCGCCTCGGGTGATGTTGAACACGCTGCCTTTCCCGCCTGTTCTCAGCTTTAACGCCGCAAGCATAGTTCGCAGAGCAGGAGAGACTTCGAGGCCGACGGTGCGCGCGCGGTGCGTCTTGCTCGCCGCCGTCACGTAGATCTCGCCGACGGGCTTCCCGTCATGATCGAGAGCTTCGAGATCGACTTGCTTCCAGTCGAGGTCGATCAGCTCACCGGCGCGCATGCCGGTCAGAATCGCAGCTGCGACGAACGGCGCGATCGGTGTGTAGCGCAGCGTCGTGCCCGGCGCGCGCTTGCCGGCGTGCTCCTCGCGGGTGGCAGCGAACGTCGCGGCATCGTGCCGGAGCGCGGCCTCGAGTAGCTTGCGCAGCTCCGTGGGCTTCCGGTAGTCGAGCCGCTCGACGTTGCTCGGCAGTTTGGCGAGCCCATCGGAGAGATCGTCCGCGCTGATCATCGGAAGGAGCCCGAGCCGTCGGAGGTAGCCGAGCACCGTACCGGTCGCGCGTAGCTCCGCGTTGACCGTGGTCGGCGCCCGGGTCTGCGCAGCGGCCTCCCGCTTGCCCCGCTTGCCACCCTTGACGGGCGCGTTCAGCGGCTCTCGGACGAGCGAGGCGCGAAAGGCAACCAAGTGCGGGCCGCGCAAGTCGTCGGCGCTTTTGAGCCCGGTCCGGGCGCCCCACGCGGCGAGCTTGTCGGCGGCCCGGCGGTAGATCCCGAGGGTGCCCTTGCGCAGCCGTTCGTGGTCTTTGAAGTAGCGATCGAGAGCGTCCGAAAGCCCCGTACCAGTGGCCCGGGGTGCGCCCCGCTCCAGCTCAAGCCGGCGGGTGGCCAGCGCCTTCGACTTGCGCACGGCCCATTCGTCTCGTAGCTCCGTCGTGCGCAGGACCGTGTCGAGGGTTTCTTTGGTGCTTCGGTCGGTATCGGGATCAACGTACCGGGCGCGCCAACCGATCCGCCGCGCGGGGTCCGGCTTGAGTAGGACGACACCCGGGTGCTTGGGGCCTCGGCGACGCGCTGACCTATGACCCCGAGCTCGCGGCGCTTCAGGTCTGGTGCTGGTACTTTTGCTGGTACTCATTGCCGGCAAACTGTGTCCGGCCCGTCCGCCTAGGTCAACCGATTAGGCGCCAAAACTGCTGATTTAGCCCACTCCGTCCGCGACGTCAGGGTGGGTCCGGCATTCTTCACGAGCTTCCCAAGCTTGAGGTCGTCGGTTCGAACCCGATGTCCCGCTCCGAAAAATAGCCAGATCGTGATTCTGGGTAGCAGATAGCCGAAGCAACTGAGCATGACCGCTGCTCGGTTGCGGCACTGCCTCGGCAGGCTGACCTGTCTCCTTTACGACACGCCGCTACGGCCGCTATCGTCAGCCCCACTTGACCCGACCCACCGCAGCCGGTAGTGAAAGCGCCTGATGAAGGTCGCGACAGTTCAATCCCGGTGTGAGTGCCAGGCCCATTTGAGCGCGGAGCTGGACGAACAGCGTGTGGCGTTGCGCGGTTGGGCGATCGACGCGCGTAAGCGTCAGTTGGCGGCTCCCGCGAACACCATCGGCCCGGAGCGTGAGCGCTTCGACGTCGGTTGGGCCTGCCCCTTCTGCACGCGGAACACCTTGCGCTCCTTCACGGGCTCGGCGTTGGTGTTTCGCGAGCCCGCAGCCAAAGCCAGCTGAGCCGCTCGCTTACGGCTCAGCGTCAGGCGGCGTTTCCGAGACCGAGTCGGTCGATCAGCGAGCGCAATGAGTCAGCGCGCCGCGTGTCGCGTTGACGTTGGCGGAGATAGAGCGCTTGCGTGAACGCTCGCTCCGCTTCATCGAGGCGGTTGGCTTTGGCACAAGCGGAGCCGTACAGCGCCCAGAGCTTCGCGTCGGTCTCGGCCAGCAGCGTGGCTTCGCGCAAGGCGACGAGCGCCTGACGGCGTTCACCCCGTTGCTGCGCGCGGCGCGCACGGCTGAGTAACAGCTCAGTGCGTGACGGGAAGCCAGGCGGATTGCTCGATTGCTGGGCCATAGAATTTGTCCCGCCTCACTGCGAAAGGCATGCCAGGGACCCGGCGCTGCAAGATCGCAACAGGCACACATGTAGTCGGCGCAATTTCAACTACTTGAGCGGTCCCGGAGCACTGAAAGTGCTCCATTTCCGGCAGCTGTCAGCGTCACACCGCGCCTGCGATGTCACATTGCGCCAGCGCGCCGTCACGGTGAGCCGCAAGTAAGCGTCAAAGCTTTGTCACTGCTCGCGGATCAGTTCCCGAACGCCGAGACCGAGCGCTAGCAGCAGCAGCGCGCCGGCGAATAGGCTCAGGCGCTGGCCGAGGATCTCCACGACTTCACCGGTGGTTGCGGCGTAGATCGGATCGAAGACAGCGACCAAGATGGCCGCGCCGAGCAAGGCCATCGACGGTCGAAGGCGTTGCATCAGGCTGCGCTCTTCGAGCGATTTGGGGTCGATTTTGGCGACGAAGCCGGCCTCGAAGGGCGCGCTCACATCCGCTGAGATGGGCGGTCGTGAGCTGCGCGTCGTGCGCGCCGGTTGCCCGAGGCTCAGCGGAGGAGCGGAGTTGCGCGTCGACATCACGCCGCTGGTTGGTGAGCTGAGCAAGGGCTCCCCCTGCGCGGGCATCGCTCCAGTATGCGGCGGTGGATTGCTTCGCCGTTCGAGCGTCTGCTGTGCGTTCGGCTCGGCCTCGATGCGCGGTCCTCGTGCTTCGCCAGCTGGCGCGACGAGATCGAGATCCAACGCGGTGGGCAGCGACGCCGAATCGAAGTCGATCAGGTTCGGCTGAGGCTGGGCTACCGGGTGCTCGCCACTGTGCCGTCGGGAAACGGGCGGCGGAGTGAGCTCCAGATCCGGCACGATGTGTTGGATCTGGGCTGCAACGGCGCGAATTGCAGGTCCAGGTGCGGGCGCGCCTGGACGCGGGGCGGCCGAAGCGCGCGACGGAGCGGACAAGGGAACGCTGTACGGCGCAGACGCGCGAATCGAGGCTGGCTTGCGAATGCTCGACGGATCGAACTCCAAGTCCTCGGCAACCTCGATCGATCGCGCCGTCGAGACGATCACGGGTTGTTCGAGCGCGGCCACGAGCTCGTTCCAGAAAATGCCTGCGTGCTTTTGGCGCGCGCGCGGATCGAGCGCGAGCGCTCGCGCGAAAACGGCTTCCACCGCGTCTGGCACGTCGATCCCCTCGGAGCGCGGAGTCGGGCGGCGCTGCGGGTCGAGCGCAATGCCCATCATCGTTGCGGGATCGCCAGCAATCGCTGTGCGACCGAGCATGACCTCGACCAAACACAGCGCGAGCCCCCAGACGTCCGTCCACGGCCCGGTTTGCCCGTAGTGCCGCGGGGCCCATTGCTCGGGCGCGCCGTAGGCGGGAGTGAATGCCGTCGGCGCCCCGCCGTCTTGGCTCATTCGACCCGCGACCTGGCTGGCGACGCCCTTCACTTTACCAATGCCGAAGTCGAGGATCTTGACCACTTCCTCGCCCGCGACTTGAGCGATGAAGATGTTCTCGGGTTTCAGATCTCGATGCACGAGCGAGATCTGCCCTTCGGGTCCACTGAAGTTGTGCGCGCGTTCCAGCGCGCGTGCGACGGGCGTCAACAAGCGCACCAACTTGCGCAGCGACACCGGCGGCATGCTCGCTTCACGGCGCTGCGCGATCAGCGCTTCGAGCGTCAGGCCGTCAAGCCACTCGAGCACCAGGTACGGCACGAATCGGCCATCTTTGCTGGTGAATGAATCCACGTGCAACGCGCGCACCACCGCCGGCAAACTGGCAGAAAGCCGAAACAAGAGCTCCGCTTCACTGCGAAAGAGCTCCAGGAACGCCTGCTGCTGCTGCGGATCTTGCTGCGGCACCTTGAGCAGCTTCAGCGCGACCGGCGCGCGAAAACCGCCGTGATGTGCGCGATACACCACCCCGAAGCCCCCCTCGGCGACCACGCTTTCTACGTGGTACGCGGAAGCGATCACGCTCCCGACGATTCCGAAGACGTCTTCAGCCATCGAGTCCTGCCCGTGCCTTGCTTCAGTTTTGGTCGATGGCGATGCCGAGCTGGCGGCGCAGCTTGAAGTAACGCTCGCTAGCCGCGAACGCGACCAGATCCTTGCCCAGCTCGCCGTCCGGGCCCTCCTCGGCCGAAAGCACGCCGAGCGCGGTCGCAATGTCGTTACAGAGCACGAACCCTGCACGACACGCGGTCTTCTCCGTCGCCAAACTCCAACGCTGCAGATTGGTGCGGCCGCCCTCTTCCACGAAGCGCAAAAAGCAACCGCGCAGGGCATCGACGTGCTGCGCTTCGAGCATCGGCTGGATTGCCTGGGCAATCGGCGCGACCCGCCGCTTCATGTCTTCGGCGATGGGCAAACCAGGGTTACCGATCGTCAACGCTGCCAAGAACAAATCCTCGAGGTCCGGAACGCCGCTGAATAGCGTCTTCAGGTAATGCTCTTGGCGGTACCAAGACAAGTGCCGACCGACCAGAAATGCGTGCTCGAGCTGAGTGCGCCCGGACAACACTTGCTTTCCGATGACCGTGAACGGCGGCACCCCAGGCATCACTGCGTAGCCGGAATCACGCTCTTTTTCGACGTAGATCGGCGGTGTTGCCAAGCCCAAGATGGCGGCTGCCCAAGGCAAGGCGCGCACCGCCGTGATGGTCGCCTTTGCGGGATCTTGTTTGGTCGTGGGAACGGGCTGGTGCAGCTTCTTGTCCCGGCGCAGCGACGTCACGCGGCCGACCAACACAGCCGGCGCAATCAGACTGAAGATCTGCCCCGTCAAGATTTCCTCTTCGGGGTGAAAGAGCAGATCCACCCAAGCTTTGGGCGAAATGCCGGAACGCGGTGCGATTAACGACGGACTGCGGAACTGCTCGACCAATGCGCGTTCTTCGGGATTCGCGGCAGATAGCGCACACAGAACCTGCGCCACACAGAACCTGCGATCCTGCTCGTGGCGCGCGGCGTACACTCGCGCCAGCGCCCGATAGCCGTCTGCGTTTTTCGGATCCCGACGCACTCGGCGCCAAATCTCGTCGGCATCCTCGCTGGCATCCTGGGCAGCGCTCTCGACTTCGGACAGGTCCACTTCGACGTTGATCGAGGCTTGCGCTTTGCGCAGTTCCGCCTCGAGTTGCTTGACGCGCGCCTCGAGCTGCTCGATTCGCTTCAAGAGCAGCGTGCGCCCCGCGTCGCCGTCGGCTTGGACGCGCAAGGGCGCAAGCGACGGCACCGAGTCCTCATAATGCTCGATGATTTGGACGCGGTGGCGGGTTTGGTAGGCCGCGACCATCGCTTGCTCCAGGCGCAGCAGGCGCTGTGGATCGAGCCCCAGGTTGTCGGCTGCTTTTTCCAGGCGCATGCGCTCATCGGGCGTGATCACGCCGTCTGCCAATGCTTCGGCGAACAGCTCTTCGTATTGCGCCTCGAGTGGTCCAAGACCAAAGCCGCCGGAGACTTCACCTGCTACGAAACCTGCGCCATGCTCGAAGCCGAGCGCCACGCTACCGCCACTCATTGAGTTACCTCCGTAGAATGCCAACTTTCCTCCGCTTTCTCCGCGCGGTAAAGGCACCCGCCGCGAGCCTGGTCGTTTGTGCGCTGATCGCTGGTATCGGCGTAAATTGCCGACCTGCACACACACCGCCTGCCACCCCATTACTGGCGCCACCCACCGGGCCGCTCCCGAGCGCTGCAAATAGCAGCACCGCGAGCGCGCAAATCGCGGAGCAACTCGATGCGCTGGACGCGGGGATTGAGAGCGACTCGGGCGCGGCGGGATCCAGCCCGACACCCGAGCCGCTCCATGTGATCGTGGATCTGCCGTATCCGGCAGACGCTCGTCCGCGCGCTCAAGATCCCAAGCAGGCGGCGGCTGAGGACGAAGAACTCGCGCGCTGGAACGCAGGTGGCAGCTCGGGCCCCAACTCGGCGTCGAGCCCGTCGTCTTTTCACCCCGGCACGCGCGTGGTCGTCGACACGCGCCCGGCCAAGCGTCGCGCTGGCGCGCCCCCTCCAGTCCCCCCGCGCGGTCTCACCTATCAGCGCGTGCAAGCGCAAGCGCGCAGCAACGGCTATTGGCCATTTCGACAATGCTTCGAGCGTGGTCAACGCGACAAGAAGGGCTCGGGCGGCGAAACCCGCGTCGCATTCTCGATTGGCACACGCGGCAAAGTCACCGCGGCTCGCCTGCTCGACTCAAAGCTCGAAAATGCGGCGAGCGCCGCGTGCATGGTGCGCGAGGTCCTCAAACTCGAGTTCTCGCCCGCCCCTGGTAGCAAGCTACGCATGGTCGCGACCATTCAGGTCTACCCGGGTGACGCCGAATCACCCGTCGTTCCCGACGCAGCCGTGGTTGCGTCGCTGCCGCACGGCGACTTCGATCCGGAAGCCATGCGCGCGCGCGTGACCGCGAAACAAGCCGAGTTCGACGCTTGCTTTGCCGAGGCTCGCCACAGCGATCCCGCGCTCTGGGGACGCCTAGCGCTCGCGGTGATTTTGGAGATCGACGGTAGCGTGCACCGGGTGAGCGAGGTCGAGAGTCACTTTCCGAGCGCTTCGGCCACGCGCTGCGCGCAGAGCCTACTTGCTTCGCTGATCTTCCCGAGCGTCAACGGCAAGCCCTTCAGCTTCGTCATGCCGATGCGGCTCAGCCCGAACCCGGAGCTCGAAAGCAGCGAAGCCGCCGACGAAGATCCGAGCACCGAGTAGCTCGTTTGCTCGACGTGCGCTTCGCACAAAAAAGAAAGGGCCCGGATGAAAAATCCGAGCCCTTCTATTAGTGCCCGAGGGCGACTACGGCTCAGCCGCCGCCAGCGACACCAGCAGGAGCACCACCTGTCTCCGAGCCTCCAGCGCTGCTGCCGCCTGTGGCCGGGGCCGTCCCTGCGCTGCCACCCGCTGCCATGCCGCCATGTCCGCCCGCGCCGCCAACGCCAGCGTGTCCGCCTGCGCCACCCGCGCCACCTGTGCCACCAGCACCACCTGCGCAGGTCAGCTCGCTGCTGTCAGTCACTACCGGGTAGCAGAGACCTGGCGCGCCCAACAGGTTCTTGAGCGCGGTTTCCTCCGCGTCCGTCCCCCACTTGCGGCACAACTGGCCGTCGATGAAGCAGTCACTCGTGCACTCGCAGTTGGGCATGCAATAGCCGAGGTCCATCGGGCCGGACGCCGCCGTCAATCGGCCCACGCACAGGCCGCCGGGGACCGATTTTTGGCCGGGACCGTACATACACTCGGAGCCAATCGAGCAGAAGTCGGTGCATACACCAACCTTAGGGGTTACGCCGTCGTCACTCGTGCGGAGGCAACCCTGCTCGCAAGTCGTCGGATCGGCATCGGGATCGCAGGCAGTGCCCACGGGATCACCAGCGGGCGGCTTGGTCGTGGAGCACAGCCCGAACAGACTGCTCTTGTCGCAATACAGGCCCGCGCCGCACTCTGCGTCCGAGCGGCAATGGGGCACGCAAAACGCAGAACCGAAGTCATAGCAAATGAAGTCGGAACGGCCGGAGCACTTGCTGTTGATGTCGTCGACCGGACCGGTGACGCACGAGTCCAAGCAGTAACCTTGGGGATCCTTGTCCGTGCCGAAGTCGGCGCAGGCGGCGCCCGGCTTCACCGCGTCACACTCGATGCTCGTGGCAGCATTCGGGTCGCACGCCTTGGTACACATGCCTTGCGAGGGCCCGCCTCCGTTCCACAGCTTGCTGTTCGCGGTCACGCAAATCAGGTCGCCGCCGCCGCACTCCGAATCACGACTACACATCGCGCCCAGCAGCGACGAACTCGTCGAGGGTCCGCCGCCAGTGCTCATGCCGCCGCTGCCGGCGCGAGGTAGCGCACCTTTGCCTCCCGAACCCGAATTGCCGCCGCCCGAGATGATGTTCCCCGCACCACTTCCACCTCCCGTCGCTTCATCGCTTCCGCAACTCGCGGTAGCGGCGACCGTGCCGAACGAGACCATGAACAGCGTGAACCAGGTGCGAGCTTTGACCACCGGAAGCCTCCTAAGGGCGCTGCGATGGCAGCGCAGGGGAAACACTACGTAAGGTTTCACCCGATTGCACCAGCAGCGCAAGGTGAAAAGTCGCGCACTACTTCTCGGTCTCGCCTCAGCTTCTTCCTCGCCTCAGCTTCTTCGCGATTGCCACGGCTACCACGCCGCCGCGACGACACACGAACCACCAACAATCCGAAACAGCGTAGAACAGGTCAGAAATTATTCGTGGACGACGAGCAGCGTTGGCGCACCGGTCTTTGGCTGCCAACGCACCGCGTGCCAGCCATTCGGCAGCTTGGGCTCGGTGAAATCGAACAGCCATTTCCCGTCGATCGGCGAAACATTGATGCAGCCGCCACTCGCCAGATTGCCCCAATTGTCGTGCCAATACGCGGTGTGGATCGCATACGGCTTTTGAAAATTTTGCGTCCACGGCACATCCGAGTGGACGTATTCGCCAGGTGCTTCGAGCGTGACGGTGGCTAGCTTGCCCGAGATTGGCCACGTCCCGAGCGGCGTGGCGGATATCTCCAGTGTGTTTTTCCCCTCTTGCGGGATTCCGCCGCGCCCAGCGGAAATCAGCGTCGCAAACACCGGTTTCGTGCCTTCGAAGGCGAGCAGCCAGCCACCGAGAACACTGGCTTCGATCCACGTCTGTCGCGGGTCCTTTGGGCCGCGTCCGCTGTGATCTTCTTGACCCACTCGTGCTCCCCACGGCGTCGTCGATCTCGGCACCGGCAGCACCGCGTCTTGCTCACGCACCCAATCATCTCCGTTGGCGATCTTGAAGTACCGTTCGCCACGCTGAATCTCGATGTCGTTCGCGAGCGACACGACGTGGTGCAACGCAAACCTCGCTTCGCTGCGTTCGAACTTGCCTGGCCCAACGCGCCGAAACTTGCGCGCGTCCGCCTTGCGAAAAAATGCCAGAGGCAATTGCCACTCGCGTCCGAGCTCCACCCCGTGAAACGTGATCTCGGGGTACAGAGTCACTTGCTCTTTCGAGAGCCACAGCAGATCTGCGCTCAGTAACCATGGTCGCCCATCGCGTTGCTGCTCAGCGACGTACGCAACCGTCGAGAGCGGCAGCAATCGCCGCCGCGTCTCGTGAAAAAACGCCGGCAACTTGGGCAACGCAGGAAACGAAGGCGGCGCACCGGAGAGGTCTGTGTGCAGCTCCACGCCGAGCGACTCCGCGTAGCGATGCGGCGACGCCTGCGCGAGCCGTGGCGCATACTCCGAGACCCGTTTGAATACCGGATCGTCCGCAGACAATGTGGCCTGCTTCTCGTCCACACACACGAATCCCATCGGCTCGATCGCATAGAACGCTGCGCAGCCTGGACCGCGCACCGGCGTCGCTTCCCCACGCAGCTCGACCGATGCCCCAAACCACAAGAACCCCAGCCAATCCGCATTCACATCCGGTCGGGGCCGCACGAACACGAAGCGATTCTTGATGTACACGCGCGGCTTCGTCGCCAAGGCCGGCATCGGAACCGAAGCCTCCGCAGAGCTTGCGGTTGGAACTGCGCTGGCTGATGTTTGGGGCTGCCCCGAAGGTTCCGCGCGTGCACCAGTGCGGTCCGGCGCACGGTCTCGAGCGACGGCCGCCGAGTGCGCCCTGCTCGACGAAGCACCGCTCCCCCTCGACAAGGTCACGTCGCGCTCGCACCCAGCCGCGAACAACATCACCGCCAGAAGCACGTCTCGTCGCACGTCGCGAGCATACTCACCCGAGTTCGAGCGTGTCACCCATCAGCCGTACGCATGGCCATCCATCGCGGAGTTCTATTGGACGGTCGTGTCGAAGGGAGACAGAGTCGTCTCATGTCATCTTCACTTTCGTTTCGTAGCCTCGTCTCCGTCAGTGCGCTGCTCGCCGGCTGCTCTCAGAGCGCGGAACCGCCGTATTCCGGGATCCCGAGCGCGGAGACCTGGAAGGTGATCGCCGAATCAGCCGACCCCACGGTGTCCGCGGGACAGGCGTCCGCGGCGAGTGACGGACGCACCGCAGCAGTCGCCTATATCGAGACGGACACCGCGCGCGTGGTCATGCAGCGATTCGACGCCAAGGGTGAACGAATCGGGTCGCTGGTCGTGCTCGGAAGCGACCCCGACTTGCACAGCATCGTCAGCCTCGCGAGTGACGGCAAGCAATATGCAGCGTGTTGGAATACTGCCCCGGAAGTTCATTGCTCCTTGGTCGACGAACAGGGCCAGGTTCGGCTCAATGCGCTGGCAATCTCCGGTCAAGACGCGACGATTGTCGGGACTGCGACCGGCTGGGCCGTCGCTTATGCCGGTGACCAGAAGACGGTACGCCTCCAAGCGCTGACGTCGAACTTGGCGGCGGACCGCAAATTCATCGATTTGCGGCTGTATGCGCACTTCAACACGCACGATCAGGGACCGCTTTTCGCCAGTACACCCTCTGGCTATGCGTTGGTCGCCCGCGATGCTGAAGACGGTGAAGCGAGCCTGTCGCGGCTGGACAGCGATTTGATGCCCACGGGCTCAGCGATCCCGTTGGGACATCCCCTCTCGTATTCTGGGCAGCTAGTCGCCACCGACACTCGTGCCGTGGTGAGCCTCTCCGCGGCCTATGGTTCTTACCTGTTGCTCATGGACTCTCAAAAGCTAACCGGGGAATTGGCGATCGGCGGCGGAGGTAAGACGGGCAACGATCAGGCACTCGCGCTCACTGCGGGCGGTATCGGTGCTGCGTGGTTGGATCCCGAAGGCACGGTGCAGCAGCGTTTTTTGGCCGACGGGCATGATTCGGACATCGGCCTTGATCATCGCTCGAACGACTTGCTCGCACTGGAGGAAGAAGCCACTGATTCGTACCAACGGCTGCTCCTGGTAGACCATCAAACGCTATTGCTCGCGAAATCGCAGCGCTACGGTACGCTCACCGGAACGAGCGCGCTTCGTGTCGCCACGCTGAAGTTCCACGAATGACGCGCTTTCTGAAGGAGACGGTCAACGCGGGGGCCGTGGGTGATGATCACCCATTCATCGCCTATGAAAAGGGTGGGTCGACAGGGATTCGAACCCTGGACCAATGGATTAAAAATCCACTGCTCTACCAGCTGAGCTATCGACCCGGGCGGCCCGAAAGACCGCTCGTGGGCGGCGTACTTAGCGCGAAGACGAGCGTTTGCCCACTGTTTCTTGCGCTTTTTTCGTACCAGCCAAGACCGGCCGCTCGTCTGCTTTGGGCGCGGAAGATCAGCCCTGTGGCCTGAGACTCGCCAGCGCCGGGGCGACCTGCTTTACCAGCTCGCTTTCGGCGCTCGAGCCCAGGGCTGCGCCCGAGCTGAACAGCGCAAAGCTGACGTATTCGTGGAGCATCTGCTTGAGCAGGTTGTCCTGATCGGCGGGGCCGGCCAGAGTCACCGCGTTGTTTGCAACCGTTTCCGGGTCGAGCGCACCGCGGTCGTCCGGGCCTCCACCTCGAAACAGCAGATCGTAAACGCCCGCACCGACGATGAAGGAGGCCAGGTTCTCGCGCACCTCCTCGGCTTTTCCGGCGGTTTGGGCGGCTTCGAAGATGGTGTGTAGGGCACCGTTCGCGGCCGAAACCAGGGCGGTCGGTCCGCCCGAGACTCGCGGCGGGTGAATGGACGCGTGCTGCGACTGCACCAGCGCGTATAGCGCCTTCGTCGTCTCGAACTCGCCGAGGCCGGTTTGCCTGCCGAGCTCGCCCACGCTCTGCTTGCCGTCGATCGCGGCATACATGGTCTGTAACTCGGCCGCGGGCGTGCCGCGATTTTCGACTTGATGCGGGACGTGTTCGGACGAAGGGATCTTCTGCCGAAAATAGCGCAACTCATCCATGCGGGTCACACCGTCCATGAGCAGCGCGTTGGCGCTCACCGTGTGCCTCGAGACCAGTCGCGCTTCATCGAAGCCGTCCAAAAAGAAGAACGTGCCGTCACCGACGGTCATCGTCGCGTACACGATCTCTTCGATCTGGCGCGCAATATAAGAGTAAATCTGGTCGTGTTTGAGGACGCCGAGCTCGATCGCGGCTTCGCCGAAGCGCTTGCCGCCTTGAGCTGCCGCAGCAACCTGCGCATGCTGCTGCTCGTTGATCGCTCCAAAGCGGTAGAGCACCGAACCGAGCCGCTCTTCGTCCACGTTGGTCACCGCACCCACGACGTTGCCCTGCTCGAAGAAGATCGAGCGCACCTCGTCGCCGTCCAACACGACCAGTTCGCCGCGCCACCCAGTGTGCGCGACCAGAGCCAGAATGTCGCACAGGGTGCCAGCGGCCGTCACTTCACCGGACAGACGTACGACGGCGCCGTCGCTCTCGTCGCGCCGCCCGTCCTCACCCGTGAAACGCATGAACACGACGTGTTCGGGGGCCGGCAAGATGCGATACGCCCCGGCGCGCGCTCGCATCCGCTGGCTCGCCACATTGCCAATCGGGTGCGCCTCCCCACGCGAATCGATCCGCACCAACTCCGCTCGCCCGTCTTTCATAGAGCCCTCACCGTACCAGACCCCCCCACCCCCGTCAGCTTTACGGCATTTCGCAAACTGCGCGTTTCGGGCAGTGCACGCGACATCCCACCGCGACCGACCAAATGCGAGGAGAGATGAACCGCCAAGCCGCCAAATCCCCTGGACGTCCCAGAGCTCTCCGCACCCACCTGAGCTCACGATCAATTTTGGGGGTGCGAAACACGTCACGCCGAGTCGTGTGTTCGATGCGACACGGCTCGCTGAGTACCCCCAATCTCTCTCTTCTTGGCGCCTTGGCGGCTTGGCGGTTCAAATTCCGGGAGTCGTCTTCCGGGATCTGGAGTCTCGTGCGGGCCGCTTCATGTGCCCTTGGGGCGCGAGCGGCACTGCGGCGGGAATAGCGGCGTAGTCCGAGGTGCGATGCTGGGGCGTGGGCGCCCCTTCTCAACGGAGTTCGGCGACGGTGGTGCCGAACATGCGTTCTAGGCCGCCGAGGAAGGTGTCGTTGGGGGTGACGCGGGTGCCTTCTAGGTCGAGAACGGCTTCGGTTCCCTCGCCGAGGGATAGGACGAGTTCTACGGGGCACGGTCCGGGTGAGGCGTGGATCAGGACTTTGAGCGCTTCGAAATCGCGGCGCATCGTGCGGTCTGCGTCGAGCTTGATCGAGACGGAGCGGGTCGCCTTGAGCGCGGCGTCGGACAACAGTTCGACGTTGTCGACGAGGATCGTCGCTTCGCGCTCCTCGTCGGGCTCTTCGGTCATTGGGAAGCTGACCTTGCCGGTGATCAAGACGGGATTGTCACCGGTGAGCAGGTGCGAAAATGTGTCGATGCGATCGCCGCGCACTTTGGCGTGAATGCGGCCGTACATGTCTTCGAGTTCGAGGAATGCGGCTTTGCCGGAGCCGCTCTTGAAGACTTTTTCTTGGTAGTTTTCGACGATGCCGGCGACGGCGACCATCGACCAGGGTTCTTGACCGCTGACCTTGGTCGAGAACACGACCCCCAAGCGCCCGAGCTTGCTCTGGTAGCGAAACAGCGGGTGACCCGAAACGTAGCAGCCGAGCGCTTCACGCTCGCGCTTCAAGAGCTCGATCTTGTCCCATTCGTTGGCGGCGGGCGGATAGTCGTCGAGGGCCGACCCAGGCTTTTGACCATTGCCGTCGGCGCGGGATGCGCCTTGCTCGAACATCCCGAACATCGTCGCTTGGCCGCGTTCGCGATCGCGACTCGCGCTACGCGAGCGTTCGAGCGCACGGTCGATCGCCGCGTAAGCGCGCGCGCGAGTGATACCCATCGGTTCGAGCGCCGAGTCGAACGCGCCGCATTGCACGAGCGCTTCGAGCACGCCCTTGTTCAGCCGCTTGGCATCCAAGCGCGTGGAAAAATCGAACAGATCCCGAAAGCGCCCGGAGTTCTTGCGCACATCGAACATGGTCTCGAGGGCGGCCTCGCCCACCCCGCGCACCGCGCCGAGCCCGAAACGCACCTGCGGCCCATAGCGATCGCGCAAGCGCCCCGCCGATCGCATCGAACCGTCCCCTTTGGGATGGGTGTACACGACGGAGAAGTCCGTCTCGCTGAGGTTGATGTCGGGTGGCAGCACGGCCACGCCCCAGGCGCGCGCTTCCGCGATCGTGCGCACGACCTTTTCGATCTTGTCCTTGTCCGCGGTCATCACCGCGGCGAAGAACTCACACGGATAGTGCGCTTTGAGATACGCGGTTTGATACGTGATCAACGCGTACGCCGCCGAGTGACTCTTATTGAAGCCGTACGAGGCGAAGCCTTCGATCTCGGTGAAGATCGCCGTCGATTGCTCGACGCTCACGCCGCGAGCGAGCGCGCCTTCGGTGAAGGCTTTGAGCTGCTTCTGCATCTCTTCGGCCTTCTTTTTGCCCATCGCGCGCCGGAGCAAGTCGGCGCCGCCGAGCGAGAACCCGGCCAATTGCTGGGCGATCTGCATCACCTGCTCTTGGTAGACGGGCACGCCGTAGGTCGGCGCCAGCACGTCGTCGATCAACGGGTGCAGCTTGCGGATCGCCTTTTTACCGTGCTTGCTCTGGATGAAGTCGTCGATCATGCCCGTGCCGAGCGGGCCCGGACGATAGAGCGCCACGGCAGCGACGATGTCTTCGAAGCAGTCGGGTTTGAGGCCGCGCAGCAGCTGCTGCATGCCGCTCGATTCGAGCTGGAAAACGCCAGTGGTTTCACCGCTGGCAATCAGCGCGTACGACTCGCGATCTTCGAGCCCAATCTTGGACAGAATCAGCGGGTTGCCTTTTCTATCGGGCCGCGCGTTGACCAGCTTTTCGGCGATGTCGATCACCGTCAGCGTCTTCAGACCCAAGAAGTCGAATTTGACGAGGCCGGCCGCTTCGACATCGTCTTTGTCGTACTGGGTGACGATCGTCGAATCGCTCTTGAAGCACGGCACGTGATCGGAGAGCGGGCCCTCGCTGATCACCACGCCGGCCGCGTGCATGCCGGCGTGACGCGTCAATCCCTCGAGTTTTTTGGCCTGTTTTACCAGTTCAGCGATGCGCGGGTCGCTGTCGTGCAGGGCCTTGAGCTTGGGCTCGACTTCGAGCGCTTCTTCGATCGTGTAGGTTTTGCCTTGGCCCTTGTCGGGCACGAGGCTCGCAATGCGCTGCGCTTCGGGCGCGGGCATGCCCATGGCGCGCGCCACGTCCTTGATCACGCTGCGCGCCTTCAGATTCTGAAAGGTCGCGATCTGACCGACGCTCTGCTCGCCGTAGCGCTGTGAGACGTACTTGATCACCTCGTCGCGTCGAGCCATGCAGAAGTCGACGTCGAAGTCGGGCATGCTGACGCGCTCGGGGTTCAAAAAGCGCTCGAACAGCAGGTTGTACGGCAACGGATCGAGATCCGTGATGCCCAGCGCATACGCGACGATCGAGCCTGCGCCGGAGCCACGACCTGGCCCCACGGGGATGCCGCGATCTTTCGCCTCGCGGATGAAGTCCCACACGATCAAGAAGTACCCGGGGTACTTCATCTTCACGATCACATCGAGTTCGCGCTCCAGCCGTTGCTGGTAGACGTTGACGTCGACGACCTTGCCCAGGGCCTCCAACTCTTTGAGCCGGCGATTGAGCCCTTCTTGTGAGACGTGCCGGAAATAGCCGTCGAGATCGTAACCCTCGGGCACCTTGAAGTGCGGGAGCATCGGCTGCCCCAACGTCAGCTTCACCCCAGAGCACATCTCGGTCACGAGCAGCGTGTTGTCGATGGCCTGAGGGAGCGCCGAGAAGGTCGAGATCATCTCCTCCTGGCTCTTCAGGTACATCTCGAAACTGCCGTGATGCAGCGGCTCGGCTTCGGAGAAGGTTCGGCCTTGGCGCACGCATTCGAGGTAAATCTGCGCCTGCCCGTCCTCCTTGTTCATGAAGTGGACGTCGTTGCTCGCCACGAGCGGCAGATTCAGACGCGCCGCCGCCTTGACCAACGTGTCGTTGACCACGCTCTGCTCGGGAAAGCCGTGATCCTGAAGTTCGACGAAGACGTGGCCCGGCTCGAACATGTCGCGCAGCTCGCCCAGGATCGTTTCGCCGCTTTCCGGGCCGTATTCGAGGATGCGCTGCGCCGCGACCCCGCCCAAACAGCCGCTGAGCGCGATGATGCCTTTGCTGTTTTCGGCGATCTGCTGGGTGGTAATCGCCGAACCATGCTGGCTCGCCGAGCGCAAATGCCCCTCGGAAACCAAGCCGATCAGATTCTTGTAGCCCTCGTTCGTGGCGGCCAAGAGCACCAAGTGATCGAACGAAGCCGATGCATCCTTGCGCACCACGTTCACCTCGCAGCCGAGGATCGGTGTAAGGCCCTGCGCGCGCGCCGCGTTGTAGTGACGAATGGCGCCGTACATGTTGGCGTGATCCGTCAGGGCGATGGCGCGCATGTTCTGCGCCTTGGCTCGCTTCGCCAGCGAGTCGAGCTTCACCGCGCTCGTCAGGAACGAGTACTGAGAATGGACATGGAGATGAACGAACTCGCGCGACACCGAATCCGTGGCTTACCACTTCGCTCGCGGGGACCACCGTAAAACAGCGACTCTCCCCGGCCGCGTGACCGGCCGCGAGGCGTCGCACATCGAAACATTCTTGGTTGAACAGAAGCGCGCCCTCGTTCGTCTATCGCCCAGGTTTGCAGCTGGCTCGGGGCACGCGCTTGCGTGCTGCTGGGGAGTTGGATTACCGGTTTTCCCAATAGTCAGGGGACTGCCCGCGCTCGGCGCACGACCAATACCTAGAGTCTGTGGAGGAATTTGAAATATGTTCGGTAAATCTGCGTTCGTGATTGCAATCGCTAGCGCCTTGGTGGTGCCGGTGATCAATGGCTGCCAGGCCTCGTTCCACGCGGGGTCGGAACCGGCAGCCGCTCCGACGCCCACGCCCGCGCCGCCTCCGCCGCCGCCTCCGCCGCCTCCCGCGGAGACTGCCGCGCCGGCTCCCGCGCCCGCGCCAGCTCCCGCGCCGGCCGCTGTGGTGGTCAAAGGCGACAGCGTCCAGATCCCCGGTCAAATCGAGTTCGACACCGGCAAAGCCACCTTCAAAGCAGGCGGCGGCAGCGACGCCGTGGTCGATCAGTTGAAGAGCTTCCTCGACCAAAACCCCAAAGTCACCAAGCTGCGCATTGAAGGCCACACCGACAACGTCGGCACGGCGGACAGCAACCTGACGCTCTCCGGTCAGCGCGCCCTGACCGTGAAGAACGCCGCGATCGCCAAGGGCGTGAAGAAAGAGCGCCTGCTCGCGGTCGGCTTCGGCCAGAACAAGCCGATCGGCGACAACACCACCGAAGAAGGCAAAGCCAAGAATCGCCGCACGGAGTTCCGCATCGCCGAAATCGGCGGCAAGAAGTACTTGGGCCTCGACCCTGCGGGCGGCGGCAAAGTCTTCGAATGACCCATCACTGCTGAGCGCCCGCAAGCGCTCGGCGTGAGACCACGAACGCGCGGCCGGCAGTTGTCCGGCCGCGCGTGTTTTGTGGCCACGAGCCGTGCTATGGCAGGGATGAAAATGCCTGTTCGGATCACGAGTCCCGCTGTCGCACTCTCACTTTCGCTCGCCGCATTGGTTCTTGGCTGCAACAGCACGCCCGCGGATCTGAGACAGTGGAAAGCAACCGACCACGATCACACCGTGAACCCCAACGAGGGTCAGGTTCAGGTGACCGACGCTGGGTCCGAAGCGCAGAACTACGGGCTCGACGACGTGACCATCGTTGCTTGGCAGCAGAACTGCACCACGTGTCACGGAGCGCTCGGCCGCGGTGATGGTCCACAAGGCCAGCTCGTGCACGCGGCGGACTTGTCACGTCCGGACTGGCAAGCGACCGTCACGGATGAAGCCATCGCGACGACGATCCGTGTAGGACGCGGCCGAATGCCTGGCTTCAACTTGCCGGATGCGACGATCACACGCCTCGTCGCGCTGATCCGGATGTTGGATATGAACCGCATGCAGCAGCGCGCAACGAACGCAGCACGAGCGACCGGCACTGCGTCTGCAGCGGCAAGTGCGCCGCCAGCGCACGCCAGCCCAGCACCCGCATCGTCTGCCGCTGCGCCCAAACGAGTCGGTCGTTGAGTGGCGGGCGCTTCGCCACGCTTTGGGCGTCTCGAAGCGCGCTGGGACAAACGTCCCTTCGTCGCGTCTTGGCTCGCGCGGCGATCGTGCTTGGAGCCGTGCTGGTTGGGGGGCAGCTGATGCGATCAGTGCCCCGCGAGCAAACGCTCATTTTCCCGGTTGGCTCGGTATTCCCGAATGCCACTCGCTTTGCAGCGTCATGGAAGCAGCCAGGCGACGCGGAGCCGCGTGGCGGCGTGACCTTCACCTTCGATAAGCCGCCTCCGCTCCAGATTCGCCAGCACGCCAAGCTGCCTGACGGCGACTACATCGTCTCCATCGACATTCTCCAGGCCCCCCAGAACGCGCTCGGCTCAAATAAAGTCGCAGATGGCACGAACCGAGCCGGGTTGACGCCGGGCCAAGCGTCGCAAGCCGGCGAAACTGCAGGCAGTCGCGAAGGACTACAGACAAGTATCGAACGTCGCGTTAGCCTCGCTGGTGGTGAGGCGTTGATCGCACTCGCCACCGTTCCTCGCGAGCCGAGCGTTTCTGAGTGACTCACCCCGTCCCCTCCTCCGAAATCGCCACACGCGCGCAACCGCTCGCTGGCGGTCAAACTGACGAGCTGCTTCTAGTCGTCGTGTCCGGTAGCGCTCGCGGCAAGCGAGTCAAACTCGGCGAACGTCTCACGGTCGGCAAAGCCGCCGACAATGATTTGGTATTGCCGGACGATACCGTCTCGCGACACCACTGTGAGCTCGAGCGCACCGCGCGTGGCGTGGTCGTGCGTGATTTGGGTTCGACCAACCACACCAAAGTCGGGCGCACCGCGGTTCGCGAAGCGGTCATCGAATCCGGCTCGACCATCGTGGTCGGCAGTGTCGAGCTCTTGTTGCGCGGTGAGCCCAATCGCACTCAAGTCTTACCGAGCGAAGCCACGAGCTTCGGCGAGGCCCTCGGCACGAGTTTGTCGATGCGCCAAATCTTTGGCGTCTTGGAGCGCATTGCGCCGACCGATGCTTCGGTATTGCTAGAGGGTGAAACCGGCACCGGCAAAGACGTGCTGGCCCGCTCCATTCACCAGATGAGCGCTCGCAAGGACCAGCCCTTCGTGGTCGTGGATTGCGGCGCCGTCAGCTACAACCTGATCGAGAGCGAACTATTCGGGCACGAGCGCGGCGCGTTCACGGGCGCGGTTGCGGCTCGTCAGGGCGCTTTCGAAATTGCCGGGCGCGGCACGGTATTCTTGGACGAAGTGGGCGAGCTCCCGCTCGATGTTCAACCGAAGTTGCTGCGCGTCTTGGAGTCCGGTGAGTTTCGTCGCGTCGGCGGCAACAAGCCACTCCACGCGGAGGCGCGCATCGTCGCCGCCACCAAACGCAACCTCAAGGAAGAGGTCGAGCGCGGTAAGTTCCGTGAGGATCTGTATTTCCGTTTGTCGGTCGTGCCGATCACGGTGCCACCGCTTCGCACCCGCCGGGAAGACGTCCCGGCGCTGGTCGAACAATTCTTGGACTTGGCCCGCAAGCGCGACCCGAGTGCGTCTGCGATCTCGCTCACGCGCGAGACCGTGAGTGCCTTGGCCGCCCATGATTGGCCGGGCAACGTGCGCGAGCTGCGCAATGTGCTCGACCGCGCGATCTACATCGCAGCTGCGGGTGGTGAACGCGAGATCCGCTTGGTCGATTTGCCGGTTTCGCCGGGGTCGATCTCGGGCGCCCAGCCCTCGGCCGCGAACGCGGGTTACCCCGCCTTCGACGCGGAAAAAAGCTATCGCGAGATCCGCTCGGACTTCGAGTCGGAGTTCGAACGTCGCTATGTCGCTTGGCTGCTCGATCGTCACAGCGGCAACATCAGCGCCGCCGCGCGCGAGGCCAAGATGGACCGCAAGCACCTCTACGATCTGGCCCGCAAGCGCGGCCTGCGCGGCGATCGCTGAGCGATTCGCGGCGTCAGAATTCGCCGCGCAAACCGAGCGACCAGAGCAGCGCCGTCGTGTCGTCCGGCGCGCGCCCACCGAGCGTGAAGTCACGCAAATTGGTCTTGATCATGTCGAAGCTCACCGCGCCTGAAATGCTCAAAAACAGGCCCAGTACGCGCTGGCCCGGTCGACCCTGGCGAGTCGCCAAAGCGCGTGCGCCGATCAAGTAGCTGGAAAGCGGCGACAGCTCGCGATCACCGCTCCAATATTGACCGCGCGGTCCGGTGGCGGGCTCTCCACCGGTGTAGTCGTCACTCCAAAATAGCGCTTTGGTTTGCGTGTAGTAGCGGCCACGCACGAGCACGCGCAACCACGGCAGCATATAGCGCTCGGCGTCGAGCTCGTAGGTTTGACCGAAGATGTCCCAGGTGTCGCGATACAGCCGCGCTCCCGCCGAGAACGCCGTCTGCAGACCCTTCGCGTAATACTTGCCGCGCAGGCCGATGGCGCCTCGCGCTCGATTTTCCGGGTGATTCTCCAGGGCTTGATCGCCAGCAGACGCGATCACCACCGAGCGATAGGGATTGCCGAGGAAGCCGTTTTGTAGAGCCGCGCTGAGCACCATCTGCGTCGCAAACACCGGCGTCCAGGTTTGGGTCCAACCGACTTGGAAGTTGTTCAGGCTGATGTCACGCGACGCTCGCTTCTTGTCGTCGGTGAAGCAGCCCTGCGAGTTGTCCAGCGCAAGACGGCTGGAGGGGGCATCGCTCGCGGCGTACGCAGTCGTGCACACTTTGTCGAAACCGCGCCCGTACGACAGCTCGATTTGCGTGTTTTTCTGCAAGAAATCGGTGCCAGCCGAAACCGCGAACGCGTTCGAGCGATAGTCGTGCTCGGTACCGTAGGTGTAGCTGCCGCTCAGGTGTGTCGAGGCCCGCGTGACCGTGAAGCCGCCGGTGAATGCGTGGCGCGTGTCCGAAAAATGCGTGGCCGAGGTCACGATGTCGACGTTGCTCAGCCGCCCACCCTTCACCGATTCGCTCGCGCCGGACACGATATCGGCTTCGTAGCCCCCCTGCACCGTGAGCCAATTGCTGGGCTTGACCGCGAGCACCGCACTCGGATTCAGGACCGTCAGACCGCTATGCCGGGACGGCTCGACGAACAGCGCTGAATTGACGTCGAGCGAAGCAACCTGCGCGTTCGCAGACGCTGCGCCGAAGGCGACGGAGAGACCAAACAGCGCCCCCAACCAGCTCCGCGCACCGGTGAGTCTTGCCACGCTGGGCGTCATCCGTGAAAGCATCGAGCCGAGCACCTTCAATTGCAGCCGCAGCCGCCTCCGCGCACCGAGCCGCCACCGGTCGAGCCTTCGCGATTGTCGAGAGCATGCTCGAGTGCCGCGCGATCCGCCGTCTTCTCGTCGAATTGCATCGTGGGGTCTGCCAAAATCGCGCGCTGCTCGGGCCTCACCGTCGCGCAGCCGGCGCTGGCGGCCAAGATCAGCGTTCCGAGCATGACCCCAAGAACCTTTGGTACGAGGCACATTTCGAGGTGTTTCATCGGCGATTGCTCCTCAAAAATAGGTTCCCAGCCCTGCGATGTAGCTCTGCACGTTCTGGTAAGCATCTTCGCTGTACAGCACCATGTTCGACGCTTCGAGCCGGAACAGCACACGCCAGCGAAGCGAGACGAGTAGGCCGCCACCAGCGCGCGCTTGAAACCAATTGCGAGCGGTGCGAACCCCCTGCTCATCCTTGGGCGTTTCGTGCATGCCGCCAAAGCCCATGGTGACGAACGGCGCGATCGCCCAATCAGGCGCCAAATTCAGCGTGCCCGCGAGCCCATACACCAACCGCCGGCTGTCCGTCTTCAAGGACAGTCCAATGAACGGCTCGAACGCGATCGAGGGCGCGAGCACATACGCGGGCTTCAGCTCGACGTAGCCATCGCGATCGTACATGCCGCCCATCAGCGCGAAGCCGGCGTGGGCCTCCTGTAGCGCCGGCGGCGCGAAGAAGCCCGGCTTGGACGGTGCATCTTCGGCGTTTTCGCTGACCGCCACCGCTTCGACGGTGTCGCCGAGGACGTACACGGTGCGGCCATCGGCCATCAACACTTGCAGCCAAAACCCGCTCGTTTCCCGAGTCTGGATCAGAAACGTCTCACCGCGGTGAGCGCGATAGATCACTCGATGCGACACGCCGGGGCCCGCGCGCAGCTCGGTCTCCGCCACGATCACGCGCGCGAACGCGTCTTCCTCTTCTTCAGCGGCGCGCGCCGCTGCTGGAGCAACCACAGCCGCAATGGCGATGATTTTGACTAGCGCTCTCATTGATTCGCGAACACGGTGGCCCACTGACGAATCGCGTTCGCGTCCATCGAGTTCATCTCGAAGATCTTACGCGGATGGAACTGATTCTGCGTGGGTCGTTGTAAGAGCGGCGCGAGGTCGGGATCACGCTTCATGCGCGCTTGGGAGGTTTGATAATTGTGCTGAGCGGAGTCGGGAATGTTGTTGGTACCGGGCAAGACGCCGCCGCCACAAGTATCACCGACGCGCGGCGAGTAGTCGGTCAAGCGATACGCGGTCGCGCTGAAGTGGCACCCACCCTGAGTGTCACCCTTGCTCGGATCACCCGTGCCGCAGCTATTGGCAAACAGCACTGGCTCGACCTTGCAATAAAAATAGTTCTGGTCGAACACGATATCGGCGACTGCGAAATCAGGCCCCGGATCAACGGTTGTCGGCAAAAAACCTTGGTCGCCACAGCCTGCGAGAAGCACGGCCGAAACCAAACCGAGGAGTGCGGGCGCTCGCCTGATCACGCGACAGACACCCGACTGAGACGACATTCCACATTTCGCACGCTAACAAAACTCGCACACTCGCGGGCATGCGATTCCCCTGGCCGCTGAGTCGGCCCGCATTTAGGGAGGCTTCACACCCACATAAATAACCTTCGCGAGTCGGAAAGTCTTGAACGCGGAGCGCCGGCCCGGTAACAGTTTGCCCCTTGCGCCGCGCCTGTGGCACTCTCACCTACATCAACTTACCTTCCGGTACTCGCAGTCGCACTCGATCCGTACTTGAGCCCTTAACTCGACGCCTCTATCCCCCGCTGAGCTTCAATAAACGCGCCCCGCGCCTTTCCGTCGGAGACCGAGAATGAAGTTGAATCCGTGGTACCTCGTCGCCCCGCTGCCAGTTGCACTAATGGCCGCTAATGGGCCCTTCGGCGCGCAGCTCGCAGTGCTCGGAGTCACGATCGGCATCTTTTTCGGCACCTTGGCTTTGGGTCGCCCGACGCCGGGCAACGCCACCACGACGAACCACTGACTCAGCCGGATAGCGAACCGCCGCGCTCGGGTACGGGTGAACGCCCACTCCGCCTGAAGCGCATCGAAGATCTCTCGTTGCATGACGTCGAGGCGCTGCGGCTCATTCTGAGTGGCAGCTCCGTAATCGACTGGCACCGATTGAATCTGCCGAGCCCTGAGGCCGCGCGGCGTTTCCTCGAAAATCACGAGTTGCGGCTCGAAGTCCCTGGCGACCGAGCCTTCATCGAACACGTGAAGAAGGACGCCGTGAGCTATCTCAGGCGTCACTTCAAGTTTGCGATCCCAAAGCCAGTAGAGGCAGCCGGAATCGAGGAGCTCATGCTACTCGCCTCCAGCAAGGGCCACCGTCAGCTTTGCGCCTGCACGATTCTGAAGACCGTGCAGATCATCAATCACATGGCTGGCCGCGAGCTCTTGTTCCGCCTGCCAGTGAGCGATCGTGATCTGTTCCACCTAGTCGAAGAAAAGGTGTACCGCGTCGTCGGCACCATGCTCAGCGAGGGGTTCCCGATCACCGAGTTCATCGGCGGGCGAAAGAACCTGGACTCGACCTACACCAAGCTGCTTTCGAAGCCGGAAGCCACCGCGGCCGCGCTGTACGACAAGCTCCGTTTCCGAATCGTGACCCGCACGCCGGAGCACGTACTCCCGGTCCTACATTATCTGACCGAGCAGCTCTTCCCGTTCAACTACGTCGTGCCAAAACAGAGCACGAATACGATTTTCCATTTCCGTAGCTACTGCGACCAGAATCCGCACCTGGCCAATATGGTGAAGGACTTCCAAGGTCCGGTGGATGACTCGCTGCTGCCCACGGACAATCGCTTCAGTGCGCCGACCTATCGGGTGATTCAGTTCGTCACGGATGTACCAGTGCGGGTTCCCACGCACCTGATGGAGCTTGCGCCTCCCGGTTCGGAAAACCTCGGGCCAATCGTGTACATGCTGTGCGAGTTTCAGGTGCTGGATGCCGAGAGCGAAGCCGCGAACGAGACCGGCGAAGCCAGCCATGACGCCTACAAGCAGCGCCAGCGGCAGGCGGTATTTCGGCGGCTACGGCGCGGTTCTCGCGCGGCCACGAAGCCGTAAATTAGGGCCGTTCGCGGCCAAGGCGGGACTCACCCGCTCAAAATCGACGCCAAGATCGGAAATTGAGCCGAAAGCGGCTGAGCTCCCGCGAAAAATGCGATAGGAGGGGCGCATGCGGCTTCACAGCACGAAGGTGCCCCAGATTGCGGCCGAAATGGTCGGCGCGCTCATTTCGGGGGGCGACATCGAGAGCGAGTCCCCCAAGGAGGTCAGCCTCGACATCGCGTCGGTGCTCAACCAATACATCCGCGACGAGCAGGATGTCAGCACGCAGGCCAAAGACATGGTCGCCGCGCGTTCATTGCCGCAGACCGAATACAACCGCATCCGCAAGCTGGTCGCCGAAGAGCGTAAGATCAAGCTGGGTGAAGACGCGATCGACTACTTGCTCGATCAGCTCGTCGAGATGTTGATGCATTCGGCGAATGTGGACGAAATCTTCGCCGAGGACTTCGTGCTGCGCCGCAAGATGCGCGATCCGCTGCGCCGCCAGTTCGCCGAAGACGAGGAGATCGAACAACAGATCCGCGGCCAGCTGAAGCACGTGCAAGAAGGCAGCGCGGTCTGGGAAGTGGAATATCGACGCATGACCGAGGAAATCAAGCGTCGCAAGGGATTGTAAGATCCCGTGCGAAGCATGACGGGGTTCGGCGTCGGTGAGGCGCCGCTCGGCGACGGGCGGGTGACGGTCGAGCTTCGTGCGCTGAACCATCGCTTCTTGGACGTGCGTGTGCGGCTGCCCGAGGAGCTCACTGAACAGAGCTTTTTCATCGAACAGCTCGCGCGCGAAAGCCTGGCTCGCGGCCGCTTCGACATTGGAGTGCGCGTGGAGGGAGCCGCTCTGCCACCCCCTCTGTTTTCAATCGATCGCGCTCGTGCCCTCTATCGCGGACTGTGCCAGCTGCGCGATGAGCTCGCCCCCGGCACGGATCTGCCGATCACCGCCCTCACCGGCATGCCCGATCTCGTGACGACGCCGACCAGCGCGGACTCCGAAGGCGCGCGTGCGGCGCTCAAGGAAGCGTTCGAGACCGCCCTCGCCCGGCTCGACGAGATGCGGGCGCAGGAGGGCTTGGCCCTGTCCCGTGAGCTCCACGCGCGGCTCGACTCAGCGCGTCGTTTGCGGGCGACGATCTCCGCTCGAGGTGGAGAAATGCTGGATGGCTACCGTGCGCGGCTGCGAGAGCGGCTCGAGCGCCTTTTAGCCGAGTCCGGAGTGCAGCTGGATCCAAGCCGCCTCGAGGCGGAAATGGTGATTTTGGCGGACCGCAGTGACGTGACCGAGGAACTAGTTCGGCTGGAGTCCCACTTCGAGCAATTCGCCCAGCTGCTCGCTGCCGACGGCCCTGTGGGTCGGCGCCTGGACTTTCTGCTGCAGGAAATCGGCAGGGAGTCGAATACCATTGGCGCAAAGAGCCAAGATGCGAAAATCTCCCATTTGGTCGTGGAGATGAAGGCAGAGCTCGAGCGGATTCGCGAACAGGTCCAGAATGTGGAGTGAAGATCCCCTACCGCTGATCGTGTCCTCGCCCTCTGGCGCGGGCAAGACCACGCTCACGGCTCGGCTGCTCAAAGAGATCCCCGAGCTGCGCTTCAGCGTCTCCCACACCACGCGCAAGCCGCGCCAGAACGAGCAAGACGGGCGCGAATACCATTTCGTCGACCGCCAACAATTCTTGCGCCTGATCGAGCAAGGGGCGTTCTTGGAATGGGCCGAGGTGCACGGTAATTTGTACGGCACTGGTAAGGCCGAACTCGAGCGCGGACTGAAACCGCGCGGGATTATCTTCGATATCGATCATCAGGGGGCACGCCAGATCAAGAGCGCCGCGCCCGACGCCGTGGCCGTGTTCATCTTGCCCCCGAGTATGGCCATCCTCGAGCAACGCTTGCGCGGTCGCGCGAGCGAGGACGAGGACACCGTGCAACGGCGCTTCGGTGTCGCGCTGCGCGAGATCGAGCACTATGGCCTATTCGACTACGTGCTCGTGAATGAAGAGCTCGAGGAAGCGACCAAACAACTCGTGTCGATCTTCCGTGCCGAAGAGTGCCGCCGCCATCGCGCCGCGCGGCACGCCGAACGGCTCCTGGCCGAGGGTCGTGGTTTCGGCGGCAGCAAACCGCCTTCGATTACCTAAAGAGAAAGCAGCAGCATGATGATCAACAAGCCCCGTGAGCAAGCGTCTCCAGTTCTCATCGTCGGATCGATGGCCTTCGACGATCTGGATTTGCCGAGCGGCAACGAGAAAGACGTCGTCGGTGGGTCCGCGACCTACGCCGCGTATTCCGCAGCGCTGTTCGCGCCCGTGCAAATCGTGGCCGTGGTCGGTTCGGACTTCCCGCAAGCCACGTTGAATGATCTCTCGCGCGTGGGTGTCGACTGCACGGGTGTCGAGAAAGCAAACGGCAAGACCTTCCGTTGGGCGGGCCGCTACGCAGCGAACTTGGCGAGCCGCACCACGCTCGACACGCAGCTCAACGTGTTTGCTGATTTCCAGCCGAAGCTGCCGACCAGCTACACCACGACTCCGTATGTCTTGCTCGGCAACATTCACCCAGCTCTACAGCTGGACGTGCTCGCACAGGCTCAACGGCCCCGTCTCGTCGCGGCCGACACCATGAATTTCTGGATCGAAGGCGAGCGCAAGGCCCTCGGTGACGTCTTGTCCAAGATCGATCTGTTGATCATCAACGACGAAGAGCTGCGTCAGCTCGCCGAAGACCACAACGTCAAGCGCGCTGCTAGGAAGGTCTTGGCCATGGGCCCAAAGCGCTTGGTCGTGAAGCGCGGCGAGTGCGGCGCCATGTTGTTCGACGATCACGGCTGCTTCTTCGCCCCCGCCTATCCGTTGGAGAACGAGGTCGATCCCACCGGCGCCGGTGACACTTTTGCAGGTGCGTTGATGGGCTACCTGGCCAACGTGGGTGAGTTGGACGCAGGCGCCTTCCGCCGCGCCCTGATGATCGCCGGCTGCGTCGCCTCGTTCTGCGTGGAGGATGTGGGCGCGCGACGTACTTCTAAGCTGACCGCCCAAGCCGTCACACAGCGCTTGGAAGAGCTGCGGAGCCTGGTTCAGTTCGGCTGAGCCAGACCGCGACCGAGGGCGGCCTCTGGCTGCCCTCAGGCCGCGTGAGCTCGTCTCGAACGGGCCGCCGTGTCCGTTGCGGCCAGCGGAGGCTCTGCGCGGTTATCACGAGCATCCTCGGTCATGATGCCTGTGGCCGGTCCATCGTGCAGATTGCGCTCTTCGGAGATCAGGGCAAGCAGCTCTTTCTGGCTGAACAACCCGGTCTCAAGCAGAACCCGCATGTAGCCGTCGAGGTAGCCGTGAGCGCGTGAGAGCTTGCCGTAAGCGACGCCCTCGGTGCGCAGGCGCAACACGTCCCGCAGCATTCCTCGGAGATTTTCGAGCATTTCGGTCTTCGACGCGTTCGCCATGTGGAAATGACTCCCTTCGGGCGTCGAGCACGCAAGTCGAGCTCGGCGGCCTGGCCTTTGGGGTATCGAGATTTGGGGTTCACGGCCAAGTTGTCGGCGGCGTTTTCCAGCACTATGCTGAAGGGGTCCGACAGGAGGACCCGCAAATCGTGGGCCGCCATGACGCGACGCATCAGGAGCCACCATGAAACTCTCCATGTTCAAGTCGAAGATCCACCGTGCGACGGTCACGCACGCAGACTTGGCTTATGAGGGCAGCGTCACCATCGACGCGGACCTGCTGGATGCAGCGGGGATTTTGCCGTACGAGGCCGTACACATCTGGAACGCGACGCGCGGGACTCGACTGATGACCTACGCGCTCCTGGGGCCGCGCGGCTCCGGCGCGATCTGTGTGAATGGCGCGGCAGCGCACCTGAATCAACCGGGCGATCTGGTGATCTTGGCCACCTTTGCCGAGATGAGTCCGGAAGAAGCGCGCGCACACAAGCCGATCGTGGTTCGGGTGGACGCGAACAACCGAAAGCTTTCCGACAGCAGTGAAGAGAAGCCGGGCCCGGTGCTCAATTCTCTTGGGTTTTCGCCAGCGCTCGTGTGACCGTGCCCGAAAACTGCGTCCTTTCGGCGTT
This sequence comes from Polyangiaceae bacterium, assembly GCA_035634635.1. GTDB lineage: Bacteria > Myxococcota_A > Polyangia > Polyangiales > Polyangiaceae > PMG-095. The sequence continues at coordinate 29,657 of DASQCO010000136.1, forward strand.
GCTTGCTTGGCGTTGAGCCGAGCATTCGACTAAGAAGGGCTGTTTCGAGCCCAACAATGCCGGACGTGCCGATCCCTCCCAACGCGGTTTCAACGCTTTCCGAGCATCCGCACGTCGACAAATTGGCTGAACTCGTGCGCTCGATCGCGTTCGATGCGGCCGCCGCTCGGCGTTCGGATTTTGCTTCGCGCTTCCACACCGCACCGCCGTCGACCGGAAGCACCGTCGAAGTCACGACGGAAGAAGCCGACACGCCGCTTGGAAACGTGCGCGCGGCGCTCGATCGCGGCATCGAGAATCCCGATGAGCAAAACCTGCTCGGCGCGTTGCTGGCAATCGGCGTGGCGCGTGGACTCCCGGAGGAGGCCGAGCCACTGCAGACGATGGCCGCCAATTTGGTCTGGCTCGCTGCGCACACGCCATGCAGCGCCCTCGAGTTCTTGGATGATGCCCTCAAAGACCGCGCGGGCGTGATCTGGGAAGCAATCGCGCGCGTCGCTCGCAATCCAGGGCTGAGCTCACCGGACTTCGGGCACACGGAAGCGCTCGTCGCGGCCGCAGCGCTGTGTCGAAGTGAGTCGGAAGTGGCGCACCGTGCGCGTCTGCACTTGGGTCAAAACACCACCGATCCCGTGTTGCGCGCGATCCTCTCCGGCAGCACCACGCGCACCGAACTATCCGGCGAGTTGCGCAGCGCTCCGCTCGGACCCGTGGTCACCACCCTGCTCGCGCTGTCGATGTTGCTGTTCATCGGCCGCGGGCTGTCGTTGATCGCGCGCTTGGCCCTCGCCTATCGCCGCCCAGCGACGCTGCGCATCGGTCCTAAGGGTTTGGAGCTGACCCATCGCATCGAGCTCATGGGTCGAGTGCTCCGCGACCGCGCCACGCTCGTGCCATTGGCGAACCTGTCGAAGGTGACGCGTGAGGTGCGCTATGCGCGAGTTGGGCTCTATGCCGGCCTCAGCGCGCTGGTCATCGGTACCTACTTCGGTGTGGGGCTGATCGTGGATGGCGTGCGAGTCCCCGGCGGGTCGCCCCCGCTGCTCGGCATGGCCGTCACTTGCATCATCGTCGGCTTGGGTTTGGATTTCTTGCTTTCGACGGCGTCCGACAGCGCGCGCGGCAAATGCCGAATCGTGATTGTGCCGCAAACCGGCAAGCGGCTGTGCGTCGGTTCGCTCGATCCGATCCGGGCCGACGCGATGCTGAATAGCATCGCCGAGCAAGCGCACGCCTAAGGGCGCCGATTCAGCGCCCCCGAGCACCTGACGCGCCCGAACTCGCTGAGCCCGCGGGGCGAGCGCGGCGCGTGGCTCGATCGGTCAGGAAGGCGCCCGCCATGTCGAGCGCGGTCTGCAGCTGATCCGCGGTGATGCTAGCGCTGCCGCGGATCAGCTTGCCCTCTGACGTGAAGCTCACGTGCTCGATGAAGCGATGCGACGATTGCCCGAGGAGTGAACCCAAGAAGCCCAGATTGAGCTGCGACAGCGCGTTCGTCGTGCGCGACAGATAGGCTGCGTTTTCGCTCGCAACCTCGGGATTTTCGTCTTCGGCTTCGAGCTCCGCGCTGGCTCCGCCATCAGCCGTCGGCGTGATGCGAATTCGCGCCCAGCGAATCGATTCCGGCACTTTGACCGGCAACCCGAGGAAAGCGCGCCAAGGCGTCGCGAGGTAGATCAACGCTGCCTCGGGGCCTTTGCTCGGTCGCAGTGTCAGTTGTTTGCCGGCAGCCGCCGCAGCAGCATACGCACTGGGCGGAGTCACGACCACCGTCTGCGCGTTGGCGATCACGAAACGGCGCTCGGCGCCGTCGGCGTGCGCGCTGGCGACTGGTACGCCTGCGTCGAGCCACTCTCCACCCTGCTTGTCCGAGCGCACCAACGAATCGATCGCAGCGCGCATCTTGGCAGCCGGCAGGTGATGGCGCAGGATCGCGACCACGTTGCTCGAATTACGGAGCTGTGGGCCCACGATATAAATCTGATCGATATCCTTGATCGGATCGACGCCGGACGGCCCGAAGAAGTCGCGCCACTGATAGAGCGAACCGAGCAACGGCCCGATTCGCGCGCCGAGCGGGTTCGCGCGGATCTTGTCGGTGTAGAGCGTGATGCGAATGTTGGCGTTGGGATCCGCGACGCGCTTCACCCCGGCGGCGACAGACGGATCGGAGAGCGGCTTTGCTCCAGCGTCGTTCGCTGCGAGGCCCGCGTCTGCCCCCGCTCCGGCGTCTTTCGCTTCCGCTACCGCTACCGCGCCCGCGTCGCTCAGCGCCTTGCCGGCGTCCGGCGTCCCAGCGTCGAGCACGCCGGCATCGAGGGCGCCGGCATCACCGGCGTCAGCTTCGGCGTCCGCCTCTGCGTCTGGGGCGCCGGCATCGACGATCGTTTTTGCCGGCTCGGGCTTTTTTTTCGGCTTCACCACGACCACCGGTTCGCCGGCACCTGGGGGCTCGGCCGCGGCGGGGGCTGGTTGCTCCGGGGCGCTCGCAGGTGGCGGCTCGTCCTCGATGACGTCGATGGGGATGCCGGTGATGGGCGGTGCTTCGACGTCGTCCGCTGGCGGCGACCAGAGGCTCAGCAAACCCACGAGCGCGGCCCAGGGTGTGAGCGGCACGTGCAGCAACACCGAGACCACCAGCAGCTTGGCGAAGCGGCCGGTACTCGTGTCGGCTGTGCCGCGCCAGTGAGTCTTCGATTCCACGCCGGGAACATAGCTAATGCACGCTCAAGCGGCGAATCCCAAGGCTTTTGCGCTGGCACAGGACTCGCACAGTGGGCCCGGAAGTCACATGAAAATCACCGAGAAGTGGATCGCCCCGGCCGGCTGTGGAAAGAACCCGGGGAAAGCCTTGCCCTTGATGTCGCGCCCCCGCCCCCGCACCCAAAACGTCCGATCCCTCGCGTCGGCGCTGCTACTTGCCTCGCTCGCCGGTTGCGACCGTACGCCTCCTCCAGGAGCTGAGGTCGATCCAGGCGTCCCCAGCGCCCAACCGCGCCCGCAGGCAGGCTCGCCCACCTTACCGAAGGAGCTGGTCCCCGCGCCGAAGGCCAGCGCGGTCGCGACCGCCGGGAGCGCTGCAGCCACAACAGCTGTCGCTCCTGCGGGTAGCGAAGGCGCACCCAGCGTTGCGCCACCCGAGGTCCCACCGGCCGACTACAAAGGGCCGTGGCTCGCCATCACGGCCAGTGCCGCCGGCGTGTACGCCGAGGCCAACTTCGAAGGTAAAAAGCTCGGCTACATCCGGAACGGCGGTCGCGTGGCGGTCGAGGCGAGCCCCGTCTCCAAAAAGAACTGCACCAGCGGTTGGTACAAGCTGCTCGGCGGTGGCTTCGTGTGCGGGAACCTCGGCACCACCGATCTCAATCACCCCGATGTGAAGTTCGCGACTCAGGCGCCGAACCTCGACGAGGTGTTGCCCTACCCCTACGCCCGCAACGCCAAGAACGGAACTCCGCTCTACAAGTCCGTGCCCTCGCGCGAGCAGATGGAGAAGTACGAGCCGTACTTGAAGGCGAAGGAAGAAGACGGCGCGAACGAAGAAGCAAAGAAGAAAGCCAAAGACACGGCAGATGCGGGTGCACCTAGCGCCGTTCCCGCACGCTTGGATGCGGCGCTGGCCGACGCTGGCGTGGCCCTGCCCACAGCCCCCGAAACGGCGGATCCTGAGCCAGAAAAGCCCTGGTGGCAGCGCGACGACATGAAAGACCGGATGCACGAGCTCAAGCTCGATCAGCTATCCGAAGACGCCGACGCGATCCTCGCCAAACGCATGGTCAGCGGCTTCTACGTCGCCGTGGACAAGACCTTTCGCTGGAACAATCGCTCTTGGTACAAGACCACGCGCGGACTCGTCACACCGAGCGATCGCTTTTGGCAGACATCGGGCTCCAAGTTCAAGGGCGTCGAGCTGACCAGCGAATGGAAGCTGCCGATGGGCTTCGTGTTCGGCGGAAACAAGAGCATTTCGAGCTTCACCATCGACGGCGACAAGATCAAGCCTGCGAAGACCTACGAACACTTCGCGCCGGTACAATTGACCGGCAAGGAGCAAGAGTTCCACGGCACGAAATACGCGGAAACCGGCGACGGCAGCTGGGTCAAGCGTTCGCAGATCCGGAGCACGACCCCCGGTCCACTACCGGCCGATCTGAAGCCCAACGAGCGCTGGATCGACGTCAACTTGACCACCCAGACTCTGGTCGCGTTCGAGGGCGACAAAGCAATCTACGCCACGCTGATTTCGAGCGGCAAAGAGTCCAAAATCAAGGACAAGGACCACCGTACGCCGACCGGCGAATGGCGCATCCGCGAGAAGCACATCACCACCACCATGGACGGAGACGGCAGTGCGGCGGGGGATTTGCCCTACAGCATCGAAGACGTGCCCTACGTGATGTATTTCTTCCGCTCGTATGCGACTCACGGCGCGTTCTGGCATTCCAACTTCGGCACCCAGATGAGTCACGGTTGCGTGAATTTGTCGCCTTTGGACGCCAAGTACCTATTCTTTTTCGCCGACCCTCCCCTACCCAAAGGGTGGCACGGGGTACACGCCACTGACGGCCATCCCGGCAGCCGCGTCGTCGTTCACTTGTGAAATAGTTGGGCCTGTTTTCGGGCGCAAATAGCCACACCGCGAAAGCCCCCTAAACTTTCGCGGCGAGTGGTCGGATGGAATTGACGCGTCCCTGCGACAGGACCATCAACACGCCGCTATGGATCAGTTTTCGGCTCACCTCGATCGCGGATGGGATCTCGTTCAACGCGGAGACCCACGTGGCGCGGAGCTTTCTGCGCGGCGCGCGCTCGAGATCGACAGCCAATCGCCCGAGGCCTACAACCTGCTCGGCTACGTCGCAGCGCTCAAAGGTGAGTTCGACGAAGCGACCGAGCACTATCGGCAAGCGATCACGCTCGACGACACCTACCTCGAGGCCATGCTGAATGCGGCCGAGGTCTACGTGCACCCGCTGGGCGATTTCGAAGAAGCGCTCTCACTCTGCGACCAAGCTCTCGATCTGGCAGAAACCGACGACGAAGTCGTGGATGCGCTGCTGCTCAAGTTCGATGCGCTCCTCGGCAAAGGTGAAGCCGACGCCGCGAGCGAACTCTGCCGACGCTTTCCCGAAGGCCCGTTCGAGAATCCGAATCACACCTTCCTGGTCGGACGCGCGTTGTATGAAATCGGGGATCTCGATCGCGCCTTCCCGCTGATCGACGACGCAGTGAAGCGCAACGTCAAGAACGCGGAGGCCTGGTACTACCTCGGGCTGCTGCGCGACGAACGCGGTGACTCGCACGGCGCCACCGCGGCATTCTTGGCCTCGCGTGATTTGGACCTCGAGCTCGGGACGCCGCCCTGGTCACTTTCCCGTGAAACCTTCGAAATGACGGCGCGCAGCGCGCTTGCCTCCCTGCCCGAAGAGCTGCGTCGTTTCGTGCGCGAGGACGAAGTGTACGCCGCGGACGTGCCGGGTGTGGAGGTCGTCGTCGACGGCGTCGATCCACGCGCGCTACTCTTGCTCGACGGCGTGAACGCGGGCGCGACGATCGCCACGATGACCGCGCGCGTGTTCGTTTATCAGCGCAACGTGGAGCGCTTGGCGGGCTCGGTCGAACATGTCGCCGCCGAAATTCGCGCGGCTCTCGAGCGCGAAATCAGCGCGACCTTTCTCGAACCCGACGGCCCGCTCGCGCTCTCGCAGAAAACGCTCAACTGAGCGGGCTGCGCGCCGTCAGGCCGCGCACGTTAGGCGGCGCGCGCTGCCAGCTGTTGAGCAACCGACTCGAGCAGCACGCGCGCCGGCCCGGGTTGCACCGTGCGCAGCGCTTCCACAGCTGAGCGCGTGTGGTCGCTCGCACGCCGGCGCACTTCGTCACAAGCGCCGCTCTCGACGACCGCGCGGCTCACGAGATTCACCGATTCGCCGTCACCGGCGTAGATGCGTTGCAGCGGTTGTACGAGCTCGGGCATCCGCGCAACGGCGAGAACGAGCGGCAGCGTGAGCTTACCCTCGCGCAGATCCGTGAGCAGAGTCTTACCGGTATTCGAGCCCGAATAATCGAGCACGTCATCGACGAGTTGAAAGGCAATACCGAGCCGCTCACCGAAGCCGGCAAGGCGCTCTTGATCTTCCGCGCTCGCCCCGGCAAGGCGTGCGCCCGTGCGAGTCGACCACGCAAACAAGGACGCGGTCTTATCGCGCAGGATGCGCTCGTAGGTCGTCTCAGAAACGTCCAGCTCGCTGCGACCGCGCAGTTGAACGATCTCACCATCGACCAGACGACGCAGCGTCGTGATCAGGTCGGGCATGATCTCGGGCGCCTGCTGTTGAGTGCGCTGAAGCGCGTGCACCAGGAGCAGATCACCGCCGAGGACGCTAATCGCGTTGCCCCAGGCAAGCCGCGATGTCGGCACGCCGCGCCGCTCCATGCCCTCGTCCACGACGTCGTCGTGCAACAAGGTTGCGGAGTGCACTAGCTCCGACACCAGCGCCATTTCGCGAACCGCAGGCGTCACACGGCCGAAGCAGGCCGCGCTGAGCATCAACGCCATTGGACGAACGCGCTTTCCACCGCGCGTCACCAAGTGGCGGGCCGCGAGCGTGGCTGGGGTCTCCCCCTCGTCGACCGTGCTGCTCAAAGCGGACTCGATCCACCGCAAATCGTCAGCAAGCAGGTCTTGCACGTTGGCGATCCGATTCGTCACGCGCGCGTCCGTGCCCTGTGCATCGGCTGCACGACCGAGGATTTCGGCAGCGGTGGCGGCGGGCATGTCGGGAACCTCTTCGAGTTTCTGAGTTTTCAAATCTTTGTGAAACCACTATGGAGCAGGCTCAGCCCGCGGTCAACGGCCCATCGAGGACGGTCACCCGGCCGAATTTGCAACCCACGCCGATTGTCGGGGAAGCGGAATTGACGGGACGGTGAAGCGCATGCACATGCTCCCGCGCCGATGGCTACCGCCAAACCCAACCTCAGTCCCGGAGAGCGCCTCGGGCGTCGCATCGGGATCGCGGTGTTTGCGCTGCTCGTCGCCGGGGCGACCGCGATTTGGACGATTCAAATCCTGTACGCGGTGTTTGCTCCGCCGGTGCTCGCGGTCGCCAAGGAGTGCCGGGGCGGGACACGAGATTTGCTCAGCGCGGTGCGCCGAGCGAGTCTTGCGGCGGCTGCCGAGAGCGGCGATGAACGCGCCGCCCTCGACCGCTTCCGCGCGGCGCTCGAGCCCGAGTGGAGTCGCAGAGCGAGCCTAGACTCGCTTTGCAACAGCGACCCCAAAGCTCGAGCCGCGCTCGCCGAGATCGACGCGCTCCGCTATGCCGAGGAGCACGCGGTGCGCTATGAGGCTGTGGGGCTCGCTCCACAAAGACGCCGGGTTCAATCCCTTTACCAGTTCGAAAGCGATGGGCGCCAGAGCCCCACGCCGCCTTGAGGTTTTGCTCGATGAGCACTGAAACGACCACAGAAGTTGAAGCCCCAGCCCCGACCTTCGACAGCCTGCCCTTGTCCGCCGAGTTGCGGCGCGCGATCGACGAGCTCGGCTACACTCACCCGACGCCCGTGCAGCGCGCGGTGTTCGAACCCGCCGTGCGCGGCAGTGACTTGGTCGTGCAGGCGCAAACCGGAACCGGCAAGACCGCATCCTTTTCGATGCCTTTGGTCGATTCTTTGGTCAAGCGCAGCGCCAACGTCGTTCAGGCGCTGATCTTGTGTCCGACGCGTGAGCTCGCGCTGCAGGTCAACCGCGAAGTCGAAGCGCTGGGCAAATACCGCAACATTCGGTGCACCGCAGTCTACGGCGGCGCACCGATGCCGCGGCAGGTCGAGGCGATTCAAGACGGCGCGCAAGTCGTCGTCGGCACGCCTGGACGCGTGCTCGACCATCTACGCCGCGGCACGCTCGATCCGGCGGGCATTCGCACCTTCATCCTGGACGAGAGCGACGAGATGCTCTCGATGGGCTTCTTACCGCAGATCACCGAGATTCTCGGCTTTCTTCCGAAGACGCTGCAGACCCTGCTGTTCAGCGCAACCTTGCCGCCGGACATTCGGCGCTACGCCGAGCGCCACCTCAAGTCGCCCCAATTCATCACCTTGAGCGGCGACCACATCGGCGCGCTCTCGATCGAACACACCATTTACCTCAGCCGCGGCGACAAGCTGGGCGAGCTGATGCAAGTGATCGAGGTCGAGAACCCCGAGAGTGCGATCGTGTTCTGCAACACGCGCGACGAAACGAAGCGTGTCGCTGAAGCGCTGCAACAACAAGGCTTCGCCGCGGGCTGGCTCAACGCCGATCTCGCGCAGAGCGATCGCGAAAAGGTGATGGCAGCCACGCGCAACAGCGAGCTGCGCTTCTTGGTGTGTACGGATGTCGCGGCGCGCGGCATCGACATTTCGCACCTCACTCACGTGATCAACTACGACTTCCCGGAGTCGGCCGAGAACTACGTCCATCGCACGGGGCGCACCGGGCGCGCTGGTCGCACCGGCAAGGCGATCGCGCTGATCGAGCCAGGCGATATCGGCAATTTGTATTTGTTGCGGCTCACCTACAAGGTGAAGCCGGTCGAGCGCCAGCTGCCCTCTGCCCGCGAAATGAAGACGCGCGCCGAGGCTGATCTGCTCAACCTGTTCGTGTCTGCGTTCGAGAAGCGAAAAACTCACCCCGATGATCTCGCGCTCGCGCGCCGTCTGTTGAGTCACGCCCAAGCAGACAAAGTGATTGCGGGCTTGTTGCGCGACCACCTGGGAGCTCGCCCCGAAGCCGCGGAAGAGGCCACTGCGGCCCGCCGCGCGAAAGCACCGCGCGCGGCCGAGGCACCCGTCGCGCCGCCGGCAGCACCCGTCGCTCGCGCTCCGCTGCCGGCACCGCGCCCCGCAGCGCCACGTGCCGCAAGCGCCGTCAGCGAGAAGTCCGCCGAGCCCGCACCGACCCGCGAGCACTCCGCGAGCACTCCCGACCGACCGCGTGAACGAAGCCGTGATCGCGACCGCGACCGCGACCGTGACCGCGACCGCGATCGCCGCGATCCGAGCGCGCGCAGCAACGGGCGCACTCCTCGAGCCGAGTTCGACGATCTGCCGCGCTACACCGTGAGTGACGCGAGCGCGCCCTCGACGGCAGCAGCCGCACAAACCGAATCGAAGCCAGTCGCGTCCGAATCGAAGCCAGTCGCGTCCGAATCAACCCCTGCCGAGGCGCGTGACCGCGCGGACGCCGGCGACTTTGCGGCGCCTCGCGAAGACATCGCCGAGATCTACGTCAGCATCGGTCGACGCGACGGCGCGCGCCCAAGCGACATCCAAACCATTTTGGAGCAGAGTGGGCTACTCGCCGAGCAAACGGACTACATCCGCGTTCGGCAGCGAAATACTTTTGTCGGAGTCAAGACAGAGTATTTGGAAAAAGCGGTCGCTGCCCTGAACGGTGCAGCCATCGCCGGCAAGCCCGCATTCGCCGAGCCAGCGCGACAGCGCGACTGAGTTCAACGAGTCGAGCGCAGGGCGTCGCTTCATGGAGCAGTGAACGCGATTGGCGCGCGATTGAGCTTGCGCGGGGCGTCGGATTTGGCAGCATCAGGGGAATGCCCGAACGCCCCTCCCCCGACCTTGAGCGCATGCTCACCGACGTGGAGTGGGCCATTTCCAAGCAGTTCGCCGCACGCGACCTCGTGCCCATGCTTGAGAATCTGGTGCGCGCCGCACCTGCGGCATCTGAAGCGGCCTACTTCGCGAAGCTTCGACTTTCCGAACTGATCGTCGGTGAGTCGCCCTTTCGCGCCGCGCGTCTCGCGCGGGACGTGTTGGTTCGCGGCGAAAGCGATCGCGCCTGGGCCGTGCTCGGTCTCGCGCACACACTGCTCGGTAACTATCGGGTCGCCGCCCGCTCTTATCGGCGCGCCCTCGCCATTGCACCCGATTGTGGCGTGTACGAGCACAACCTCGGGCACGTGCTGGATGTGGCGTTGGACCGCCCCCAAGATGCCTTGCCGCACTTGGAGCGCGCTCATCGTGCGCTGCCTGCGGAAAGCGAAATCACCAGCTCGTATGCGCATGCCCTGCTCCGTAGCGGCCAGCTGGACAAAGCGCGGGCGCTGCTGCTTTTGGCCATGAAGAACCCGCAGGACGCCGAAGAAATCTTCAAAGCCTGGCAAGACGCAAACGGAAACACGCTCGGGAGCGGCCGTAGAGTCTAGTTTTTCTCGCTGATCGGCTCGAACTCGGCAATTTTAACGTTTGAGCCCTTTGCGTGAGCGGGGTCCGGAACTATCTGGATTCGCGCATGCCTCATTGCCGCTCGTTTGCTGCTCTCCCTGTCACGGCTCTCGCTTTGGTTACGCTGTTCGCTTCCCCGGCGGCACAGGCTCAACCTAAGCCCGCCACAGCCCCTCCGACGGCGCCGGCAGCGCCTGCGTCTGCTACGCCTGCTACGCCGACCCCCGCGGCAGTAGCACCTGGCGGACCGACGACTCAGGGCGAGCCGCCCATGCCGGACGTCTCTGATCCGCTTTTGGAAACGCCCCCACCTCCCGCCAACATCCTGCAATCCTGGCAGCAGGCGCTGCAGCTGGTCCGTGACCAATCGGTCAGCATGCGCCTTGCGCGGGTCAACGTGCAGCGTGCCGAAGCTCAAGTGAAGTCAGCGTTGTCTCCGGCTTTGCCCCAGCTACTGGGGACCGCCGGCGTGACGAAGTACATGATCAAGGGCGATGCACCGGCCGCTCAGGGCGGCGGCAGCATCCCCAATCCGTCCACTTATTGGAACGCGCAGCTCGGGTTGACCGTGCCAATCTTTCGCCCATTCGCATGGTCGAACTACGGCAGCGCGAAAGACGCGGTCGAAGCCAGCAAGCTGTCCGCGAAAGAAATTGAGCGTCAGGTCGTAGCCGGCTTTGCCAGCGTGATTGTCACGGTCGTGACCGCGGAGCGCTTGGCCGAAGTCAGCCGGACCTCGCTGCGGGCCTCCTTGTCCACGCTCGATTTGACGAAGCGCCGGGCCGCACTCGGCGCGTCCAATACGCTCGACGTGCTGCGCGTCGAAGGTGAAACGTCGCTTGCTCGCGCGCAAGTCGTCACTGCTACCGAGGCGCTCATGCGAGCCCGTGAAGCGCTCGGAACGGCCCTCGGGTCATCGGAATCGTGGGGCGTGATGCCAGATATTCGGCTCGATACGCTGGTCACCGACGCACAAAAGATCTGCCGCCCCGAGCAGGACATCTCTGCCCGCACGGACGTGCGCGCCGCCAACGCCAACCTAGGTGTGAACGAGCGCCGTCTGAAGTCGATCGACTACAGCTACCTGCCGACCCTCGACGGCGTATCGAACTTGGCCGTCCAGGACCCGAACTTTGCCCTCAACAACAAACACGTCAATTGGACGATTGGCGCGTTGCTCACTTGGAACATCTACGACGGCGGCTTGCGCGGTGGGCAACGGCTCTCGGCCGCGGCCGAGGTGGAGGGCTCGAAAGCGGAGCTCGCCGAGACGCGGCGCTCTGCAACATTGGAGCTCACGCAGGCGCTGCGCAACGTTCACGTCGCCGAGGCCGACTACGCGGTGAGCGCCAAGACGCGCGAGATCAATGCCGAGACCGTGCGCCTCTCCAAGATCAGCTTCCTCAACGGCAGCGGCACCAGCTTCGACCTGGTGCTGACCGAGCGGCAACTGCGCGTCTCGGAGGCGGATTTGGCGGTGAGTGAGTTCTCCGTCCTCCAGGCCAAGATCGCCGCCCTCTTGGCGCTCTCGACCTGCAACTTGCCCTGAGGGGGCGGGCCCGGGGGGCAGGCCCGAAGCGTGGTGGCCTCACCCCAGAGCCAAAAATAAGAGCAAATCGCATTCATCTGGGGAATGCTCGGCGTACTCGGGTGTTGCTGGCCCTCGAGAGGCCGCTCATCGGGAGCGGGCCCGGGAGGTCGGAATGGATCATGCCGATTTGCAACCGTACTGTCCGAGCACTAGGTTCTCGCCCGTGACCGGCACGAGAGACAAAGTGTTCTACGGCTTGTTCGCCGCAACAGCGGCGATCTTCGCGTACTTGATCGGATACATCTTCCTGGTCACTCCGCTCGCGCAGATTCAGGCGGGCGGCTTGGCGCAGAAGATCTTCTACTTTCACGTACCGGCCGCGTACGCGATGTATTTGTGCGGAGCCGTTTGCTGCGTCTCGAGCGCACTCTACCTCTACAGCCCAACCGACGCGCGCGACGCCGCCGCGCGGGCGGGCGCGGACTGCGCCGTGGTGTTCGGGGCGATGGTACTCGGCAGCGGACCACTCTGGGCCAAGAAGGCCTGGGGCGTGTTCTGGACCTGGGACCCGCGACTCACGACCACGCTACTCAGCGTGCTCGTTTTCGTCTCTGTGGTGATGCTGCGCGCGTTCGCCGGCAACGGCGAGGCAGAGCGCAAATTCGCATCGGCGCTCGGCGTCTTGGGCACGGTCACTTTGCCGATCATTCACTACGCCGTGGTGATGTGGGGCGGAAATCATCCGACCGTGATCACCAAGACCGGCGGAGGGCTTCGCCATCCAGCCATGACTCATGCGCTGCTAGTTGGGTTTGTCGCCATGACGCTGCTCGCCGCGCTCTTGTTGTGGGCTCGCACTCGGCTCGCCCTGGCCCAATCTCGCATCGCCCGGGTGGAAGAACATGCCATCGCGACCGGCCAAATCGACTAGGTACCGCCAATGACCCAAGCTCAACCTGACACGACAGCCACGGTTTCCGATCCCGGGTCACGCTCTACGGAGTTCGTGCCGGTGCAAGGAGGAGGAGAGACTACAAGCGCCGCCTCTCTGCTGATCGCCGCCTACATGCTGATGTGGGGGCTACTCTTTGCGTTCGTATTTTTGAGCTGGCGTCGCCAAGCCCGCGTCGAGACTCGCATCGCCGAATTGGAAAAGGCGATCGCGGGCGGCGGTGGCAGCGGGCCACAATGACCCTCGTTTCTCGATGACCGCCGCACACTTCATTTTCATTCCGGGCGTACTCCTCGTCGGAATCGCGCTGGGCTACGCTTTCGGGGCGCGGGCGGTGCGCGCCGAGATGTCTCGTATGCGTCGCCGCACCAAGGAGTAAATGCATGTTGAATTTCGGACTCTCGGACGACCAACGCGCCCTGATCGACACCGCCAAGCGTTTCACCAAGGAACGCATCATCCCGATCGCCGCCGAGTGCGACCGTGAAAGTCGTTTTCCGAAAGAGGTGTTCGTCGCCGCGCACGAACTCGGGCTGGTCAACGCCTCAGTGCCGACCGAATACGGCGGCCCGGGCATGGGCGAGCTCGAGAACGCGCTGATCGCTGAGCAGCTCGCCTACGGCTGTACCGGCATCCAAACGAGCATGCTCGCCAACACACTTGCGCTGACTCCGATCAAACTCGGCGGCAACGAGGAACAAAAGAAGAAGTACCTCGGCATGCTCACCGCCGAGCCGCTGTTCGCCAGCTACTGCACGACCGAACCGAGCGGCGGCAGCGACGTGGCCGGGCTGAAAACGAGCTTCAAAGCCCACGGTGACGACTACGTGCTCAACGGCGAAAAGTGCTGGATCACCAACGCCAGCTTCGCGAGCTTCTACGTCGTGTTCGCGACCTCCGACGCGGCGAAGCGTCACAAGGGCATTGCCGCGTTCATCGTCGACCGCGACACACCTGGCCTTCGTGTCGGTAAGCACGAAGACAAGCTGGGTCAGCGCGCGAGCGACACCGCGGCCGTGCATTTCGAAGACGTGAAGGTGCCCAAAGCGAACATGCTCGCCCCCGAGGGCGAAGGCTTCAAGCTGGCGATGGAAACCTTCAACCAGACTCGCCCAGACATCGGTGCGATGGCGACCGGGCTGATCCAGCGCTGCTTGGATATCTCGGTCGCGTACGCCAAAGAGCGCAAGACCTTCGGCGTGCCGATCTCGGAGCACCAGCTGATCCAGGCCATCCTTGCGGAGATGGCCATCGGTGCAGAAGCGACCCGCCTTTTGTACCAGAAGGCTGCATGGAACCTGGACAACGGCGTGCGTGACCCAATCGTTTCGAGCTACGCGAAAGCCTACGGGGCCGACAAAGCCATGCAATCCGCGATTGATGCGGTGCAAGTCTTCGGCGGCAACGGGTACGTCAAAGACTACCCGCCCGAAAAGCTGATGCGCGACGCCAAGGTCCTGCAGATCTACGAGGGCACGAGCCAGATCCAGCGCCTAGTCATCGCCCGCGCTCTCGCCAAATAGAGAGCGAGAGGCTCTCATCAGCGCGCGCCGATGAACACGCCCGCGTTATTGGCGCGGGCGACACGCGCGCGCAGCTCGCCTTCACTCCGGTCGATCTCTGCGCCCTTATCGCCGCGCGCGCGCCGTCGCTTCAAGAACGCCAGTTCGATCAGAGCAAGCTGCTTCTTGCGGCTCGCTCCGTAGCCGCCGGGGCTGCCCATCAAATTGGTCAAATTCCAAAGCGGCACGAGCATCCAATAGCTCGCCGTACGCGCCAACTCTTTGGGGTGGAGCAGCTTGCCCACCTCGTCGATCAGGCCACGCAACACAATCGAGCGATCGCGGACCGCCAGGGTCACGATCAGGGTGAAGAAGAGCAGGTCGAAGGTCCAGAACACCAGGAACTTCATCAACAGCCCAACGCCGCCGTCGTACAGGAACGTGACCAGGAAATTGTGCAGGAAATGCAGGCCCGCCGCGGACATCCAACCCGCGATCGGCGCAAGGACCCGGAGCACGGGACTACGCGTTTCGGTCGCCACACCGACGCCCAGCCCGGTCATCGCGGTAAAAGAGGCGTGGCTCAGCCCGGCAGCGACGGTGCGCACGAGGTACAACGCGACCGCCTGAGTGCCACCCTGAGCTGCTGCGGATCCGACGTACAACACGTCTTCGGTCAACGTGAAGCCGAGTCCAATCACGCCGCCATAGATCGCGCCGTCCAAAGGTCCGTCGACCTCGTGTAGCCAAACGGAGGACAGCAGCCACAGCACGAGCAGCCCCGAGCCCTTGGCGCTCTCTTCCACGAACGGCGCCACAAAGGAAGCCGTGGAAGATTGCACGATCTGGCTGTTCTCCGGAGCGCTCAGCGCCGCGCTCAGCACGCCTTCGCCCACCCCGTTCATCACAATCGAGATCAGCGTGGCGACGACAGCGCCCCAGAAAAATACCGCTGCCAGAAGCCAAGTCGGTTCTGGCTCATATCGGTCCATCCCCTTGATGATCAGAAAATAGACGAACACAGTCGGCGCAATGACCAGGAACGCCAGAAACCACAGGAGCGGCACGCGTCGAGCCTAGCCGAACCACGCCAGCCGCGATAGCGGCGGAAGCCCAGGCAAAGGTTGAGCTTTGGGCGCGATGCGCTAAGTTGCGCCCGTGTTCGGATTCTCCTTCAGCGAACTGCTCATGATCTGCGTGGTCGCGCTGATCGCCGTGGGGCCCAAGAAGCTCCCGGGAATGCTGCACAGCCTCGGTCAGTTCATTCGCAAGATGCGCAACATGACCAATGACGTGCGCAACCAGACGGGCATCGACAATCTGCTGCGTGCCGAGGGGCTGCACGGCGGACTGAACGAGCTCCGCGGACTACTGCGGGTCAATCACGGTCTATCGTTCGACTCTCCGTTCACGCCGACGACACCAGCCGCCCCGGGCGAGCCGGTCGTCATGGCAGAACCCAACCAGCCAGCTGCGGTTGCGACGACGCCGATTGACGACCCCTACGCACACATCGAGATCGACACCACGCGTGAGTACCCGCCCGAGGGCGCTGATTCGTACGGCGCGTTGCCGGACGACTTGCTCCCGTACGAACCGAGCGCCGCCGCGAAGGTCCCCGATCCACCCGCTCCCGAAGCGACTCCCGACGCCACCACTGAAGCGACCGTCGAAGCGACGACACCGAGCGTATGAGCGACAATCCAGAAGATCACGTGATGACGTTCTGGGAGCATCTCGAAGAGCTCCGAGCACGCATGGTCCGCATGATCCTTGCGTTCATCGCAGGCGGCGGCTTGGCTTGGTACTACAAGGCCCGTTTGCTGGGCCTGCTCACGCGCCCGTACGAGTTGGCGTGGCGGGAAGGCAAACTTCCTGGAATGCCAAAGCTGGGCTTCATGGCGCCGGCCGACGCGTTCATGGCCTACGTCAAGCTCGCTGCGATGTGCGGCGCGATCTTCGCCCTGCCGATCGTGCTCTATCAAATCTGGGCGTTCGTCGCGCCCGGCCTGTACTCTCGCGAAAAGCGCTACGCGATTCCGTTCGTGATCTCGTCGTGCGGCTTGTTCGCCGGCGGTGGCTACTTCGGTTGGAAGTTCGCGTTCCCGAAGGCGTTCGCCTTCTTGCTCAGCTACATCGGGCAGCTGCCTGATGGCGGCGTCCACATCGACGCCACGGTAACCCTCAAGGATTACATCGAATTCGTGACCCACATGCTGGTTGCATTCGGTGTCGCCTTCGAGCTGCCCGTCCTCGCCTTCTTCCTCTCGATCGCCGGCCTCATCGACTACAAGCAGCTGATCAAGTTCTTCCGCTACTTCATCGTAGTCGCGTTCGTAATCTCCGCCGTGCTCACGCCGCCCGATCCACTGAGCCAACTCCTGCTCGCAATCCCCCTGTGCGGCCTATACGGCGTCTCAATCCTCGTCGCCTACTTCTTCGGCCGCAAACCCCCGCCCCCCGAAGACCAAGAGCCGCCGAAGGACCCCTGAGCGCCCCTCCGCTCGACCCAAATCAACCCCGGGAGTGAGAGATTTTGTTGATGGTCAATCAACACGTCCCACCTCGTCCCAGCCTTCGGCGACGCGGACGGGTCGAGAGAAGAGAAGAGATTAACCGCAGAGCCGCAGAGGCCGCAGAGATCTGAGGGAGAGGAGGTGGGGTTCCCTCAGCGCGCCGCCTTGCGTCGGAGGAACGGCCTACTTCGACGTGCTAGTGCTCGCCCCCAGTTCATAGGTCCGTCATTCGTCGTGAACGAGGACGAACCTTTCGGGCCACGCGCCCCCAATCTCCTTCAGATCTCTGCGGCCTCTGCTGCTCGGCGGTTTCAAACTCCGGGAGCCGGCTGCACCGCTCTCGGGTTAGACGGCGTCGCGGACGGGTCGAGAGAAGAGAAGAGACTAACCGCAGAGGCCGCAGAGATCTGAGGGAGAGGAGGTGGGGTTCCCTCAGCGCGCCGCCTTGCGTCGGGAACGACCTACTTCGACGTGCTAGTGCTCGCCCCCCCAGTTCATAGGTCCGTCATTCGTCGTGAACGAGGACGAACCTTTCGGGCCACGCCCACCCAAATCTCCTTCAGATCTCTGCGGCCTCTGCGGCTTTGCGGTTCAATTCTCTCAGGGAGCCGTCCAGGTTGCATCCAATGCTGCCCAACCCCTTGCTTGGAAGCGCTCTCCGCGCGGAACAGTGCGCGCTTCGAGGTGCGACGCTGGGTTGTGAGCGCCCCCTCCCGAATGCCGCGCTAGGTCGCGTCGGGCTCAGTCTTCGCGGGCGTAGGGTTCGCCGCGGAGGAGGGTCATTGAGCGATAGAGTTGTTCGAAGAGCATCACGCGCGCGAGGCGATGGGGAAACGTGAAGGTCGAGAGGCTGAGGCGGACGTCCGCTTTGGCGGAGAGCGCACTCGGGATGCCTTCTGCGCCGCCGATCACGAAGGCGACGAGGCCTTTGCCGCGTGCACCCCAGCGTTCGAGGCGCGTCGAGAGTTCGCTGCTGCTGATGCGCTCGCCGTTGGCCTCGAGTGCGACGACGAAGGCGCCCTCTGGGATGGCTTTGGCCAGGCCGGCGGCGTCTTTGGTTTCGATTTCGTCGCACTTCACGTAGCGCGTGAGGCGGTTCAGGTAGTCGCTGGCGACTGCGCGCATTTCGCGCTCTTTGATGCGCCCCTCGGCGATGACGAACAGTTTCACCCGGCGTCAGGCGCGGCGTCCGGCACTTGCAGGCGACGCGCGTCCATCCACAAGCCGTCGATGTCGTACAGGGAGCGGGTGTCGGCCGAGAACACGTGGACGACGATGTCGACGAAATCGAGCAGCACCCAGTGTCCCTTGGGCAAGCCTTCCACCGAGATCGCGTTCCAGCCGAGTTTGGACAAAGCAGCGTCGACGCCATCGGCGATGCTCGCGACGTGGCGATCGCTCTGGCCGGTCATCAGCACCAAGTAGTCTGCGTAGTCGACCTTGCCGGTGACATCGATGATCTCGACGTCGATGGCTTTCTTGTCGAGACCGGCGCCGGCAGCGGCGATCGCCATTTTCTGGGAGTCCGTCGATGGGCCCGGCATGCGGGCAGCGGCGCGTGGAGGGGTCGTCGCCCGAACGGGCTTTTTGAAGACTTTTGTCGTCGCCTTTTTCGTCACAGAGATAAAACCTCGTCGGGCACCGCGAACACTTGGACCTACTCGCCCACCTGGCTGAGCGCCGGCGAGCCGAGGTTCAGTTTACCTCACCTCGGGCCAGCATCCAGGGAAAGCTCCGATTCCGCAGCCGGCGAGGCTGCAGCGTCCGTGTGCTCTCCCGTGCCGGGCGGGCTGGCGTCCGTACCGGCGTCGTTCCCCTCTGGGGACCAGGGGATGACCTGCGGTGGTTCGTATTCGGGTGGCGGTGTTCCGGGCGGCAAGCGGCGACCCGAGCACGCGGCAAATGTTGCGACAATTAGGCCCAGGGCCAGGGCGATCTTCACAGCGCGACTCCGCCCGCAGCATCGGACGCAACGCTCGCGTCGCTCTCGGCGCCCGCGTCTTCTTCGGGCTCAGCTTCATCTTCGTCGTCGCTTCCAGGAACGTGGAGCACGCCCTCGCTGGGCGCCGGAGGAGCCGCGTCAGTGCCAGCAGCTCGGGCACCACGGGCTCCTGGTGGCGCCGTAGCGAGCTCGTAATTCGCCGCGGGCGGTGCCGGATCGGGCGCGGGTGAGCGGCAGGCCGCGAGCAGCAAAAGCGCTGACAGAGGTAGCAGCAGAGCTAGGGATGGCTTGAAGAGTTGCATGGTCATTGCCAACGTTCCTCATCGACCGCTCGCAGCGTTTGGAGCAAGTCGTGACGCGGCCGATAGCCGAGTACCGAGCGGGCGCGCGAATCATCGACCATGCACACGTAGCGAATGAAATCGAGCTCCGGAGCTGGGAATGATGTCACGCGCCAGCGAAATAGTCGATCGACGGTCGCTCGCGCCACGCCATGTGGAACCCCGACCGCAGTGCGTTCGAGCAATGCGAGTGCGCGTGATAGCGATACCGGCGGCGGCCCACCGATGTTGAAGATGCCACGCACACCGGGCGCGAGCGCCGCGCGCAACGCCCACACTACGTCGTCTTGATGGACGACTTGCATCATCGGATCGAAGCCGAGCAAGGTCGGTACGACCTTCAGTCGTAGGTAATTGCTGGGCGCATTGTGCACCGTGCCGAGGATGTGCGACGGCCGCAAAATGACCGCCTCCGTCTGCGGATAGCGCCACAAGTACGACTGTGCGCCCATATCGAGCCCGACCAAATCGCGAATCTCGCTGAACGGCCCAGCCCCGAGCAGCGGCGCGTCTTCGTTCAGAAACACCGGGTTGTCCGGTCTCGGTCCGTACACGTTCGCGCTCGAGAGCAGCACCACCTTGGGCACCTTGTAGCGTTCGGCGTACTCGAGCAAGTGTTGGAAGGCGATCACGTTCCAGGAGTGATGCTCCTCGGCGCTATCGCGAAAGTTGTGCATGACGCCGAGGTGAACCAAGGCGCGCACGTTGCCCGAGCGAAAGATGTCTTTCGTGCGCTTGCTGCGCACATCGATCTCGTGATGCTCGATATCGCTCGGACGGTCCGGGAACGGTCGCCGATCGAGGCCGATCACTTTGGCTTCTCGATGCAGCACGCGCGTCAAGCGGCGCCCCAAGCGACCGCAAATGCCCGTGATAACGACGGCTCTGTCGTCTTTCGCGTGCGCGTTCGACACTCTGCCCTCGAGGTTCCCGGACTGCGTCAAAGAAACACGCTCCGCCGGCTGGCAAGCCCGCGACGCAGCATCTCCGAGATCGTCTGACGCACCAAGTAGACCTTCTCGGCGATCAGCGCGTCGTCGTCATCCGCACCGCCTTCGAAGCGCATCGGCTCACCAAAGTGAATTCGGTACTTGGTGGGCAGCGGCATTTGCGCGCCTGGCACGAACAACTGCGGGATCAGCGGAAAGACCGGAATATCGAGCAAGCGCGCGGCCCAGCTCAGGTTACCGAGGCTCACGTACTGCTCCTCGGCACCAATCACCGCCACGGGAACGATCGGCGTGTTGGTCTCGATTGCCAAACGCATGAAGCCGAGACCGAACGGCTCGAGTTGATAGCGGCGCTCGAACGGTTTGGAGACGCCGCGAATGCCCTCCGGAAACGCGAGCAGCACCTCCCCCATCTCGAGCAAGCGCCGCGCGTTCTCGGGCACGCCGACCACTTGCCCGACGCGATTGAAGAACGCAGACACGAACGGCAACGTGGCCGTCCACTTTTCGACCATCGCGCGCACCACGCGCGGCGGGCTCGCATCGAAGAACAAGGATGAACCGACGATCGCCGCGTCGATCGGCACCTGTCCCGAATGATTGGCGATCAACAGCACGCGGCCCGCCGGCACATGTTCGATCCCGAAGACCTCGGTTCGAAAATACATCCGATGAAAAAACGCCAACAACACCGCCGCATTGCGGGCCGTGTCCACGTCGAAGCCGAAGGGGTCCCCACCGAGGTCGATGTAACGCCCCTTGAGCACCTCCACGCGCTGCTCGAAGTCACGCCCGAGCAGACGGGTTTTGAGCTCTTCAGCCGCATGCCGCGCGGTAGCGCGCAGGCGTTCCAAGAGCGGCACCGCGCCGCCCGCCACGTCCGCCAGCCGCGCTAGTGAGTTCCGAGACTCCATCTCCGTGCCGAGTCTTGCCGCCTCCTGCCCCCACTGCAATCGCTTTCGCGCTTCGATAACTTGCAAAGCCCCGCTGATTCTCGGCCGGACACGAAAAACGCGTTACGTTGCGCGCAATGCCGGCGCAGAGCTTGATTCCAGCACCGCTTCAGCCTGGTTCGCGGATCCGCGTGATTGCACCCTCTGGGCCCTTCGACCGCACCCTGGTCCTGCGCGGGATGGGCTGGCTGCGGCAGCGCTACCGGGTCGAGTTCGATTGGTCGATCTTCGAACGGAGCGGCTTTTTGGCGGGGAACGACGCACGCCGACTGGGTGAACTCAATGCTGCGCTGGCCGACCCGGATCTGTCCGCGATCGTTGCCGCCCGCGGTGGCTACGGCCTGACGCGCATCGCACACCTCGCGCAGTATGATTTGCTCCTGCGCCATCCGAAGTGGATTGTCGGCTTTTCGGACATCACCGCCCTGCACGTGGAAGCGACCGCGTTGGGCATTGCCTCGATGCACGGGCCGAACGCCGCAGCACTCGGGAGGAGCGACGATTGGACGCAGCAGCGCTTCATCCGCGCTCTCGAGCGTCCGGGTGAAAAGACGCATTTCGAGGGCAGAACGACGTTGCGTCGGGGTGTGGCCCGGGGCCCGTTGGCCGGCGGGAACCTGAGCCTGCTCTTGGCGTGTCAGGCGACCCGCCGGCTCCGCCTGCCGCTCGGCGCAATCCTGGTCATCGAAG
This sequence comes from Polyangiaceae bacterium, assembly GCA_035634635.1. Classification (GTDB taxonomy): domain Bacteria; phylum Myxococcota_A; class Polyangia; order Polyangiales; family Polyangiaceae; genus PMG-095. Next base: position 51,258 of record DASQCO010000136.1, read on the forward strand.
ACGTTACCGAGTCGGCCTATCGAGTCGATCGCTTGCTGAGTGCCCTGCTCGCTTCGGGCGCGCTCGACGGCATCGCGGGGATCGCAGTCGGCGACTTTACCGATTGCCCTGCTTCACAAGGAGTGTCGGTGCAGGACGTGCTCGCGGAGCGACTCGGTGGCCTCGGCGTGCCCGTGCTGAGCGGGCTCCGATTTGGCCACGAGCGCTACAACGAGTTCGTCCCGCTCGGCGTGTTCGCTGAGCTCGATGCGACGGCGAAGCGCATCGAGCTCAACGCGAGCTAACGCTCAGCGACTCTTGTCGTCGAAGAGCTCTGCTTCGTCGACCGTCACGGTCAACTCGTCCTGCTCGTCCGCATCCAACAGGCTGTTCAAGGGCGGCTGGGGCAGCGGTGGCGGCGGTTTGGCCGAGGTGCGAGCACCAGGTGGCGGGGGCGGAGGCGCCGGGCGCGAGGCGCTCGCCATCGGAGGCGGAGGCGGACGATTCCCGGTGGTCGCGCTCGCCTTGGGTGGGGGACGCGTCGAAGACGGGGGCGGCGGAGGCGGCGGACGTTTGCCCGGTTTCGGCGGCGGCCCTTTGTGAACCGGCTCCGCATTCGCCCCAGCCTTGCTAGCGCCGTTGCTGAGCATGGCCTCAGGTGCAGGCGGAAGCGGTGGCGGAGTTGGGCGCGGACGGGACAACGGTGGCGGGACGCGCGGTTGATCGTCTTCAGCGTCCGCTTCGACCAACGCCTGCAACGGTGGTGGTGGCGGCTCGGAGAGCGTTGGATCCGACGTGGGCGCTTCAGCTTCGTTCGCTTCGGACGCCTCGGGCTGCGCTGCCGTATCAGTAGGTTCGGTCGGCGGCGCTTCGCTGTCGGAGGGCGCGGTCGTCACAGGTGCAGCCGCCGCGGGTTGCGCAGACGACCAGTCCGGCGCTGCGACGGGCTCAGGCTCGGGAGGTTCGACTGCGGCCTCAGTGTCGGGCACCGATCCCGCAAACGGTTCCGGAGGTGCAGTTTTGCCGAGTGCAGACGCCGGGTCCGACTCTGGTTCGTCGCTCACCGCAGCCACGGCTTCTGTTGCTGAAGCAGCTTCAACCGGCGCGGGGATGACTTCGGCCTGTGCGGGCGTGGCTTCAATCGGTGCGGGCGGAGCCTCACTGGGCGCCGCCGCCGGTTCCGTTGCTGGAGGTGCAGCTTCAACGGGCGCGGGTGCGGCTGGCGCGGCCTCCGCTGCAGGCTCAGCGCTGCGCTTGAGCATGTTCGCCTTGGCGAGTTCCAGACCGGCCGTTGCTTCCGGATCGCCCGCCTTCATGCGCAAAACGCGGCGCCAAGCGTCCGCAGCCTCTCGCGGATCGTCGAGCTTTTCTTGCCAGAGCCGGGCCACGCTACGCGCCAATTCAGCACGCGAAGCGGGCTCTTTGCCGCGCAAGATCTGATCCTCGTACAGCTGGACCATGCCGCGATAGTCCTCGAGCTGGACGTACAGTTGCGAGAGCTGATCCATCACCGCCGTATCGGCGGGCGAGAGATCGTGCAGTCGCTTGAGGTCCATCGCGGCGCCAGGAGCATCCGCGAGCTTTTCGCGGCGAACCGCGGCGCGGCGGGCGAGCAGCTTGCGCACCAGCGGTCCGTCGAACACCTCTTCGAGCGCACGAGTCAGCACGGCTTCTGCCCGCTTGGGTTCACCGACTTGATCCGCCAAGCGCTCCAGCGCGGCGAGCGGTTCGTCATCCACGTGGCTGACGATCGCATCGCCCAACCAAGTGAACGCTTGCTCGGTGTCCTTCAGCTCGGCGTGCGCCAGCTCCGCCGCTCGTCCGAGCAGCATGCCACGTGTGCGTCCGCCGTCGCGCGACCCTTGACCACCATTGGCCAGCGCTTCGGCCAACGTGCGCCGCAATTTCTCGGTCTTTTGCTCAGCGTCCGTGGCGCGAGCCACGAGCACGAGGGTGTTGAGCGTGTCCTCCTGGAGCGCGCCACTGAGCGCCAAGTCGAAGAACGCGCGGGCCTTGTCGTACGCGCCCAAGGTGGCCGCCACGCTCGCTGCGCGCGCCAGCGCTGCGAGCTTGTCGCTCGGCGCCTTGCAACGAGTCACCTGCCGCTCGTAGATCTCGATCACGCGGGGTGTGTTCGTGGTCAGCTTGGCGAGTCGGGCAAGCAGCGGTTCGACTTCGGTCGGAGGCACGCTTGTCAACGCCTGTTCGCCGTGACTGATCGCCTCTGCCGATTCCACGCCGAGGCCTGCGAGCACCTCGCCCTGCCGCACCATTTCTTCCGCGCGCGCGGATCCGCTCAGCCCGAGAACGATCAGCTCATGCGCGATGCTGAGCGCGTCGAGATCCTTGAGCTTGACCGCGATTCGCTCGAGTTCTTGGGCGATCTCGGGATCGGTGCTGCGAGTCCGAGCCAGTTCCTTGGCGACGTTGGCGGCGTCCACATCACGCCCGACTTCGACGAAGCGCTCGAACGCGCCGCGCAGCGCAGCGTTGCGCGCTGCACTCGGAGCGAGCTCCAAGTACCACTCCACGAGCTTGCTCGCGACGACACCCTTCCAACCGAGCGCGTCGCCCAAACGCACGTATTCCTCGCGACACGGTTCGTCACCCGCGTCGGCGACCTCCATCAGTACCGCTAGCGCTTCATCGCTCTTCTTGACCTTGTCGTGCAGGACCTCGGCCAGCCGTCGCGTCATGCGACTGACTTCTTGTTCGTCACCTTCGACGCTGATCAGCTCCGCCAAGTGCTTGGCGAAGCGCGGCCAATCTTCCAGCTTCTCGCACAAGATCGAGAGCCGGCTCACGGCATCGAAGTTCTCGGGCTCGAGCTCGCGCACCAAGTCGAGCGCGACCACGGCAGAGACTGCGTCGTCGAGTGGCCCCTCGTACAAACGGGCCAGATCGTCCGCGACTTTGAGTTTCTCGGCGGGATCTTCCAGCACCTTCAGGCGCCGTTCCAAAGCGGCAGCCACGCCTTTCGGATCTTCGAGCCGTTGATACAGCTCCGCGATCTTCGACAAGGCGCCGTCATTCGCGGCATCGAAGTCGTTCAGCAACCGCTCGTAGATCTCGATTGCGGTTTTCGGATCGGAAAGGCCGTTGGCGACGATTTGCGCGCGGCGGAGCAGCACCGGGATCTGCTGTTCCGGCCCTTCAGATGCCTTCTCCAAGCGATCGAGCAGTGACACTGCTTCAGCGAATTCGCTGCGCTGTTCGGCGTCGTCGGCCAGGATGTTCAACGCTTCGAGGTCGTCGCCATCCTTGAGCAAGTCTTGCAGCGTCTGCCGCGCGTCGTCCGGTTTGCCGAGAGTGTCGCGCTGCAACTGCGCGGCCCGTTTGCGCAGCCCGGCACGCTGTTCACGCTCGCTCAGCTTCTCGGCGCGACGGAGCAGAAACGAGACCTGGTCTTCGTTGCGCTCGGCAGCCAAGTAGCGCGCTTCCAAATCGGCGGCGTAGCGATCGCTGCTCGGGTCGAGCTCAGTTGCCTGTTCCAGGCGCAGCACCGAGTTCGCATCGTCACCGGCTCGCGATAGATAGTCCGCTTCGGTCGCGAGCAGCGCGGCCTTGTCCGCATCGGATTGCGCCGTCTGAGCGCGCTCGTTTGCGGCTGCCGCAGCGCGATCCCAGGTTGCTGCGGCCGCGAAACAACGCTCGGCCGCGGCCCACAACTCGCCGCCCTTGAGCAACCGAGCCGCCTCGGAAAACGCTTCACCAGCGAGAAGCGGTTGAGTGTCGGCTTCGCGCAATTCGCCGAGCTTTTGCAGCAGCACACCGCGCTGGGCATCGTCGGTAATTGCTTCCACGTTCTCGGCGATGACTTGGATGGCCAAGTCCACTCGCGAACCTTGCTCGAAGAAGCCGACCGCGCTGCGGATGGCTTCCTCGTCGCCCGTAGCCAAAGCGGCAATACGCGCCCAGGCCTCGCCCGTCGCAACCGGGTCTTTGCGCTTTTGCTCGTGGAGCTTCGCGAGCACCTTCTCCAAAGAGATGCGCGCCTCGATATCGAGCGTTTGCTCTGCCTCGTCACCCAGCAACGCAGCGAGCTCGTCCCACCGCGACTGCTTCTCGAACATGCGCTTGAGCTGGCTACGCGCGGGCTCGTCGTCCGCGTCGATCGCGAGCAACTCTTTGAGCGCGGTGATCGCGCCGTCCACGTCCTTGAGTTGCGTATCGCACAGCGTCGCGACCTCCCGCAGCCAGCCTTGCCGTTGATCGGTGTCGGCGTTGGCATCCGAGCCTGCAGCGAGCAGAATATCGCGCAGATCAGCGTATTTCCTGGTCTGGCGCAGATGCGGTTCCAGGTAGCCGATGCCCTCCAGATTGGCTGGGTCGAGCGCGAGCACTTCGCGGAACTTGGCAGCAGCCTCGTTCTTCTTCACTTTGCGCGCCAGCGCTTGAGCATGCTCGAGCAACGCGGCCACACGGGCCTCGTTGTCCGCATTCGGCGGTGGCGCGAGCGCGTCGAGCAGCGCGTCGTCACCGCCGGCCGCCATCGACTCGCTGATCAGCTTGCGCGCTTCGGCCGCGAGTACGCCGCTCGGGTTGGCTTTGAGATATGCGGCCGCGCGTGGCGCGACCTCCGCCGTGCGATTGAGTTGCTGGCCATAGAACATGGCCAGCTGAATCGCGCGATCCTGCTCGGGGGCGAGCTCCAACGCGCACAAAGAATACGAGAGCCCATGCTCGCCTGCGTATTCCTCGGCCAGCTCGATGAACAGCGCCGCGCCTTCTTGGCGGTCCTGCACGGAGATGTTCTGACCGGACTGAGCACGCTCGAGTAACACCGCCGCGAGCTGTTGCTTGAGCGTCGCGTCTTGACCGCCTTCGAGCTCACGCGCACGTCGATACGCGACGATCGATCCTGCGAAGTCGAGCGCGCTCTTGCGCACGTCGCCCTCGTCTTGAAAGAGTGCGATCTTGCGTTCTGGATCGTCGACGAGCGCCTGCTCCAACGCGAAGAACGGAACCGCGTCGCTCCACTGACCCGCGCCCTTGTACAGCTCGCGGATCGAGTAGATCGAAAACTGGCTTCCGGGATCGAATTCGATCGCGCGCTTGTAGTTCTCGATCGCCTTCTTCGGCTGTTCGAGCGGGGGATTTTGCCAAAGCTGACCGAGCTCTTCATGCAAGATCGCGAGCTGCCCGCGCAGCTCGGGCTCTTGCAATGCAAGCAGGGCGAGCGCTTTGGCGCGACGTTCGAGCAGGGCCACGAGTGCTTTCGTGTCACCCTTCTCGCGATACAATTCCGCAAGGCGATCGGCGGGCGTCGCTTGCGTCGGATCGCGATCGATCGCGATCATCAGCGCGCGCGCTGCGCGATGAGCATCCCCGAGAGTTGTCGACCAAACGTTTGCAGCTTCAGTCAACCAGTGACACGCCACGGCGGGTTCACTGGTCGCGGTCCCGACTTTTTCCAGTAACATCGCATACGACTTCGGATCACTTTGGCCCGCTTGGTGAGCAAAGGTGATCGTGTCTTGGTCGTGCGGGTTTTGGACCAGACGCTGGACTAGCGTCTCCATTTCACGAGGGTCCATATTTGTTCTGATGACGCTAACACGCGGAAAGAACGCCCTGCAACGCGCAATCCAGCGTGAGCGCAGTGAGCGCTACTCGAAGCGTCCGTAACGTTCGTTGCCCTTCTTCGCCGGGCGGAGCGGCACCTTCAACGAATTGTGAGAATGGGTGACCTTCTTCGCCGCCGGCGCGATCGACGCGCTCGGTGCCGGCTCGGAAGCTGTCTCCGCCGCGGAATTTTCCGCTGTGTTGAGACTAACGAGCGGTGCGGGCTCAGGCGCAACGCGACTCTGCAATTCATCGCCCGCGCTTGCGGCAACTTGCGGAAAGTTTGCGCTGGCGGCGCCCCTTTGGAAATCAGACTTACTCCGCCCCAACGCCATGAGCCCGCCCAACATCAGGAGCGCAACGCCGGCCGCCACGAACCACACCCCGTAGCTCCGAGCGAGCCTCTTTTCTCGCCCAGCGAGCGTGAGCCGCGGTCCACTCTCGAGCGCCCGCACGCTGATTTCGGCGGCGTCGAGCTCGGCGATCATTTGCTCGGCCGTGGCTGGCCGTTCGGCGGGAGACTTCGCGAGCACCCGCCATAAAAGCGCCTCGATGCTCTCTGGCACTTTCACTTCGGGCGTCATCGTGTCGAAGCGCGGCGGCGGGTCTTTGATGTGCCGCGCCATCACCACGACCGCGTCATCGTCTACGAACGGAGCGCGGCCGCTCAGCATTTGATAGAGGAGCACCCCCAAGGAATACAAATCGCTCCGCGCGTCGAGCGGCGAGCCTTGGGCCTGCTCTGGGGACATGTAACGCGGGGTGCCAAACACCGTGCCAGCTTGCGTTTCGAGCTGGTCGATCTTGCTCGCGTCTTCATCCCGAGACCACTTGGCGATGCCAAAATCCAGCACTTTGCAGACTTCCGACCCCAAGCCTCCCCCGCCGCTCGGCAGGCGAGACAAGAACAAATTGTCGGGCTTTAGATCGCGGTGGATGATGCCCTTTGCGTGAGCCTCGGCCAGCGAGTGCAACGCGTCGCGGGTAAATCGCAGGGCGTCGAACCAATCCAGCCGACCGACACGCCGCAAACGCTCCCCGACTGTTTCGCCCTCGAGCATCTCCATGGCGAGAAACCAAGAGCCGTCTTGGGCTTCGCCGAAATCGAACGCAGTGACGGTGTGCGGGCTGACGAGGGCGCTGATCGCACGCGCTTCGCGTTCGAAACGGCCTTTTGTCTCCGGATCATGGGCGCGATCTTGGCGGACGAGCTTGAGCGCAACGTCGCGCCCCATCGCCTCTTGGCGCGCGCGGTACACGGCTCCCATGGAGCCTCGGCCCAAGCGGCCGAGAATTGTGAAGCGTCCTGCGATGGTAGTACCGAGCAGGGGGTCGGACCCGTCACGTAAATCGACAAAGGGTAATGAATGATCCGGACAACGCGGCAACTCACCCCCGGTCGTCACCAGGTCGGGGAACGCGGATTGCGGCTTCCGGCAGCGCGGACACGCCCGCTCGGTCGAGCGGCTCGATGGCGGGATCGTCGCTTCAGCGGCCACGGCGGGCATTGGGGTCCTGCGCGGTCTTCGAAAAAACTGCGCGCTATCTTACATCGCCCAAGCGCGCCTGTCTGGCAAGCACCCTTGCCATTTTAGTGCCGGCGAGATTCGCCGGAGGTACGTCGTGCACCGACATCAGAACCGAATCAGGGCGTGAGCGAGCGGCGGACCAAGTGCGGCTCGAGTCCGAGGCAAAACTGCCGCTTCGGTCGGCGCATCGGCAAACCGTCCCCAATACAAGGCCACGCTGCCCGCGCCCACCAACAACCCGGTCGCGAGCGCAATATCAGCGACGACTGCCGCATCGCGTGCGCGCGACTCTTCTGTGTTGGCGTCGAGGGTCAGCGAACGTACGCCGAACACCGTACCCACCAAGAGCGACGCTAGGGCCACGCTGCCGGTACCAATCACCCAACCATCGAGCTTGCCTCGAACGCGCACCGGCGGACAGGGTGCCTGGGAGGTCGACAGAGGAGAAGTCGGTCCGCGTGGCACCACCGCCAGCAATTCCGCCTGCGCGCCCTTCAGTCGTTCGATGGTTTGACTCGCGCGTTCGAGCTCCTTGGGATCCTTCTCCATCGTTTGGAAACGCTGTAGCGAATCAATCGCGCCCGCGAGATCGCCCAGCTTCTCCTGAACCAGGGCCAAATTGAACACGAGGTCCTTGCCGCCCGGATCACGCTCGAGGGCGGCCCTCAGCTCTTCGATTGCATGCTGGTATTTTCCAGCCCGATACCAAGCCAGCGCTCGCTCGAAATGCTCTGCCGCTTGGGCCGGCGCCGCGCGACCGTCAGTCAATACGCGCGGGCCAGCGGGTGCTGGGCTGACCGGCGCGGCCGGTGCGAGACTGGCCGGGGCAAGACTCACCGGCGCGGGCGGCGCGGCGCTCTGTGCCATCGCAGCCGGCGCGGACAGCAACATGATTGCCGCTAGAAACACGCTCGAACGCATATCGGCCGCAGCATAACCCAAGTCGTCCCGCACGCGGCGGGCTATACTCCGGTCATGCACAGCCCGCCGCTGGCAGCACCCTGGCAAGAAGGAGCAAAGACCAACGGCACCTCGGTGTTTGCGTTCGTTGCCAGCCTGTCTGGCTACATTTGCTTCTTGGGCGTCGGCGGCGCACTCGGCGTCGTGCTTGGCTTGATTGCTCGTGGGGAGATCTCGCGCGCGGAGGGCCGGGAGGGCGGCCGTGGCCTCGCCACTGCTGCCATCGCACTCGGCGCACTCAACGTGTGCCTGACGGTGATCGGGATCGCGGTGGGCATCACCTACCTGGCGCGGCCTTCCGTCGGCGCCTCCCACGGCACACCTGCCACGACAACCCCGGCTTGGAGCGCGCCAAGCGTGTCGACGCCGCCCGCCAAGCGGGCGTCAAAAGCGCCTCCGGCAGTCCGCGCATCGCGTGAAGTCGGGAGTCGGGTGACGGAGCTCAGTGAGATTACCTTGGCCGACATCTCCGGTGATTTCGAAACGGAGCTTGGCACGCAGCGCGCTCAGGCGTCCGCTGCAGGGGAAACACTCGTCCTGTGGTTGGTCGTTCCCAACTGCAAACCCTGCGATGGAGTGGCTGCCGCGCTGAGCAGCAAAGAAGTTCAAAAGGCACTGAGCAAGGTGCGCCTGGTGCGTGTCGATCGCGACGACTTCCAACCCGAGCTGGATCGTCTGGGCATCCCCACTGAAAAAATCCCGGGGTTCGTACTCCTCGATGCGCGCGGTCACGCGCGGGACTTCATTCACGGTGGTGAGTGGGACGCCGACATCGCCTCCAACATTGCGCCAGTCCTAGGAAAATTCGCGCACGGCGGCTATGGCAAGAGGCGCCACCCTTGGCACGGTCCGGCCCGCGAAGACGAAACGCCACTGTGAGCCCGCGCGTGATCGCGCTCCGTGGAATTTTGATACTATCTGCGGCCCTGAATGACGAGCGTTCAACACCTGATCACGCCCCTCCCCGTTGGTGCTTCTGTTGCTCCTGGTACCCTGCGCGCCCGACTCGAGGAGCTGCGGGCACGCGGCGCTCGACTGAACCTGAAACAAGCCGTCGGCATCGCGGTGCCGCTTTGCGTGCAAGCGGCCGAGCTGCACCGCGCCGGGCATCGCTTGTACCTGCACCCTTCGAGCCTCGTCGAAGATGACTATGGTTTTTATCAAATCTCCCTACCTCATGCGAGCAAGCCGCCGATCTTGCCGCGCGACAAAGCCTGCATGGCGCCCGAGGAGCGCGCCGGTGCACCGGGCACTGCCCGCGCCAGCGTGTTCGCGATCGGCGCCGTCCTCTACGAGCTGCTAACTGGGCTCGCCGTTGGGCCCGGTATGCGCCGTCCGAGCGAGGTCGTTCCCGGATTAGGTCCTGATTTCGAGGCGATGCTAGCCAAAGCCTTGGTCTCGGATCCCGCCCATCGCCCCGACGATCTGAACGCTTTGGCGCAAGCGCTACACAGTTTCGCGCCACCCGGCAGCGTCGTTCCGCCGCCTCCAGCCGACACCTCCCATTTGGACCACGACGTCGGTTTCGACGTCGACGTCTCGATGTCGATGTTACCGCCGCCCGCGAACAGCCCCTACAACTTGGGCGTCGTCGAACAACGCGCACGAGTTCCGGCTGATGCAACCAGCGAACTTGCGACGCTCAAAGCGCGACTCGAAAGCGATCCGCGCCCACGTTACGTCGTCGTCAAAGACGGCATGGACCACGGCCCGTTCAGCGCGGTCGAGCTCTTGCAACAGATCGCCACCCACACCTTCCTCGACGCGGACGTCGTGCGTGACTCATTGAGCAAGGACGAGCGCCCGATCAAGGACTGGGAAGAGTTCGCGCCGTTTGCCGAAAATGCGCGCCTCGCACGCGACATTACGGCTGAAAAAGCAGCGATCGAGCGTGTGGTGGTCCAGGAATCGCGCAGCACACGTGGCAAGACGCTGATTGGCGTGCTCGGCGTGGGCGCGCTCCTGGTGGTCGCCGGGCTCTGGTTCTTGAAAGCGCGCGCCAACCGCAATGACGAAGTCGCAGTTCAAGTCGAGTCGAATTCCAACGTGGAGCTGGACGCTGGCTTGAATGGGACCAAGAAGAAGGCCGGCGGCGGTGGCGGTCGCGTCGTTGGACATAACGGCAACATCCCCATCCTGAGCGGCGGACAAAGCTGCGAAGCGGCGCAAGCGTCGTACGTGGAAGAGATGAGCGTGGGCGGTCCGCGCGGCCAAGCGGACATCACCGGCGGTCAATACGCGGCGATTTTGAATCGCGGCAGCTATTTCGCACACTGTAACGTGCCGGACAGCGCCAAGATCAGCATCTGCGCTGCGGTTCAGAACGGGCGTGCCGTCGGCGTCACCGTCGTCGTTACTCCGCGCAACGCGGGCGCGTCGTCGTGTATCGCGGCGGGCGTGCGTGGCCTGAGTTTCCCGAGTAACCCGAAGCTCGACGTCACCCACACGAACTTCTGAAGCGGCCGGGGGGCGGAGCGAAAACGGATGAAACAACGAGGGACACTTGGGGAACGCGCGTGGCTCGCGTGTTTGCTGGCCACGACACTGCTCGCTGGCTGCAACGTCCCGATCGCGGCCGGCCTGGACGAAAACGACGCCAATCACGCGGTCGTGGCGCTCGAAAAGAGCGGCGTCGCCGCGGAGAAGGATCGCGACCCGGACAGTGAGGGCCGCTGGCGCATCAGTGTCGCCCGCGACGACGCTTCGAGTGCCGCGGGCATCTTGAGCTCGGAGAGCCTGCCTCCACCACCAAGTCCCGGTTTGCTGGAGACGCTTGGGCAAGGCTCGATCGTGCCCAGCCACGCCTCTGAGCAAGCCAAATTGGTGGCGGGGATCTCGGGTGAACTCGAACGCTCGTTGCGCAGTTTGGACGGCGTGGTGTCCGTGCGCGTCCACCTGGCCATCCCAGAAAAGGACTCGCTTTCGCCGGACGAGGCCCCCCCACCTGCGTCAGCTTCCGTGCTCCTGCGCCATCGCGGCTCAGCCCCACCGATTGCGATCAACGATATTCAGCGACTCGTCGCAGGCGCAGTGCCCGGTCTGAGCGCGCCGCAAGTGTCAGTGGTTGCTTCGCCGGTTCCCTTGCCGCCACGCCTCGCCGAGCGCGAACTATCTCGTTTTGGCCCCGTGACGGTAACGCGCGCGTCGGTGTTTCCGCTGCGAACCATCGTCGGCGGTGCATTGTTGCTCAATCTAGGCCTATTGGGCGCGCTATTCGTGGTCTGGACGCGCGCGCGCAAGGCCGAATCGAGCCTGGCCGAACAACGGGCGGAAGGGACGCAGGCCGCGCGTTGATCCGCCTGGAAGGCGTGAGCAAAAGCTTCGATCGCGCGGTGCTCCGCGAGGTCGATCTGGTCGTTCCTGAGAGCTGCCTTTTCGGCTTGATCGGCCCTGGTGCATCCGGCAAGAGCTTGCTGCTGCGGATGATCACCGGGTTGATGCGACCCGATCACGGCAAAGTGATCGTCGGCGGGAACGACGTGCTCGCGATGGGCGATATGCAGCTGCACGAGTACCGCAAGGGCATCGGCATGCTGTTCCAAAACAACGCCCTGTTCGACTTCATGACCGTGGCCGAGAACATCGCCTTCCCGCTGCGTCGTCTCTTCCACCTGCCGGAATCGGAGATCGCCGAGCGCGTCGCGGAGCGCCTGTCGCGCGTGGATTTGCCTGGATTCGAGGCGCGCTTGCCCGCCGGCTTGAGCGGCGGTCAGAAGAAGCGCGTCGGCGTGGCACGCGCGACGGTCACCCGGGCACCGATCGTCTTGTACGACGAACCCGCTGCCGGCCTCGACCCCGTGACGAGTCAAAAGATCTTCGACTTACTTCGCGCCGAACAACGGGCAGCAAACTCGACGGTCGTCATGGTCTCCAGTGACCTCGACCGGTTGCTGACGGTCACCGATCGCGTGGGCATGATGCTCGACGGGCGCCTGATTTTCGTCGGCACCACGGACGAGGCCAAGAATGCGGCTGATCCGCGCGTTTTCCAATTCGTCCACGGCAACGTCGACGGCCCGCTGTAAGCTGCGCTGCGGATGTCTGCCGAGCCCTCGTCTGCTGCAAGCCCCTTAGCGGACCTGGCTCAGCGTTCGACCGAATGGCTGAGCGTCGTCGGCGGCTTCGGCGTCTTGTTCATCGAGATCGCGCGACGCACCCTGCGTCGAGACTTCGATCGCCAAGAATTTCTGCGCAATCTGTACCGCATGGGCATCAAATCGATGCCCATCGTCACGGTCACTGCGCTGTTCACCGGTGGCATCATGGTGATCCAGGCTGCGCCCATCGTGCAGCGTTACGGCGCGTACGGTTTGCTCGGTTGGGGCGCGGGCTTCGGCACGCTGCGTGAAATTGCACCACTGCTCACCGCGTTGATGATCAACGGCCGCGTCGGGGCAAACAACACCGCCGAGCTCGGCACCATGGCCGTCACCGAACAGGTCGACGCGCTGCGTGCACTAGCGATCGACCCGGTGGGCTTCTTGGTCGCGCCGCGCTTCCTAGCCATCGTAACGACCCTATTTTTGTCGACGATTTTTTCGGATGCGCTGGCTCTCGTTGGCGCTGCCTATGCCGGCTTGGGCTTTTTGGGGGTTGAACCCGCGGTGTTTTACCGCGGCCTCACCACGGGGCTCTTGGGCTTCGGCGACGTCGCGCATGGTCTAGAAAAGAGCGTCGTGTTCGGGATCGTGATTGGCCTCTCCAGCTGCCACTTTGGCCTGTCCACGAAGGGCGGCGCGCCCGGGGTCGGCCGCTCCGTCAACGCTACCGTCGTCGCCAGCGCGGCGGGGATCTTCGTTCTCGACTACCTGCTGTCGTTCGCTCTGTCATGACCCCCTCGCCCGAACCGAGCGCAAGTGCGTTGCACAAGACTCGCTCGGCGCTCGTGCGCTCGCTCGGGCGGTTGTTCTTGGACCTGCTCGAGACTGGGCGCGATCTCTATCGCGTGTTCGTGCTGACGCTTTACTACTCGCTGCGCGGAGAGCCGAATCGGCCGGCTTTTTTCCGGCAAATGTACGAAATCGGCAATCGCTCGCTGGGCTTTCTGTCGATCGTGATGGGCTTCATCGGCATGATCTTGGTCTACCAGGGCGGCCTGCAAACGCAGCGCGTGGTTCCCGATCTGTCCCTGTTGGGAGCGACGTTCTTGCAGCTTCTAGTCCGCGACCTCGCGGCGAGCATCTGTGCGCTGATGCTCGCGACGCGCGTGGGTGCCGGAATCGCGGCCGAAATTGGCTCGATGGTCGTCACCGAGCAAGTGGACGCGCTGCGCATGTGCGCCACCGATCCCATCGACTACCTAATCCGGCCCCGCTTTTTGGCCTGCTTGTCGATGTTCGCGGCGCTCGTCGTGTTGGCTGCGGGCGTGGCTTTTCTTGCTGGAATGTGGACCGCACATGCGTTCTTCGGCATCAACCCACGCACCTTCGCCAACGTCAGCATGGTCAGCGTCGGCGATCTCACGATTGGATTGACGAAGTGCGTGGCCTATGGGGCCGCAATCCCGGTGATCAGCGGCTATTGTGGACTCACTGCCTTTGGCGGCTCCGAAGGTGTGGGCGCTGCAACGACACGCGCAGTGGTCAACTCGTCCCTAGCCGTGATCATGCTGAACTTCGTGATCAGCGGGGCGGGCTATTTGATCTTTGGCTGACTCGTCGTCTTGAGTACGGTGCCCGAAGGTGCAATCGAGCACCAACCGTAGCAGCAGTCGGCTAGCTGCATCTCGCGCCTTCGTTGGGTGGTCCGAGGGAAGTCGAGCAAGGCCGAGCTCGGCGCGGAAAAGGCCACTACTTCTGGGGGTTTGAGCGCTGCGGGGCAACGGTCGAACGGGGCTTGCGCGGGCAGCGAAGTGCCACCTTCCATCTCGCGCATACAGAAGCTCTCGTGTAACCCGTTGGGGTCACGGCACGCGGCAGCGGTTGCCAAACCGGGGTCCGCTACTTTGACTTTGGCGCACCAGCCGTAGCAGCAGCTGTGCCCGGGCTGCACGCGCTTGCGCGTGTAGTCCGTAAAACTTTGGTCGAAAGCCGCAACACGACCGACCGCCGTGAACGACCCATGGCGAATATCCGCCGTTGCCGGGCAATTGTCATACGGTTCAGGCGCTGGCCGCGACGAAGAGAGCGGCAACAGGTCGTCACAAAAGTACTCCCGCACCTCGTCCTCGGCGCAAGGCAACCCGGGATCGTGGACCCGCGCGGTCACGAGCTGTTGCTCCGAGCCGTGACAAGCCGACAATAAAGCGAGCCCCACCGTGAACCACGCGGCTCCCCGAAACCGCAACGCCACCAGGCCAAACCTAGCCATTTTCACTCTCGCGTACACCTTTTTTCGGCCCGAAGTCAATGTGCCGGCAGCCCACCGCTACCGCTGATCTTCATAGCGCGAGATCGGAAGACGCGCTCTAGTCTATGCACCGTTCATGATCTCCTTTCGTGCCGTTTCGAAGTCTTTCGGGGACAAGCACGTACTGCGAGAGGTCAGCTTCGACGTCCAGGCGGGTGAGGTTTTTTTCATCATCGGTGCCTCGGGCGTCGGTAAGAGCGTGCTGATCAAGCATCTGATCGGCCTACTTCGTCCCGATTCGGGAGAGATCTGGCTTGAGGGCGAAGAGGTGAGCCGCTTCGAGGAAGCGCGGATGTACCCGGTACGCAAGAAGTGCGCGATGGTGTTTCAACATTCGACCCTGTTCGATTCGATGACTTGCGCGGAAAATGTGGCGCTTCCCCTGCGCAAGCACCAAGCATTGAGCCCCACCGACGCCCTGGCCGAAGCCCATCGCCTGCTCGAGAAGGTCAAAATGCGGGATTTTGCCAGCCGCTTCCCGAGTGAACTCGGGGACGGCATGAAGAAACGCGTCGCCATCGCCCGCGCGCTCACCCTCTCCCCACGCTACGTGCTGTTCGATGAGCCGACGACCAGTCTCGACCCGGTCAGTGCGCGCCGCGTCGATCAGCTGATTCGCGAGCTTTCGGACTCACTGGGCGTGACCAGCATCGTGGTTTCCCACGATTTGACCTCAATCTTCAGCATCGCCGACCGCATCGTCATGCTGTACAAAGGAAAGGTGAAATTAGTGGGCACGCCGGCTGATTTTCGGGAGAGCAGCGACGGTGTGATCCAGCAATTCATCAACGGCCGCGCTGAAGGGCCGATGGAAGCATGAGCCGGAAATGAGCCAGCGGTCGATCGAAGTCAAAGTCGGTTTCTTGATCCTCGTGGCGCTCGGGCTGCTCGCCGGTTTCGTCGTCGTCATGGGCGGACTCAGCCTGCAGCCGACGTTCACGGTGTACGTGAGTTTTCAAAACCCCGGTGGGTTGCAGTCGGGGGCGCCAATCCGCGTTGCGGGCGTCAAAGTGGGGCGGGTCAGCGAGCTCGAGTTTCGCGGTGGTATGATCGATCCGGTCACCCATCAACCCGAACCCACGATCCGCGCGGTGGCCAAGATCGAACGCCGCTACAACACGGCAATTCACGATAATTCCCGCTGGTTCGTGACCAGCCAAGGCGTGCTCGGCGAGATGTTCTTGGCGATCGAGCCGGGCTCGAGCGATCGCCCACTCGTCAATGATGGAGCGACGGTGACCGGCATCAGCCCTCCCCGACTCGACCTGCTCCTCAGTGAAAGCTACGAGCTTTTGCACAAGGCGTACCTCGGCATCACCAACAACGAGCAAAAGATCAGCGAAACCTTCGATGGCTTGCACCGCACGCTGCACGCGAGCGGGCAATTCTTCGAGCACAACCAAGGGAAGCTCGATCACATCGTCGACAACGTTGATTCGCTTTCCAGCACTGCCACCGACACCATCAAAGCGGCTCGTGAGCGCTACATAGACAACCCGCAGATCGCCCGCATTTTCAACAATGTCGAGCGCACGACGACAACGCTGGACCAGAACCTCGAACCCATCCTGACCGACGGCCGCGCGACCCTCGCGGATGCCAAAAAGCTGACCCACGCGCTCGCGAGCGACCAACAAGTCCAGCGCTACCAGCGCATCACGTCGAACCTAAACGACGCGACAGGTCAGGCCAAAGTGATCGCGAGCGACGCACAAGCACTCGTCGATCGCGTGAAGTCCGGCAAAGGCACAGTGGGCGCGTTAGTCATGGACGAAGCGCTGTACGACGACCTGCAGGAAATGCTGCGGGACTTGAAGCACAATCCCTGGAAGTTCTTCTGGAAGCAGTGAACCGCGCTCAGCCGCCCTTAGCCGGCGGTTCCGCCTGACGAACTATTTTCGCCGCCGTTCGAGCTACCGCCTGGACTGCTACCGCCCGCTTCCGACCCGCCGTTTGACGATGAACTGCCGCCGGCGGCTCGACCTCCGGCGGATGTGCCTGCGGTCGCGGGAGAGCCTGCGGTTCCTGATTTGCCTCCACTGCCCGTCGTGCCGCCTGCAGTGGGTTTGCCACCAGAACCTACGGTCATTCCGCCCACCGAGGGACCACCACCGCCCTCGGGCGTTGGCGCAGAGCCGCCCGTAGCCTCCGGCATCTCGCCCGCTTCGGTTGGCGCTCCGTCGACCATCGAGACAATGCCGCTCAGGTCAGCGCTGCAAACGTGCTTGGTGGCGCCCATCGTCTCGGGCACACAGGCGAGGCCGGCCTGGCACTCGTCAGCCCGAAAACAAACTGAACCGGCACCACCAAGTGGCTGTGGGCCACCACAGGCGATCGCCCAAACAGCCCCCACTCCCAATAAAACCAACACGCGGAAGACGGGCAAAACTCGGTGTCGAGCGCGAGACATTCCCAATCGACGCTACCGGAATCCCTAGTTCGGTCAAGTCGACGACCGCCCCACATTCACTCCAATTCGAGCAGTAGATCGCCCTCTTCGACAGCCTGCCCAGGGCTCACAGCGATGCTCGCCACCCGCCCCTCACTCGGGGCTTCAACGGGCATCTCCATCTTCATTGACTCCAAGATCACGAGTTCTTGGTCAGCCGCAACTACATCACCCACCTGCACGACCACCTTCCAAACCGTTCCAGTGATGTGCGCCAAAACCCGTTCCGCCATCGCCGCACTGTACCCGCTCGAACCTCGACTTGAACCGACTTATCGCTGACGGCGCATGGCCGATCGAGAGGGCACCACCGGGCCTGACGTCCGAGCTGTTCGATTGCGCCGGTCGGCACACCTTCCCGCCTTCCACCCCACACTCACTCACACGGAAATTCTGGCCAAAACAGCCAAGGAAGCGTGGCGGGCCAGAGTCCAATTCGACGATCCGCCCCGGGCCTACATTTCTCGCCAGAATGCCTGGGCGAAACCGAATAACTGTTTTAGATTTCACAGCCCTAGGCTCTGCTGGGCGCTTACCGCGAATGCTTGACGAAGCTCTTACTGGGTTGGTATGCGCATCGTGTAAAGTCAGGCGCCGATTCTGCGCGACGGATTGAGGACACTCGAAAAATGGCCGAACAGAAGGAAAGCTCGGTTCTCTTCTCGCTCAAAGAATTGATGAGCCTGGAAGAGAATCGCATCAAAGAAGAAGAGGCCGACAAAGAGGCCACCGCTCGCGCCGAGGCCGAGGCCAAAGCCGCCGCCGAGCGCGCCGCGCGAGACGCCGAAGAGCGTCGCTTGCGCGCGGAAGAAGAGGCGCGTCGCGCGGAAGAGCAGCGCCGCAAGGAAGAGGCGGCCCGCCTCGAAGCCATTCGCCAGGGTGAAATCGAAAAAGCCCGCGTCGAGAGCGAGCACCGCGCGCGCATGGAAGCGCTCGCTGCGCAGCAGGCGCACGAGCAGCAAATTGCCGCGCTCAACAGCGATCAGGGCAAGAAGCGGCTGAAGCTGACGGTCGGCATCATCTCCGCGGTCCTCGTCATCGGCGGCGTCGGCATCGCCATGAAGATGTCGGCCAACGCCAAGGAACAGGCGGAGAAAGACAAGATCGCTGCAGCCATGCAGGCCGAGACTCAGAAGAAGCTCGACGCCCTCACTTCGCAATACGACGAAGCGCAGAAGCGCCAATCCGAGCTCGAGCACCAACGCGACAGCGCGAAGGATGAGGCGACCCGCGCCCGTCTCGAAGCCGAATTGTCGAAAGCCAAGAAGGACACCGAGAACGCCGGCCGAGCGATTCAGCAGGGCGGCGGCGCGGTGGCTCGACCGAGCAAGCCCTCCGGCGGTGCGGCAAAACCCTGCAATTGCCCGCCGGGCGATCCGCTGTGCAATTGTCTGTGAGAGTCGAAGGCGAACGACATTCGGCCCGCGGCAAGCTGGCCTACGCCCTAGATTTTCCTAGCCTCGCGGAAGCGGAAGCGGGCGCGGCACGCGTTGCACACGCAGTCGGAGTTTTGAAGGTCGGCCTCGAGCTGTTCGTCAGCGAGGGGCCACGCGCCGTTGCACTTGGGCAAAAGCTCGGCTGCGACGTATTCCTCGACCTCAAGCTGCACGACATTCCCGAGACGGTCGAGCGTGCCGTAGCGGCCGCCGCAGCCCATGGCGTGCGCTACCTCACCTTGCACGGCGCCGGCGGGCCGAAAATGCTCGCTGCTGCCGCGCGACGAGCCGAACGTGAGAACACCGGCTTGGTATTGCTCGCGATCACGGTGCTCACGTCGCTCGACACCGCTGATCTCACAGCGATCGGCGTTTCTGCCGATCCAGCCGCCCAGGCCCTGCGCATGGCCAAGCTGGCTCACGATCAAGGCATCCCCGGTATGGTCTGCTCTGCTGCTGAGGTTTCAGCCCTGCGCGCGGCGCTCGGCCCGACCGCGGTGCTGGTCACGCCGGGCATTCGCCCCGCGGGCGGCACCACCGCGGACGATCAGAAGCGCACCGGAACCCCCGAGGGCGCCATCCGCGCGGGCGCGAGCTTGCTCGTCGTTGGTCGTCCGATCCGCGATGCCGCTGATCCTGCTGCGGCCGCCTCCGCCATTTGCGACGAGATCCAACGTGCGTCGGCGTTGGCCTGAGCGCGCCCCCCGCGGGGCACCAACCGCTCCGGGTATGGAGGGCTTGCGGCTCATCGCCGGCCTCCAACCCGTGCGCGAGGCAATTCGCGTGCGGCGCTTCGCCTTGCAGCGAGTAGCGCTCGAAGAGAAGCCCAGCCCTACCCTCGACGCACTCGCTCGCTTTGCCACGGACCAGGGTGTCGCCGAGGTGATCCGAGTGCCGCGGAGCGAGCTCGAACGCTGGACCGAGGGCGGTCAGCATCAGGGAGTCGTCGCGTGGGGTCCCGAGCTCACCCTGCTCCCGTTCGAGCCATTGCTCGACGATCCGCGCCTGCTCGCACTCGCGCTAGACGGCATCCAAGACCCGCAGAATTTCGGCGCGGTGATCCGCTCCGCCGTCGGTGTCGCCGACGCGGCGGTGATCTGGGGTGAGCACTCGTCGGCGCCGCTCAGTCCCACCACCGGCCGCGCCTCCGCCGGCGCCATCGAGCACGCGCGCCTCTGCCGCGTACCATCGTTGGTCGGGGCTCTGACGACGGCACGGGAGCGCGGAGTCGCAGTCGTCGGCTTGGATGCCCATGCTCCCCAGCGCGTCGGTGAGCTCGACCTCTCCGGCCCCACGATCCTCGTAGTCGGGAACGAGCATGAGGGTATGGGCCGCGCGGTGCGCCGAGCATGCACGGCGGTTGGGCGTCTCACCGCAAGCGGTCGAATCGACTCGTTGAATGCCTCGGTCGCGGCAGCTCTCGCGTTGCATGAAGCTGCAATTTGCCGTTTAAAATCAGCGACTTGAACGCAAAGTCTCTAGCGCTATCTTAGGCGCGCCCAGCATACTGCACAGACGCCCAGCAAAGCAGCCTCCGGAGTCCATTCAATGGAACGCGGTTAGCGCTCCGGAACCCTCCGAGAATCGTTTGGCATCTTAAGCACTTACGTATCGGCAGTGGAGTCCGGGCACGAACAACCAGCCGTGTGGATCACCCATCACTTGAAGGGTTGTCCACAGCCAGGCCAAGCACACGCCGAAGCGCGAGTTTTGCCGCGTCAATCTCCTCGCGACTCGTGTCCTCTCCCAGACTGACGCGCACGGCGGAGCGAGCGCGCTCGCGCCCGAGCATGGCGCTGATCACGGACGAAGGCTCGGTGGTGCCGGCGCTGCACGCGCTCCCGCTCGAGACGCACACGCCAAGCAGATCGAGCGCCGCCACCAGCTCGTCGCCCGACTGGCCGCTGAACGAGAGATTCGAAACGTGCGGCAACCGGGCGACACCTTCCCCATTCACCGCGGCTGCCGAGGCGAAGGCGTGCTCGAAGTCGTCGCGCAGCGCTTTGAGTTTGGCATAGCGCGCCGGACCTTGCGCTGAGTGCTCGAGCGCGGCCAAGAACCCTGCAGCGGCGATGGGATCGACGGTCCCGGGTCGCAGTCCGCGTTCTTGACTGCCACCAACCAACACCGGCTTCGGTGCCTTGGTTCCTCGAAATGCTAGTGCGCCCACGCCCTTCGGCCCGCGGATCTTATGCGCGGCAACCGCCAAACTATCGGCGAAGCGCCAGCTCTCCGGCGGCAGCTTGCCGAGGGCTTGCACCGCATCCACATGTAGCGTCGCCCCCAGGGAGTGCGCGATCAACGCCACCGGTTCGAGCGGCTGCAGCACGCCGGTCTCGTGATTCGCCGCCATCAGGACCGCCACCGAGCCACGCGGCAGGCGCTGGAGCGCTTCGCGGTAGGCTTCAGGCTCGACACGACCACTCGCGGGGACGCTCACCCAGCCCACCGGGGTTCCGCGCTGCTCGAGTTGCTCGGCCACGCGCGTCACCGAAGGATGCTCGAGTCGGGTCAACGCTAGCCCCACCGCGCTCGACAAGGCGAGGTTGTTGGCCTCGGTGCCGCCCGAAGTGAACAACACGTCGCGCGCGTGGACCGCGCAAATTTCGGCTAATTTCTCGCGCGCGTCCTCGACCAGCGCGCGAGCCTTGCGGCCCATGCGATGCGTGCTCGACGGGTTGCCCCAAGACTCCTCGGCCGCGCGCGCCATCGCCGCCAGCACCGAAGGGTGCGGCGGCGTGGTCGCGTTCCAGTCTAAGTAAGTGTTGGGCTGACTCATGTCGGGCGAGACGGCGGCTCGCTCCACGGACGAGACGGCGGTTCGCTCATCGACCGCCTTTGCGGCGGCAGGACGAAATAGAAGGCCGCGCCGTTCATCGGCACTCCGACAATCTCTTCGATTCCTGGCGGGGCCAGCCGCACGTCGCCGCCGTGGCCAAGCGCTACCCCGCGCACCACGGCGAGACCGACTCCGGTTCCGCCGAACGAGCGCGTGGGCGAACCATCGACTTGATAGAATGGCTCGAACAATCGTGATGCCTTTTCCGGTGGCACGCCGGGCCCCGTGTCTGCGATGCACAGCTCCAAGTGCCCAGATGGAAGCTGCCGGGCACGCACGCCGACGGTCCCCCCGGCCGGCGTGAATTTGGCGGCATTGTCCAACATTTGGTCGATCGCGCGCCCTAGTCGTTCGACATCGCCATAGCTCACCAACGTGCCCCGCTTGGGCAAGTCCGTCACCAACCGCAGGCGTCCATCGTTCAACCCGTCGTGACGAGTGATCGCTTGGCGCACGAGGTCAGCAAGATCGAACTCGCGTTGCGCAAAGCGCATGCGCCCGGTCTCGAGCGCGGTAACGTCCAGCAAATTGTCGATCAAGCGCCGCAAGCGCTGAACACAGTCGGACATCGCTCGTAGCGCCTTGTCCTGCGGCGTGGTCAAATCACCCAGCTCGCCGTCGATCAGGAGCTTGAGGTAGCCCACGATTGGCGTCATCGGCGTGGCGAGTTCATGCGAAATATTGCGATAAAACTCCTTCTTCGCCTGATCCGCGCCGAGCAAGCGCTGATTGGCCGCGGACAGTTCCGCAATCTTCTCTTCGAGGTGCGAAACGATGCGCTGGCTCTGCAGTCGCAAGTGCTGTCCGGTTGCATCCGGCGAGGTGCTCTCCCGGCGCCCGTCGAGATAGCCGCGAACCTTGTCCGCAAAGGAACGAGCGTCGATCGGCTTCTGCAAAAAGCCGTCGCAACCGACGGCCAAGCTCGTGTCACGATCGCCCTCCGCCGTGATCGCCACGATCGGCACTCCGCGCAATTTCGGCTCGGAGCGAAGCCTCAGCGTCACCTCGTACCCGTCGAGACCCGGAATCGAAATGTCGACCAAGACCAAATCCGGGCGCTGCTGCAACGCAAGGCGGATGCCCTCTAGGCCGTCAGCAGCGTCCGTGACTTCGAAGCCGGCAGGTGTGAGCAACTTCCTGACCAGCAACCGGTTTGCGGGGTCGTCCTCGATGTGGAGGATTTTCGGCATTACCCCCGGACTATGGGCCAGCTCTGCGTCTGACGGCAAGCAAACGCGGGTAGCTCCTGCGCCGAGGTGGGCTTTTTCGGCACAGCGTGGCAAGTTGCGCGAGGGGGGTCGAGTTTCTTCCGCGGAAGGCCCTTGTGTTCGCCCGCGCTTCCCATTTAGCTAACACTTCCCTCATGTCGTCGGGTCGCTTCGTTTCACTGCTCTCGTGCGCGCTGGCATTGGTCGCGTGCAAGCGCCCAAGCGAGCCGCCGCCAGGCCCCGCCACGAACGCGCCAAGCGCCTCGTCCACAGCGAGTACGCCTGCTACCGCAGCGAGTCAGGGCTCGGTCCACGATCACGACATGCCAGACCAGCCTCCGCCGCGACCAGCGTCAGACAACGCGACGCTGATCAAAGCTTCGCACATCTTGATCGCCTACAAGGGAGCGCTCGACGCCGCCCCCAGTGTTACGCGCGACAAGGAAGCCGCCAAAAAACTCGCCAATTTCGTCGGCATCGAGGCGCGAGCGGGCGCCGAGTTCGCCGGTCTCGTCGCCAAATATTCGGACGACCCTCAGGCCAAAGCCAACGACGGCCGGCTTGGCCAAATCTCTCGCACACAAATGGCAAAACCCTTCACTGACGCAGCGTTCGGGCTGATGGTGAAGGAAATAACCATCGATCCCGTAGAAACGGTCTACGGTTTCCACATCATCAAACGAACGGAGTAGCCCGTGTCGGACACCCTCAAACGCATCGTCATCGCGGAAGACGATCCTGCAATCGCAGGCATGCTGCTCAAGGTGCTGTCGCAGTACTACGACGTGACGGTGACCAACGACGGCGCTTCCGCGGTTGCGGCCGCCGCCAAGCAACCGCCCCCCGATCTGCTCTTGCTCGACGTGATGATGCCGGGGAAAGATGGGCACGCCGTAGCCGCCGCAGTGCGCGCGCTACCCGGTTTGAAATCCGTTCCGATCATTTTCCTCACCGCCAAGACCGGGCCGGCCGAGGTGATCAAGGGCATCCAGTCTGGGGCACGCCACTACCTCACCAAGCCATTCAAGATTGATGACTTGGTAACAAAGGTAAAGAAGGCGCTCGGCGGTTAGGACGCTTTCGCCTCACCTCTGGCAGCGTCCCCGGAACGCCAATTTTCTAAACAGTTTCATATGCTTGACAGGTAGCCACGAGGTGCGCAAATACGCACACTGCAAGCGTAGAGAAACAAACGAATATCTCGCGATCAGCTAACGTATATCTAACCAGCGAGCCGAAGGTTGGCCGCTTGCTTTCCTGTGTCAGGCGAAGGATGAAAGAATCCTGGCACTCATTAGCGGGAGATGAAGATGCAACAGACTAAGTCTTATTGGCGGTTGGTGGCGGTAGCAGGTGTCGTCAGCGCGTTCGTCGCGTCGGCATGCGTCGTCACGACTGATGACCCGGGCGACAGCAAAGGCGGTTCCGGTGGTTCGGGCGCGACTGCGGGTTCATCCACGAGCGGCGGCTCATCATCCACCGCCGGTTCATCCGCGGCTGGTTCCAGCGCGCATGCTGGCAGCGGCACTGCTGGCTCGGGAACCGACGATTCCGTCACGTGTGATGATCAGACCAGCGCGGGCGGCGCTCCAGGCGAAGGAAGCAGCTGCGAGCCCGCAGATGCCACAGATGAATGCCAGGTCTGTATTCAGAAGAATTGCTGCGAGGAATACGGCGCCTGCTACGCGACCAACCCCAACAACCAGTGTGGTTATGGTGGCCCGTTGGTCAACAACAAGTACCAAGAGGGCGGTGAGCTCTTCTGCATGCACGAGTGTCTCAAAGACGCCGTTGCGAAGAGCATGATTTCCGCGACTGAGGAGGATATCCGCACCTGCGCGGGTAAATGTACGACCGACATGTGCGACACGTCCTCGGTCGGGTTCCAGACCAGCGATATCATCGGCTGCATGAACTCCAACTGCACGATGGAGTGCTGGGGTCCGAAGTAGTCAACTCCTTCGGCCAAGTGTCGACGCGCGGCGCTGGGAGCAATCCCGGCGCCGTTTCGTTTTGTGACGCTTTTCAGGCGCCCCGGCTGGAATCGCAACTGGAAGTGCTTTTTTTAGCCTGATGCGGGCGGTGACGAGTGGGCTGTGTTACGGTTGCGGCCGCATGATGGTCGTTGGTTGCGCTGGTTTCGCGGTACCCGCGACACGCTATTTTAAAGAATACCTGTTCGTTGAAGTTCAAGAGACTCACCTGGCCGTGCCCGGCCCGGGGACCGTACGCCGCTGGCGGCGCGAAGCCCCGCCCGGCTTCGAGTTCGCCCTGCTCGGCCCGCGCGAGATCGGCCAAGAGGGCTTCCGCGACGGAAAAGTGATCGAGACCGCGCTGAAGACGCTGGGTGAAGTCGCCAAGGAGCTGGCCGCAAAGACCGCCATCTTCGTCGCCCCACCCGACTTTCCGAGCTCGCGAGCCAATCGCGCCGCGCTGAGGGACTTCCTCAAGAACGTCAAAAAGCAGTTCGAAACCATAGTGTTCGAACCCGGCCCCGCCTGGAATCCGGAAGAAGCGGATGACCTCGCCGAGGAAACGCAAACCCTCTGCGCCCGCGATCCGCTGCTCCAAGGCCTTTCCAAGCGGAAGACCGCCTACTACCGCCTCCCTGGCCCAGCCGGTCACAAGTCCCGCTACGAAGACCCCGCGATCGAGAAACTCGCCGAGATCGCCCTCGCCGGCGGCGACCAACAAGCCACTTACGTCTTCACGAACGTCGACATGTTCGCAGACGCCAAGCGCTTCAAGCGCTCCGTCGGCGTGGTCTGATTCACACGTAACATCGCCGCATTAGCGGTAATGTCATAAGCAATGCTCGAGCTTCTGGGGGCGCCCGCGACCCAGCCCAGCAGCTCGACGCTGCGTGGTGTTTCCGTGTTTTTGCGTCCCCACATGCCGTCTAGCATCGGCCCGCCGAGGCACGGGGTCCGAACCAAAACGGGGTTGACCGGCACCCCTCCAAACCGAACCTGGGGTGCGATCCCAATCCGAAGCCGGGGCTGACCGAGCCGGGATGCGATCCAAACCGAACCCCGGGATAACCGAACCCCGGGATAACGGGTGCGGGGCGCGGTGAGAGGCGTGAGCTCGGCGACCCGACACTCTGATGGGAACATTCGCGCGGGCTTTAAGGTGCGCTGCTGGATCGCTAGCGCCCGCTCCCTACTCTCGACGCCCTCGCTACGGCGCTTCGTCATTCGGTTCTGGGATGCCTAGGGCGGCGCGGGCGACAGCGCGGCCTGCGAGTTCGGCAGCGGAGCGGAGGGCAGCGTCGTAATTCCCGCTGTCGACTCGCGGATCGGAGTCGCCGCTCACTTGGACGGAGCGCCGGACGTCGCCTGTGTCCAAGCGTGGCTCTTGGTTTTCGGCGCTGAAGATCCGACCCCGAACCGTGAGCGCGATGCTCATGCCACCTGCGCGCGGCTGCCCATCTTGGACGTGGATACCACGCGATAGTTCATCGATGCGGAGCACGTCGACGACCAAACGAGGAAATTGCGCCCCACTGGCTAGAGCACCAGCTGCGGCAAGCTCGGAGCGTGCGCCACTCGCGGCAGCCTGCGCCGCCAGCGGCTCGGCGACCATCACCTGCCCCACGTGTACCGAAAGCTTCTCGCCCGTTGGCGGGCCATAGACTGAATGGTAGCCGCAGCCTCCGAGCAGCACTGCCCACAGCCCGCTGAGCGAGCAAAAGCACAACTGACGTCGAGACTTAGAGCGCAAGTTTCACGGGAAACAACAGCCTATCCACAGCGCTTCGCTCGTTCAGCAGGATGACATCCGTTAGGTGCCATTCGCGCAGGACAAAAGCGAACGCTGGGGCTGTGTCTCGACGCGGGTTGTACAGCGAGTCCCACGGATCCGCCAAATTTTTCGCGCGCTTTTCGTATGAAAAGGCGCGGAGCCCACCAGAGTGCTAAGCGACGATGAAATTGAGGATTTTGCCGGGGACATAGACCAGCTTTTTGAGCGTCTTGCCCTCGATGAATTTGCTCACGTTGGGATCCGCGAGCCCTGCTTCTCTTGCAGCTGCCTCGTCCGCGTCGCGCGCTAGAGCGGCACGCCCGCGCACCTTGCCATTCACTTGCACGGCAATTTCGATCACCGAGTCCTCAGTCAGGGCGGGGTCGAATTGGGGCCAGGGTTGGTTCGCAATCGATGGCTCGTGGCCCAGGTGCGACCAGAGCTCCTCCGCCAAGTGCGGTGCAAACGGCGAGAGGCACAAGATTAGCTTTTCGACTGCCTCGCGCGGCGGTTGCTCCATGCCGTTCAGATGATTGACCAGGATCATCATCGCGCTCACCGCGGTGTTGAGCGAGAGCACTTCGATATCGCGACCGATCTTCTGAACGGTGCGGTGGACGAGCTTGGCCGTTTCCTGGTCGAGGGGCGCTTCACTCAGCGGGCGGCGAGCGATTGCGTCCGTGCGGTCGAGAAAGCGGCGTACGCCTTGGATCCCGCTCGATTGCCAGGGTTTGGCCTGCTCGAGCGGCCCCATGAACATCTCGTACAAACGCAGGCTATCCGCGCCGAACTCTTCCACGACGAGGTCGGGGCTTACAGAATTGCCGCGAGATTTGGCCATTTTTTCGGCGATGCCGAGCAGGCGAACACCGAGCCCGCGATGGACGAATTTACCGTCGCGGGCCTCGATTTCGGCCTCTTTTGCCCAGCGAACTTGGACCTTCTCGCCAGTGGTGGCGAGCCGCAGTTCGCCGTCGGCGTCGGGCGTGATGCCCGGCTCGTCACCGGGCAGCGTGCGCAGCACTTCCCCACCCTCGGTCACCACCGCGTAGTAGCGGTAGGCCATGCCCAGGATGATGCCTTGGTGCACCAGCTTGAGGAACGGCTCGGGGTCTTTGACGATGCCCACGTCGAACAGCACTTTGTGCCAAAAGCGGGCGTAAAGCAGGTGGAGCACCGCATGCTCCGAGCCACCGACGTACAGGTCGACCGGCATCCACGCGTCGTAGGCGGCCTTCGAGACGAGCTCCTGCGTGTTCGCGGGATCGAGGAAGCGTAGGTAGTACCAGCACGAGCCAGCCCACTGCGGCATGGTATTGGTTTCGCGCGCGAACCACTTGCCGTCTTTTTGGAAGAAGCGCCAATCGACTGCCCGCACCAGCGGACCTTGTGGGTCGCCTGGGCGATAGTCTTCGAGCGCGGGGAGCAGCAACGGCAGTTCGCTCTCGTCGACGGCGATCGGCGTTTCGTAGTCGATTTCGTAGGCATCGCCGCGGCGCGGATCGCCCGCGGTTTTGACCGGGAAATAGATCGGGATTGGCTCGCCCCAGTAGCGCTGACGGCTGAACACCCAGTCGCGCAGTTTGTAGTTCACGCGCCGGCGACCAATGCCCTCGGCCTCCAAGAACGCGATCACGTTGGACTTCACGGTTGGTGTCGCTTGGCCGTCGAACTGGCCCGAGCGCACCGCGATGCCGTCGTCGCTGAAGACATGTTCGACGGTCTCGCTGAGCGAGCCGTCTTTGCTGACGACCTGGACGATCGGCAGCTCGAACTTCCGCGCGAATTCGAAATCGCGCTCGTCATGCGCCGGTACGGCCATGATCGCGCCGGTGCCGTAGGCGCCCAGCACGTAGTCTGCGGTGTAGATCGGGATGTCCTTGCCGGTGAGCGGATTCTTCGCGAAAGCGCCCAGGAAAATGCCGGATTTTTCCTTGTTGAGCGCGGTGCGCTCCATGTCGCTCTTGCGCGCGGCGGCCTCGACGTAGGCCGCGACGGCTGCGCGTTGCTCGGCGCCAGTGATGCTCAGGGTCAGCGGGTGATCTGGGGCGATCACCATGTACGTCGCGCCGAACAGCGTGTCCGGGCGCGTGGTGTACACGGTCAGCTTTTCGGAGCGACCGACCAGCGGGAAGTCGACCTCGGCGCCTTCGCTGCGACCAATCCAATCGCGCTGCTTTTGCTTGGTTTCGGGCCAAGCCAGGTCCTCCAAATCAGTCGAGAGGCGGTCGGCGTAGGCGGTGATTTTCAGCTGCCATTGGCGCAGTGGCGTGCGCACCACGGGGTAGTTCCCGCGCTCACTGCGGCCGTCGATGACCTCTTCGTTGGCCAGCACGGTGCCCAGCTCTTGGCACCAATTGACCGGGATTTCAGCCTGAAATGCCAGCCCGCGCTTGAACAGTCGCAGGAAGATCCACTGCGTCCAGCGGAAGTAGTTGGGATCGGTCGTGTTGAGCTCGCGCGACCAATCATAGGCAAAGCCGAGCGCCTTCAGTTGACGGCGAAAGGTATCGATGTTGCGAACGGTGGTCTGCGCGGGCGGGGTCCCCGTTTCGATCGCGTATTGCTCGGCGGGCAGACCGAAGGCGTCCCAACCCATTGGGTGCATCACGTCGAAGCCGTTCATGCGCTTGTAGCGCGCGACGATATCGGAGGCTGTGTAGCCCTCGGGGTGGCCCACGTGAAGCCCCGTGCCAGACGGATACGGGAACATGTCGAGCACGTAATACTTGGGGTGACCTGGGCGGCGCTCCGCTTTGAAGGTCTGCTTTTCCGCCCAATACGCCTGCCAGCGCGGCTCGATTTGCTTGTGGTCGTAGGCCATCTCAGAGCGGGAGGTGTAGCACGGAGCGCCCCCTCCCGAAGGCTATTTGCCCGATTTTTGGGCCGATTTCGCGATTTTTTTGGTGAGCCTCACGCGCCTTCTTTCGGCCTTTTCTGGATCTTCGCTGGAGCCGTCCGCGGTCATCATCGGGAGCTCCGCTCCCGCCCCGCTGAAGTGAATTCAGCGGGGCCCCACCCTCAGGATTTGGGGCCCCAGCCCCAAATCACCCGCCCGATTTTTGGGCCGATTTCGCGATTTTTTTGGCGAGCCTCACGCGCCTTCTTTCGGCCTTTTCTGGATCTTCGCTGGAGCCGTCCGCCCAACTCAAAGCGCTGAGCGGTGCCTTCACGTGGTGCTCGTACAATTTGGCGAGTTCGAGCCGGATCTGCGGGTCGTGCACTTCGGCGGCGAAGGCTTCGAAGTGTGCGAGCGCTTGAGCGCGATCTCCGCGGGCTTTGGCGATTTCACCGTGCGCGCGGCGGGCCTCGGGCCCAGCGCCGCGCTCGAGAGCGACGCTTGCGGCGCGTTCTGCTTCGTCGAAGGCGCGGGCGCGCTTGAGTGTGCGCGCGAGCCCCAACAAATCCTGCTCGTGAAGCAGCTCGAAGGGTTCGCCGTACAAGCCGACCAAAGCGGCCATCGACACCACGTCCCAGGCGTTGTGCTCCACGACGTCTTCGAGCGCGCTTTCGTCGCCGGAGCGCAGGAAATGCGCGTACCGCGGAGCGATATCGATGCCGGCGATGTCCGGGCCGCGCTCGAAACCGAGCACGTCCGCTTCCAAGCCGATCAAGCGGCATGGGCCGAGTCGGCCTTTGTGCAGGCGGCGCGCAATGTGCAGCAGATCGAGGTGTGCGCGGTCAGGTAATTGCGGACGCCGATTCATGACCATGCGGCCATTGAGCAGCGGTAGATCGAAAGCCTTGCCGTTGTACGAGACGAGCAGTTCGCAAGCCTCCAAGCGTTCGGCAAACGCTTCCAAAAGCGGCTCTTCCTCGGCCGGACTGCGCAGCAAGAATTGTTCGGCGTGGAGGCGCAGCTGATCATCGAACCAGGCGATGCCGACCAGGAACGCGAGCACGCCGGCGCCTCCGCCCAAGCCCGTCGTTTCGGTGTCGAAGTAGAGCGCCCGCCGCGGATCGACACTGGAGATGCGAGGATCAAGGGAAAGCAGACCGAGCAGCTCGGCGCGCGAGCTCGCCGCTGCATCGACGGGCATGCGCCCAACGTGGTGCGAAGGCGGTAGGATTTGATGACGACGAAACAGCGGACCGCTGCTGCGCTCCTCGCGCTGAAAGGGCAGCGCAACGCCCAATTGCGGCGGCGTGACGGCGCTCGCGGAGCTGGGGTCGGGCGTCGACACGGCCAGGATTTCGGCCATTTTCTGACGCAATTCGAGCAAGGTCGAGGCCTTGTCGGGCGCGCCGGGCAAGCTCGTGTCACTCGGCGCGGGCCGAGGCAGTGTCGCGAGCTTGCTCTTGAAGTCCATGTTCAGCGACTTAGGCGAATGCGCGCGGGGTCGAGCCCGAAGATCAAGCCGCTGCGCGCGCTGACGACCGCGCAGCGCGAGACCCGCGACCAAGCGGGCAGTAAGAGCGCGGAGCTGGTGAGTGACAAGAGCGTCGTTTTTTCGCCCGAAGCCGGGCGATACTCCAAAACGCCATCACTCCGACCTAGCCAAGCGTTACCCTCGGGATCGCGCAGCTCGGCCGGCTCACTGAGTGCGATTTCTGGCTTGATTCCCGGGCGAAAACGCGTGCGAAGCCAGACCTGGCCATGCTCGGTCATGCCAAACAGCAAGTGATCGGCGGTGACGAAATACAGCGAGCCTTTCGCGTCGGAAGCCAGCTCGCTCTCGATCGAACTGTACAGTTGGAACGACCAGGACAAGCTTCCATCTGGATTGAGCGCGTACACGCGCCGCGCGCTAGTCGCGATGTACCAGTGCCCGGACGCAAAGTGCGGTCGGCGGATGACCGCGCCCTGCACACTACGGCTCCAGCGAAAGCTGCCATCTGGCCCGAGCGCGTGCACGTAGCCGTCCACGGTGCCCACGCACACGCTGCCGTCCGCTCCGACCTCGGCGGGTGCGGCCAATGGCGCCCCCGCGTCGAAGCGAAAGCGCTGCAAAGGCGTGCTCACACTTGCGACCGGCGACGTCGCGCCGACGGCCGACTGAGGCACCGTCAGCCAAAGCAGGCCGCAAAATGGCCAGAACAGTCGCGCGCGCAGGTTCACGGCCCTGGTTTTAGCCCCGCGGTGGAAAAGCACCAGGGGGCACGGCGCGTCCCAGGCCGCTTTCCCTGCCCCGCACGGCATGGCTTTCGCTTACGCTAGGGCCGTGGCTGTGCGCGTGTTCGGACTGACCGGTGGCATCGGCTCGGGAAAAAGCACGGTGGCCCAGCGCCTGCGCGCTCGGGGGATCCCGGTGGTGAACGCGGACGATTTGGCGCGGGTCGCGGTCGCGCCGGGGAGCGCCGGGCTCGCGCGGGTCAGCGACTATTTCGGGCCGAGCGTGCTGACCGAGACGGGCGAACTCGATCGCGCTGAGCTCGGAAAAATCGTGTTCAGCGATCCGGAGGCGCGCCGCACCCTCGATTCAATCGTGCACCCGATTGTGCGACAGCTGGCGGCTGAGCGGTTCCGCGAGATCGGCGAGCGCGGTGAGCCGCTAGCTTGCTACGAAGTGCCGTTGCTGTACGAGGTCGGCTTGGATCGGACGTACCAGCCCGTGCTGGTCGTGAACGCTCCGCTTTCGCTGCGCCAAGAACGCATTGCTCAGCGCGACGGGTTCGACCCCACGCAAGTCGCTGCGCGGATTGCGGCTCAAATGCCGCTCGAGGAAAAGGTGCGCCGCGCCGACTACGTGATCGACAACACCGGCTCGGTCGAGGAGTTGGCGGCGGGCACCGATGCGGTGCTGGCCGCGCTGTGCGATGCGCTTTCGGTGCCGGTATCGCGCTATCCGAGCGTACCGCTCACGTGAGCAGCGTGCGTGAAGCGCGTGAAATGCGCGCTTGCGCCGCAAGCAGGGTATTTTCGAGCAGCATGGCGATGGTCATCGGACCTACCCCGCCCGGCACCGGCGTGATCGCGGAGGCCACCTTGGACGCCGAGTCGAATTCCACGTCACCGCACAGCTTGCCGGCGTCATCGCGATTCATGCCCACGTCGATCACGACCGCGCCCGGCTTGATCCACGACCCGGGGATCATCTTGGTGCGCCCGACGGCGGCCACCAAGATGTCCGCGTTGCGGCAGACCGCGGGCAGGTCCTGCGTTTTCGAGTGTGCGAGCGTGACGGTGGCGTTCGCCGCCAAGAGCAAGCCGGCGATCGGCTTACCCACCAGGTTGCTGCGACCGACCACGACCGCCTGCGCGCCGTCCACCTTGGCGCCGGTTTCCGCAATCAAGCGCATGCAGCCCTTTGGCGTGCAGGGCACGAGCCCTGTGATCCCTGCCCACAGCGCACCAATGCTCTCGGGATGCAAGCCGTCCACGTCCTTCGACGGAGCTGTGGTTTCGATCACCTTTTGCTGGCGAATTCCTTGGGGAACCGGGAATTGCACCAAAATCCCATCGACTTCGCCGGATTGGTTCAATTCTTTGACTAGGCCGAGCAGCGCCTCCTCCGTAGTCGACGCGGGCAAGCGGTGCACTTGGCCTGCGATCCCGACTTCGAGGGCCGCTTTTTCTTTGTTCCGCACGTACACCGTGGATGCCGGATCTTCACCGACCAGGACGACGTGGAGACCGGGCACGCGGTTGTACTTGGCCTTGAACGCCTGGACGCCGCGCGCCACTTCGTCGCGGACGATCTTCGAAACTGCTTTGCCGTCGATCAGGGTGGCCACGAAGGCACGCTTATCAGAGCGACGCGCGTGGCGCCAGTGCCGCTCGCTGGCAGCGACGTTTAGAGCTGGACGCCCACGCTAAAAATGGTGACCGCGCCTTGCACCACCTTTACCGAGAATTGGCCGGCTGCGGTTGCTGGTGTGGTGCCCGTTGCCGCGCGCGTGATCGTAACCGTCTGGGTGCCATTCGAATTCGCAGGCTCGACGTTACCGAACACCACGAGGCCGCTCTGGTCCGTGACCGCGGTGCCGTCGTCGAGCTCCCAGCCCTTGGTCGTCGCGTAGGCAGCTGCTTGCGCCTTGGGCATGTTCACGTGCAAGCCCGAGAGTGGCACGTTCGTCCCTGCGCTGCGAAAGAACACCACGACCTGGCCTGAGTCCGGGCTGCGTAAGGTCGAAATCGCGGTGAACACACGGTCGAGCACGGTCGACGAGACCATGAACAAGTTGACGTTGCTGACCTGATTGGTCTGCACTGCCTGATAGGTCAAGAGCGGATCACCACCCACCAAGTTGGGTTTGACGCTGATCCAGTTGAGCGTGCTTCGTGCGACGCCTTCCAGCGAATACACGTCTCCGACCGAGGCGTCCGTGACTGGGGTGCCGCTGGCGCCATCTGCCGTGACCGTCACGCCGGCCGTGTACGGCATCGCCTGCGCGAACGAATCGTCGGTCAAGAGCAAGAGGTTGCCTGCGAGCGTGCCTGTTCCGCCATCAGCGTCCGAGTTGGAGGAACCACCCACGCTTCCAGTGCCCACACCCACCGAGACGCCCGGGTAAAGCGAGCAGTTCTTCTCGCAACCCGCAGCAAACGGCGGATGCTCGTCCGACTTTTGGCAGCCTGAAAGCACGCCGGCTAGGGCCAGGACCGAAGCGAGCAGCGATGAACGAGGGGAACTCACGAGCTACAGTCTACGCGGCCGAAGTGGCTTGGGCCAATCTCCCGACCCGCGAAGACAAGACTCGATGGCCGACCAGCGCCGCGATGATCAAAAGTACGCCGATCAGCTGAGAGGTGCTCAATCCGAGTAGCTCTCCACGATCGTCACTGCGCAGGAACTCCAGCGCGAAGCGCACCGCGGCATACAGCACGGTGAACGCCAAGAAGACCTGGCCGTCGTAGCGTTTACGGCCGTGAAAATATAGAATCAGCAACGCGG
This sequence comes from Polyangiaceae bacterium, assembly GCA_035634635.1. Lineage (GTDB taxonomy): Bacteria > Myxococcota_A > Polyangia > Polyangiales > Polyangiaceae > PMG-095. Next base: position 85,150 of record DASQCO010000136.1, read on the forward strand.
AAATCGCGAAAGAAGCGCCAGATTCGTAGATCTGGGTGGGATGAATCGAAAGCGAGGACTCGCTCATCGAATGCAGCAGGCCAGCCTTGAATTCTGACTCGCTGGCGGGACTATTGGGCGGAAAAACCAGGCCTAGGGCAGAACTGGTCGGGGAACCGAAGCAGCACCCCGCGAGCAGGCAGCCCATGCGCCCGAAACCCAGCCCGAGCGGAACGACCATGCCGGCCATGTCCGCGGCCTTCCAAAATGGAAATCGGTCCGCTCGAAGCAGGTACCAGGCCGCGACCGACGCCCCCAAGAAGCCTCCGTAGTACGCGAGCCCTCCGGCATAGAACCGAGCCCAGGCAAAGCAATCACGCCCCTGGGGTTTGCACACGGAACGGGCGGCGTCCCAGATGCCACTATAGTCAGCACTGAGGCACTGCGCGCGATCCAGGTGCCAGTCGACCTTGCTCGGGTCGGTGCACAGGTGCACATAGTCCCAGAAGTAACCATCCGCGAACACGTGCAACAAGCGACCGCCCGCGATGCCCGCGAGCAGCATGGCGAGCCCGAGATCGACGATCACGTCCGGATCTTGGCCGATGCGCTTGGCCCAGATCGCGCCCATCAGCGTCGCGAACACGAAGCCGGTGAGCAAGAGAACGAAGTAGCTCGGCGCGGGGATCGCGTAGCTACTCCCGAACAACGACAGATCGAGTGTGAACAGCCGACCTTGCATCGCGCGAGACTACTACGGAGTGGGCGGCTTGCTGGTGGGACCGCTGGACAGAGCCGGTTCCGGGGAGAGAATGACGGGCGCTGAATGGCCGCGCTTGGACGTGAACATATCGAGCGCCATCAACCCCACGCCGACGCAGATCGACACGTCTGCCACGTTGAACGTGGGCCAGTGATCGGTGACGCCCCAATTGTGAACGACCTTGAAAATACCGCGATTCATCGACTCAATCCAGTTGGCGCGGTAGTCGATGAAGTCAATCACGCTGCTGCGAATGATGCGATCGCTCAGGTTGCCGAGAGCACCGCCGAGCACCAAAGGTAGACCCCACTTCAACGCGCGTTGGCTAGCTCCAAGCCGACCGTACAACGAGACGATGAACGCGATCGCGAGCCCACTGACCAGCAAGAAAAAGGGACGACGAATCATCTCGCTGGCGTTCTCGAGCAGGCCCCAGGCGCCGCCGCGATTGCGCGCCAAGGTGAAGCTCAGGTGATCGGGAATCAACACGATTGCCGGATCGAGCAGGGTGCGCTTGGACAGCACGATTTCCGCCCACGCTTTGCTCGTGACATCAGCAACGAGCGAGATTGCCGCGACCACCCCCAGAAACAAGAAGGTCGGACGCGCTTGCGGTGCCTGAGAAGGACGCATCGAGGCGGGAGCGGGCACCGAGCCGAATCGCTCTGGCGCGTCTGCCACGTCAGACGGGATGGACGCGACGGACGGAACCAACGCGACAGGTTCAGACGACGCCAACGGCAAGGGTGCGCCAGACGAGCCAGACGGAGCGGACGCTTCGAGGGCGAGCGGATCGACGCCTTCGGTCGGAGGGGTCGGCGGAGGGGGATCACCGTTCATGATTGGGGTCGAGTTCCTACGCTAGCTCACGGCAAGCGGCCAGCTTGTTCAGTATGAACGGCCACACGGCCATTCGCATTCCGGAAACGATTTACAGGCACCGCACATCCGTTTAGTGTTTCGCGGTGCCCGAACCGCCCTGGACCCAACACAATGGCGTGCGCAGCGTGGTCGACGCATGGCGCGCTTCGGGCAGCGTCCGTCGCTGTTTCACCGCCGAGCGCGCCCTTCCGCCAGCGGAGCCATCCTTCGCCGGGGTTCCCCCACGTCTCCATGATTCCCTACATCGTGCGCTGAAGCAGCGTGGGATCGCGCAACTCTACTCGCACCAAGTCGAGGCGGTCGATGCCGCGCTCAGCGGCCAGCACGTGGTCGTGGCAACGCCCACGGCGAGTGGCAAGAGCCTGTGTTTCCACCTACCGGTGCTCAACGCGCTGATCGAGGATCCGGAAGCCACTGCGCTTTTCATTTATCCGACCAAAGCGCTCTCTCGCGATCAAGAGCACAACCTGCGCGAACTGATGAAAGACAGCGAGCTCCGCTCGGGCGCCATGGTCTACGACGGCGACACCCCGGCGGATGCGCGTCGCGCTGCTCGTGAGCGTTGCCGCGTGGTGCTCACCAATCCGGACATGCTGCACGCCGGCATTTTGCCCAACCACGCGCGCTGGGCCAGCCTATTTCAAGGCCTGCGCTACGTCGTGTTGGATGAGCTTCACACGTATCGCGGCGTGTTCGGCTCGCATATGGCCCACGTCTTGGCGCGCCTGCGTCGAGTCGCGCGTTTTCACGGCTCGAACCCAGTGTTCATCTCCGCAACAGCCACCATCGGCAATCCGCGTGAGCACGCGGCGCGTTTGATCGGCGCCGTTCCCGAAGACGTGAAGCTCGTGGACCGCTCGGGCGCGCCGCGCTCCACCCGCGAGGTGTATGTGTACAACCCGCCGGTCGTGAACGAGGAGCTCGGCATCCGCGCCAGCACCTTGAAGCAGAGCGTGAATCTGGCGGCGGATCTGGTGCGTGCTCGGGTACCGACGATCGTCTTTGGGCCGTCGCGCAATTCGGTCGAGATCATGCTCAAGTACCTGCGCGCTCGCGTGGGTGACGTGGCGGGCAGTGAGGCGATCATGGCCTATCGCGGTGGCTATTTGCCCGAGCGAAGGCGAGCGATCGAGGCTGGCCTACGCAACGGCGAGGTGCTGTGCGTCGTGGCGACCAACGCGCTCGAACTTGGCATCGATATCGGCGACCTGGATGCCGTGGTGTGCGCGGGTTATCCGGGCTCGGTCGCCGGCACCTGGCAGCGCTTTGGCCGCGCCGGCCGCCGCGGCGACACGAGCATCGCCGTGCTCGTGTGCTCGAGTGACTCGCTGGATCAATATTTGGCGCGCGAACCACAGTACTTGCTCGATTCGAACGCCGAGGAAGCGCGCATCGATCCCAGCAACGTGGAGGTACTGATCCAACACCTCAAGTGCGCGGCGTTCGAAGCGCCCTTCGAGATCTCAGCCCGGGGTGAGCGCGTGGCGAGTCCGGAGCCCGCGGTCGGCGAGAGCTATTTGACGCTCGACCCGAACGCCACGCGCGACGCCTTGGACTACCTGGCGAGTCACGGTTTGGTGCACCAAGCCGGCGGTCGTTATCACTGGTCCGGCGAAGCTTTTCCGGCCAATAACGTGTCTCTGCGCAACATCGGCTGGGACAATTTCGTGATCGTGGACGTTGCCAACAATCAATCGATCGCCGAGCTCGATTTTCGCGCGACGCACACGATGCTGCACGAGCAGGCGATCTATCAGCACGACGCCGAGCAGTATCAAGTCGAGCGTTTGGATTTCGAAAATCACAAAGCGTTCGTGCGCAAAGTGGCGCCGGATTACTTCACCACCGCCCTCACCTACCGCACTGTCGCGGTGATCGAAGAGCGCACCAGCAACGAACTCGGCCGCGCCCTGCTCGGTTTCGGTGATGTGAAGGTGGTGGAAAAGGTCACCGGCTACAAGAAGATCAAGTTCTTCACCCATGAAAACGCGGGCTATGGGGATGTGCATTTGCCGGAGATGCAGATGCACACGACGAGTTTTTGGCTGACCTTGCCGGAAGCGGTCCTTGCTACCCTGCCCTACCCACGCGCGACGGTGATTGATGGTCTGCGCGGAGTCGGTGGAGCGCTCGAGACAATCTCGACCCTGGCCATGATGTGCGATCCACGCGACCTCGGGCAAACCCTGGGTGACGGCGGTTTGCCGGGGGCTGACGGCGCCCTGGCCGCACCTGGTAGGGACTTCCATGCAGGGCGCACCGGCGGCTTCGACCCGACGGTGTTCTTGTTCGATGCGCACCCTGGCGGGGTTGGGCTTGCGGAGCGCCTATTCGAGCGCGCGCCGGAGTTGCTCGAACAAACTCGGCTGCTGATTGAAACCTGCCCGTGTAAAAACGGCGGTTGTCCCGCGTGCGTTGGGCCAGCCGAAGACGGCATTCGCAAGCGCGTCTCACTACATATTCTTAATGCTCTGGAGCTCCGTCACGCCACGCCTCGACCGGCCCGCGCGGGTTGAGACCCTCAGTTGGACACCTCGTAGCGGAGACGTCACGAGCCGGCCCGCGCGACAGGATTTTTCGGCTGGCTCCGCTATTGTTTCCGCGGCTTGCTCGAAGGCCTACCCGGGCTTAGCCTTTCGAGCGGCGCCCGAGGAACCATGACGAGCTGTTTCGAATGAAAATCTGGGCGCGCCCGGTGGGTGTGGGTGTGGGGCTTGCGCTGGCTTTCGCGGCGTTCGCCTCCGGCTGTCTCTCCCGGGCGGATGGTCCGTTCACGCGCTTGTCGGATCGCGACCCTGATGCCGGCGGTGGCAGACTCGGCATCAATCTCGACGCCGGCACCACCGCGGACGCGAACGACGAGCTGCCTCCCACCGCCCCTCACGCGGTGTTGGGTGTGAATCCGCCGCGCGGCTCGTTCGCAGGCGGCGGCTTGGCACTCGTCAGCGGCAATGGCTTCGACGGCCGTGCGCGCGTTTGGTTCGGCGACGTCGAGCTGGATCGCACGGCCATCGTGCCGATAGATCCGCAGCGAATCCAGATCACGGTCCCAGCGGGGCACACCGGCGCGGTCGACGTCCGCGTGCAAAACGGCGACGACGAATCCACCTCGGCTGTCTTGGTCGGCGGCTACACGTACGACCAATTCTTCGCTTCGCCCGACAGTGGGCCGACTTCAGGGGGCACTCAGATCACGTTGTACGGCGACGGCACGCGCTGGAACGACGCGACGGAAGTCACGATCGATCAGAATCCCTGCGTCGTGAACGAAGTCGTCAGCAAGACGGAGCTCCGTTGCACGACGCCCGCGGGCACGCCAGGGAGCAAGCCGATCCGCGTCTCGACCTCGGTCGATTCTGACGTGCTCGATGCCTTCGTCTACAGCAACAGCGACAACGGCTACAAAGGCGGCCTGAGCGGCAATGCGCTCGAGAACGACCTGCGTGTGCTGGTGCTCGACAACATCACCGGCAAAGGTTTGCCCGCCGCCACCGTGATCATCGGAGATGATGCCACCAGCGCGGATATTCTGAAGACCGACGTGAGTGGCGTCACCGTCGATTCCAAGAAGGGCCTGGGCCCCAAGCGCACGGTGACGGTCGCGCGCAAGTGCTACCAGCCGCAGACGTTCGTGGATGTCGACGTCGACAGCGTGACCGTGTTTCTCGACCCGATCTTGGCGCCCGGCTGCGGACCACCCAGCGGGGATTTGCCAGCCAGCGGTGGTTCCGGGGTGTTCGGTACGAGCGTCTCCGGTGAGGTCGTGTGGCCTGCTTCGGCGGAGTTCAAGCGCGACGGTTGGCTCAACGTGCCCACACCCAAGTCGGACGATGAGCGACTGGTTGCGTACGTCATGCGCTTGACCGGGAGCCCGACCGATCGCTTCAGCTTGCCGTCGAGCTCGCAGGCGATCACGCCGGACTCCGGCGGCGGGCGCGGTTACTACTTCAGCAACTACGGTCTACCTGGCAACTTCACGCTCTACGCACTCGCCGGCCTCGAAAATCGCAAGCACGACCCGCCCACCTTCACCGCCTACCAAATGGGATTGGTGCGCGGCGTCGCCGCAAAGTCTGGCGAGACGAAGAATGACGTGTTCATTCAAATCGACGTCGACCTCGATCACACGCTGACGTTGGATTTGGATCCGCCCGACGTTACCCAGCGCGGACCAGATCGCGTCCAAGCGAACGCTTCGATTCAGGTCGGCAGTGAGGGCTTCGCACCATTGCCCAACGGCTATATCTCGCGTGATTTGCCGCTTTCCGGGCCATTTTCGTTCGTCGGGGTGCCCACCCTCAGCGGCAGCCTGTTGGGCACGAGCTACATCGTGACTGCGCGCGCGGTCACTGGCCAAGCCGCGAGCACGCCGCGCTCGGTGGTCGGCTTGATCTCGGCCCAAGACACGAGTCAGCCGCTCTTGATCGACCGATTCGTGCAAGTTCCCCAATTGACCACGCCTCTGCCGAACACCACTTGGGACGGCAAGGCGCTCGGATCGACGCGCGCGCGTGACGGCTCCAACGTCGATCTGTTCGTGTACGAGGTCGAGAGCGGCGGCGGGTTGATCGCGTGGAAAGTGGTTGCGCCAGGTTCTGCCGAGTCGTTCAGCTTGCCGGACTTGAACGCCGTCGGCCCCGACCTCGGACTAACCCCAGGTCCGCTAACGATCACCGTCAGCGCCGCTCGCATCGACAACTTCGTCTATGGGGCGCTTCGCTATCGCGACATTGCCCAAAGGGGCTGGACTGCCTACGCGACCGATGTCTTTTTCGCCAGCTATTGATCCCTCCCGTTCGCCGCTTCGATTCGGCAAAATAGGCCTATTCACAGCGCTATTGCTGAGCGGGTGTGGCTACGACTCCGGCAGCCGCTGGATCGCTCAAAAGGCCAGCGCGCCGGTGTGCACACTCGGCGTATCGCGCTGCGCGCCGGATCTGGAGCGCTGTGTGGCCGGCGAGCAAGGAGCTCACTGGGCAGTCGTGGATGCCTGTACGAGTCGCGGCTTGATCTGCTCGACCACGCTCGAGGCCTGCGCGGTTTGCGAACCCAATCGACAAAGCTGCTCGGGTCAAACGATCATGCAGTGCGACAGCACTGGTAGCGAGCAGACTGCGCTGGACACCTGTGACCCAAGCAATCGCCAAGTCTGCCGCGAGGGCAGCTGCGTCAACCTGTGTAGCGTTGCGTCACAGCGACGCAGCAACGTTGGTTGCGAATACTTCGCGGTCGATCTCGATAACGCCAAGATCAACGACACTTTGAATGCGGCGGCTCAGCAATTCGCCATCGTCATCAGTAATCCCGAAACCGACGTGGCGACCGAGGTCACGATCGAGCAAGACGATACCGAGCCCGGTCAAAAGAACAAACCCAAGTCGGTGGTGACGGCCACGATCCCCCCCTTCAATTTGCGGGTCTTCAAGCTCGGCCCGCGCGAGGTGGATGGTTCACCTCCTGGGGAGTTCGACACGGGCACGCACACCGCGCTGACGCGTCACGCCTATCGCATTCACTCCACGTTCCCGGTGGTCGCGTATCAATTCAACCCACTCGAGAACGTGAACGTGTTCTCGAACGACGCGTCCTTGCTGAAGCCGACCGAAGCGCTGACGCCGCTCGGGGACGATCTGGAGCCGGCCTACGTCGTGCTCGGTTGGCCGCAGACCATCGCCAACTCGAGCGATCCGGACACTAACTTTAGCCCGCAGAATCCGGTCAGCTTGCGCGCGTTCCTGACCTTGGTCGGCACTACCCCCAATACCCACGTGCGGGTCGACAGCAGCACGCGCATCCTGGGCGGTGGGACGATCCCGGCGACCCCCAAGGGCGGCTCGCTCGAGTTCGAGCTCTCCCCGTTCGACGTTTTGAACCTGGAGACAGACGACTTCAACGCCGACTTCACGGGTTCGCTGATCAGCAGCGACGCGGCCCTGGTCGTGTTCAGCGGCAGTGAAGCGAGCGACGCCCCATTTTTCGAGAAGCTCGCGGCCCGCAAGTGTTGCGCCGATCACCTCGAGGAACAGCTCGATCCGATCCGTACCTCTGGGCAGAATTTCGTCGCCACCGTCTCCCCGAGCCGCACGGCTGCGCTGGCCAAAGCCGGCGCACCGGTGGGTGAAGCAGAGCAAGACGAGTACTTTCGAGTCATCGCCACTACCGAAGCCGGCGCGCGTGTCACGACCAGCCTGAGCGGCGAATTTCAGTCGTTCGAGCTCGGCGAACGCGGCTCGTTCGTGACCATTCCGAGCGCTCACCATTTCACCCTCAAGAGTGATGCTCCGGTGATGCTCAGCAGCGTCTCACCCAGCCAACAGGACGCCAACGTGCCGACCGGCTTTCCGGGCGGTGATCCGAGCTTGATCATCGTGCCGCCGATCGAGCAATTCCGTAACTCGTATGTATTTTTGACCCCGGACAAGTACGCATTCGACTTCATTCGCATCGTCGCGCCACGCGACGCCGTGGTGGTGCTCGATGGCCGTTCAGTCGATGAAATCGCCGGTTGTACCGCGCACGACGCCGACGGCATCACGGATGAGGCGCGCCGAAAAACCGTGGGCCCATCGCCGTTCACCGTCTATGAGTGTCAGATCAGCTTTCCGATCATCGACCCGAACAAGGTCGCGCCAGGGAATCTATCGCCAGGCGCGCAGAACGATGGCGTGCACCGCGTGGAGTCAAACGCCAAGGTGGGCGTGTTGGTCGATGGCTTCGATTCGTACGTGAGCTACGCCTACGCCGCTGGGACAGAGCTCGAGTTCATCGTGACGAAGTAGCCGGCTTCCGAGTCGGCGGAGCGGTCGCGGCACTGCTCAATGGCCACGGCTGCGCGATCGGGATTCGGGCATTGGGACCGCTTTCCAGGACAGCGCGTTCGCAATCCGCGAGCGTTAGCCGACGCGGGCCGAAGACCGAAGCGTCCGAGGCGTCCGAATCCATCAACGAGCTTGCTTGATCGACCCCGTAGTCGTCCGGGTGTCCCGGTAAATCGAGCAAGATATGACCAAGTTCGTGGGCTAGCGCGTACGATCGAGGGCCAGCGCGCAACGCCGCGCGATCGACGATGACGGTATTTTGAATACCAGCGCCGTCATCGTCGATGAACGATTCGCCGATGCGGCCCGACTGATCGAACGAAGGGACGACGAAGACTTCGATCGTGCTTGGATCTCCGTCGTCGAAGGCCTTGATCAGCGCGCGTTCTTCGACGGTTCCTGCGGCGGCGTCGTTCTCGACGAAATGCGATAGGCCATTACCCAAGTCCACCTCGCCCAAACACACGCCGAGGGATGCATCCGTATTGAGCGCCAGCCCTGGCTCCGCCTCGATCCCCCCGAGCCGCCCGGCGTTCTGAATCAAAACGTCCACGGCGCCGGCGGCTCCCGATGCAATTCGGGGATTGGGGCTGATGCGCGCGTTCACGCCCACTTTGTTCAATGCCCGAGTCAGGCGCTGAGCGACGACCATCGGCGTTTCGCCCTGGCGCGTCGCCAGCTTCACGCGCTTACCTCGGATGCGCAGGTTGATCTCCCCACCACTCGCGGGCAATCCCGCGTCACAACCGACGGCAACCAGCTGAATCGGCGGTGGGTCGACGACCTGAATGTCGGGCCCGGCCGGCCCTTGAAGATCGATACCGCACTGGCCCCACAGCTTGCTCGCGGCTTGGATGTCCTTGAGCACGATGCTCAACGCCGTACCACTATCGCCGCCGATCGCCGGCGCGCCTCCGGGCACGACGCGGAGCACCCGCACCCGCAACTTCACGCTCAGCCGCTCGATGCTCGACAGTAGACCGCCGTGAGGAGCTCCGACGGCCCAGCTCATGAGGGGTTGCCCAGCTACCTCTACCCAGAGCTTGCCGCCCAGCTCGGCCTCGAGCGAGCGTTCACGCGCCGCTGGGTGGTCACGGTCGAGGCGATCGGGCGTCAGGCGCAGCGGCATGGTCGCCCAGCACGCCGCGTGCGCGGGTACGCCTGGAGGGCAGGTAGCCGTGCTGAGTTTCGGCTCCGCGAGCGCGTCGAGCAAGGCGCCTCCCGCACGTCGCGTGGCGATTCGAACCACCGGCGGCGTGCCGCTCGCGTCGCTCAGGACCACCCGCACGGCTTCGTCTTCGTGTGCATCCCCGCCAGCGCTTGGCAGCTCGCGACTGAGCGCCACATGATCGTGGGCGGGGCTCAGCCAAGTCCCATCCGTGCGTTGCGCGAACACCTGGAGTGGACCCGGCTCAGCGTGCGCGAGCTCGGTCGCGCCCAGAAAAATCAGCCAAACACCAATGCGGCTCATTCACTCCATCCAAACTGAATGCGACGCACGCTAGGCTCCGAAACGACTTCCGGCGAGTTCTTGGCGTGTGCGGCTTGGATCAGCGCGCCCCAGGCGACCGACGCCAAGTGCCGCGATGCCATCAGCGATTTCGCGCAGTCCACCGCCCAGTCGCGATCGCCCGAGTCGAACAGCGCGGCAACGGCGAGCCCGCGCAACGCCGCGCGCCGCGAACTGCTGGCGACCGCGCGCAATAGTTCCCGCGGTCGCGGATCGCCATAGTCGCGGACCAAATGCAGCGCCGCGCGGACGCCGGATTCGTCGCTCAACGGGCCCTTGGCCAGCCCTTCCAACATCGGGCGCGCGCCAGGCGCCTTTTGACGCGCCAGGCGAAATAGAAATGTCGTGTCCCGATCAGCGCTCGGGCGATCGCTGAGGCGTGCGACCAGCTCGAGGGTTGGGCGGATCGCTGGTGGGGGCAATGCGTAGGACAAGGCCCAGACCACCATCGTCCAGGCGGCCCTCGAACTCTGCGGTCCCAAACTGGCGCGCGTAGAAGCGTCGGCGAGCGCCGCGCCGTCCCCCGCGCGCGCAGCGACTTCACCGAGTACGAGCCAGCGACCCAGGTGGCGTTCCGCTTCACGCAGCACCGTGAGCGCCGGAGCGATCACTGGCGAGAGTGGCTTGGACCAAGTGAGTGGCACGAACAGCTCCAGACAGAGGGCGATGCGGTGACTCTCCTTGATCTTCGGCGCGAGCGCGGTCAGGTGCTCACCGCCCGATTCACCGCGGGCAATGCGCGCGACTTCACCCGCAAACGCCAGATGCGCCTGGCGACTGCGCGCGACCTTACCCAACGCTTCTGCGAGCGCCGGATCGGTCGTGCGACAGGCAGCGGACAGCGTCGAAAAGCCTCCGGATTCTTCCGATTCCAAGGCCTTTTTCAAGGCAGGCGTGCCCCGACGCTCCAAGCTCTCGCCGATCGTGCGCACGCTCGAGGCATACAGCGGGCGCTCGAACGACCCGCGCTTGACCATCAGCTCGAAGGCTTCCAGAAGCCCATTGCACAGCGACGCAGAGTGGGGCGCCAAGGCGCGCAACACCCCCGCTAAGCGAGCCTCCTGCGCTGGCCGGCGTCGCAATGCCGCGCGGAGCTCGCCGTTCAGGCGCATCACCACCTGCTCGTCGATCACGTCCGTGCGCTCCGCTCGCGTCACCATGAGCCGAGCGGTCGACGATAACATCCTTTTGAGGCGCGCCGATTGCGAGTTGGTAGTACGCTCTGTCAGCGCTGGAATCAGCGCGCGAAGAATTCGAGAGCTATGCGGAATATCGCCTCTTGCAGCATCTTGCTGGCGCTCGCGAGCGTCAGCTGCGCCAAGCACAGCGATCCGCCACCCGTCTCTACTCCGCCGCCCGTTCAGGGCCCGCCCGTGACGCATCCCCCCGGATACGGTGACGGAACGGCGCCCACGCTAGCGGCGTCTCCCGCGCAAGCGACGCCAGCAGCGGCGCCTGGCCCCCTTTCCACGCCAGATCCCTTCGCTCCGCCGTGCACGGCGGACGGCCAATGCCTAACCGCCCGCTGCAACGTGGCGGCAAAGAAGTGCGCCTGGCCGTGCCACACCGACAACGATTGCATGCCAGGCAATGCGTGCATCGCCCCTATGTGCATCCCCAAGCTACAGTAAGCTACGCCCGCTATGACCCAGGTCCTCACCGAATCCGATTACGACACCCTCGCGGCACCCGAACTTCAGCGCCTCATCGCGAGCCTCGACGCCCTGACGGAAGAATCGGACGATGCATTGGAGGCCGAGCTCGCGAGCGACATTTTGACGATCGAGTTTTCCGACGGTGCCCGCTACGTCTTGAATTCGCACCGGGCCGCCCGCCAAATTTGGCTCTCCGCCGAGCGCTCAGCCTGGCATTTCGACTACGTGCAAAGCTCGAAGAGCTGGGTCGCCGCTAAGAGCGGCGACGAAATGTGGAGCACGCTCAATCGCCTCTTGTCGGCGAAGCTCGGCACCGCTGTTCGACTCAGCTAAGAGCGGATCCTAAACACTCTCGACGAACAGCTTGAGCGTCTCCTCGCCAATCGCGAACTCCTTGGCCGCGGCTTGGTTCAGGAAGCGCACCTCGGGAGCCAGACATTCTTGGCTCAGGGTTTGCTCCCCACCGCGAGCGACGCGCAAGAGTCGCTCGCTCCCGTCGATCCACAGCCGGACGCGCGCAGTGAACTCGAGGCCGAGGTCCTTGCGCGCAGCCTGAACGCGACTCATCACTTCGCGCAGCAAGCCCTCGTCGATCAGCGCGTCGGTGAGCGTGGTGTGTAAGACCACGACGCCTACGCGGCCGGTTTCTGCAGCAAATCCAGCGGCGGCCTCGGCCGTCACCTGGATCTCCTCCGGTCCGAGCTCATAGCTCTCGCCTTCGATATTGATCGTCACTTTGCCGGTGCTGGCGAGCTGCGCGTAAAGCGCGCTGCCGTCGGCGCCTTCCAAGAACTTCTTGGCCGCCTGCACGTTCTTGCCGAGACGCGGGCCGAGCGCGCGAAAATTGGGTTTGATGCGGAACGAGACCGCGCCGTCCTCGTGCCCCGGGTACATGAAGCGCACTTCGTGCACGTTCAGCTCTTCTTGGATGAACGGCTTGTAGTCGTCCAGGCGCTTCCAGACCTCGGCGTCATTGAACACCACGTCCACGCGCTCCAACGGCTGGCGCACTTTGAGCTTGTTGGCGGTGCGCACGCTGAGCCCGAGGCTCACGATGTCGCGGACGGTGCGCGCCTCTTCCACCAAGCGACGGTCGATCAGCGACTCGTCCGCCTCGGGGAAGCGAGCCAGGTGCACGCTCGCGGCGTGACCCGGAACCTGCGGGAAAACCTGCAAATTCTGATAGATCTCTTCGCTGAGGAACGGCACGAAAGGCGCGATCAACCGGCTCAGCGTGGAGAGCGCCTCGTGTAGCGTGGCGTAGGCGTTGCGCTTGTCCTGTTCGAGGCCGGACGCCCAGAAACGCGAACGGGTGCGGCGCACGTACCAATTCGAGAGATTCTCGGCGAGCTCGACGAGGATCATCGCGGCCTCGTAGCTCATGTAGCGATCGAGCGCGCTGCGCACGCCCTTCGTGACCAGGTTCACCTCGCTCAGGATCCAGCGATCGATCACGCGGCGCTCCGCAACGGCGCTACCCGCGTGCTCGGGGTTCGTCGGGCTCCAACCATCGATATTGGCGTAGATGGTGAAGAACGAATACACGTTGCGGATCTTGATTAGAAAATCCTTCTGCAACGTGCGGACATTGCGCAACGAGTGGCGCGTGTTGCTCCAGGGCGGCGAAGAAGCGTAGAAAAACCAGCGGAAGGCATCGGCACCGGGCGCCGGCGTATTCGGGTCTTCGCACGTGACACGCTGATTGAAGGGGCTACGCGGCACTTCTACCGGCATCGTCCCAAGCCCGCTCGCGATCGGCTCGGCGGCGAGAGCGCTGCGGTCCTCATCCGACAGCACCAGCACGCGACGCGGCAATTTCTTGAGCACGCGCAGCTTCACCGGTCGCGTGTGTTCGGCGCGGTCTGGGCGATACAAGATCACGCTCGCGCCCTCCTCGAGGTCCATGCCTTCGAGATCTTCGCGCGCGACGAAGGCTTCACCCGTCGTTGCCTTTTGGCCCAATGCTTCGTTCAGCACCCCAAAATCCATACGCACACGATCGAGGATGATTTCCGGAGGCGTGTAGTTACCCTTGCTCTTGGACTCCTTCTTCCCTTCCCGATCGCAGACGTGGCCGAGCACGATACAGCTCTGGAACGGATGCGGCAGCTCGCGCATCCGGCTCAGCCCCATGCGCTTCTGTGTGTCCTGGTCGAAGAGCAAAGACGAGATCATCAGCAGCGAATAGAACCAACCGCGCGTCTGATCGATGGCTTCGCTGATGAAGTCTGCGGGGAATGCGGCGTCGAACTTGGCAACGGAATCCGGCTGATGCGGGAACCCCCATTGCGCGAACGGCATGCAGCCCGAGTCGAACCAGCAGTCGATTACCTCGCCCACACGCCGCATCTCTGCGCCGCACTTGGGGCACGGGAACGTGACGTGATCGATCCACGGCTTGTGCACCTGCAGGTGCGGACTCAATTCCGGATTCTTTCGCCGTTCCTCATGGAAATACGCGAAGGCATGCGGATTGCGCTGCTCGATCTCGCTGATGCTGGAGGGCGCGTGCTTGTGCTCGGGATCTGCGCTGCACGTCCAAACGTTGAGCGGCGTGCCCCAATAGCGCTCGCGGCTGAGCGCCCAATCCACGTTGTTCTTCAAGAAGTCGCCAAAGCGACCGTCCTTGATGTGATCGGGTAGCCAATTGACGGCTTGGTTGTTGGAAAGCGCGTCGTCGATGCGCGCGGTCGTGCGGATAAACCAGGCCGGGCGCGCCAATTGGATCAGCGGGTCCTCGTCCGAACGCCAGCAGTACGGATACTCGTGGCGATAGATCTCCTCGAACACGAGCAGTTTGCGCTGGCCCAGATCGCCGATGATGTCGCGATCGCAGCTCTTCACCCAGCGCCCGGAGAGCCAGCCAAAATCAGGTTTGAACTCACCGCTGGGCAAGATGGCGCAGATCAGCTCGACTGCGAGCGGATCGCGGTAGCGCGCGAGTTGTTTGCGATGCGCGTTGTGGTCGTCTTCACCGAACGCGGGCGCGATGTGCACGATGCCCGTGCCGGTGTCGAGCGTCACGAAGTCTTCGGCGATCACGCGCCACCACAGCGCATCGTCCCCGCCGGCCTTGAGCGCGACGCGCGCATCGCCCGATGACTTCGAGTAAAAGTCGAACGGCGGGCGGTAGCGCTTGCCAACGAGCTCGCTCGCCGAAATCGTGCGTACGACGGTCAGCTCATGGCCGAACTTTTCGGCCAGCGCAGCGCGCAGATCACTCGCGACAATCAGCTGATTGACGCCGAGTTCGCGCGCCGGCGCGGCCTTTTTGCCCTTGGACTCGAGCGGCGCGCCGACCTTCACCACGTCATAGTTGGTGTTCGGTCGAACGGCGGCGTAGCCATTGGACGGCAAGGTCCAGGGCGTGGTCGTCCAAACCACGAGCGCCGTATCCGGCTCGTCGATCAATGGGAAGGCGACATACACGCTCGGATCATCGACGGTTTTGTACCCAAGGCCGACCTCGGCCGCCGAGAGTGCGGTGCCGCCCTGCGCCCACCACCACACCACCTTGTGCCCTTGATAGAGCAGGCCCTTGTTGAACAGCTCCGACAGCGCCCACCACACGCTTTCCACGTAACTCTTGTGGTAGGTGACGTAGGCGTCGTCGAGGCTGACCCAGAAGCCGATTCGCGAAGTGAGCCTTTCCCACTCGCTCGTGTAGCGGAACACGCTCTCGATGCAGCGTTTGACGAACGGCTCGACTCCGAACTGTTCAATCGCGGCTTTGCCGTGGATGCGCAGTTCCTTTTCGACTTCTACCTCGACGGGCAAGCCGTGCGTGTCCCAGCCGCCCTTGCGCAGCACTTGCTCGCCGAGCATCGCGTGGTAGCGCGGAAACAGATCCTTCATCACGCGCGTCAGCACGTGGCCGTTGTGGGGCAACCCGTTGGCCGTGGGTGGGCCCTCGTAGAACACGTATTTCTTTGCGGCGGCGTCCCCCGCTTCTAGGGCCTTGTCGAAAATGCCGCGCGCGCCCCACAAATCGAGGATGTTTTGCTCGTACTTCGGGAAATCGAGCACGGTGGGGACGGCTTGGAACGGCGTTTTCGTCATGACAGATCAGGCCTTAGTGCGGGGCCGTATACCATACAGCAGCCCAGCGCGAGGGCTCGCGGCCGCTAACCTAGTATCCCCACGGCCGAGAGCAACGGCTCGGGATCGGCTTCCAGCGCGGCGCCAATTACGGCCACGCCAGCCGCGCCAGCCGCGAGGCAGGACGCCGCATTGCCTGCTTCCACGCCCCCGAGTGCATACCAGCGAACCTTCGGACGCGCTTCGCGCCCCACACGGAGGGCCGCGAGCCCGAGCGCCGGCCGCCCCTTGCGTGCCTCGAAGATCGGCGAGAGCAACAGCGCGTCGAGCTCTGGTTCGATCTCGTTGGCCAAGTCGTGGCAGCCGCGAGAGATCGCGACCTGGGCGCCCAAATAGCTGCGCGCGTCGCTGGCGCTCAGCCCGTCATGTGGGAGGTGGAACGCGCGGCAACCGAATGCGCGAGCCAGATCCGCGCGTTCGGCGATTGCGAAGACGTGTCCCGTGCGACTCGCGAGCTCGGCCAGGCGCTCTGCCAGCGTCCAGCGCTCGCGCAGCGGCAGCGAATAATCCCTAAGAGTGAATTGAATCGAACCGGGACGCGCGCGCTCGGCGAGCGCCGCAAACCGATCGAGCAGAGTCGGCACTGCCACTCGTGTCGTGTCGCTGAACACGATCAACCGCGGCAGCACATCAGCCATGCGCGCGCCGCGGGAGCAAAGCAAAGAACAAGAATGCCAGGCCAAGGGCGAGCAACGCGCCCACCGTGTCGGCAACCCAATCCCAAGCGTCCGCCGAACGATACGTGGTGAATGCCTGACACACCTCGAGCAACAGTCCTAGGAATGACGAGCCCGCGCAGCCCAGCCAAAGCTTCCTGGCCAGCGTTGCGCTGGGCTGCAGCCAGTGAACCGCTCGCGAAACGAGCAACCCGAGGCCGCCGAAGACCAACGCATGCAAGAGCTTGTCGGTCGCCACGAAGCCCACTTCCGGCAGGGCCCCGATCTGTATCAATCCTCCGTAGAAAATCGCGCTCGCATAAGCAACGGACGGAAGCACGTGGGTGACGAAGCCGAAGGGAGGACGCGAGATGTCTTTGGTGTGGGGAGGCACGAAGGGTTTCTCAATGACCGACCAAGCCTTGCACGAATGCCGGGCTGCGTGAAATCCGGGCCGCAATTTCGCCGCAAGCTTGGGGCCGCTATCGCGGGTCATCACCGCCACCGTGTTTTGGATATGACGAGCGTTGGTCCCTCTGCTAGGGTCCAAGCAGGGAAACGGCTATTTTCTTAGCCAATCCGCAGTTTCGTGCACAACAAGGACGCTTCATCGTGCAGGTAGTCGAAGGCAAGCTCGCAGGCACCAAAATCATTCGGCCCAAAATCTTCGGCGATGATCGAGGCTTCTTCTTGGAATCCTACAGCGCACAGGGGTTCGCCGCGGCGGGCATCGACACGGTTTTCGTCCAAGACAACCACTCCCGTTCCGTCAGAGGCACGCTACGCGGCGTTCACTATCAGTCGAACCCCGGCCAAGCCAAGCTGGTTCGGGTCGTCCTCGGTCGCATCTGGGACGTCACCGTCGACATTCGTCCCGATTCCCCGACTTTTGGCCAATGGGACGCGGTCGAGCTGGACGACAAGGCGCGCGAGCAGCTGTTCGTCCCAGTGGGCTTCGCGCACGGCTTCTGCGTGCTGAGTGAGTACGCTGAGGTCGAATACAAAGTGAGCTCGCCCTACGATCCGAAGACCGAATGCGCGATCAACTACGCCGACCCAGAGCTTGCCATCAAATGGCCGATCACACAGCCACTGCTCTCCGCTCGTGATCAGCAGGCAGAATCGTTCGCGTCGTTTCGCGCGAGAGTCGGACGTTGAACGTCTGGGTCACGGGTAACCGCGGGATGCTCGCTCGCGCCGTGCTCGACGTGCTCCACAGACGCGGCTTAGCCTGTGTAGGCACGGACGCGGAGCTCGACATCGCGGATGCGAGCGCGGTCAGCGCGTTCGCTGGCGACATGCGGATCACGCACATCGTCAATTGCGCGGCGTACACCCGAGTCGACGATGCCGAAGCCGAGGAAGCGCTCGCGCTGCGCGTGAACAGTGACGGTCCGGCCAATCTGGGCGCCGCTGCCCGCCAACACTGCGCGCACATCCTCCACTTTTCCACGGACTACGTGTTCGACGGACTCGCCTCCACTCCATATGAGGAAAACGCGCCCTGCGCGCCGATGAGCGCGTACGGACGCGGCAAGTGGCAGGGCGAACAGCGTCTCTTGCTCACGCAAGAGCCCGCACCGAGTGATCGCGCGGTGCACATCGTTCGCACCTCTTGGCTGTTCGGCGAGGGCGGGAAAAACTTCGTGAGTACGATGCTCGCCCTGATGGCCGAGCGCGAAGTCCTGCGCGTCGTCGCCGACCAATTCGGGCGTCCCACGCACACGCTCGACTTGGCCGACGCCGCGCTCGCGCTCAGCGGTTTAACTGGCAACGGCGTCCCAGCACCGTCTGGCATTTTCCACTTCGCCAACGCCAACGCAACGAGCTGGCATGGCTTCGCTACGCGCATCCTCGAGCTCGCGCGTGAGCTCGGCTTTGGCTTGCGTGCCCGAACCGTCGAGCCCATCCGTACGTCGGAATTTCCACGCCCTGCCGCCCGCCCTGCCTACTCGGTTCTCGCCACAAAAAAGCTGGAGCAGACGCTCTCGCTGACCCCGCGCGCCTGGGAGGATGCGCTGCGCGGGTACCTAATCGCCGTCCAAGCAGGCTAAACCGCCCTTTCCTCGAGGATTTGGCCTCACGAGCCTCGACGCACAACGGCCCGAGCGCTTTGCGACGGAGCGTCGGGCCGAAGAAAACCGTGCGGACGAACCGCGCTCTGATCAGGACAAAGCCGATTCGAGGGCGGGACTCGGACGACGCTCCGACTGACGACCGAACACGTCCGCGGTGTCCGTGCGATGGACGCCCAAGCGGCGCGCATCATCCAGGACGCGGTAAACCATCGCCAGCGCTTCCTCGGCTGCCGCGTCGCGAGTGGTGCCATAGGCCTGAACCCCGGGGATCTGGGGAACTTCCGCGCACCAGCGACCGGTGATCTCTTGTGCACACTCGAGGGTGATAGTCATGCTGACGAGAGGGAGTATGGCACTCGGCATTCGCCTCCACTAGCCCTCCACGATGCCGGGTGAGGCAGCGCGCAACGCCACGCAAGCAATGGTAACTAATCGCCTTTTACGACACGTCACCTGATAGTCACAAAACCGCCTCCAACACTTTACATAAGCGCCGAGGCACCATTAGCGGAATTCAGCGATGAGTTTTCTGCTCTGCTCAGCAGAGTACAAGTCGGGAACTGCGCGGAAACGCGTGAGTGCGTCGCGACTAGGTCGTCCGGTCTCTTCCCCTTGACCAGAAGCGCCCGCTGTGCCCAACGCGACCGACGATAGCGCACGACTGAATGCGACCAAGCAAGGCGTTGGACGAAGCGAGCGCCAAGCTCGACAACGAGTCGAGACAAAGTTCGGTAGGTGAACGCGTTGTGCACGGTGCGGACGCAGTTCGCACGTTGCACATCGAACACGGGCGACAGCGTCTGCGCCGAGATGCATCCCACCCGCGCGCTAGACAGACAGCGCGCGTCGAGCACCGCGCGTCGAGCACGGCGGGCTCCGGCCAGCACATGATCGCGTTGTTGGTGCAGACGTCGGCGAGGAAGGCAGCATGTGGAACGTGAAGCCGAGCGACTTGCTCGTTCCGCCCGCAAATCCTTCATCCATTCGCCAAAGCGACCTTGCGTCCGGCCCGCGCGCCCCGTTTCTCTGTGGCTAGACGCCTCAGGCGCACGCTCCGAGCCAACTCTGCGAAAGATTTGGCTGGAAAAGCTCGCCCAGGAAATCTATCACTGAACCCCAACCGTGAGCCCTCTGAATCTAGCCACTATCCCACCGAGCAAGCTCGATTCTCAGCCCAGCGGAGTGCGATCGCAATGTCGTCGATAGCCGTCATTACTGGTTCTTCCGGATTAATCGGAAGCGAAACGGCGAAATTCGTCCACGAAAAGGGCATGGAGGTCGTCGGCATCGACAACAACCTTCGCAAATACTTCTTCGGCGAGGATGGCTCCACGGAATGGAACACACAGCAGTTAAAGACCTCCCTGACCCGCTTCACTCACCATCCCATCGACATCCGGACTGAACCGCAGATCTTCGAGCTATTCGAGAAGCTCGGCAAGAACATCGGGCTCGTCGTGCACACGGCGGCCCAGCCAAGTCATGACTGGGCCGCGCGCGAACCGCTGACTGACTTCAGCGTCAACGCGCACGGAACGCTCGTGATGTTGGAAGCAACCCGGAAGTACTGCCCCGACGCGGTCTTCGTGTTCACTTCCACCAACAAGGTCTATGGTGATTTGCCGAACGCTCTCCCCCTAGTCGAACATCCGTCTCGTTGGGAAGTCGCAAACGATCACCCCTACTTTGCTCACGGCATCGATGAATCCATGAGCATCGATCAGTGCAAGCACAGCGTGTTTGGCGCGAGCAAGGTCGCAGCCGACGTGATGGCTCAGGAGTACGGGCGCTATTTCGGGCTCAAAACAGGCACTTTTCGCGGCGGCTGCCTCACCGGTCCTGCGCACTCCGGCGCCGAGCTTCACGGCTTCTTGGCCTACCTGGTCAAGTGCGTCGTGACCCGCAAGAAGTATACGATCCACGGCTACAAGGGTAAGCAGGTCCGCGACAACATCCACTCATACGATCTGGTGAACGCGTTTTGGAACTTCTTCGAAAAGCCTCGTGCGGGGGCTGTTTACAACATGGGTGGCGCGCGTCACAGCAATTGTTCGATGCTCGAAGCCATTCAAATTGCCGAAGAACTCTGTGGGGAAAAACTGGACTATAGCCTCTCGGATCAAAACCGATCGGGCGACCACATCTGGTGGGTGAGTGACGTTCGCCGGTTCAAGGCAGACTATCCCGCGTGGAACTTCCGCTACGACTTACATGCGATCATCAGTGAGATCGTCGCAGCCACCCAGGAGCGCCACGGCCGGGCATGAAGCCTGCGCAAACTGCGCTGTATCGGTCGCGCTCGACGTCTCGAATCCCATCTAACATCGCTGCGGCGTCGCGGAGGAATCGACTCGGTACTACACGAGTCGCGGACGAGTGCCCTCTGCACCAAGGGTCGCAATAGCTTGTACGCTACACGCGCCCGAGCTAAGTGCTAGCGGTGGAACGGCTATCCAGATTCACGGCGGATGCGCCGCTACTCGTTCTTACCCAATACCACCCGTATCACGCGGGTGGAGGGCTGGTCATCCTGCGCACGCTGATCGAGCCCGAGGATCGACAACGATTGCTTTGGGTCACGACCGCGCGACAAAGACCCGTTGACCCCTCGTACCCCCCGGTGATCTCGTTGCGTCAGAGCACCGTCGGGCGCGGTTGGTCCGAGCGACTCGCCCCAGTGCTGGACTCGACCATACTCTCGAAGGCGATTGCGCGTGAACTCCTCGAGATTGCACTCCGCAAGAAGGCGCGCGCCGTCTGGATCATCGCCCACGGTTCGGAAGTGCCAGTCGCGGTCGAACTATTGCGGCTCTTTCGTGAGAACCGGCTCCCGATACACGTCACCGTTCACGATGACCCGGCCTTCGCGGTCGCCGCAATGTCCAAGAAGCTTCGCTTGCTCGTTCCGCGAACCGAGCGCAAGTTCGCGACGCTGCTGAAAGCTGCGCGTACCGTGGATGTGATCGGCAAAGGGATGCAGCAGCGATACCGCCATCGGTACGGCATTGCGTCCGAGATCACTCATCGCGCTCTCGACGGTGCGATCGAGCCGATTCCGCGTCTCGATCGCCGAGCAGTCGGCCTGAGCGTCGGCATTCTGGGCAACACTTATCGCTACCAGCAATTGCCGATACTCGCGGAGGCGGTCAGATTGGCCGCCGCGCGTGCGGGGGTTCCGGGTCGCTTGATCGTGTACGGACAAAGCTTCGGCGATCGCCTCGCCGGCGAGACCAAGGGAAAGGTCGATATCGTCGTGCGCGGGCACGTTGACGAGCGAACTGCTGCGACTCAATTGTCGCGCGAAGCGCTGGCGCTGTACCTAAATTATCCTTTCACGGCTGCGGAGACGGTACTACGCGAGACATCGTTCCCGACGAAGCTCAGCACCTACCTCTTGTGCGCGCGCCCGATCCTGGTTCACGCGCCACCCAACTCGTCGACCAGCGAGCTGTGCACGGACGAGCCGGGCTTCACTCGGGGCTGGACCAACCTGAACCCCGAGCGTGGCGCCGACGCATTGACCAGCCTGTGGAATGCACCGGACATCGAGGACAGTTTTCACCAAGCCGCGGAACGAACGCGCCTGAAGTACTTCGATCCAGAGCACAACCGATCGACCATCGCTCGGCAATTGAATAGCCTTATTTGAGCCACGGAACGAGTCAAAAGGAAGACGCATGAAGCAAACTGGCTTGAAGGAATTCATCTTTTCGACCGTCAAGCGCTGTGGCTACGAGCTGCGCCGAGTCGGCAGCTTTCATAGCGATGCGTTCTACGATCAGTCAGCGCTCCTGCGCGGGCGCGAAGTGAAAGTCGTGATCGACGGCGGCGCGCTCGACGGTGGGACCGCGCTGCAATACGCGGCCCTGTTCCCACGGGCAGCCGTGTACAGCTTCGAACCCTTCCCCGAGAGCTTCGCCAACGTGCAACGCGCCGTGGCGCACGAGCCGCGAATCAAGGCGGTGAACCTAGCGCTCGCAGAACGCGTCGGTGAGCGCACCTTCCATTCCAATCGTGACGGTGCCACCAACTCGCTCCTCCCCAATGCACCTGGCATTGCCAAGCATTTACCAGCGGATTGGGTAGCGCCAATGGGCGCCACCACTGTCCAGTGCACGACGGCTGACGCCTTCGCTGCCGAGCGAAACATCGACAAGATCGATCTTCTCAAGCTCGATGTGCAGGGCGGAGAGTTACTGGTGCTGGCAGGCGCCGAAAACCTGATCAAGCGGCATGCAATCGACGTGATCTATACCGAGGTGAATTACGCCGAGACGTATGCGGGAGCCGCCCGGTACTATGACTTATTCAGTCACCTGGAAGCACGCGGCTATCGGCTGTATGGCCTTTATAACCTCTCATACTACCGTCGGAACTCGATTGTCGGTGGCGGAGATGCCATCTTCATCAGCCCAGAACTCGAGGCCTCACTCGCTCAGCGAACGGACCTTTGAGATACGGACGCCTGATTTACGTGGCTAGTTGCGGCTGCAAGCGGCCGTGATCTGCAGCCGGTCAACTACAGTAGGTTCGTGTATAGCCGGTAATGCTCGTCGACGACCTTGTCGACGTGAAACTCGGCGAGCACACGCCGCTGTGCCGCTGCGCCCAGCGAAAGCGAGAGCGCCTCGTCATCGAGCAGTGTCTTCATTCCCGTGGCCAGTGCCAGGGAATCGTTTGCAGGAACGATCAATCCCGTTTCACCATGGCGGTTGACATACGGCACGCCCGACTTCAAATCCGTCGAGATGACGGGCCGCCCTGCCGCCATTGCCTCGAGTTGCACCATCCCGAACGCCTCGCTTGGTGCGACGGACGGAAGCACCAAGAACCGCGCCCGCTTATACAAGGCGCGCAGGCGACCCTCTGGAACAGCCCCAAGGAATTTGACGCGTTCGCCGATCCCGAGATCGACCACCCGTTGGCGTAACTCCGCCTCCAGAGGACCAATTCCAACAATCGCTAGACGCGCCCGCTCGGTGAGCCGCAACGCATCGAGCAGCACATCGAGCCCCTTGTAGTACACGAGGCGCCCGACGAACAGCACGAGCGGGTCAGCCTGCCACGCGACTGGGAGCTGCTCATCCCAAGTCGAGGCGGCGTCCACATACGGCGTCGCATCGATGGGAAAGTGAATGACGCGGCAGCGCGACGCGAAGCGACGCAACACCGATGAGTGCTCGATGTGCTTGGGCGTAGCCGCGATCAAAGCGGCAGCGCGACGATACAGCAATGCTTGCGCGAGCGTGGCTGGCGTGCCCAGCAAACGCTGCCGCACGATGTCGCTGTGGTGGGTCACCACGACCGGCGCGGAGTGACGCGCAGCCAACACGGCCAGCGCACCGACTGGGTTGGGCGTGTGGAAATGCAGAACATCAAAACGCATTCGACGAAGTGTCTGCACCAAGCGCATGTTTAGCGGCTGCGAATTGAGTTCAGCAGCTCTCGCGAGACGCAAGACGCGCACGCCGTCGATCGTTTCCTCGACGGTCCTGGGGCCGTCATTCGAAACGAGTGCGGTGACCTCGACCCCACGTTTCGCCAGCCCCCGGCAGAGTTGCTCAACCACCGTCTCGATGCCTCCGCGGTACGGAGGGTAGTACTTGCCGACGTGTAAGACGTGCATCCGTGACTCGTGGCGCGAAGAGGCACTCGCGCCCACACAAGGGCCGTGTATTGCCCGACTTTCGAGGTGCGTGCAAGCACACCTGACGAACCGAGCCCGTTCTGATGTAAATGGTCGCTCGATGAGAGTCCTGTTCGTGAGCCCTGCGGCCGAGCTTGGCGGAGCCGAGCGATGCTTGCTCGACGCCATCGCGGTGCTGCACGAACACGATGAGGTTCGAACCCGAGTTCTTGCGTTTGCCGATGGTCCGTTGCTCGCGCAAGCACGGCAGCTTGGCGCCGAGACTCAGGCCCTTTCGGCCCCGACAGACTTGATTCGGTTGGGCGAGAGCGGAGCGGACGCTAGAAATGCTGTGCTTGGTCTCATCGGTGTGGCACCCCGCCTCGCAAGCTTTCTGGCCACACTGAGAGACGCGATCGTTCGAGCAGCCCCTGATGTCGTCCACACCAACGGGATGAAGGCACACCTTTTGGTAGGGTTGGTCGCGCCCGCGCATGTCCGATTGGTCGTTCACCTACATGACTTCATCAGCACGCGGCGCGCATCGAGGTGGCTTCTCCCTGCCCTCGGGCGAATTCGAACACGAGCCGTGTTCCTGGCCAATTCGCACGCCGTCGCCAAAGATTTTGCCGGCATTGCTCCCGGTGCCGACGTGCGCACTGTCCATAATGTCGTGGACACGGACTACTTTCGCGAGGGCCCGGCCGACGCCGACTGGCTGGCGAGTTTGGCCGGGCTTTCACCGCCACCGCCGCATGCGTTGAGTTTTGGTTTGGTGGCAACGTACGCCCGCTGGAAAGGACACCGCCTGTTCATCCAAGCCGCAGGCCTGCTGGCAAAGGCTCGGCCCGAGCTCGCGCTGCGCTTCTATGTGGTCGGGGGTCCGATTTACGACACGGCGGGTTCGCAGGTTCAGGCATCCGAGCTCCTGCAGTGCGCTCGCAGCTGCGGCATCGAATCACAGTTCGGTCTCGTGCCGTTTCAGGAGGACATTGCACGCGTGTATCGAGCCTTGGACGTGGTCGTCCACGCCAGCACCCAACCCGAGCCCTTTGGGCGAACGATTGTCGAGGCGATGGCTTGCGCTCGGCCGGTGATCATCGCTCGCGCTGGCGGCGCGGCCGAGCTTTTCGAGGAAGGCGTGCACGCGCTTGGCTTCGAACCCAACAACGCTCGAGCTCTCGCGGATGTCATGTTCCGTGCACTGGAGCCACAGTTGCGCGAGCGCTTGTCCCGGTCAGCCCGAAAGCACGCGGTCAGCGGTTTCGGACGCTCACGGCTGGGCACGGAGCTTCTGCGAGTGTACACGGCGCACCGACCGAACTAGCTCAGCGAGCGCGAGGATCATGCCGTTCGACTATCCCCCCCCACCACACAGTCGCTCTGATCGAGCAGCGTCGAGGCGCGTGGCCTGGGTCACACCGGATTATCCGCCCGACCGTGGAGGAGTGAGCGATCACTCGGAAGCGATGGTCCAGGAGTTGCGCGCCGCTGGGCACGAGGTGCTGGTTTGTACCAAACCGCACGAACGAGGGTTTGCGCACCTGAACGCCGAACTGGCCGCCTATCGAGCCGATCTGGTGATCGTGGCTTACACTCCGCTCGGTTATGCGCCACGCACGGGTGGCATCGCGGCAGAATTCACACTCTGGAGTGCTCGCCTGCGCCGGCGTCTCCGTTGCCAAACGATCCTGCTCGCGCACGAGATCGGGCTGCCCGTGGGCTATTTCTTGAAGAATGGTGAATTCAAACTCGCCACGCTCGGCCTAATCCAAATCGCGCAGTTCGCGGCACTGGCAGCGAGTTTCGACGCCGTGCTTTTTTCGAATTTGAGCACGAAGCGTGAATGGGCCCGGCACGTGCCGCTCTTGCGGAGTCGCTTCTATACGACCCGCATCTGCTCCAACATTCCCTTTCATGCCAGCGCGGATCCCGCGGCAGAATTGACGGCGGCTGGGTACTCCGTTCCGTCTCCGACAATTCTATTTTTCGGAACCGGTCACGAAGCCGTTCTCTTCGACTACTTGGAAGCCGCGTTCCTGGCTCTGCTCGAGCTCGAGCCAGGTGCGCGTCTGGTGATCGTCGGGATGAGTACCGCAAAACTGAGCAAGATCCGGCCAAGCCTGGCCGCTCTCGGCGACAGGGTCGATGCGCTAGGTTACGTCGCGGCACCTCACGTCTCGCTGTGGCTCCAGGTCGCAGCGCTCGTCCTGATCCCGTTGATTGAAGGTGTCAGCGCGCGAAAGGGCACGGTGATGGCGGCCCTACAGCATGGGCAAGCCGTCGTCACGACCCGTGGCACCAACACGCTCGAAGACATCCCCTGGGAGAAGATCTGCTTCCTTGCGCCGTCCGAGCGCGAAACTTTCGCGACCCAAGCGGTGCTGGCATTCCAGAACGCCGATCAGCGAGCGGCCGTCGGCCGTGCCGCTCGCGCAGAGTATGATCAGCACTCCTCCCCGGCGGTGACAGCGTTGCGTATCGTGGAGTTGGCGAACCAACTTCGCGCTCCAACCGGATAGCCGCGTGCGCTGCGGCGACGCTGACCTACAGGGACGCGGTCTCCTCCAACTCGCGGCCACGCGTTTCGGGCAGAAAAATCCAGATCAAGACCAGTGCGACCAAAGGGAAAGCCGTAGTCGCCGCCAAGGTCATGCCCCATCCGAAGCGCGGAATTAGCGCGCCCACTGCCACGGGAGACAAGCAATAACCGACTCGGCCGATCAAGTTGTTGGACCAGGCGAACGCGGACCCGCGGTAACGAGTCGGAAACAGCTCCGTGGTGAAGGCATTCAGTACGGTCAACACAGTGTTCACACCCAATACAGCGAAAACCAGCGAGATGGTCAGAGCTGTCAAGCCCTGCGCCGTGTAGGCGCCAATCACGCCAGCAATGGTGGCCGCATAGATCAAGGTGGCGCCAACCTTTCGACCGACGACGTCGAGCAGCTTGCCAGCCGCAAAGGCCAACGGCATCGACGCCAGAGCGGATAGCTTGACGGCGTTCCCCACCTGCGCGTCAGTCAAAGCGCGCTCGGCGACAGCGAACTCCTTCCAAAACGTCACCGCGTTCTGAGTACAGACGTACGTCAGAAACCAGATCACCGACAATTGCAATACACGCTTGCGCTGATCGGTGCCCCAAATCGAAAACAGGCTTTCTTCCTCGGATTGTAGCTTCTGCTCGCTGAAGCGAGTCGTCTCTTTCAGACCACTCCGCGCGATCGCTAGCAAAACGAGCGGCACGATGCTGACGAAGTACACGCTGCGCCACCCGTAGCTCGTCTTGAGCAGCATCGGCACGACGCCTGCGCACACGATGGCCCCGAAGCCTGCAGCTGCGCTCACGACTCCGAGAGACGTACCCCGGTTGTGTGCCGGAAATTCTTCGGCGGCGATCACCATGCTCGTCGCCCACTCGGCGATCAAAAAGATCCGCGCGATCATCTGCAGAGCGGCGAACACGTATACGTTCGGCGCGAGCCCAGACAAGAAGGTGAAAACCGTATACCCAGCGATCGTCGCCGTGAGCACGGGCTTCCGTCCCCAGCGATCGGCCTTCCGAGCCAAGATGAACGCTAGGATCGTCCCCACGTTGATGAACCCGACGAGCAAGCCTCCGCCGGCGATGCCTACCTGCAAATCTGCCCGCAAATTCGGCAGAATCTGTGTCAGCGCAAAGAAATCGTAGCCCTCGAAGAAGCTCGCTACGCTCAAGAAGACGAGCAACCGGCGCTGATAGCCCGAAAGCGGAGACGGCCTAGGCGGAGCTTGGTTCGACGAGACGTCAGCGTTCATTCGATTAGGCCGGCTTCAGGGCTGGAAGCGTTTGCGTAGGCGCGCTTCGGCATGCGACCGGCGAGGAACGCTTTGCGGCCCGCGATGACTGCGCCGCGCATCGCCTCGGCCATCATCACCGGTTTCTTCGCATGAGCAATGGCGGTGTTCAACAGCACGCCGTCACAGCCGAGCTCCATGGCTACCGCCGCATCGCTCGCGGTACCGACGCCCGCGTCGACGATCACAGGCACTTTGGCGTTTTCCAGAATGATCCGCAAATTGTGCGGGTTTCGAATGCCGAGACCAGAACCGATCGGCGCAGCCAAGGGCATGACCGCAGCACAGCCGAGATCCTCCAACTTTCGACAGACGATCGGATCGTCGATACAGTACGGAAGCACGGTGAAGCCTTCTTTCACCAGAAGTCGGGCCGCCTCGAGCGTTTGCTCGTTGTCCGGGTAGAGCGTCTTGGCGTCACCGATGACTTCCAACTTGACGATATCGGCGATGCCCAACTCGCGCGCGAGCCGCAGCGTCCGCACCGCCTCATCAGCCGTGTAACAACCAGCCGTGTTGGGCAGAATGGTCCAGCGCTTGCTGAGCACGAGGTTCATCAACGACCCCGAGCTGCGATCTTTGAGATCGACTCGTCGCAGCGCCACCGTGATGACTTCGGCTCCAGACGCAGTCAGCGCGAGCTCCGTTTCCTCGACGCTCTGATACTTGCCCGTACCGACGATGAGCCTGGATTGGAAGAGATGTGTGCCGATTTTTAGGCCGTCTTGCTCGGACATGGCCTCCCAGTTAGCCCCACCCCAGGCGGGCGGCAACGTCAAACCGCGCTACAGTGCGGCAGCGATGAGCGACTGGCCGAAAGACGTATTGATTCACCCGAGCGCGTGTGTCGACCCGGGTTGCACCATCGGCAGCGGCACGCGCATCTGGCATTTTTCCCACGTGATGAGCGGCGCCGCCATCGGCCGCGATTGCACGATTGGCCAGAACGTTTTCGTGGCTGCCGGCGCCAAAATTGGCAACCACGTCAAGATCCAAAACAACGTCTCGGTCTTCGACGGGGTAGAACTCGAGGACGAAGTCTTCTGCGGCCCTTCGTGCGTATTCACCAACGTGAAAAACCCGCGCTCGGAGGTGTCTCGCCGACATGAGTTCTTACCCACGAGAGTACGGCGCGGCGCTACCATCGGCGCCAACGCGACCGTGGTCTGCGGCGCCGACCTGGGACGATACAGCCTCGCCGGGGCGGGCGCGGTGGTCAGTGGGCAGCACCCGGACTACGCGCTCTTGTTGGGGGTCCCCGCGCGCCAGGTCGGTTGGGTGAGCCGGCACGGGCATAGGCTGGAAACGCGCGATACGGCAGGAAACCTGCTTTGTCCCGAGACTGGTCTTCGCTACCGTGAGAGTGAGAGCGGCAACCTCAGCTGCCTCGATCACCCTGAAGATCTGCCGCTACCGTGAAGCCCCCCTCACCGAGTGCGCGCGTCGCCGCCACGAACTCTGTCGTCCCTTTCTTCGACTTGAGCGCCCAAACCTCGGAGCTCATGGAGGAGATTCGTGCGGCCATCGATCGGGTCATTCGGTCGCAGCGCTTCATATTGGGTGAAGAAGTAGCCGCGTTCGAACGCGAGATCGCCGACTACATCGGTGTCAAACACGCGATTGGGGTGTCCTCCGGTACGGACGCGCTGAGCATCGCGCTTTCGGCCTGCGGCGTCGGCGAAGGTGATGAAGTGATCACCACTCCGTACACGTTCTTTGCGACCACCGGCGCCATCTTGCGGGTCGGCGCGACACCGGTGTTCGTCGACATCGAGCGTGACAGCTTCAACCTCGACGCAGAGCGCGTCAGCGCGGCGTTGACGCCACGCACCCGCGCGATCTTGCCCGTACACTTGTTCGGCCAGGCCGCGGACATGGGCAGGCTTCGCTCGATCGCCAGCCAAAACCAGCTGGCATTGATCGAAGACGCGGCCCAAGCGCTGGGCGCGACACTCCATGGTGAGCGCGTTGGCACCTTGGGGGACATGGCGTGCTTCAGCTTCTTTCCGACCAAGAACCTCGGCGCGTTCGGTGACGGCGGGCTAGTCACGACCAACGACGAAAAGCTGGCAGAGCTGGCCCGTTCGCTCAGAGGTCACGGTTTCAGCGCCAAGCACTTCAGCCAACGTCTGGGAGGAAACTATCGGCTGGATGCGCTGCAAGCCGCGGTCTTGCGCGTGAAGCTACCGTACCTGGATGGCTTCAACGCGCGCCGCCGCAACCACGCACGGCAATACTTGGCCGCCACGACGAATGACGCCATCCAGCTGCCGCGCGAATTAACTAGCCGAACACACGTCTATCATCAATTCGTCCTGCGCAGCCGCGAACGAGACGCGCTCGCGGCGCATCTCGAAGCGTGCGGGATCCGAACCGAACGATACTACCCTCACCCGATCCACCTTCAGCCGGCCTGCGCACGGCTCGGATATCGAGTGGGCTCATTTCCAGAAGCAGAATCGGCAGCCCAGCAATCGCTGGCGCTGCCGATTTTTCCCGAGCTCGAGGCCTGGATGGTCGGTGCAATCGCTGAGGCGCTCGGTTCCTTCACCCCGACGCCCTAGCGCTTCCGACGGCTCAGGCGAAGCCAGCCTTGCGTGACGTCGCCGTCGGGCCCTCGATGGCGCCCGCGTAGACGTCGCTCAGCGACAACAAGTACAGCTCGCCGCGGTTGGTGCGCGCGTGGAGCAACTTCCCGTCGATGCGCAGCGCCTCGACGCGGCTCACGGTCAGCCCCGCCCCATTGAAAGCGACGTACAGAGTAAACAGCCGTCCGTCGGCGGCGCCCACCCAGCCCTTGTCGTCCTTCTTTGCCTCAGCCGCGTTGAGCAACGTGGTCAGGTGTTCTTCGGTCATGCGCTAAAGTTTTTCTTTTCCCGCCCGAAGTCAAGGCTCGGACGCTTTTGTCGTGGAGACGGGCAAAACTCGCTCTATCGTTCAGCGGGTGAGCGAGACCGCGAGCGCGAAGGAAGACGACAAAACTGGGGCAAAGCGCGCCGAAGCGGACGCCGGCGCCCCCCACCTCGAGGTGCGCTCCCTGCAAAAGAGCTTCGGTGAGACGAAGGTCCTGCGCGACGTGAACATGAGCATCGGCCGCGGGCACATTGCCGTGATCATCGGCGGCTCGGGCGCAGGCAAGACGACTCTCCTCCGCATTCTCATCGGCCTGGAGCGACCGAGCTCTGGTTCAGTCGAAATCAGCGGGCAGGACATCGCCGCGCTGAGCGACCGAGAGCTGAACGTCGTGCGCCGCAAGTTCGGCATGGTGTTCCAATACTCGGCGCTGCTCGACTCGATGAACGTGCTCGACAATGTCGCCTTCCCACTGCGCGAGCACACCGACCTTTCAGAAAAAGAGATCCGCAGCAGGGTCAGCGAGAAACTGAACTCTCTCGGCTTGGAGAACGTGGAAAAGCGCTTCCCCAGCCAGCTCTCCGGCGGCATGCGCAAGCGCGTCGCGCTAGCACGCGCGCTGATGCTCGAACCCGAAGTCATCATGTATGACGAGCCCACGAGTGGTCTCGATCCGGTGACCAGCCGCATGGTCGATGATCTGATCCTGGACACCCGCAACCAGTTCGGCGTAACGAGCGTGATCATTTCGCACGACATGGTTGGCGCATTGCAGATTGCCGACGAGATCTACCTATTGTCCAAAGGCGAGATCGTGGCTTCCGGACCGCCGAAAGAGCTGATTCACGGTGACAACGAGCTTTTGCACAAGTTCTTACAATCGAGCGGCGTCACGGCGATGCCCGGTGCAGCGGAGAAGCTCACGCGGGGGGATTGAGATCCGACGCGCTCCTCGCTCTCGTGAGCAAATGCCGGATGGGGTCTTCGAACAGCAAGAACAGTCCGATACATGCGAGATGCAGCGCGATTAGGTACGTGAAGAGCAACGGCAGCGAAGGCCTGCCCCAAGGCGTCAAATGAGCGAGCTTCACGAACCACGCCATGAACGGTAGGTGGAGAATGTAGACCGCATAGCTCGCCCGGCCCAAGAGAACCAACCCTGAGCTTCCCAACCAACTCGGCGTCGGGAGCGCCCCCGAGGCGAGCGCGAGAATAGCCAGCGCAAACAAGGGCGCACCGAGCGTGTATCTGAGCAGATAAGCCGGGAGAGAGTTAGCGCCTACGGCGAGCAGCAGGACCAACGCGACCGCGATGGCGCCGACCAAGCCCAACCCTTTCAGTTGCGGCGCGAACCGCTTGGTCAGAAATAGTCGCCCAGCTGCCACACCCAAGACGAATTCCCCCAATCGAAGCGGAGGAAAGCTCCGCCAAAACGTCCGCGCGCTCGGGTTCATCGCGGCCTCGAACTTGCTCGCGTAGAGCAAGATGGGCACCCCCCAGAGCGCCACGGCGGCCCAACAAATGCTCGACAGCTTCCACCTTTTCGTAACGAGCAACAGTAGAGGGAAGGTCGCGTAATAGAAGGCCTCCACGCTGAGCGTCCACCCTGGCGTGTTCCAAGTCTTCGTCACTCTTGGATGCCAGGCCTGCGTCAGCGTCAAATAGGCTGCCCCTGCACCCGCGATCTTGACGACGGCGGTCCATGCGGAAGCGACCGAACCGAGAAACAAGCTGACTACGCGCGGCGCGTCCATCAGAAAGCCCAAGAAATACAGCGGGTAGATCCGTGCGAAACGCGCACGCCAGAACTTCGCCGGCGCCGTTCTCAGATCGCCCTCATCGTCACAATAGGTGTACGTCAGGATGAATCCGGACAGGACGAAAAAGAAGCTGACGGCGAGGACTCCGCTCGTCAAGAGTTGCGAAATCGGGGCCGGAACTGCGCGAACCGCATCGCCGCCGAGCTCGAACATCGTGTGCATCAACACGACCTCGAGCGCCGCAAGGAAGCGGACACTCGTCAGCACCCGGAGCTCCGGCCTTCGAGACATCGCCACCCGAGCCGCACTGCTTGCACCACGGGCGTTAGGCGTCGCTCCTTCGAACATTCCGCGGAAGTTAGGCGGAAGCGTGACTCCGGCACAATGGGTTGAAGCGCGATCGTCACGGGACTAGTTTCCGGTCTCCATGCCGACATCGAGCGGTCGCTCCTTCCTGGTCACTGGCGCTGCGGGCTTCATCGGCAGTCACACGGCGATTCGCCTGCTCGAGCGCGGGGACCACGTGGTCGGCCTCGACAACCTCAACGACTACTATGATCCGGTCCGAAAGCGCTCGAATCTGGCAGACGTACGCAAGGCAGGCGCCAGCCATGGGCACTTTACGTTCATCGAGGGGGATATCCGCGACCGCCAATTGCTCGCCCAGCTGTTCGACGCGCATTCTCTGAGCGGTGTCGCCCATTTGGCTGCAATGGCGGGAGTGCGTAGCTCGGTCGAAGATCCCTGGCTCTACTACGAGTGCAACCTCACCGGCACGCTCAACCTGCTCGATGCCGCACACCGCTTCAACAATCCGAACTTTGTCTTCGCTTCAACGTCGTCCGCGTATGGCAACACCAAGGTTGTCCCCTTCGTCGAGACCGACGCAGCAGATCGTCCGCTCGCTCCGTACCCCGCCAGCAAGCGAGCCGCAGAGCTACTCGGCCATTCGTACCATCACATCCAGGGACTGGATTTTACGGCGCTACGTTTCTTTACGGTGTATGGCCCGCGCGGTCGTCCGGACATGATGACGTACAAGATTTTCGACGCGCTCCGCACCGGCACGCCGATCCCGCTCTTCAACGGCGGGCGTATGCGCCGCGACTGGACTTTCGTTGGCGATATCGTGTCCGGGATAGTGGCAGCGCTCGACAAGCGGCTCGGCTATGAAGTGATCAACCTCGGCCGCGGTGAGCCAGTGTTGGTCACCGATTACATCGAAACGATCGAGCGGCTTGCCGGAAGGAAAGTGCCGGTCAAGAGCGAACCGATGATGAAGGCCGATGTGGACTTCACGTTTGCCAACGTCGACAAGGCCAAGGCGTTGCTCGACTATTCCCCCCGAATCTCCGTCGAGGAAGGCGTGCGGCGCTCGTACGAGTGGTACCGTGCCGCGGTCGTCGATCCCGGGGCGTGAAGTCACGGCTACTGCTTTTGGAAGACCGCACCAATCGCGCAATGTGGAGCCGCCCAGTGACCGCGACTCGCGGTATTGAATAACTTGTTTACTCCGCGCGTGTAGAAGCTCGAGGTCGCGCTGCGCCAAGGTGGAGGAAGGTTTCGCACGCCACTCGCGGCAAACTTGGCCACCGGCCCGTAGCCAAGAAACTCGAAGTGCGGTTCGAGCAACCTCACTCCCGGGCGTCGTTCGGCAAACGTCACATACCAATCCGGCAAGAGCCTCTGGTGATCACGCGGATAGTTGTGGACGGGCCACATCGTGGGCGTCACGGTAACGATCGTGCCACCCGCTCGCGTGAGCCGGATCGCATTGTCTAGAACGGTGATGGGAGCAAAGGCATGCTCGAGAACGTTCAAGACCAGCACGCTCCCAAAATCAGTGCGCGAGATCGAAGCCGTCACATCGTCGGCCTCGAAATCCGCTGCGTAGTCGACGCCAGGCCCGGGCGCGATGTCGGTGGTCTTGTACTCGAAACCCGCGCCCTCGATCTGTTCGCGGCTAGTGGTGCCACCATACCCTGCTCCCAGCTCCAGAACAGGGCCGTGGATCGTGCCGTCAAGCACCAGCTTCTTTACGTAGGCGACGTCGTCGGGGGTCATTGGGGGTCATCCTAGTCATGCCCGTTCCGATTTTGGATCTGAACGTCTGCAAATCGTTCAGCTTCGTGGCAAGGTAGCCCCGTGCGGATCGCTGTGGTTGGCGCCAATCAAGGCGTGGTCGGTGGCGCGGAAACCTATCTCACTCGGTTCCTCACTGCGTTTCTCGCACGCGGGCATCAGCTCGCGTTTGCTTTCGAGATCCCCGCCGAACATGGACGTGCGGCCGACCAAGGGTTGGAGCCCATTATTCGATGGAACCTAAGAGAGATGACGCGCGAGGCATTTCTCGAAGACCTCGCGCGCTTCAACCCCGACGTCGTTTTCCTCCAAGGAGCGATGGATCCTACGCTCGATTTTGCGCTTGCGGGGCGTTTTTGCACCGTTCTCTTCGCCCACGCTTTTTATGGGACGTGTGCCACCGGCTGGCGCGTTCATCGAATTCCCCAACGCCAAGTCTGCACGCGCCGTTTTGGAGCGGCGTGCTTGCCGATGAACTACTTGAGGGGTTGCGGTGCTCGAAACCCGCTACGGTTGCTCGATCTGTACACGAGCCAGGAGAAGCGCCTCAAAGTCTTGGACCGGCTCGCTGCTACGGTCGTGGCAAGCGAATACATGCGGCAGGTTTATCTCGAGCATGGGGTTCCCGAGCAGGACATCCATGTCATTCCCTATCCGCTAGACGGCGCTCCCGCACAAGCACCACCGCCTCCAAGTAGGTCCTTGGACCGCGTACTCTTTTTGGGCCGGCTGACATCGGGCAAAGGTTGTGCGAAAGCCGTGCAAGCGGTTGCTCGCTGTCAACGCGCCCTGAAGCGCACCCTGCATCTCACGGTCGCGGGCGAGGGCCCAGAATTAGAGCGTGCCCGACACCTGGCGACGCAGCTCGGAGTCAAAGCGGATTTTCTCGGCTGGGTTTCCTCTGAACAACGGCAAGCGCTGCTCCGCGATTCGGACGTTCTCGTCGTCCCGAGCCTGTGGCCGGAACCATTTGGGATCGTGGGCATCGAAGCCGCCTCAGTTGGAGTGCCCGCAGTAGGCTACGGAGCAGGCGGAATCGTGGATTGGCTTCGTCCCGGACACAGCGGCGAGCAGGCAGATAGCGACGGTTTCAGATTGCGACCGCTCGCTGCCGCCCTCGAGCGAGCCCTCGGAAACGCAGAGCACCATCGCCGCCTACAGCTAGGAGCATGGGAAATGGCCTTCGAATATGGTTCCGAACAGCACTTCTCTCGACTCGAGAAGCTGCTCGTCGACGCACAAGCGCGCGAGCAAAATCGCGCTCGTTCCAACCCGTAGCGTCAAGAACTCGAGCGCGGCGAAAGCACCACGAACGGCCCAAAATGGGCTCGCGGTTCGTAGTTGGCTCGAACGAATTCTACCGCTTCGAAACGTTGGTCCGGGTCACAGGCCCTGTGATCCGAGCGCCAAACCAGACGCGGAAAGGCGCACTCGACGGGTGCACACAGGCCGAACATCACCCCCAGATTCGGGTTGTCGAAGGTGAGTACGAGTGCTGGGGGATGCGCGCGCACGAGCTCCGCATCGACATGCATCAGTCGTTGCGATGGGAGTAAACCGATGAACTGAGTCGAATAGGTCGCGGGCAAACGACCTAAGGCGAAGCTCAGTCCGCCGCCGTTGGGCAATTCCAATATCCGGTCAGTAGGCCGCGAATGCGAAGACACATAGTCAAACGCGGCACGCGACGCAGCATCGGCCAAGTAAACACGACCGGCCAAGGTATCGAGGACTGGCGCGGAAGCTTGCCCTAGTTCCTTGACGACTCGCGGAAGGGTGAATCCGGCGCCCACGACTGCAAGGAGCACCCACCCGCGCCCACTAGGTCGAGCCCACAAGGACGGCAGCGCAGGAACGCGAAATCCGCCGTTGGGTGAGCTAACAGCGTCAACGAGCTGTTGCGCATAGAGGAGCAGGTACGCGGCAAACGGAATCAGGAGAGAGTACGCCGCCTGATGCACCGCCGTGACGTTGCCGAACATGCTGCCGAACATTCCGCGCGACGCAAGCACCGCAAACGGAACCAATACGAGCAAGAGCGAGGCGTCCTGGTTGGACACACCGCCCGCGCGCATTGAACGCAACATTCGCACAATCAACACGAGCAACAAGACAATCCCCGACCACATGAACGGGGACAAAAAACCAGACATCGAGAGGCAGTAACTAGCGAAGAGCCGGAAGCCACTCAGGGTCTGCTGGGAAGATCGGAAATCTACCAGCGCAAATCGCAGATGGTACGCCCACGACACCCCGCCTATCGCCGCCAGAGCGCCACAAACCAGCGTGCGCAAGCGGAGGCGTTGCGCGGCGGGAGTGTAAAGGACGCTGAGCAAAGCGATTGTGGCGGCAGCTAGTCCTAGAGCACTGATCGCCCCCAGCAACCCAAGTCCGTTCGGCCAGAGCGGGCAGATGCGGGCCGGGATGCCGTACCCTGAAAGTCCGGCGAGCAAGTTATCCGTCCCGACAGCTCGAGCGAGGACCGCGTAGGTGACAGCAGCAGGCGCGACCGCAGCGACACCGAGCTTCAGATAGCCGCCAAGCCAGCGCGCGGTGGTTTGGATCGTTCGCTGAGGCGGCAACTTGCAGAGTGCGAGAACGGCGATTGTGACGCATGCGGCCGCGCCCTGCTCGAGTTTGCTCAAGAGTGCGATCGTAGTGCCGACGACCAGCAAGATTTTTGGGAGCAACTTCGAGTCGTCCGTCACCAGATCAAGCGCGCCGATGATCGTCAACGCCATGCCAATCGCTCCGAGCAGGATGGCGGGCGTGTAGAGGTTGAGCGAGAACAGCGCGAAAGTCCCTGCGTTGGTCGCGCCGAGAAAAGTGAAGACGACTGCAACTGCGAGCGCAAGACGGGCATCCAACAGACGAACGCCGAGCCGCCACGTGACCAAAACGGTAAGGGTACTCAGCAAATCCGTGAGCCCGTTGGTGACAGCGAAGGTTGCGCCAAAGCAGCGATAGGTGGCGCCGTAGACCAGTATACCCAGTGGGGGATACATCGATGCGAAATCGCGGTAGATGAGCTCGCCCGTCGCGGCTCGCCGCGCTTCGAACATCCAACGCAGGTGGTCGCCGTACAGCAGGTTATTCAGGCGAAGCCAGTGCCAAGCAGACCATGCCACGCACGGCAGGACGAGGAGAAGTGCCCCGTGGCTCGCCTGCAAACGCCCAGCGGCGCCGCTCAGGCTCCCATCGGCCTTCCCCGGCTCACCAGACCCGGCCGCATGCTTCGCATCATTAACCACTCGAATTAGCGCCCGAACGTGTTGAGGCTCGGTCCATTGGTAAGTCTTCGGCAAGCTGCCGAATGCATACCTGAATGTCAACGCCCTTCGTTTGCCGGCGCCGAGGCGAATCCGACTGCCGGTCCAAGCACACTGGAACCGCAACCGACGACCCAAATTCGACGAGCTGTTCTCGGCACGCGAGACCACAGATCAGAATTCACAGAGCCAGAGCACAGGCGGCTCATGACGATTGGCGGTTCAACCAGCCGTTGCGCGCTTCGTGAAGTCGACGCGCGAATAAGTAGGCGCGAGAGCCGAGCCGCAGGGGAACGCGTACCGCGAGCGCCTGCGCCAACAACGCCGGGTCCCGCAGATTGCGTGGATAGTAGCGCGACTGCATCATCTCGAGCGCCCTGCCCTGCTCGCCTGATCGCAGCAAACGATCCACGGCGTTGCGTGTGAGTGGGCCCATGAATGCACGCTTCGCGTCCTCTGCCGCTTCCGGCACCACAATTGGCTCCAGGTACCTCACGAGCCGCTCGGAGAATAGGCCGCTCGCGGTCGACGAGCCTGCGTGCGAGCGGAACTCCGCCAGATAGGCGGGCTCATGATCGAAACGCGCGCCCTCCGCCGCCAAACGAGCGAATAGTTCGATCTCCGGAGTGTTCAGGTCGGTCTTGATGCCCAGACGCTTGATGGCGTCGGCGCGGACCAGTGCGGCGGTCATCGGCACCGAGTTGTTCCAAACGCATCGTGCGGTGTGCTCCACTTTGCCCCGCGCCAGCAAGTGTCGCTGATAGCGCCTAGTCCACGCTTCGGACTCCCCTTCGAGCCGATCCCCTCGGTCGTCGATCACGTAGTGGTTCGAAAACAGCACTTGGGAATCAGGCGCAGCGACCTGCAACAGCGTCTCGCAAAACGACGGCAGCAGGCGGTCGTCGTCCCCCTGGATGACGAGCCACTGCCCCTGAGCCGCGATTACACATTCGTTCCAATTCCCCCCGAGACCCAAGTTCTTCGCGTTCCTTCGATAGCGCACCCGCGGATCGGCTCGCACGGCGCTCTCGCACCAGGTCTTGAGCTCGGACGAGTCCCCGTCATCGCTGATCAGCACCTCGATGTTTTGCAGCGTCTGTTCTTGCGCCGCGCGAACCGCCTCCTTGAGATACGCCAAGCGGCGGAATGTAGGGATGCAGATACTCACGACGGGCGTCATGCGCCAAACCTAGCACGTGTACTTTCCACGGCGGTCACGAACGCCACTGCGCGATCTTCACGCCGAGACTAGCTTGCGAAGGCGGGTGCGAAGCGCGACGGGTCCACGCATTTGCCAATAGCGCGGAAGGAGAACATCGTTGGCAAGGGCGCCACACGCGAAAAGGAGCTTGTCTGCCAGGGCCTCACGCTTGCTCTCCGAGCCGCGGCGCGTGAATCGAAATATCTGAAGGCCATTCCACCACAGGGGCTCCTTGGGG
Source organism: Polyangiaceae bacterium (assembly GCA_035634635.1). Classification (GTDB taxonomy): domain Bacteria; phylum Myxococcota_A; class Polyangia; order Polyangiales; family Polyangiaceae; genus PMG-095. The sequence continues at coordinate 124,455 of DASQCO010000136.1, forward strand.
GTCGGGCTCGGGATGTCGAACAGGAGCGACCAGCGATCCGAGTGCAATCGCACGAAGTCCTTGTTCGCGCGGAAGACTTGGCCCATTGTCGTGTCGTCGACGACGACGATGGCGTCGTCCTTGAGGAAGGGTTCGAACAAGCGAAGAGCCTTGTACTGATCGCTGTAGGTGTGCCCACCGTCGTAAAAGTACACGCCAACACTTTTTGGCGCGAGGTCCCCGCGCGCGGCGACCTGGAACGCGTCCCCCTCGATTACTTTTACGCTGCCGCGCACTCCAAACGATTGAAGGTTCGATTCGAGTGCAGCTCTTGAGCCGGCGAATTGACTGAAGTTGTCGATCGCGATCGCGCGGCACTCGTTTTTGTATAGTGCACCGACCAGCGTCGCGCCCTTCCAGGTACCAATTTCAAGGTAGTACTCATCGGGCGACAAAAGGCTGCACGCAAAGTTGAGCAGCTTGAGCTTGTTCTCTGTCGCCATGCCCTCCACGCTTTCGAGGATAGGAGCGAGCGAGCGGTCGTGAGGATGCGCCGTTCGGGGAAAGTCGTCCCATAGTTTCGGCAACCGTTGGATGAATTGATCCGCGTCCATTCTTAGCCTCAGAACGTGTAAATTGATTGCGAATAGAGTCCCGCAGCGGCTACCCCCTCGAAGGCGGCCGGTCTTCTGTCGGATAGCACATTCTCGCCCTCGGCACGCCCACCTTGAAATGCCGGGGAACCGGTCACCCCTGACGGAGATGCGGCTTGGTCCACGCCAGAGGTACCGGTATGTTGGAAAGCGCATGCTGAGAGAGATGCTTTCGCTCGTCCGCCGGAGCTCGCTAGCTCGATCGATCGCCCCCGCCGGGTGGAGCGTGTCCGGGCCCTACCACACCGGGACTTCCATCCCTGTAGATGCTTGCCTGGCGTGCGGTTCCACGCATGGCCAAGTCTATGAAGAGCTCCCGTTGACGAGGCTTGCCGAGGTCTGGTCGAAAATCGTACCCGGCTCGGGTGAGCAGCTCAAACTATCGATGAGCCGCGGAGAAATCCCTGACAACATTCGCGTCGCGCGATGCCCAGATTGCAGGCTGGAATATGCATCACCAACCTTTAGTGTCGGCGCTGATTGGTATGCCCAGTTCGAGCGCTACGGAATTCGTTGGGAGTACTTCGAGGTATTGAAGCAGCTGCCCAAACGGGCTGTCTCACTCCTCGAAATCGGTTGTGGCGAAGGGCACTTCATGGAGATTGTTTCCCGCGCCGGACACAAAGCCGTAGGCGTCGACTTCAACGCGCGCGCGGTCGCGTGCGCTGCGAAAAAAGGGCTCGATGCGCGTTGCGCCGATTTGCGCCAGCTCTTGATCGATAACCAAACCTTCTCGGCGTTTGCGCTTTTTCATGTCATCGAACATCTCGAGGATCCCCTCGGCACATTGCGAGACCTCGCTCAACTCGCGGAGCGCGGCGCGACGATATTCATTTCCTGTCCCGGTCCCAACCGCTACACCACTCCCATGCTGCCCCAGCACCGCGCGGGTAAGCGCGACGTGTGGGACTACCCCCCTTTTCATCAAACGCGCTGGACAGAGCCCGCTTTGCGAAGGGTCCTAGAGCGCAGCGGTTGGACCCTGTCCCGCGTCGACGAAGAACCACTTGGGTGGATTGACCTCAATGCAATGGTTCGGTCGAACGACGAGGGATATAAGCGCGCGGGTCGGCTCGGTAGGAAGGCGCGCCTCGGCCTTGGCCTTCCGGGCACACTGTTACCAGCGTTTCGTTACAAGGGCATGAGCATCCTGGCTATGGCCGTTCGTTCCTGACTCCGGCGCAACGCTTCGAAGGATTACGTTGCCTGGCGTACGGCTGGGGCGCGCCCCGCTCGCACGACCTCAGCGATGACGCGCGCCAGTTCGTGAGCGCGATCATCATACCCGAGCGATGCTTCGAAACGGCGCCGATCGAAGCGCGCGGGGGAGCCCCCGAAGAACGAAGCGGCCGCCTGCTCGATCGCCGCCTCGATCGCGGCCTCGTCAGTTGGATCGCACGAAGTCACTCCCGGGAAGTCGCTAAAGAACTCGCGATTCTCACCCGGAGGCACAGCCGCCAAAATCGGGCGATCGGTGACCAGGTATTCGTAGGTCTTCGCGGAGATCCGGCCCCCCGCACTGCCGTCGGGTCGCCCCGGCAACGACAAGAAAAGCATCTCGGCGGATGCCGCTAGGCGCATGGCTTCATCATTGGTGACGGGCCCCGCGACCTTTACGACCTCCTCGATCCCTTCGCGTCGCAGGACCGCCTCGATGACCTCGGGGGGAAATCGGTTGCCATACGTTTCGACTCTGATCTTGCCGTGCCATTCGGGCCGGCGTGACAGAAGGCGCTTCACCGCGCGCCCCACGAATACCGGGCTCGAACTGCGAAAGTCGAGTGAGACTACTTCCTTGCGCCCGAGACGCATCCAGGATTGATACGCCCGGCGCAGGGGACTCATCGGCGACGGTTCTTCGAAATGATGCCAGCCATTGAAGCCTCCGACATAACGAATCGTAAACACCTGCGAGTTGGCGTCGGCGCGCGTTTCGACGGAAACGGGATCAGCGCCATAGCGAATCAGCCGGAATTTTTCGCGACGCGCGGGCGGCTGGCGATCGCGGACGCGCGCCAGAGTCGTCCCCGAAACGTAGATCACGGCGTCCGCCGATTGAACGTAGAGGTCTTCCAGCCAGGCAGCGAGCCGCGCATGAACCGAGGTCGGAAAGAATGGGTGCATGTCCGAGCACGTCGGCGAATCATCGAAATTGAGGATCAGTGGCAACCCCGTCAGCCGCTTCAGAGCCAGCCCTGCCAGCCCTGACGAATACGGCATCATGAACACCACGATCGCCGACGGCTTGCGTGCCTTGACCGCGTCCAGGGCGGCAGCCACGGCCCACGGGGTCCAAAGCAGCTCACGGTCGGGCCACACCAAGAGTTCGAGAAATTTCGATAGCCGAATGCGCCCGAGAGCCGCGTAGGCTCGTTGGCTGCGCCCCCAGGACACTGGAATTCGCTCGAGATTCGCCGGATCGTCGGCGCTCGCCGGCTCCTCGGTAATTACGCGCAGGCGACACGTCGCGGCGAGACGGCTCAAAAGTTTTTCGGCCCGAATGCCGGTCGGCAGTGTCTGCGGATAGTACGAACAGCTAATGCACAGAACGTCGCTTCCGTCTGCCACGAGCGCCAGTTCCTCATCCTCCTGAGCTCTGGGGCCTGCGGAGGCGGACGAAGTTGCGACGCCGCTCGCGTCTCGATGCAGTTCGTTCGTAGGGGAACAGGTCAGCTCTTCGGTCACTGGGAGTCACCTCATTCAGACAGGAGTGGGGAACGAAAGCTACTCCATCTCGGGGACGCGAGAGCCGGGATCACCGAGGCGAAATGGCTTCTGAGGCTCGCCGAGCTCGCCCGTCCAAGCGTGGACGCGAGCTCGCGTGGGATCGAACGTAGCCATCGAGCCCGATTCGACTAGACTCCGCGCACGAGAATGCGCCTTGCTATCGTCGGTCCGCTCCGGGCCACCGTTCACTTGCTGGACCGGCTGGGTTCGCCCCAGTGGAAGCGATATTTAACCCTACTCCTGCTTTTGGTGGCGGGCCTCCTCGAGGCCTCGGCGGTTAGCCTCATGGTCCCGCTGCTATCTACGCTCACCGGCACCGCGCAGGCATCCAGCACGTCCGGACGCTGGCTCGCCCGGGTCATTGGCACCGGGAACCCGTCATCCCGGTTAGCGCTATTCGCCGCCACGATCCTGGGCGTCGTGATCTTGAAGGGCGCGATCTCCTACGCCGCGGCCTGGGTTGCAGGATCTTTGCGCCGCGGCGCTATGGTTGAACTCCGACGCCAGCTCCTCGATCGCGTTCTTTATGCCACTCCCGAACGCATCGAGGCCCACACGAGCGGCGAGATCAGTGGGGCATTCCTGACAGACGCAACTCACGTCGCCTATGCCATCGACTTTGGCGTTCTCACCGCGCAGCGCACCCTGATCGCAGGGAGCTATTTCGTGGCGCTCGTGTGGCTCTCACCGACGTTGAGCTTTGTGACGTTCGCGCTCGCTCTGATCTTAGGTACAGTGGCGCTCGCGCTCAACCGGCACACCGCGCGCCGCGGAAGGGCCACCGCCGCTGCCAACGCCGACCTCGCAAGCCACGTCAGCGAGACCGTCGGTGGCCTCCGCCTGCTGCGCACAACCGCTACGGAGACGATCCGGGCCCAATCGTTCGAGACGGTGAATACCCGCCAGGCAACGTGCGACATCAACACGGCATTGGGTCACTCCTTGACGATCGGCGTGACCGAATCGCTCGGAGTCGCTGGCGCGATGGGCCTGACGACCGCTGCTTATGTGTTCGGCGTCTCGTCCGGGCGCCTGGAAGCTTCGCTTTTCCTTGCCTTCGGCTTTGGACTGCTCCGTCTCCTCCCCGCGCTCAATCAGATTTACGGGCTGCAAGGCTCGTTCGCTGCGCTCGCAGGCAGTATCGAACAGGTCATGAAGTGGCTCGATCTGCCGAAGTATCCCAAACGGCCCTTCGGCGCTCGCTCCCTCGACGACGTCGGGGAAGCGATCGAATTTCGCGACGTCACGTTTGCTTATCCGAACGGACAGCTGGCGGCAGATCGCCTTTCCTTCCGCGTCCCCACTGGTGCATTCGTGGCGGTCGTAGGCGCATCGGGAGCGGGCAAGTCCACACTGGCTGGCTTGCTCTTGCGCCTTCGAGAACCCACGGCAGGACTAATCACATTGGGCAACACGGACTACTGGGAGTTCTCGCGTTCGTCGTTCCACCGCGCGGTCGCTTGCGTCGAACAGGAGTCGTTTCTGTTCAAGGCAAGCATTTTCGAGAACCTGACCTTGGGGTCCAGCGAAATCTCGCGTGAGCTAGCATGGACGGCGCTGGAGAGCGTGCAACTCGGCGATTTCGTGAAGCAGCTACCGCAAGGACTCGACACCGTGCTCGCCGAGCGCGGCGCGAGCCTTTCGGGCGGACAGCGCCAGCGGCTCACGATCGCGAGAGCGATCTTGCGAGCACCTAAAGTCCTGGTCTTGGACGAGCCCACCTCGGCCCTGGACGCCGATACCGAACGCGAGGTATTGAAGGCGATTCAAAGCGCGAGCGTTGGGCGAACCACATTCATGATCACCCACCGCAACCTGGCGAACGCCACCGCGACGCACAAGCTCGTGTTGCCGCAGGGGATCCTGGAGGAACTCACGCATCCAAAGGAGCACCTGGAAGCGTTCCCTGGCCGTGACGTCCAACCGGAACTCGCAACGTGAGGAACGTGCTTTTGGGCGGGAGCACGCCTGCTCGATGAATGATCGTTTCGGCCAACCCAAGGCGGTATCAGCATCCAAACGACGTCGCGTTGCAGTCGTTTATGCCGTGCCCGCTGGCTCCGGAGGTCTTGGACTGCACGTCGCAACCGTGATTGCGGCGCTTTCGCGACAAGGCCACGAAGTTTTCGCGCTCGGTCCTGGCTCGATCGACGCTTGGCCACTCACGACCATCAAAGATCGAGTGAGGTGGGTTGCGGGTGCGCCTCGCGTCCCGAATAGCGCCGTGCGATACACTCCGCTGCGCTTCTACCCTGGTGGCCAGACCTGGCTGGCGCACGGCCTTATCGGACGATGGGCCGCTCGTGAACTCGACAAGATCCGGCCAGATCTCGTGTACCTGTTTACGCAAGTCGCACTGGAAGGTCTGCAATGGTGTCGAACACACGGGGTCCCTTCGATCGTGGACAATCCGAACGGCGGCATTGCCAACTACCGCGCGGTCTGCAAGCGCGAGTGGGACCACTGGTGTAGCGGGCCTTTTCCCGACCATCCCGTGCCGGGCATGGTCGAGCGTGTCCACGAAGAGTACGCTCTCGCGAATCGAATTCGAGTGTCCTCGACGTGGGCAGCCGCCTCAACGGCCCAGGAAGTCGATCAGAGCGGAAAGATTGTCGTCGTCGATCTGCCGGTCAATCTCGAACGCTTCCGCCCTCCTCCCTTGCAACCATCGTCGTCGATCTTTCAGATCGTCATGGTCGGTTCGCTGGATGTCAGGAAAGGTTTCTTATATTTGCTGCGCGCAGTACGGCGGCTCCAACTGCCCTTGCGACTGCTCCTCGTTGGCGGCACCGGGAGTCGACAGATGAAGCTCGCGTTGCGCCGTGAGTCGAACGGCCTCGATGTCGTGCTAGCGCCGGGCGATCCCGTTGCTGCCTACCATTCTTCAGACATCTCGGTTTTGCCGTCGATGGAGGATGGTTTTGGCTTTGTGGTCGCTGAGGCAATGGCATGCGGCCTGGCGACCATCGTCACGAACCAAAGCGGCTCAGCCCAGTGGGTGCGCGACGCAAATGCCGGCTGGGTGGTTCCGGCCGGACAAGACATTGCTCTGGCGGAGGCGCTGTCGGACGCTTACTCTAAGCGCGTCGAGCTCAGGGAAATGGGCGTTCGCGCTCGCAGCTATGTCGAGCAACGGGCGAGTGATAGCTGTTTAGACGCAGTAGAAATGCTCATCACTTCGCTGCTCAGTGAAAACTCTTGAGCGCGTGAGTATCGGCCTAGGTTCGGACGGGCCGCGAGGAGAGGATCGATGAAGCGACAAATCAGGAATTTATTAGCGACGGCTGGATACAAGATTGAACGCACCCGCAACCCGAATCCACTCGAGGGCAAGTACCAACGGGCGCTGCGAGAGGTATATGGCTGCTACCGGGATTTGAAATTTCAATCGCTGCCAGAGCCGGATGCGCGAACCATCGAACTCATGGCCCGTCTCGATGGAACTCAAGCGAGTGAAGCTGTCTACCTGCTGAATGCCTTGCACGCCATCCAGAGTCTCGACGGCGATGTGTGTGAGTTTGGTGTAGCGCAAGGATATACTTCCGCGCTGATTGGCCACACCATTTTGCCCACGAAGAAGACATTTTGGCTTTTCGATTCTTTCGAAGGGCTGCCGGCGCCTACGACCAAAGACAAGTTGAAGGACGACGTCCTCAATCTGAAGAGCATGGAAGCGTACCAAGGCACGATGGCCTACGCTCAACAGGTGCTGCTCGGCAGTTTGAAAGGCGTGAATTTTCCGCTCATCCGCACGAAGATTATCGACGGGTTCATCGAGAAGACCATCCTCTCTGCGACGATGCCTTCGAAGGTGTCATTTGCGTACGTCGATTTTGATTTCTATGAACCGATCAAGATCGCGTTGGACTTCCTGCATAAGGTGTTGGCGAAAGGTGGAATCGTCATCGTTGATGACTACGATTACTTTTCCGAGGGAGCCAAAATTGCGGTGGACGAATTCGTGGCCGAGCATCCGGCAGACTATGCCTTTGAGGTACCAATTCCTTCAGCAGGCAAGTTTGCCCTGCTGACAAGGAGAACCTAAAGGGCCCTCAGACGGGCGCTGGAGATCCTGTCATCCGCTCCGCAAGGGAGTTGTCGCTAAGCTCGACGATCGGTCAGTGAATGTCACGAGCGCGGCTTCGCTCCCGAAAGTCGGCGTTGGAAGACAGGGGTCACCCCCATTCTGGATGCGCCAAACGCGTATATCGAAACATCAACCCGGCCATGCGCCTCCAGACCGGAACGCGCAATTCTAGGCTTGCCCGGACCCGGCGGGCAGAACGTGGTTTGAGGGGAACCGGTCGCTTCGGATGTGCGGGCGCACGGGCGATCACCCGCAAAGCCACTGTTGGCCCAAACCAGTGCGGTGCGACAACGATCTTCAGACTCATTGGCTCGAGCCCTAAAAGTGTCGCCAGGGAATTCAAGCTTCGGGGCGTGAAGTAGTTAAGGTGTTGGATGTGAACGTTGGCTCGATTCAGTGGGCGCCGCTGAAACAAATTTGGAATGTGGATGAGGTCAAATGGCACCTCGATGACCCAGAACGTCTCCGCGTTCGACAATCGCTTCGACTCGGCGATCCATTCATCGATATCGCGCAAATGCTCGATGCAGTGATAGCTCGTAATCAACTTGGCAGGCTGGAGCTCAGCGTGAATGGCTTCCTCTACGGAACCGAGCGCGCGGATCTTGGGGTGTGGTAGCGTCTCTGTTGCGCCCGGATCGATTAGCGTCGTCTCCCATCCGGCCGCTTGCCAGGGCACGAGAGAGCGGCCATCCCAGCCGCCGATGTCGATGATATGCCCCGATTTTCCTGGCACTAGCCGCATGAGGTCGTCGAAGAGCAGCGCGTAGCGGCGCTCGTTGCGAGCATCCAAGAGCTGTTCACTGATACCCATCTGCTTCAAGTGCACGGGCACCTGCGGTGGCAATACATGCTGATAGTAATTCGCTATCTGCTCCGGCGTTGGTCGCGGAGTGCGGAAGACCAGGCTGCACGCCTGACAAGCCATGAAGTTGACGACTTCCCCCGGCGCGACGAAGGTCGTCTCGATGAGAGGATCTGAGTCGGCCAACGGCTCGGTCTTCTGCAGAACAAACGTGTCGCCCGAGCGGCACAGCGGGCAGGCAATGGTCATGTCGGTAGCGTAGTGGATCTCGAGTTGAACCACATCGGCAAATCCTCAGACAAAAAGCCGCTTCAAGCGCAAGAACCTCTTCTCATACAAGTGCCAGCTGAGCACGGCGGCACCAAGACTCGCCGCCCCTGCCGTTAGGTAGAAAACAAAGTCGGACGGCAGGCTGGAGCCGAAGACCAACGGCATGCGAGCGGGCGTCAAAATGAACTCGCGAAGCGCGCCCGAAATCGGGAAATGGAAGAGATAGAGCGCATAACTATAGCGACCAAACAGTTTCAGTATTCGCGAATCGAGCGGTCGAATCAGCCACGCTTTGGGGGTCGAAAGGACGGCAAGAATGACACAGCCAGTGAGCGCGGCGGCAAAAAGGTAAATGTTGCCGAGCTTCACCAGACTCGCGAATGACCCTTCGAGTGGTGCAAAATAGATTAGGCACAATGGGCAGGTCGCCCAGAATCCGCGAACCATGAGCGAGCCGATTGCGGACGGAGCGCGACCGCGAACCATGAGCGCAACCAGCGCTCCGATTGCCAAGCCGTCGAATCGGCAAAAAGTCAGTGTGTAAATCGCAACTGGCTCTACGTGCCGAGCACCCAGCACAACTCGGCTCGCGACAGACACGACAACCAAAGCCACGCAGAGCGAACGCAGCCGCCGTGGCGAGACGCACCACACGATCGCGGGCCACAACAAATAAAACTGCTCTTCAATCGCCAATGACCACGACACGTCCACGAATCCGTGGATGAACGCCCCCCGCTTCGCGATCGAAAAATTCGAGAGGTGAAGCCAATACCAGATCGCATCGGCATTGACGGCCTCGTACTTTGCCGCACGCGCCCCGGCAAATCGAGGCAAGAAGACAAAGGCGAAGGTGAGAACTGCGTAATAGAGCGGAAGGATGCGCAACGCGCGACGGGCGTAGAAGTTGCGAAAGTAGTGTGGGGCGTGAGCGGCGCTGAGGAGTATGTTAGTGATGAGAAACCCGGAGAGGACGAAGAACACGTCCACCCCCAACGCGCCAGAACCAACGAGCGCGCACCACGCCTCAGCCAACTTTCCAATCGGCTGCTGGGTGGTCATGTGAAAGACCATGACCATGACGATCGCGAGCCCGCGCAAGCCGTCTAACTGGTCGACGTGCTGTGGCGTGGAGACGTGTTGCTGCGCGGACAGCGTTTGAGCATTCGCTGCCCGAATCGCGAGGTCCGAAGGTTGCGGGTTCTCCGTGACTTCGAGCATGCCTACCTTGCCACGCGCCCTCGACCTCGGCCCAGGTAGGCGTCACCAATAATCTGAGCCTGCCTTTGCCAGGTGTAGCGGGCCTGAATGCGCGAGCGAATCTCCGTGCTCGGCCGCATCCCCGTCGCACATAGCTCTTCGAGCGCACGGCTCCACTGACTCACATCACCGAGAGAGCAAAATCTCACGCCTTCGAAGCCGACTTCTCGCAGCACAGGGATGTCGCTCGCGACGACCGGCGCGCCGCATGCTAGCGCCTCGATAACTGGAATACCGAAGCCCTCCGCAATGCTCGGCACGATCACGGCCATGGCGCCGGAGTACAGCCCCGCCAATTGCTCGCGCGGAATGCCCCTCTTTTGCTGAATGAACGGACTCAACTGGTTGCGTTCGATATACGCCTGCTGGCCTTCGGTCCAGAGCCCGCCCACTTGTATCAGTTCCAAGTTCGGCAAACGTTGGCGAACAGCGGCGAAGATTTGCAACAGGAATTCGACATTTTTCCGCGGAGTGCACGAGCCGACGTGTAGCAGGTATTGCTGCGTTGCCGCGTTGGGCGCTGACGCCGCAAGAAATTCCGCTGCGATCCCCAACGGTGCTTGAACTAGCCGCGACGCGGGCACGAAATCGTAACGCAGGATCTCTTCACGTACATTCGCGGTGCTGTGAAAGACCACGCTTGCATGCCGCAGGCCGCGCAGCAGTAGCTGCGAAAGTAGGACGCGCGCGCGGGGCGCGCCGGAGCCTGGCAATAGCGCGCGATAAGCATCGATATCGTGGCAATACACCCCCACACGCTCGGAGGGAAAGAGCAACGCCAAGTGCCCGTAGCTGTGATCAGCGATATGAACGTAGTCCGCTTTGAAGCGTGTCGGCGCGACCTGCAGCGGAAGCTGTACGAAGCGGCCGAGAGCACGTTCAGCCGCGCTTGCCGCCCTTCCCTGCCGAGTCACTTTCAAGGCCGGTCGAAATAGCCGACTTTCGAGATCGCCCCGCTGCGAAAGGTGCATTGCGAGTTGCTCGGCCGCAAGATCCATACTCGGCCACTGCTCCTCCAAAAAGTCAGCGATGACCGCGATCCGTTGCAACCTGCCCACGTACCCGCCCCCGTCTCAATCAGACGCTGACCTGTAGTTTTTCGACGAGTTCGCGGGCGACGGTTGCATGCGTAAGCGTTTGCTCCACGTAGCTCCGCCCCTGTGTTCGATACTGCTCGAGCAGGGCAGCGTCCTTCAGGAGTCGCACCAAACACGCCACTAGCTCGCTCACTTGCCCTTCGGGAAAAACCAATCCCCCGCCAGAACGCCGGATCAAATGCGGGATCTCACCGGAATCCGAACCCACCACCGCGGCGCCGCACGCCATCGCCTCGACCAGGATGCGACCGAATTGCTCCTTCCAACGCAACGTGGTGCGCGATGGAAGCACCAGCACGTCGATAGCGGAAAGCAAGCTGCCAACACGATCATGACTGATCGCACGGAGCATCAGGTAGCGAGACGCGGGCAGCGACGAAAGGGCGCGTTTGGTGGCTTGCTCGGCGCGCCCGCCCCCGACGCAACAAAAAAACCAAGGTGGAAGATCCGTATTCTGCGCCATCAGCTGCAGAGCACTCGTGAGATCGCTCAAGCCTTTCTCGACCGTCAAGCGCCCGAAATAGCCGATGACGACGGCGTCCCGAGGAATTCCGAATTCGTCACGGATGCGCTGCTTCTCGGGTCCAGAACGCGCCTTGAACAGCGCCGGATCGTAGGAATGGTGGAGCCGTTGGATGTTCGCTCGGAAGCCCTTGATGCGGAGCACTTGCTCCACTTCCTCCGAAACAGCGAACGCTCCAGCGGCACGGCGGTAGACCCATTGCCTCAGGCTGGAGAATGGCCATGGGATTGTCTTATCCAAGTTCTCTTTGGTGAAGAACCAGATCGTCGCCCGTGGGAACTCGAGGAACGTCTGCAGGGCGGCCAGGCTCCACGGTTCCTCGTCCAAGAAAACCAAATCCGGCACCCAACCACCCAGCACGCGACGTAGTGACGAACGGTAGAAGAACAGCGAGCCGTTGCCCGAAAAGGCCACCGGAAGCGGAAACACCCGCAACCGTTGATCGCTTTCTCGAGGCTCGAAGCGCAGATCGCTGATGAGGTCGCCCTTCCACGCGCTCGGGACGACCATCGTGACTTCGGCGTCCAAGCGCGCGAGTTCCTGAAACACCGCTCGGTTCACTTCCAGAACGCCAGCGTGAGACAGTACGAGGATCCTCTTGCGGCTCACCATCACCCGACCACGCCTAGGGTGGAGGGCGAATGACGCCCCCCTTGAACCACTGCAACGTCCGCTCCAATGCCACGCGAGCGACTCCTTCGAACTAGCGACAGGTGTCGGCAGCTTGGGAGGCAGGACGTCACCATCGGCGTCATTGTCGTGCAAGCTAGCATGTGTGCTCCCACCCAGTCACGAAGCTCCGCAGGCTCTTTTCCGTGTGCCCGGCTCTCCGACCATCGCGCCCCAACGCTTCCCGATTCGAGCGGGGCCTAGCAATCTTGCGTTCAACTTTAACGCGGTGTCGATCGCCCCCTCGTGCCGCCCGCCCGCCCGAGCTTGTTACGAGCCACTTTCTGGAGTAGCTACGCGCAGTGCTCGATGCGGCAACAAGCGTTCCGACGCGGTTCAACAGGGCCGGCGAAGCGCGGCCCTCGCGCGGCTGGCTGATCAGCTTCGTGTTGCTGCACATTGCGTGTCAGCTGCTGCTCTTGATCCCGGCGCTCTCCAGCGTCCGAGTGCTCGTTCGCGTCACCGCGTTCGGCGTCAGCTTGGCCTTTCTGGTGCTCATTCCGAGCAATCGTGTCACGCCCACGGCGCTGAGAACGGTCGCCTGGAGCATCCTGGTACTGCTTGGACTCGAATTCTTTCACCCCGAAAGCAGCGGCTTGTTGGGGTCACTCGCAGCCGTGATGTTGAAGCTCGCGGTGCTCGCCCCCATCTTCTGGGTGTCCCGAACGGAGACGAGTGCCAGCCAACTGCAATTGCTGATCACGATCCTTTGGCTGTTCTATACGGCCAGCGCCGTACTAGGCGTGCTCCAAGCGTATTTCCCGGGACAGTTCCAGCCTCCCCTGTCAGCCTCGTTGGCAGCCAAAAGCCGCGATGCGCTGGCTGGGCTGGAGATCATGCTCGCAAGCGGCGAGCGTGTATTCCGTCCCATGGGGTTGACGGACAATCCAGGAGGCGCATCGGCCGCTGGACTCTACGCGGTGCTCTTGGGCACTGGCACGCTGCTCTCGGAAAAGCCCGCTTTTGCAGGCGCTCGCCCGCTTGCGGTCGGCGGCATGCTCGCTGGTTTGATGTGCTTGTACCTCTGTCAGGTCAGATCTCTCGTGGTGATGACGGGCGTATGCACACTCACCTTATTGGCCGTCTTGCTCCTCAGCGGTCGGCTGACGAAGTTGGTCGGCTTGGTTAGTGCTGCGGGCTTTCTGATCCCCGCAGCGTTTGCCTTGGCAGTAACGGTCGGGGGCGAAGCGATGACAGCGCGCTTAGCGACCCTCGTCGAGGCCGATCCGAGCTCGGTCTACTATACTCACCGAGGCCACTTTCTCGAATATACGATCGACCACGACCTACCGCTCTACCCACTCGGGGCAGGCCTCGCTCGCACCGGAATGGTGCACAAATACTTCGGCGAAGGCACCGGGGGCCTGTGGGCCGAAATCCAGTGGACTGTGTGGCTCTTCGACGGAGGCGTTGCGCTGATCATCCTCTATGCATCCGCGATTCTGCTCGCGATGTGGGGATGCCTCAAGGTTGCTCGGCGCCAAGATAGCGCGGATGCGCGTTTGCTGAGCCTGTGGGCGGCCGTCATTCTGGCGTACGACGTCGGAGCCCTCGCAGTCTGCTTTACCTATCCGCTTTTCGAAGGGACGGGTGGCGTCGAGTTCTGGTTACTTAACATGGCCGTTTTGTGCGCCTCTCACGGGACTCAGCGAAGCGCACACCCAAGCGCGGTAGCATAGAGTTTTTCCGGAGAAGTGAGGGCGGGTTCTGGAGCGCGGTCGGCTCAGCGCGGCGTACGGCCAGTGTCGATCAGCGAGTGGACGTCTTCAGCCATCACCTGCCAAGTTCGCTGTCTCAGTTGCGCGGCCAGGGTGAGGGTCGCCTCGCGCAAGCGTTCGTGCTGACGTCGCCAATTCTTCAAGCGCGATTCGAGCTCCGCCGCGTCGTCGGGATCGCGAATCAAAAGCTCGGACAAGGACGGAGGATAGCGCTCCGCGACACCTGCACTCGCGCTGACCAGCGCGGGTAGCCCCGTGCACAACGCTTCTTGTACGCCGAGCCCGTATGCCTCATAGCGCGCCGGAGCGACCAACGCATCGCACGCCGCGAGCACGTCCGGGACGTCAGCGCGAAACCCCAAGAAGCGAATGCGATCCTGAATGCCCTCGTCGTTCGCTCGCTGGCGCCATGACGAGAGCTCTGCCCCTCGTCCAACCACGAGCAAGTCAGCGTCCCAAGCACGATCTCGGCAGAGTGAAGACCACGCCGCGAACAGGGTGTCGAACCCTTTTCGGCGATCACCCAACGCGCCGACGAATGCAACCTGCGGGCGATCGGGGAGCCCCAAGCGCTCACGCATCCGGCGTCTGAATTCTTCCGTGGGCGGCGCGAATCGGTCTGCGTCAATCCCGTAGTACACGGTCCAAATCAGCGCGTCATCGATCCCGAGCTTCTCGGTGAGGTCACGCCGAGTGCGTTCCGAGTTGGCGATGATTAGGCGAGCCTTGCGCAGCGCGGAGCGCTCTTGTTCGAGACTCAGTCCGTGAATCAACCGACGCTGTGCGCTGCGAAGCAGGCTCGCTGGGGCGGATCCCTGATAGGCCGCGTGAACATAGTGCACCCAGTTCACATCGCCGACCTGGCAGTTGCCCCCGTTGACGATCACTCGCCCCCCACGAGCCAAGGACTGTCGCGCGACTTTCCGGCCGACTCTGTCGAGCAAAGGCAATCCGAGCGTGTACGATCGCAGTGGTTTGGGTACTCGACACCAACTCACGTTGGCGCGATTCGCCAACTCTTCGGCGATGCGAAACGCGACCAGTTGTACTGAAATGCCCCGCTCCGCAAGATATTGCGCGACAGCGTAGTTCGGCATGTCCATGCCGCCGGTCCTGACAAAGTCGCCAGAAATCAGTACGGCGCTTTCCATTGTCTCGCGCATATACAAGCTCGCGAAGCGCCAGTCACGCTTGCAGTGCGGCGAGAATGTGCACGTCCTAGCCCGTAGACGATGATTTTCTTTTGAGTTAGCGTCGCTTCGTCGAACGTCTACGCACTGAGCGGCAACGAACGAACGTCACGGACCAGGGAACCCGTCATGAAGAGTTACGTCGTAGCCTGTATGGTCGCGCTCCTGCTGAGCGTGCTTGTAACGCCCCTGGTTCGGCGTTTTGCGTTGCGAATCGGCGCGGTCAGCACCCCGGGTGGCCGGCATGTCAACGGCCGCGCCATTCCCCGCCTTGGGGGTATCGGCCTGGCTTTGGCTTGGGCGGTGCCAGTCGTCGTCCTCGCACTGCAGGACCCGTTCTTAGTCCATGCCTTGAATGGTCGGTTGTTTCAGATCGCGACTGTTGTGGGTGGCGGCGCCGCCATTTGTGCGGTGGGCGCGCTCGATGACGTGCGCGGTCTCCGGTCGATTTACAAATTGGCGGCCCAGGTTGCGGTTGCCATCTTCGCCTTCGCGTGCGGCTTCCAGATTCAAGCGATTCAGCTGCCCCTATTCGGTGCGCTCTCGATGGGAGTATTCGCGCTTCCGGTGACAGTGCTTTGGATCGTGGGCGTAACCAACGCTGTCAATTTGATCGATGGTCTGGATGGTCTTGCGGCAGGTGTGACCTTTTTCGCCGCGTTCACCAGTTTCGTCATCGCAAGCATTTCTGGTTCCGTTTTCGTTGCGCTGACGATGGCCGCATTGATGGGCGCATTGGTTGGCTTCCTGTTCTTCAATTTCAATCCCGCCCGGATCTTCATGGGCGATTCCGGCAGCTACTTTCTCGGCTTCGTGCTCGCCACCACCGCTCTTGCGGGCGGCGGACTGCAGCAGAAAGCGTCCACGGCGGTCTCCCTGCTCGTACCGGTTCTGGCACTGGGTGTGCCAATCTTCGACACCCTCTTTTCGATGTTCCGCCGTGTGCTGGAGCGGCGCCCAATCTTCTCGGCTGATCGGGGACACGTTCACCATCGGTTGCTCGATCTCGGCCTGACCCATCGGCGCGCCGTCGTGTTCCTGTACGGGATTTCGAGCTTGCTCGCCGCAGGTGCCATCGCCGTTTCGCTTGGACGAAGTTGGCACGTTGGGCTCGCGCTGCTTTCGGTGTCGCTCGTATTCGTCGGTTTCGTTCGCTTCCTGGGGTATTTCGAATACCTCCATTTCCGCAAGCGGCAAAAAGCTCGTCTGCGGGATCCGTTCACCGAAAACCTGCGCCGGGTGATTCCAGGGCTCATCGTCTCGATGTCGAAGACGTCGACCGAAGACAGCGCGTTCGCCGTTCTGGCACGGCTCACGACTGAGACGAGCATCTCGTGCGTGGAGCTGCTGGCCTCTCCGAAAGGCCGGCGCTGGACCGCGCCGGGAGCAGATTGTGCTCAACGCGATCTGGTCGAGGTCGTGTTTCCCATCGGACCGGAGTCCAACGCCATCGCTAGCCTGCGTTTTCGCTGGAGCTCTGATATGGAAGACCCCGCCCCCCAGGTTGATGTGTTGCTGCAGATTTTGGTCGACGAGCTGTCCAGCGTGCTTCTGGCACTCGGCAGCAGCCTGGTGGCCACGCCGGCCCTTGCCGAATCCGAGCTCGCGCCTGAGCGAATCCCAGCTGTAAGCTGAAATAAGCCATAATTGATATGACTCCCTCGCAATCCACCGCAACGCACGGCGAGCCCGAACAGGCATTCTCTCCGGCGCTCCTCCTTCGCGCCATGCGCAAGCATTGGCCGATCATGCTGCTCCTGTTCGTGGCGTCCGTTGCCGGTACTTCGGTATACACCTCCCGCCAAGTTCGAATCTACGAGGCGGTCGCGACGATTCAGCTCGACCCCCAACCGCTCACCCCGCTCGGTCATCAGGGCACTGAGTCGGGCGCCGAAAGCTACTGGAGCAACCAAGAGTATTTCGCCACTCAGTACCAGGTGATCACCTCACGTCGGGTGGCGGAGCTCGTCGTCAAAAAACTAGGCTTGGCGTCGGACGTAGGATTCTTGGCAAATCTACCTCCTGGCCCTTCGCAGTCCACCGGTGGTCCCCCCGCAGCATCACTGGAAGACGCGGCGGAAACTCTGCGCGCTCGACTGAAAGTGGAGCCGATACAAGACAGTCGTCTGACCCGAGTGAAGTTCACGGATGCTGACCCTGCTCGAGCCCAGCGCCTGCTGTCGGCCGTCGTGGACACGTACGTCGAGCAGAACCTAGACACGAGCATGGACGCCACGAACAAGACCGTGGAGTGGCTCGACGTTCAGCTCAAGCGGCTGAAAGGCGACCTGGAATCACAGGAGATGAATCTCCATGATTTCAAGCTCAAGTACAATCTGCTCTCGGTTTCATATGACGACCAGTCCAATATGGTCCGCGCCGAGATCCAACAACTGAACGCCAACCTGACGGAGTTGAAAGCAAAGAAGGAAGCCGTGTCGGCGCGCCTTGCCATTGTGCAAGCCGTAGATCCGTCGGACCCGGGCGAAATTCCGGCCACGGAGTTGGTTGCCAACGAAGCTTTGGGGGCCCTCCGCAAGGCGTACGTGGAGGCAAAGCGAGACCTAGTGATGGTCAAGGCCGGAGGCAAAGACGATCGGCACCCCGAAGTGCAGAAGCTCAATGCGCAGCTGGACAGCGCCCGCGCCGCGATCGCGCAGGAGCTGCAGAACATCAAAAACGGCGCCGAGGTCGAGCTCGCCAACGTCAACCGTCAACTGGCAGGGTTGTCTGGGCTGTACGAGGGAGCGCGTAAAGAGGCGATGCAGCTCAACCTGAAAGAGCTCGAGTACAGTCGCCTGCATCGGTCCAAGGAAAACACGGAAAAGCTTTTCGGCATGGTGCTCGAGCGCTCGACCGAGAGCGGCTTGTCCAAGATGGCACCATTCAACAATGTGCGTGTCCTAGATCGCCCATTGAAGCCAGTAGTTCCTGTCTATCCCAGGACAATGACGAACCTCGCTGTAGGTATCGTGGTCGGCCTGCTGCTCGGCTTCGCTGGTGCGACGGGTCGCGAAATGCTGGACCGCACGGTGCGCACTTCCGAGGACATCGAACGGGAGCTCGGCCTTGCCGTGTTGGGTTCTTTGCCTGATGTCGGACGCGAAGGAGGTGGGCTGAACCTTGGCTACTACTACGGTCGGAAACGCACGCAGAAGAAAGAGCGCGCGAGCGTCGGCCCAGCCGCAGGTGAAAGCGCACGCCCTGAGTTGTTGGTCCACACCCACCCCAAGAGCGTGGCGGCGGAAGCCGCCCGTGCGATTCGCACGAACCTCATGTTCATGTCCCCGGACAACCCTTATCGCTGTTTGCTGGTGACCAGTGCGGGTCCCTCAGAAGGTAAAACCACGGTGGCTGCGAGCATCGCAATCGCAATCGCCCAGACGGGTCAGTCAGTGTGTTTGGTTGACTGCGACTTGCGGAAGCCGAGGGTCCACACCGTTTTTGGCGAGCGTAACGACCAAGGAGTCACGACCGCGTTACTCCAACCCGAGCAGCTGGACTCGCTCGTGGCCGACACCCAAATCCCGAACCTCAAGATTTTGCGCTCCGGCCCTACCCCGCCGAACCCGGCGGATTTGATGCACAGTGAAGCTTTCGGTCGCGTACTCGCGGGGCTACGCGCTCAGTTCGATCGCGTGGTCATCGACAGCCCACCGATTGGCCTGGTTACGGATGGCGTGATTCTGTCAACTCGAGTCGACGCAACCGTGCTCGTCGTCAGAGCGCTAGCGACGAGGCGCGACGCCGCCAAGCGCGCAATGCGTTCACTGCGCGACGTGGGTGCAAATTGCGCCGGCTTCGTGCTCAACGCGGTGGGTTCGAGCGAGCGTTACTACTACTCAGGCTACTACGCTGCCTACGGGGCAACGGACCCCGAGACATCTGCGAGCTGAACTGAGCCTGAACGCCCGGGGACGACGGCCTACGAGCTGAGCTAAACGGTTCGCGGACCGCGGGCACCGGCGCGCGTTCAAAGCGCTCAGGAGCAAAAGGACCGTGGCACTGCCCCTAACCCCTAACCGACTCGGGGCTAGGAAAGGTTGCTCATGGCGCTGCGGTGCGAGCGACACGCTGCCTCAGCACCTCGACGTGCGCTCTACTGCTGGCGGAGGCATCGTAGCTACGATTGGCGCGGTCGAGGGCTGCGCGCGCAACGCCGTTGAGGTGCGCCTGCGCAGCGAGTTCGGCTACTTTCAGCCAGCGCTCCGCCGATGGTTCGGCCTCAGCCGCTTTGATGAAGAACTTGCTGGCAAGCGCGGGCTGGCCTCCCCCTTCCAGAGTCGCCGCAAGGGAGCTGAACATGCGCGCGCATGACTCCATACCATCACACGGTCGCGCCCCCAAAGCATTGGCCGCCACCGAGATGGTATCGATTGCTCCACCCTTGAGCGCAATCGATAGCGCTTCGTGCCAACATTCGTCACCTTCGAAAGTTGACGGGCAGGTTCGCGTCAACAGCTGCGCTGCGCCAAGAGTGTCGCCGCGCGCAAGTCGTACCTTCGACAACAAGTAGCTCGGTCGCCACGCCTTGGAATCCAGTCTGGCAGCCGCCCGTATCGCCGTTTCGGCCTCGGAGGTGCAGCGCTCCGCCAAGGCATCCTTGCAGGGTGGTTGTTCCGCTTTGATCGCGAGCAGCAAAGCCTCCGCCAACTCGAGTTGTGCTCGCAAGAAGCCCCGATTCTGTTGGGCCCCGCGCCGAAAACACTCGAGTTTCAGCTCGCTCGCGCGGGCTTTCGCACAGGACTCGAGCAGCACCTCTCGCCCGCGCGAGTCGTCCGGGATTGCTCGCATCAGCAATTCGATGGACGGAGCCCAAGCGGCTGCACGTGTGCTCACCGCACCAATAAGCGTACCGTCGTATTCGACAGCCAAGCGCAGATGCAACATCGCTTGGTCGATCGCGTCGTGCGAGTGCATCAAGTCGGCGAGCACCAAGTGGGCGGAACCGTTCGCTGGCCCCAGCTCCAGGGTGTGCGAAAGCCACTTCAGGGCACTCGGGTCGCGCGTGCGAACGGCGACCACCGAGCCCAAGAGAGGGAAAAATGCCTCGCCCGGGTGACGCAGGGTGGCCTCGCGAAGTCGGCCCCGAAATTGGGACACTTGATCCTCTACAGCGGTCGGGGTCGCACCTCCCGAGAGCTCACCCGCGGTAGCCATAGCTAGTTCATCCGCCTTGTCGAAGGCGAGCTCAGGGGCGTCACTGATCGCCAGCGCACCGTAAGCTGCCGACAATTCGCGGCGCTCGAGATCGACCGGGAAACGCGACCAGGCGAGCGTCGCTGCCCACAACGCAACGGCGGGGACGGATGCGATCAAGGCCAGCCTTCCAAGGCGCGTCCCGGAGTCTGAGCCGGGAGCAATGTCAGCAGTCGCACTGGAGCGTTCACCTGTCGCGAGCGCGACGACTGCTGCGATCGCGATCGCGGGCACTTCGAGTCCGAGATCGGCCAAATTTTGGAGGAGCAACGCGACGACGCCCGACAACACCATGAAGCGTAGCCGGTCACCGCGGCTGCGATACCACTCGCGCAGCACATAGCCGACGATCAGCACGACCGCGCACAGACCGACCGGAGCGCCCCATTCGGCGATCCACTGCAGCACGAAGTTCTCCGCGTGCGTGACGACGTTGGCCCAATCGTGCGCGAGAGTTCCTCGATACGGCTGAAACCCCGTTTCGAACGCGCCCCGCCCAACGCCCAAAAATAGGTGCTCACGGATCATCGGCACGGACCACGCCCACACCGAAACCTTTCGTTCCACATCGAGTGTGGCCAAGCCCGCTGCTGTACTCTCGTCGCCGAGCGCAATCGCAACCGCGATGCCAATCAATAGCGGCGCCGCCCCGAACGCCACACCCCGAACCGAGACGTGCGCTCCCTTCCCTCGCATGAGCCATACCAAGGCCGTCGTGCCAACAACCAAAACGCTCAGAACGCCGGCGCGCGAACCGGAGAGGGCGAGCGCGGCGGTGATGATCCCAACCCCGATCATCAACGCCAGGCGTGGCAATGGAGAACGAGCGCTGACGATCAGTCCGCCGCCCGTGAACAGTCCGAGCAGAGCGTACCCTGCTAGATTGTTGGAGTTCAGCAGCGGACCCACATTCCAGCGACCTGGAATGAAATCCGGATGGTACAGGCCGTACAGTTCCGGCAGGTCGGCGACGCCGTGAAGCAGCGTGATGAACGCCACGAGAGTGGCTGAGCCGAACAGCAAGACCGCGAGCCAAGTGGAACCGCGGCGCGCTCGCGCCCGTGTTGCCATAATGTAGACCGCGGCATAGGTCAGCCACTTCAGCGCCTCCGCGATCGACGCAGAGGGGTCGAGTGACAGCGGGAAGCGGCGCAGCGCTGGCTCGCCGAACGGCACTAGGCATCGCAACCAGATGTTCGCGGAGACCGGCGAGAGCACCTTCACCAAAGCAGCGGGCAGGCTCGTCGCTTGGAGGGCCGAGATCAGGCTGAGCACAGCGAGCACGATCGCGGGCAACGGGATTCGCCGCAGGGCCCTTGCTTCAATGATGGCACCGATCAACGCGATGGCGGAAACCGCCATCAAGGTCGGAATATGGACGGTGCCGATCGCCAGGACCGAACCAACCAACACGAGCGCGAGCAAGCCGTCGGAAAGCGCATTTTGGAATTCGGCCTTGCCGCGCCGCCGGTGGAGGCGTCGCCTATGGCCCGAGGCCCGATTGGAAGTCGTGTCTGTCGTGTCCATGGCCGCGCAAACTAGAGCGTTTCGAAGAATGACAGGTATTCCCGTGCGATCAGTGGCCAAGTATATCTCGATCTGGCCAGATCGAGTCCGCTATCGCCCAATTCCCGTCGCTTTCGCGGGCTCGCCAGCAAATCTTGAATGGCGTGGGTCCAGCCTGGAACGTCGTTTTCACCGACGATTACACCCGCTTCGCCCACTACATTTTCGATTTCGCCGCTGTTGCTTCCGATTACCGGAACGCCGCACGCAAAGGCTTCCACCAACATGCGCCCGAATTGCTCGCGCCAGCTCGGCGTTGTCTGGCTCGGCGCACACAGAATGTCCATGGCATTGACGTAGGAGGGAACGGAATCGTGCGGGACCCGCAAAATTCGAACATTATCCCCGTACTTGGCTGACCACTGACGCAGCTCCAGCTCCATTTGGCCGGCTCCCAAGAAAAGCGCGCGCCACGGCTCCTGGCACGCGTCGAGCGCCTGCATCAACAAATGCAAACCCTTGGCTGGTACTAGCCGGCCGCTGAAGCCGATCACGGGTGGGCCATCAGCCGACCACCCCAACTCGGCGTAAGTTCGCGCTCGTTGCTGGGCATCTGGTTTGAAGGCCTCTACGTCGACCCCGAGCGGACTGAGCAAATGCGGACGCTCGTAGCCCTTGCGGGAGACCAGGTTTTGTTCGACTGACAGGCCCGAGCAGATCCAGCCGCAAGCTCGAGCCATACTGCTCCGCTCGAACCAGGAGAACGGCGGAGGATAGCGCTTCGGATTACTTTGTGCGGTTCGATAGACGAGCTTGCTACCAGTCTGAATCCAACGAGAGATCTCCCAACCGGCGAGAACGTACGGC
Source organism: Polyangiaceae bacterium (assembly GCA_035634635.1). GTDB lineage: Bacteria > Myxococcota_A > Polyangia > Polyangiales > Polyangiaceae > PMG-095. The sequence continues at coordinate 147,005 of DASQCO010000136.1, forward strand.
TCTTCCCATGCGTGGACCAGATCCCACTTCTGATTCATCAACGAGCGCAATTTGTGCCCGTAGGAAAATACGTGCACGCGCGAGGTGAGATACGCAGGCACCCCCTCGAAGGAGTAAGCGTCTTCCGGGCTCGGGTGGAGAGTCAGCGGAGCAAGGTCATTTCCCCCGTGAAAATAGTGCGGAGCGACGCACGTCACGTCCCACTTGTCGCGCCCTGCAACGGCCATCTCGTGAGCAAGCCGGCGATTCAGCGAGACCACATAGGAGTGACCAACGGTAATCAGTCTGCGTACCCTCATTGAATCCGGTCGACCGCCTCGCCGCCAGTCGCTTCTCCAAGTCTGCTTTTCGGAAGCACTCTTTGTTCCTCAACGCGTCCAAATGAATGAAAGCACGACCTCACGGCTCACCACTCCGGGTCCGTACTAACATACCCGCAAGCCGTGGCGATAGCGCGGTAGTAGTCGAATAGTGCTGCCCGTTGCGTTCACGCTTTGCGCGGGCGCCACGGGCAGATGGGGCTGGTTTTGAGCTGATCGCGAAAACCTACTCCCCCAACCTCCGGTCGGTCCTCGAAGTCCACGAACCAGATCGCGCCGCCGCAACGGATTCGATAACCTTGCGAGCCAGCGTCGCGAGGCGGTATGTTACGATATGTTTAGAGGTGCACGAGCCGCCAGCGCGGTTCGCGTGATACCGTTCGGTTTTCGCCCCCCCGGGTTCGTGCTGGATCCCGAGGTTGAATGGGTACTTCAGCGCGCGTTTGGCCCGCCGGAGTGGACGCCAAAACGCGAGATCTTGGGCTCACGGCTGGCCAACGTCTCGCTCCAGTTGGATCTTGCATCACGCATCTCGGCTCGGCATCCACGTGAACTCATCGAACGCGAAGTGGGTGCGACCGCGGGACACCGCTTCCGAGAACAGTACGTTGCTACGGTCGCGCGAGGTGCCTTGCTCGATCACGCGCTGAACGAGCTTCTGCGCATTGCACAGACGCAGAACATTGCCTGCATTTTGCTCAAATATGCCGCATTGAGTCGCACGGGAGTCCTACGCGTTGGTTCACGCGCCGCGACCGACCTCGACGTGCTCGTGCCACAGGCTCGCGCGCGAGAGTTTCAAGCTCATCTGCTCCAGCATGGCTACCGCGATCTGGGCCTCTCCGAGTCGAGCCACCAGTTGGCTGCGTTGCAGGCTCCGAGCGGGGTGCTGGTCGAGCTACACTTGCACGTGCCTCTGATCACTTTGGCGCACGGGCAACCGTTCGCGCGCGCGGAGGACCTACAGCAAGCCGGCCTTCTTACTCGCTCGTGGGACAGCGCCCTGGTTCCTGACAGCGCGGTTCTCGCCGCCCATGCAATTGCTCATGGTCTGATGCAGCACGCGCAGGCGCCGCACATGTGCTCGCCCCTAAAGACCTTCGCGGATCTTGCGGATTTGCAGGTGACAACCCCAGACGTCGTCGAACGAGCTCGGCCATACCTGATTCGCACGATGACGGTTGACGATCTCGCGAGCGTGGAAACCTTGACCCGCGCGCTCCAAAACGGGGACCTCCAGCTAGCGATGAAAGGTGGTCCGGGAGTTATCTTGCGCCACGCATTGGCAGGCCAACTAGACCGCCGGTACGCGCTCTGCTTGCGCGTGGGCAGCCTCGTTCGCAACAGAGGAACGTCAAAAGTGCGCAGCCCCGCTCAGCTCTTCAAATCTCTCAGCGCCGCCTGGGAGTTCGTGCGCACGGGTCCGAATCGCGCCCCATGACCCTCCGCTCACGGCTTTTCAGTTGGAGCTTCGAGCTCGATCGAGCGGCACGAGTCTTGGCGATTTTGCGGGAAGAGCTGGCCTTTCGCACCCTCACAGAAAGAGATTGGCTAGACCTCGGGCAGTCACTTTACACGCAAGAACCGAAGTATTCACAGGGCTCGGATCACAACCAATCCGGACTCTTTGCGTTCGAGCGTGAGGCGATCGAGCTCGCCTTTCCTCCCCCTCCAGCCGCAATTCTCGTGGGCGGATGCGGAGGTGGAAGGGAGATCTTCGGCTTGCTCGAACGTGGGTACCGCATCGCAGCGGCGTACGATCCCGTCAAAGAGTTCATTGACGCGCTACGCGAAGACCCGCGGCTTTTCGAGATGAGAGAGCGCCTTTGCGTGGGCGCGCATCAAACCGTTGACTCGTTGGCTCCAGTCCGCAAACTGTGCGAAACCGGTGCTCCCGTCGACGCGGTACTCGTCGGTTGGACTAGCTATACGCACGTTCGCGGAGCAAAGCGGCGCGTGGAATTTCTCCGCTCGGTGCGGGCACTCTGCCCAAGTGGTCCGCTGCTACTCAGCTTCCACGCCGCCATGGCAGACGAGTCTGAACGTCCGGCACGGCTCCGAACCAGGTTGCGACGGGTCCTCGGGACTTCGCGCTCGATGGCGGAAACAGGCGACGGACTGCAAAGAGGGCAAGGAGCAGTCCACCGCTTTACCGAAGCGGCATTCGCGGAAGAGGCGATCGCTGCTGGATATCGCGTGCGGCTGTGGCAGGAACACGACTTTGGTGCGGCCCACGCCATCCTCATCCCCGAAACGCACACTGAAGCGCCATGACCGAAGTAGTGCTCCCCACGGCCGGTGGCTGTATGCGACCTTGGATCTGGCCGCATGGCAAACTGCACGTAGAGCTATGCAGTTTTGATCAGCTGCGACTCGGTGACATCGCGGTCTGGTTGGACAGGACGAACTTCGTCGCCCATCGCGTGGTCGCACTCGGAGCGGATGAGTTATCGACACGCTCAGACGCGAGCGCCACTGACGATCCTCCGGTGCAACCGAGCCAGCTCTTGGGTCGTGCCGTTCGCTTCACGAGAGGTCCAATCTCATACCGGCTCGATGGGCCGGTCATGGGGACCTTGTCACGCGGCCCGTTGTTGAGGTTGGTAACGGCTGCACGTTGGGCGCGACGCTGCGTGAGGCGTGCTAGAGCTTGGGCGGCATTCGATAGACTCGATCAGCGATTGCGGCAAATGCGTCGTCATGGGCGACGATGAGCATGCGGCAGTCACTTTTCGCACGAAGAAGGGTTTCAATGTTTCAATGACCCGTTGTCGAAGCGAGAAACGAACGGTAGGTTCGCCTCCAAGACGACAAGCTCCGACTTCGATGAACAGGCCCACGTCACCTATGTAACGGCGTCGAGCAATTCCGAGCGAAGCCCGTCGCATCTGTACGACGAAACGAATCGCGTTGTGAACGCCCTGCACCTCCTCGAAATAGGGCTGCTTGTGGGAGGACGCGATTCGCCCTGACAACACGGGTGGCGGGCAGCGAACATCCCCGATCCCGTGTTGGGTTTCCAGACCCGCGGCGGCCCAGTAGACGAGCCCAGTTGCTCATCGAGGCAAGCGCAATACCGCGAGTGCTGGCGCAACGTAGTTCAGATGCGCGAGCTACTTTTTAATGCTTCGGCGGTATCCGATTCGCCGCACAAATGCCAGTCACCGGAAACGCCGACGACCCCAACACCACAAGCGGTTGAAGGAAATCCGAGACGGAGGGCGGCTGATAGGCTCGACGTTGTGGTCGTTGCTCGTCTGCCGGCCCGTCTTCCAGCTTGTTGTCGTCAGTCATCTTATGCCGTTCCTTCGGTTATACTACCACAACACAAGGACTCGCCCATTATAGCCAGTTCCTCGCTTGAATTCACCGACCGCGAGATCGCCGTATCCGTCGCCGTCGGAGTCCCGAATGGCACCGCTCAAGAACGCGCACCCTTCCCAGTCCGCGGGCATTTGGAAGCTGGCATCGGCTGCGCTCACGATATCGCGCGATCCGGGCGTGATCGCGTTCTGACCTGTCAGCAGGTAGACGCGCGGGCCGCCGCCCGCCTCCTTGAAGCCTCCGACTACCAGATCTGGAGCACTATCACCCAAGAAGTTCGTTGACCCGCTCGTGAAGGCGCCTCCAACCGTCATGATCCCGAAGCTGTCGCCCAGGGAGGTGGCTCTGGAATTGGTATAGATGGCGTGTGCTCCGCTGAAGGGGCCGCTCGAAACAGCGCCGCCGAAGACGTCGACGCGCCCGGCCGGCGGATTCGTATCGTATCCAGGGCTGCCAACCGCCACCAAGGGTAAACCCGGCCCACCGCCAAGGAACGCGAGCCCCAGCCCGGTTCTGCCATTGGTTACAGGTCCAGCAAAGGTTTGATCAGGCGTCGTGACGGCGGCTGCCCCGGCCAGTCCGTGGAATGCGTCAGCAGCGCCGGTCCCCAAGGTCGCCGTTGCCACCAAGGTGGAACCGCCGCCAGTGTAGAAACGGTTCAAACCGAGCACACGTTGTCCGAAGGCCCCGTTTGTCCCGCTGATTGCGACGGCTTTCGTCCCGTAATCCGCAGGCAGCGTGACCACGCCCGCAGTCCCAAAAGATTGTCCTTGCGGAACGCCGAACACAACCGACACCCTGCCATTGGTGCCACCAAACAACGCTGCTCCAATCGCAAGGTCGTCAACGCCATCGCCATTGTAGTCGCCGACATTGGCTACGCTGGTGCCATTGCGAGAACCCGCGAAATCACTACCGGTCGTCTGAATGACGTAATCGGCGGCGCTCTGCTGCAGCGAGCTCGGCCACGGACGCCGGCCCTTGAAGATAAAGACCACGCCGTTACCACCCTCGTTCGGCGAACCGATTGCTAGCTCTGGTAGACCGTCAGAGTCGATATCGCCAACGACGCCGACGCTCGAGCCGAAACCAATGGTCGAGCCAGTGATCTTGGAGGTTGGAGTATTCGCATACCCCGTCGCCGAGCCCATGTAGATGTAGACCGTCTGCGAGTTGAATGCGCCAACAACGAGATCCGAATACCCGTCCCCATCGAGACTCGTGGACCCGTCGACGGTGAATCCGAACATCTCACCAGCAATCCCTGGGGACAGAATGGTCGACTTGAAATGCGCCGCAGTGGGCCCCGTAAAGGTCATCGGCCCTCGATTGCCACCTTTGTCGATCGGAGCCAGCGCAAAGTAGTAGTCATTCTCGATTAGCCGATTGACCGCGTCTATACCGTCCGTGGCGCCTGGCGCCGACGGAGCTCCTGAGTACGGAACTTTTTCTTGGGCGTCGAAGTTGGCGGCGGTGATTGGCGTGCCCTTCGCGATACGCACGTCGTACGACGCTACCGCGCTTCCCGCGTCCGAAGGAGCGAGCCACCCGAGGTGAAATGTGGTCTGACGACGCAGTGCGGGCGGCACGGTCGCAGCAAAGCTCGTCACAGCGGCAGGAGCGACCGTATCCACTGCCACGGTGAGCTTCGCGGAGCCCATTCCTCGGCCGGGCACGTCACTCGTGGTCGCCGTTAGGGTGACCGCTGCCGCGTCCGAGAGTGACACGACCGGTGAGGTCGCCTTGCCGGTCGCGTCGATCGCGACCGGGGCGCCGAGATTTCCGGCCGCCGTCGAGAATTGAATCGTTGCCCCCGAACCTCCGATGTCGGTCTGTACGGAGAGCGTTCCTTGCCACCCATCCGTGCTCGGATCCGAATCGTTCAAGATATTGAGCCTCGAACCGGTCGGTGAAACCCAAGCAACGCTCGGCGGATTGCCAACCGTGACTTCGCACGGGGTGATCAATGCGCCTGGATTGCCGGCGGGGTCGACAGTTGTCGCAACGAACGTGTTCACACCCAGTCCAAACGCCACCGACCCGATGGGGGCTTGGCCGAGATCAGCAAAGGTAGCCGTGTAGTTGGCGGCGGTACCGTTGTTGGTGACTGTGACCAAGACCGGGAGTGAGCTGGTCAACAACGTAACGGGCTTCGAAACGGCGGTAGCGCTTTGGATCAGCAGACCGCACAACGGATTCGGAAGGTATTGACTGATCGACGGCGAAACCGAGTCCACCCACACGTCCACCAACGGACTGGTTCCGACCGTGCCTTGATCGCTCACCGTTACAGCAAGCTCCGTTGGGTTGACCAGCTCGCCGAGCACCGTCTCATCACTTTCCGGCAAGGTCGCCCCGACGAATTTGCCGACGTATGACTTTCCGGTGGGGCAATTGTCGGTCGGCACGGCGGCGACAGACGTTGTGGTCGCTAGCGATTGCTGAGTTTGCCCTTTGACGGCGCCCAACAGGGTCATCGGAGCGTTTGGCACGTCAGTGCAGGCAACTACGGTAAATTGCGCTCCCGCTTTGCTGGCGCTTTCATCTTTTCGACCGCTGGTTGCGCTGGCAGCAAGGATGTGCGTCGAGATGTCGGAACCGGTACCGTCGACCGGATTGACAATCGCAACGCCCGGCAACTCCGAAGTGCAGGAGATAGACTGCACAGTGGTTTGCGAGCTGTTGCCTGCCAGATCCGCAAGCGAAACTTTTAGGTCAAAAGGCACTCGGTCTTGGCAGGTGAGGGTCACACACGGCGCCCCGCTGGTGTCCCCCGTAACAGGCACGCAGAGCGGTGTGGCAGTGCCTACTCCAACACAGAAGTTGTTCTTCGCCGCGCCCAAATTATCAGGCAAGTTGAGAGCATCGAGCGCCTGCGTCAGACCACACACTTGAAATTGCTGCCCCGCTTGAGCCGGCTCCGAATCCTCACTGGGACCAAAGTGCTTACCGGCGACGGGAGCGGTAACGAGAAACTGAGGAGCCGCGGTATCGACCGTGAATGTCGCTGCGGCGGAACGTGACGTCTTGCCCGATTGCGCTTGGCAGGACGCAACGACGGAGAAGTCCCCATCTGGCGATAAAGGTACCCCCGAGAAGGTCGCCTTACCCGAATTGGCAAACGCGGTAATCAACTGAGCCGAGTCGTTCACCTGCAAGCTGACGGGTCTGCCGTCCTCGACATTCGTCGTAACTTCGAACGCAACCTGGTATGGACTACCCACTGCACTCGCGCGATCCCCGCCCTGTGCCACCGGCACGCCGTTGAGCGCGGGGTGAGTCGCAGAGATGACGGGCTTCGTAATGTCGCACGCGGGTAGCCCCTGGCAGGACACCTCCGCGGTGGCTTGCGCTGGGGTACAAGCGTCGTCGCCAACCTGAATCTTGAGCACATCGACGCCGATTGAGAGTTGCACGTTGGCGAAGGTAATCTCACCACCTTTCACCATGGCCTGGGCGACCATGTTGGTGCCGGAGTACAGGGTTGCATCGGTACCATCAGTTGCCGAGGTCGATGCTTTAACGTTGTACTGAAAGCCGTCACTACAGGAGTTGGCATCGCTACTCGCGCCGATGTCATCGGCGTCAGTCAGCTTGGCTCCGTCGAGCGGACTGATGAACGCAACCGTTGGGCAAGTAACCTCGCCCATTCCACCAGAGCCGCCTTTGCCCGATGCAGCCCCTTGGCCGGCCTCACCGCCTTCACCGCTACTGCCGCCGCGACCCGCGCTTCCGCCGCTACCGGCACTACCCGTCGGAAGCGTGTCACCGTCCCCACATGCAACAGGAGCCAGCAGCGAAAGCAGCACGCCGCTGGCGTAAACAGAAAGGGCCCGTCCACGCATCAGCCGAATTGCACCAAGCATCATCCCTCCAGCACTAATAAGATAGGGCTCACGGCCGCGTCCATAACTTCTTTGGATCAATTCATTCGTCTAGGCCGTGCCCGACGCAGCCTTTTTGCGGAGCTGAATCAGGCCGTCCACTCGGTCTTCGGCGGCGGAGCCGCACGCGGACAATTGTAACGCCTCGCGCGATTGGCGTAGCCACGGATAACGATCCATCAAAGCGCGATCGTAAGCGCCGTGTTGCGCTTTTGTGGGGCGCAACCGGCCAGCCGCATCGAGGCGATATGGTCCAATCGCCGGCTCGGTGTCCAATTCACTTTCGTTGTCCGCAACAGCGATCACCCCGAGGGTACCGGTGGCTTCACGGTAGCGCGCAACCGCCAGCTCGCAGGCGCCTCGGTAAGGCGCAAGCATATCGCCAACTTCAGACGCGGCAGAAGCATAACAGCGGCTACAATGTGCGCGCAGGTCACACACTCGGCATCCCGGAAAGTCAGCCCAAGTAACTTCAGCGAAGAAGCGAGCGACATCAGACTCCCAAGCTTTACTCAACCCGGTTGCCTCGGAGCCAATCTGCCCCATTGAGACGTTCAGCAAAGAACAAGGCTGAACCATTCCGTCCGAGCGAACGCTCAACTGCCGCCCCGCACCGCAAGGCCTGCCATGCAGCGGGTTCTTTTCTCCTTGAGCGTGGTCGGGCGAGAAACCAACGGTGATCGCATCCCGTGGCGCCCGACGTATCTTGGTCGGCTCGAGCCGGCCGCCCTCACCGGCGAAGACCATTTCCGCCGCGTACAGGTGAGCGTCCAATTCCGCGGCAAGCGCGACCATCTGGGCGGCGGTCGCCGTCGATTGCGCGGTGGGAGTAAACTTGAGGGTCACGTTGGCCTTCATTGCGCGCAGCCAACGAATTGCATCGGTCGTCTTCTGCCAGGAACCTGCAACGCGAGTCACCGCATCGTGTTCTGCAGCACGATGCGAATAGACGCTAATCTCGACACGCCAGACCCCGCAGGCCGCGATCGCGGCGGCAAGCGCTTCCGTCATGGCGTACCCGTTGGTGTACAGAATGGTTGCGAGCCCCAACTCGTGCGCGTACGTGAGCAGCGGAATCAGATCCTCCCTGAGCGTGGCTTCGCCGCCGCTGAAGGTCACGACGAATCCGCCCCCGGCCTGAAACTCGCGCAGAACCCTCTCTACTTGCTCGCGCGTCAGTTCGCCCTTGAGTCCTTGCACCTGATAGCAATGTCCGCAGGCATGGTTACACCGATCTGCGAGTAGCAGGTGCATCATCACGGGGTTGCGTGACGACTCGCCTAGCTCAACGAGCGCCGCGATTGCGGGGTCATCGAAAATCCTCGGCTCCGTCATGGTTCCTCAGGGGGGTCAAGCAGGCCCCTGTTCTGCAGCTCGGACAAAAACATTACGGCGTCCACGCGTAATTGGGTGCGTTCAACCTCATACTCGTTCACGAGGACATCGAGAATTTGGGTGAGTGTACGACCATCAGCTAGCGCCCATATTCGCGCGCCAACTTCATTCAAAACACGAACAGCGCTCACCGTAGGAAGGATGATTGCGACCTCGTGCTCGAAGGTCCGGGAGAGCGCGCCAGGGACGCGCCGAATCACGGTTTCATCACTGAACGTCATCGGTAAACCTCGTCAGATACCGCGAAGCTCGCTAAGCTGCAGCGAAGGACCAGCAAGTGCCGACAGAACTGGACCGGCTGCTTTCACATTAAAGACCCTCGGGGGAACTTGTCGGCAGAGGTCTGCGGCCAAACTCAAAATGGAACCCAAGGAATCCGGGGGGCCGGCCGAGCTCAAAATTGCCGCACACCAAGTCGCGAGTGAATCTTTCACCCTCCCAGCGTCCAGCGTAGTCGCCGCGTCCTTCCGGACGTCATACGCCGCCCTAAGAGGCAAGCAGCAGTTTTCGCGCCCCGGAAGTCGGCCGGCTCGGTCGAACCGGCATGACGCGACGCGAACGCCGTTCTCGCGCCCCACGTGGAGGATCACCAAGTCGTCTGCAAAGCGCAGCGCGCCCTCACGACCAACGCGGCGCGCGGTGGTGGTCTTGCCAGCACCGGACTCGCCGAGAAAAACAACGCCCTCTCCCTGCGTCGCGACAGCGCTTGCATGAACTAGAAGGGCGCGCCGCGCCGGTAACAGTAGCGATGTCAGCAGTCGCAAAAACATGCCGAGACTCTCCGGTGCCCCCTCGGAAAAAATGCGAAGTTCGGCGCGAAGCACCTGGTTCTCGCTTCCTGACCAATCGATCGAACCCGTTGCGCCGTTGATCTGCACCTGCGCGTGAGTGCCGCTCAACCAGCTCACCCAAATGTAATATTCGGCCGGAACAAAGCGCTTCCGCGGTGCTGAGGGATCTTCTGAAACCACGACTTCTGCCGCAACTTGGCCCGGGCCACGATCGGGGTGCGCCACGGTCATGAACTCGGCCACGGACGGAAGCGTGGACCTCACCAAAACGAACAGATCGTTCGCGAGTGCACCCCGCATCGAGTAGCCTGGACCGTGCGCACCATTGCCCATATTCGAACGGATTCTAGCACAGCGGTGCCGGGTTTAGGCACGCAAGGAAAGCATGACAACACTCTCCACCAAGTTCAGCGGCCGAAGGATGCTTTCGGCGGTCTGGCTCGCGACGCACGCTTGCGTCGCGTGCGGCGGGTCTGACTCTCGCGTGCCGGGCGATGCTTTTCTCGACTCAGGCGGCACCAGCGCATCGGGCGGCATCAACTCGAATGGTGGAATGGGAGGCTGCGAGCTGAGTCCCAACGATGCCTCCGATAGCTGCATGGCAGACGCCTCGGCTGGGTCAGGGCTCGGGAATGGCGGAAACGTCGGATCGGCGGGCAGATCTGCGGCCGCGGGCGCCGCCGGCACGCCAGACCTAGCGGAAGGTGGGACGAGCGGCGACCAAGGGGCAAGCGGTGCTAGCGGTGAGAATGGGGCAAGCGGCGAGTCGAATTCGCCGTTCGTCCCTGCCCCGCATGTGCCGTATCCGCGCGTTGCGTACCACGGCGGGCCGATAATCAAGAACCTCGAGCTGGTTCCAGTGTATTTCGGTGATGATCCGCTGCGCGACGACCTAGAACGTTTCACCACCTGGATCGGGGCGAGCGATTATTGGACGAAAGCCGGCGCCGAATACGGCGTTTACGAGGGCAAACATCTGACCGCTGCGCATTTCGAGAAGGTGCCGACTTCACCTATTTCCGATAGCCAAATCGCTACTTGGATCGACGCGCGCGTTGCAGATGGCTCATTGCCAAAACCTTCCGTAAATACCGTTTTCGTTCTCTTCTTTCCGGCCGAGACGACCATCACAGCCGGCACATCGGCTTCCAGCTGCAACGACTTCGCGGCCCTGCACGAATTTGCAGCGATCGCAAACCCTGTATTTACCGGCAATGTTCCGTTCGCGATAATTCCGCGGTGTTCATTCTCCCCCGGGGACGAGCTGATGATCGCCACCAACTCAGCTTCGCACGAACTATTCGAGGCCGCGACGAATCCGCTTTCCACGGACCCGGCCTGGCACCTCGACGGTCCTGACGGCTCCCCGCTCGAAGCCTGGCAGATACTCGGCGGACTCGAGGTGGCGGATCTTTGTCAGAGCCATTACTACGACGTCATCGACGGTTTCACGGTGCAACGCATTTGGTCTGACAAGGCTGCACAAGCGGGCGACAATCCGTGTCAGCCCAATGATCCAAGGCACCCATTCTTCAGCGTCACCGCTGATCTAACGATCTATCACGCGCAGCCGGGAACGACGCTGGAGGTCCACGCCCTAGCTTGGTCGAACCAACCCACGGCGGACTGGAAGCTTGGCGTCAATTGGGTAAGCGTGCCAGGCAGCGACTTCGACGGGCAAGCCGTGCTGAGCCGCGCGACGGTGAACAATGGCGATGAGGTCACGGCGACTATAACTATCCCAGCAACTCTGCCGGTTACGATCGGGCGTTCGGTGTATCGATTTTCGATTGATTCGATTGATCCGATAAACCCCAACTTCGCCAATCCGTGGCCCTTCATGATCGTCGTTCCCTGACCATCCCAGGCGAGGAATAGACATCGACCTCACCCAATCATGAATTTGTACCCCTGCGCCCTATACCCTGCGCGCCCTCATCTGCGTCGCATAGGTGCAACCAGCTCCCCTCACACTCCTTTGTTTCGATCCCGCGTCGCTGACCACGCGCTATAACCCGCCCGTGCGCCTCTGCTCATTCTCCGTCGATCTGGACGAGATCGCCTGCTATTCCGCGATTCACGGACTCGCCACAGATGCAGAGTGCCATGCAGTTTTCGATCTCGCGCTCGGACGAATCCTGGATTTTGCGGCAAGGCAGCGGCTACCGTTGACGCTCTTCGTGATCGCGCGCGACCTGGAGCGCGAGCGAAACGTAGAGATCTTGCGGCGTGCTGTTCGGCAGGGGCACGAAATCGGCAATCATTCGCTCGACCATCTGTACGACCTGACGAAACGTGAACGCCCGACTCAAAAACAACAAGTCGCCGAAGCGAGTGATCGAATCGAGACCTTACTCGACGTTCGACCGAAGGGATTCCGCGCGCCCGGCTACACCATGAGCGAGACGCTGATGACCGTCCTGCAAGAGTCTGGGCTCAGCTACGACGCATCCGTCTTTCCGTGTCCCGTGTACTACGCAGCGAAGGCCGCAGCGTTGGTCGGCATGCGCATGCGCGGGCGCGTCTCGAAGTCCGTCGTGGACGCGCCGGGCGTGCTGCGCGCGCCAACCATCCCCTATTGCGTCGGCACCCCCTATTGGACGCGCGGGTCGAAGCTGCTCGAACTTCCGATTCAAGTCGTTGGGCCGTTGCGCCTGCCGTTCATCGGGACTGCCCTCACCTTAATCGGGCCGCTCGGTGCGCAATTGCTGAGCCGTGCGCTCGTGGGAACGCGTTTCATCAACCTCGAGCTCCATGGCATCGACTTTCTGGAGGGGTCCGAAGTACCGACAGCACTACGCGCCGTGCAACCCGATTTGCGCGTTCCGCTGACTCGCAAGTTACAGGTATTCGAGACAGTCCTGAATACATTGCGTACTCGGGGCTACTCGGCCGTGCGTATGGACGAAGCAGCGCGCATCTTCGCGCAGAGCTAGAGATGGCGTCCCTTCTTCAAAAAATAAACACCAAGTCCGCGCGGGTCGTCGTCATCGGCATTGGCTATGTCGGTTTGCCCTTGGCCGTCGAGTTTGCGCGCGCAGGATTTCGAACCACCGGCCTCGATTTGGATACCGAGAAGGTACGCCTCTTGAACGCCGGCGAGTCCTACATCAGCGACGTGCCGACCGGCGACGTTGCGCCGCACGTGACTGCGCGGCTCCTGGATGCCAGCAGCAGCCCCAGCATTCTGTATGAGGCCGACGTAGTGGTCGTGTGCGTGCCCACGCCGCTGAACAAGACCAAGGGGCCGGACATGCGCTTCATCTTGGCCGCGACGGAGGAGATCGCGCGTCACCAACACGACGATATGCTGGTGATCCTCGAGTCGACCACCTACCCCGGCACGACGACGGAAGTTTTGGTCCCCAAGTTGACCGAGAACGGTGCGGTGCTTGGTCGTTCGGTCTTCATTGCGTTTTCGCCCGAACGCGTCGATCCCGGTAATCGAGTCTACAAGACCAAGAACACGCCCAAGGTGCTCGGCGGTGCGAGCGCCGAGTGTCTGACGGTTGCCTCGGCGCTCTATTCGCAGATTCTGGATCAGGTGGTTCCGGTGTCGTCGACCGAAACGGCGGAGATGGTGAAACTGCTCGAAAACACCTTTCGAGCCGTGAACATCGGCCTCGTGAACGAGATCGCGATGATGAGTCGGAAGCTCGGTATCGATCCCTTCGAAGTCATTCGCGCCGCCGCCACCAAGCCGTTCGGCTTCATGCCGTTTTATCCCGGGCCGGGTCTCGGCGGTCACTGCATCCCGGTCGACCCGCTCTACATGTCCTGGAAGCTGCGGACGTTGCAATACCAGGCACGCTTCATCGAACTCGCGGACTCGATCAACAGCTCAATGCCGAGCTACGTAGTCGAACGAACCAGTGAGGCTCTGAATGATCAATCACTCCCTGTGCGCGGCTCCAAGATCCTGATCTACGGCGTCGCCTACAAGCCTGACGTTCGCGACGTTCGCGAGTCGCCGGCGTTCCCCATTCTTCGCGAGCTGAAAAAACGAGGGGCCCAGCTCTCGTACATGGACCCGCACGTCCCTGAGTTGATTGACGAGGGAGAAAAGCTCGTGAGCGTCGATCCGAGCGCGAGTTTCGCCACCGTCGACGCGGTGATCGTCGTCACTGACCATGCACTTCTGGACCGCGAGCGGCTCTTGCGCGAGGCGAAACTCATCATCGACACACGCGACGCACTTCGTGAAACGCCGGGCGATCGCCGTCGAGTCTACGGGCTCTGAAGCGCGAGGAGTCTCGGGTTCATTCCTAGTTGACTGGCGCGAGCACTCCAAGCGACGCTCGAGTCGAGGACCCTGCATGGCCGTTCTTTTCTGGGTGAGACAACCGTGGCTGATCCCGGCCCGAGTCAAATATTGGGTCTGGGAAAGGCGAAATCCGGATAAGCCTTGGTTGTGCCCAGGGACCGTGGCCTTCTGCGAGGCGACCGTCACCAAGTCCATGCAGGTCTTGGAATTCGGCAGCGGCCGAAGCACACGCTGGTTCGCTCAACTCGCCGGCCACGTCACGAGCGTGGAGCACGATTCAACCTGGTACCACGAGGTGCAGCAGCAACTCGCCCAGGCGCAAGTCACGAATGTGGACTACCTGAACGTCGCTTTGGAGCCTGAGCAGGTTTCTGAGGAGCACTCGGATCAGCGCATTCCCAAGTACGTGGCCGTCGTAGATCGCTTCGCCGACCAGAGCCTCGACCTCATCATCGTCGACGGTAAGTACCGGAGCATTTGCATTCGCCAGGCGACGAGAAAACTCGCTCCAGGCGGATACTTGCTCGTCGATGACGCGGAGCGGTGGCCTTCACTGGCTGCGCTCGACGTACCGCCAGATTGGCGCATCGTCGACGACAGCACGAATGGCCTCAAGCGCTGCGTGATCTGGCAGGCGACGTAGCCGACGAGCGGCCCACAAATTCGACGCCACAAAAGGCGAAAGGCCCTCGGTCGACGACCTCGGGCCCTTCACCGCTGTGCTCACTTTCGTGAGCACTTGTTGTCTCAGCCGCCGGCCATCTTCGCCACTTCACTGGCGAAGTCGGGCGTGGTCGGCTTCTCGATGCCTTCACCGAGCTGGAAGCGCGCGAAGCGGCTCAGCGTGACGTCGGTTCCGAGTTCCTTGGCGAGGCCTGTGCGGAGCGCTTCGACCGTCTTGTCGGCTTCGATCACGCTGTCTTGCTCGAGCAAGCAGACCTCCTTGGCCCACTTGTTCAGCTTGCCTTCGATGATCTTCGGGCGGGCCGCTTCCGGCTTGCCCTCTTCCACCAGTTGGGCGTCGAAGATCGCGGCCTGCTTGGTGCGCGCGTCCGCGGGGATTTCGGAGGCGTTCAAGAACAGCGGGGACATCGCCGCGATTTGCATCGCGCTGTCGTCCACGAACTTCTCGAATGAGGGCGCCTTGGCCGCAGCGTCCGTACCGGTGCGCACGGCGAGCAGCACGCCCACCTTGCCGCCCATGTGGACGTACGAGTGCACGCGACCAGCGCCGTCGATCGAGAGGCGGTCCCAACGGCGCACGGTGATGTTTTCACCGAGTTTGCCGACGAGCGCCGCGCGATTCTCTTCGATCGTGCCGCTGCCACCCGGGAACGGCTCCGCGCCCAGGTCCGCGCCGGCCTTGGCCTTGAGCGCTGCTTCCACGACTTTGCCGGCGAACGCGACGAACTCGGGATTGCGCGCCGCGAAGTCGGTCTGGATGTTGACCTCGGCGATGACGCCGAGCTTGCCGTCCGCCGAGACGCTCGTGATCACGAGGCCTTCGCTGGCGATCGCGCCAGCGCGCTTCACGCTCTTGGCGAGGCCCTTTTTCTGGATGATGACGACCGCGTTTTCGAGATCACCATCAGCCTCGACCAGCGCGGCCTTGCAATCGTTGAGCCCCGCTTGAGTGCGGTCGCGGAGCTCCTTCACTAGCTGCATGCTTACTTGAGCCATGTTTCCTCTCAGTTCGCAGAGTCCGAACCACCGCGGCTGCCACGGCCACCGGCGTAAACGACCTGTGCGTCGTTGCCCGGGCGACCCTGGCGACCGTCGTTTTGGTTGCTATCGCGATCGCGCTGCTGCTGGAACTCGCGGCGGCGGGCCGAGCCGGCCACGCACGCGTCGGCGATGGCGCCGGTGATCAAGCGCACCGAGCGAATCGCGTCGTCGTTGCCCGGGATCACGTAGTCGACCAAGTCCGGATCGCAGTTCGTGTCCGTGATGGCCACGATTGGCACGCGCAGCTTGCGCGCTTCCTGGACCGCGATCGTCTCTTGCGCGGGGTCGATGATGAACACGGCGCTGGGAACCGTGCCCATGCCCTTCAAGCCGCCGATGTACTTCTCGAGGCGCGCGCGCTCTTTCTCGAGCTGCACGGTCTCTTTCTTCGGAAGTTGCTCGTAGGTGCCGTCTTCCTTCATGCGCTCGATCGAGCGCAGGCGATCGAGACCACCCTTGATGGTGCGGAAGTTGGTCAACGTGCCACCGAGCCAGCGGTTGGTCACGAAGTACATGCCGGCGCGACGGCACTCTTCCTTGACGATTTCTTGCGCTTGGCGCTTCGTACCGACGAACAACACGCCGCCGCCACGGGCAGTGGTGTCGCTCACGAAGTCGTACGCGCGCTTGAACAAGCGAGCCGTCTGGTCGAGGTCGACGATGTGAATGCCGCTGCGGGCGCCGTAGATGTACTGGCGCATCTTCGGGTTCCAGCGCTTGGTCTGATGACCGAAGTGCACGCCGGCTTCGAAGAGCTCGCGGACAGTCAGGGGGTTCGCGGGATCACGCAGTTTGCTTGCGATCTCGCTAGGGCCTTCGAACGTTTCGTTGGGCGAATTGATGCCCGATACTGATTCAGCCATGGTTGCGCTTGCTCCTTTCGGTTTTTCCTCCGTCCCGCCTTCGAATCAACCCTCCCTCCCTGTGATGATGAGGAGCGAGAGCACCGGATTCGATCGGTCGCGTGTGGGACGTGTGGTTTTTATGGTTTAGAAAATCCTACCCGGACGGTATGGGGCGCGGAACTTACGGCACGAGCGGGCAACGCGCAAGCACGCAATCGCTAGCCCAGCTCGGCGGGGCCCAACTAAAGGCCGGAATCAGGCAGCTGTGGACCGCTCGGACGCGGAGTGAGGCGCGCGGGGGAGCCCACTGCCGTCGAGGCGCGAGTGTGACCGTTGAACGCGCCCGCGTTGAGGGCTCTAACATTGAGAATTACTCGGGGATTTGGCGCATACCCGCTGGAACTCGGTGCCGCGGCCAGGGGCGATCCCGCCGTTGCGCTTGCCACGGGCGCGGCGCTTGGCAGCGGGCTTGGAACCTCAGTCGTCGTTGTGGTGGTGGCCTGAACTGCGGGCTCGCTCGTTTGAGCCTGGGCAACTGCGCTGACCTTCACGGAGTGGCTGTCGTCCGAAGCCGTCCCGCGCCACATCGCGAAGCCGACGCCAATCAGCCCTACCAGCGCGGCGGCAGCAAAACCGGCCCAGAGACCGACACCGGGCGCTCTGCGCCCCTCGACTCCTTCAACAACGGGGGGCGGAGTAATACTCGGGGGTCGTCGTTCCACGATTGGCACTTGGGTTCGCGTATCCGCCAATTCAAAGGGCACCGGAATTGGAAAGTCACCGAGCTGCTCGGTTCGTTCTGGGCGCGGCGTCGATTGGGTCGACGGAACGGAGCTGGGTGCGCTGGATGGCGGGACGGACCTCGGAGGGGTCAACATCTTCAAAGTCGTGGTGCCATCGAACGACGGAGGAGACACAAACGTCGTGTTGGGCACCGGGCTCGTTGCAAATGATTCGCCGGTGTTGACCGAAAGGGTGACCTGCGTGGTCAACGGCGCAAACGCGATTGGGTGCGTGAGTGCGTCGTCTGAAAGGTTTGCGTCGCGAGCAAGCCGGGCGCGTGCCGCACCCTCTGGTCGCGTCAGGGCCTCGTTGATCGGGCGTGGTACGCGCGGCGATGCCGAAGCCGTTTCCGCGCCATAGGCAGCTTGGGCGGTAGGCGCGTCGGTCGCTGGGCTCGAGCGCTGACGCTCGGCGAAATTCCGCAATTGCTCGGCGGCGTCGCGCGCATGCGCAGGGCGCTGCCGACAATCTTTGGCCAGCATTCCCACCAAGATCCGCTCGAGTTCGGGCGATACCCCGCTGAGCAGGGACGAAAGCGGCGGTGCAGCGCGTGCGATCTGCGCCACCAACAGCTCGTTCGCATCATGGACGTCGTCGAACGGGCCGACGCCGGCGATCATCTCGTACAAGATCAACGCACTGGCGTAGACGTCCGAACGACCATCCACGCGTTCACCGCGCGCTTGTTCGGGGGACATGTAGCGCGGCGTGCCGACTGCCATACCTCGGGCAGTGACCACACCCCTCGCATCCGCGATCTTGGCGATCCCGAAGTCGAGTAGCTTTACGCCGCCACCGTTGACGAGAAACACGTTCGCCGGCTTCACGTCGCGATGAATGATGCCGATATCGTGCGCGGCGCTCAGCGCATCCAGCACCGAGACCGCGACGTGGACGGCTTCGAGCACGTGCAGGCGCCGCTTTTGCCGCAAGATCCCGGCTAAGGTGTCGCCGTCCAAGCGCTCCATGACGTAGAACGGCACGCCCGTAGCCGAGGTTCCGGCGTCAGTGACGTTCACGATGTTGGCGTGCTGGAGCCGAGCCAACGCGCGCCATTCATTTCGCAATCGCTGGACGAGATCGTCGCGACGTGACAGCTCGCGGAGGAGCGCTTTGAGCACGAAGCGCTTACCGAGTTCGATGTGCTCGACCTCGTAGACCGAACCCATGCCGCCGACGCCGATCAGGCTCAGCACGCGGTAGCGCGTTCCTGCGATGACCTCGCCGTCCTCAAATTCGCGAAACTCGTTCAAGTGGCTACCTCGGTCGCGCGCGTGTAGCCGACCGCGTCCAGGGTGGAGCATATCGGCGAGGGCTCGATTCGTCGAGCAGGACGAAGGCTGTTGTAGCTCGGGCACGTGAGCCTGTCGGCGCGCTGAGCGCGCGAGTTGCGAGTCGCGTCGTCTTCGGATCGAGCTAAATTCGTGCCTGAACGGATGCTGAGCGGTTCGCGCGCGCCGCGTCGCTTCAGCTGAGCGACTGCCAAATCGCGAACGCCGTCGCGATCAGAGACAGCGCTACGTTGACGAGGCCCAGCGCAAGGCCAGCAGTCGCCATAGCAACACCACCGACGGTCTGCGGCGCCTCGCGAGCGGCTTTTCGGCCGAGCACGCCGGCGATTATCGCCGGGATGCCGGTGAAGGGTCCGAGACAGACCAGGATTCCGCAGACCAATGCGATCACCGCTGCTGTGCTGGCAGGTGGTTTCTCACCGCGCGGCAACCCCGTGGTCGGATCGATGGTCATAGCGTGCATGGCCATTGTCGCGGCGGAGCCGGTAATCGGCTTCCCTGGCGGTGCCGGCGGACCATAACCGCCTGACCCGGGCGGGGGCTGGCCGCCGGGCGGACCGTATCCACCAGGCGGACCGTATCCACCAGGCGGAGCACCGGGCGGACCGTATCCACCAGGCGGACCGTATCCACCCGGCGGGGCACCGCCAGGCGGACCATAGCCACCGGGCGGCGGCGCTCCCCCGCCCTGCGTCGCGCAAAGCCCAGACAACCCGAGCGCTCGGTCCGCAGCCGGAATCGACGAGAACATGGCTCGAACGATAGTCATATCCGACGTCTCACGTCGAATGCAGAAGACCGCCCATGATGCTAGCCTGCGCGCCGCTCATCATGGCCATTACTCGTGAAACGGTTCTACACGTCGCCAAGCTTGCGCGACTCGAGCTCGGGAACAGCGAAATCGATCGCATGCAAAAGGATCTCGGCAGCATCCTCGAATACGTGAATTCGCTCTCCGAACTCGACACGTCCTCGGTCGCGGAAACCGCACAAGTTGCGGTGCTCGGTGCCCCGCTGCGACCAGACACGGTTGAACCGGGTCTGGTCAATGCAGTGGCGCTCAGTGAAGCGCCGCGCAGCGCCGGTGGAGGGTTCGCCGTTCCGGCGTTCGTCGACGAATGAGTGAGATTCTCGATTTGCCGATCCCGCAGCAAGCGGACAAGGTCAAAAACGGCGAAATCAGCGCCGTCGCGTTGACCGAGCGCGCACTTTCACGAATGGAGGCCCAAAGTGGCCTGCACGCGTTTCTGCACGTAGCGCGTGACGCGGCCCTCGCGGCGGCTGCTGCCGTCGATCGCAAACGCGCGAGCGGCGCGCCGCTGGGCAAGCTCAGTGGCGTCCCCATCGCAATCAAAGACGCGCTGTGCACGGCGGATGCGCCGACCACGTGCGCTTCGAAGATCCTGACCCGCCGCAACGCCGACGGCACCGGCGGCTCGGGACCGGAAAGCGGCTGGCGGCCCCCCTATGACGCCACCGTGGTAGCGCGCTTGCGTGCGGCCGACGCCGTCCTCGTCGGCAAGACCAACATGGACGAGTTTGCTATGGGCTCGTCCGGCGAGAACAGCGCGTTCGGTCCCATGAAAAACCCTTGGGATCCGACGCGCACCGCGGGCGGCTCCAGCGGCGGCAGCGCGGTCGCCGTCGCCGCTGGCATGGCGGCTGGCTCACTCGGAAGCGATACCGGTGGCTCGATTCGCCAACCCGCCGCGCTGTGCGGCATCGTGGGCGTGAAGCCCAGCTACGGGCGCGTGTCGCGCTATGGTTTGGTCGCGTTTGCCTCGAGCTTGGATCAAGTTGGGCCCTTCGCACGCGACGCGCGCAGCGCCGCCCGTCTGTTGGAAGTGATCTCTGGGGTCGACGGCCATGACTCCACGTGTGCGGACGTCCCCGTTGGCGCGTACGAAGCCGCCTGTGACCGCCCGGTCAAAGGGCTCCGCATCGGCATCCCCGAAGAATACTTCGGTGAGGGGTTGGATCCTGCGGTGGCCGCCAGCGTGAAGGCGGCGATCAGCGCGCTCGAAAAAGAGGGCTGTTCCGTGCATCCCGTGGCGCTGCCGCACACCAAGCACGGCATCGCCACCTACTACATCGTGGCGACCGCGGAAGCCTCGGCGAACCTCGCTCGCTTCGACGGCGTGCGCTTCGGTCTGCGTGTCGAACCACCGCGCGCCGACCTACAAACGCTGTACGGAAAGACACGCGACGCGGGCTTCGGCCCCGAAGTGAAGCGACGCATCTTGCTCGGCACCTACGTGCTGAGCTCGGGCTACTATGACGCGTACTACCGCCAAGCGCAAAAGACGCGCACGCTGATCAAACAGGACTTCGATCGCGCGTTCACCCAGGTGGACGCAATCGCTGCGCCAACGAGTCCCAGCACCGCCTTCAAATTCGGTGAAAAAGCCGACGACCCGCTGGCCATGTACTTGGCAGACATCTACACCCTGCCCGCCAGCCTGGCAGGCATTGCCGGTTTGAGCGTGCCCTGCGGGATGAGCCCAGCGACGGCGACGCAGCCCGCGCTGCCAGTCGGCTTGCAACTGCTCGCCCCCGCGTTCGAGGAAGAACGGCTATTCACACTGGCTGCAGCTGTGGAGCGGCTCAGCTTCCCTGCCGGTCCGGTGCTCCCTCCGCGCTGACTGAGCGTGCCTTCCCGATCCGAATTGCAGCTCGAACTCAGTGAGGCAACGGCCGAGCACACGCAAGTGCTGCTTGGCCTGTTCGAGCGCACCAACACGCCTTGCCACTGTCAGTACTGGCATTTCACGGGCGACAAGAATGCCTGGCTCGATCGACTGTTCCACGCGCCCGAGCAGAATCGCGCTGCCTTCTCGGAAAGCTTGGCCAGTGCAGGCTGTGAGCTGCGGGGAATAGTCGCCCTCCACGCTGGACTTGCGGTGGGCTGGCTCAAGTTGTCCCCAGCCGAGAGCCTGCCCAAGCTGTACGACCAACGCCTGTACCGCGGATTGCCGGCGTTCCAGGGGCCTCGTGACGGCGTGCTCACCATTGGCTGCCTCCTGGTCGACGAACCATTTCGTCGCCAAGGAGTCGCTCGGGCGTTGGTCGAGCACGCGCTCGTCGCGGCAGCGGCCCACGGCGCCCGCTCGGTCGAGGCCTTCCCACGTCGTTCGGATCAGGCGGGCCCTGCCGAACTTTGGACTGGACCGTTCCCCGTCTTCGAACGGGCTGGCTTCGAAATCGTCAACGATTTCGGGCCATACCCCGTGCTTCGCTACACGATCACTGGAGCTCCGAGGTAGCCCGAGCCGCGTTGCCCCGCATGGCGCCGAGACGCATCGGGTACACGTTTGGCGATGACCGGGTTACATCTCGGGCTGCAGAAAGCGATTGAGCGCTGCCAGCTGCTTGGCTTTTCGAGACCAATAGCCCTATGTTGTGAGGGCTGTCTGATACGGGGCTTTCTGCAACGACAGCAGCGCAATCCCACATGAATCCGCTCCTGCGTCTGCACCGTCTAGACGCGCTCCACACGTTATCCGGCCGTTTGGCTAATGAATCGACGAGCAGCCTGCTCGGAGACTCGCTCGACGCGCTGCTCGAAACCATGCGCGCTCGCGCCGCCGCCGCGTTCACCTTGGACCCGGGGCTCGAATCGATCGCGGAACGCGGGCTCGGCGACCGCGGCGGACCGGAGCTGCTGGTACTCCGGCGAGCGCTGAGCACGATCGCACAGCGCGCGTTGAGCACGCGGCGCGTCATCTTGCTGAGCGATTTGGGGCGGGATCGCGAAGGGGTCGACGACGCAGGCGAGATCTTGGCGCTCGGCGCACGCACCGCGCTCGCGGTGCCAGTACTGCTGAGCAACGTCGCGCACGGTGTGTTCGTATTGTTGTTCGACGATTCCTCGCGCATCGACGACGAAGCGCGGCATTTTGCGGCTACGGTCGCGAACATGTTGGCGGTCGCGCTGGAGCGCGAACAAATCCGCGCCACGCCCATCCCGAGCAATGACGAGCTCGCAGAAGCAAGTCGGATGGCAAGCCTTGGTCTGCTGACTGCGAGCGTCGCGCATGAACTGCGCGGCCCGGCGGGCGCGATGTTGTTGCAGCAGGAAGAGCTTGGTCGCTTGGTCGAGCAAGTCGCCGAGCTGTCCGATGCCACCGATCCGACGATGACCGGTGCAATCCGCGAACTCGGCGAGGTGTCCTCCGACATTCAAACGGCCGTGGCTCGCATCCGCGACACGGTCGAGCAGCTCTCGCTGGTCTCGCGCCGGGAAATCGCCCCCGAATGCGTGGACTTGGTTACGGTGGTCAAAGAATCATTGGCAATCGCCACGCCGCATCTGGCCCGACGCGGCATCACGCTCACCCAACATCTGGACGGCCCGGTCTACACCGTTGGCCGTCGCGACAGCCTCGGGCAGGTCGTGCTCAACCTGGTATTCAACGCCGCAGATGCGGCCGAAGTGAACGGCAACCCGGAAATTTGGGTGCGCGTGATGGCCCGCGGCGAGCAGCTCGCACTGGTCGTGGAGGACAACGGCCCCGGCGTGCCCGCTGGCGCGATCCAGCACATTTTTCGCCCGTTTTACACGACCAAGCAGCGCGGCCAAGGCACCGGGCTCGGACTCAAGATCTGCAGCGACGTAGTCGCAGCCCACGGCGGGCACATCGAAGTCCACGATCGCGCGGGGGGCGGCGCGTCGTTTCGGGTGCTGCTCACGCGTGTGCAAGAGGACAGCGGCTTGATCCCGATCGTCCCCATGCGCACACCGAAACAACGCGTGGTCGAAGTGCGACCTCGCCAAGTATTCGTCGTCGACGACGACCCGGTATTCACGCGCTCGATTCGCCGGGCACTCAAGCCACACGTGGTGCGCACAGTGGGCGCCGCCTCTGAAGCCGAGGTGCAGCTGCTCGATCCGAACTACACGCCGGATTTGGTGCTGTGCGACGTTTTCTTACCGGGACGAAATGGCGACACCTTGCACGCGCGCATTGCGGCACGACGCCCCGAACTCGCTCAGCGCTTCGTGTTCGTGACCGGCGGCGCACTCGGACGCGCCGAGGCCGAATACCTCAAGAAATGCGCGTGTCCCACGCTGTTCAAGCCGATCGAACTGAAAACGGTGCAAGAGTTGTTAGAGGACGACGAGGCTGAGTCGTCCTCTTCGGCCTCCGTCCGCACGCTCAATCCGCCTTCGACGAATGGCAGGCGCCCTTCGTCCTTTCCTCCCGCAGCACCGCCGTCGACGAGACGCTGAAACGCCTCAGCGCCAGCCCGGTACACACACGATGCCGATGCTGACGCCCACGAACAACCCGAACAGCGTCTCGCGCGGGGTGGCCACTCGCTCGGCAGAGAGCTCATTGACCAGCGCCTCGATTGACGTGGCTTTCGCAGCGCGTTCTAGCGCACGGCGCTCGGCTAATGACAGGCCGAGCTTGGTCGGGTCGACGCGCCGCGCCTGACCGCGGTGCACGGGTAGCTTGCTGGCGCGCGCAAACCACAGCGAAAGCTCGTCCTCGGTGTACGCCTCGCGAATGGCGTGCGTGACCAGCGCGGGCATCAACGCCGGAGCCTTGACCTCGAAGTGCAGCTCACGAACGCCGGGCACGAACCAAAGCGTGCCGTCGTTCCAAGCAAAGAGCTCGATGAACCGCGCCTCGACTTGTTCCACCAACTCACGCAACAGCGAGCTCGAGCGCACGATGCCGCGAGCCACGAGTTCTTCACCCAGCGAACGATGGGTTTGCTTGCAGGTGTTCAGCGCGTCCGTCAGGTCTTGCTCGGTGATGCGTCCGGCGCGGCGCAGGCGCGTGCCGAGCAGCTCCGCGTGTTCGGTCGAGCGCGCCGCACGCAGCTCGCCCTCCACGAAATAGAAGTGTTTTTCGCGGCGATCGTTGCGCGCCACCAGCACTCCGGTTTCCTCGCGAGCGGCCACCGCGTGCAGCACTGCCGGCAAAGTCATGCGATCGAGGGCACTCCGCCACGACGAAATCCGGGTCAGTGGGTCACCGAAACGTGGTGCGCGTGGTGGCGGCGGGGGTTGTTGAGCCGCCCTTTGCCCGGACTGCGCGGGCGACACCGAAGGTGACACCGCAGCGGGCACCGGCTCGGTGGTGAGCCGCGAGTTCTCTTCGACGGCCTGCTCGGCTTGCGCCTGCAACAAGCGCTCGTGCGTCCCGCTTCGTGAAGGCAAAATGCCCAAACTGGAAAGCCAGGGCACGATCTCCGAATCGCCCAGGTGGAGCTCGAGTTCGCGCGCAATGTCGCGCAGCGCCCCCGCAAATTCCACGGCATTTTGGTACCGGAACGCCGGATCGCGCGAGAGCGCTTTGCGCAGCGTCGCCTCCACGATGGGCGTGAGCTCCGCGGAATGACGGTCGAGCACGCTCAGGTTCGCTTCGTAGATGCTAGTCAGGATCTCGAATTCGTTTTGGCCAGAAAACAGCGGCCGGGCGAGCAGCATCTCCGCCAGGATGATGCCGACGGTGAACAAGTCGCTGCGCGGATCGACGTCCGTGCCCATCACCTGTTCGGGTGACATGTAGCCGACCTTGCCCTTGAGCTCGCCCGGGTAGGTGCGGCGGTCCACGAACTCACTGCGCACGATCCCGAAATCGCCGAGTTTCACGTCACCCGCGCGACCAATGAGCACGTTGCCCGGGGACACGTCGCGGTGAACGATGCCGAGCGGCCGACCATGCTCGTCTTGGGCCTGGTGCGCGAAGGCCAGGCCGCGCAGGACCTCATGCGCGATGTGCAGCGCAACGGCGCGTGGAAAGCGCTCTCGGCGGGCAGACACCGTGCGCAGTAGGCGCGCCAGGGACACGCCGTCCACGAACTCCATGGCCATGAACAGCTCGCCGTTGGCCTCGCCGAAATCGACCACTTGGACGATGTTCGGGTGGCAGAGCGCGGCACAAATGCGTGCCTCGTCGCAAAACATCGCCACGAAACGGGGATCTTGGGCGAGCTCCGGCAGAATGCGTTTGACCGCAAAGCGCTTGGCAAAGCCGCGTGGTCCCGCTCGTTGCGCGACGTACACCTCGGCCATCCCGCCCAGCCCTAGGCGGTCGCCCAACAGATACGGCCCGAGCATCGAGCCGGCGACAACCGAAGCTTGGGCCATCAATACACGAGTGTAATTCACATACCCCTCCCTGCACAGGAAACTCCTTGCAATTTCCGCGGATCCAGCTGGCTCTCACTTACCCTATTACCTCGCTACCCCGCGCCGCACGATTTCTCGCTCGCTTGCTCGCGCGCGCGCATGTGCCGCGCTAGATCGCTTTTTTGAGTGATGCACTCTAGGAATCGTGGGCATTTCGACTACTTTGCCAGCCACCGGATGAACCACAGACACTTGTCCCAAAGGAGTGCCGGGTGAGTAACTCGCTTACATCTTCGCACTCATCACTCGCGATAGCCGAACGCGGTCGCTTGGGTGCGCCCCCCGCGCGCCGTCGCGTCGTCGCGATCACGGGCGCCGCACAATTTCTCGGCAGTAACCTGATTGGGTTATTGGAAGAAGATCCAAACGTCCGCAAGGTCGTGTGCTTGGACAGTGAAGCGCCGACGACCGCGGGCGCGAAGTCGCGCGTGTACAACGTCAGCCTGACCGAGGCCTCCGCTGAAGAGCGCATGGCCGAGATCTTGTCGGCCGAGGCGGTGGACGTCGTGGTTCATCTGGCGTTCCTGGATTCACCGACGCACTCGGTTGCTTTCGCCCACGAGCTCGAGAGCGTGGGCACGATGCACGTGCTGAACGCATGCCGACGCACCAAGGTGCACAAGGTCGTGATGCGCAGCCAAACGCTGCTGTATGGCGCGCACGCCACGAACCCCAACTATCTGTCGGAAAAGCACCCGCTGCGCGCCCGCCGCACCGAGCCGTTTTTCGCCGACAAGATCGAGGCCGAAAACGAGGTCCTGCGCTTTGGTCGGCCCGGCCAAGGACGCATCGCCACCGTGCTTCGGATCGCGCCCTTGTTGGGCCCCACCGTGGACAATTTCGTCACGCGCTACTTGAGCCATCGACTCACGCCGACCGTGCTGGGTTTCGATCCACTGTGGCAGTTCGTGCACGAAGCGGACGCGGTGCGCGCGTTGCGTTTGGCTGCACTGAACGACGTCCCGGGTGTGTTCAACATCGTGGGTGACGGCGTCTTGCCATTGCGCACCGTGATCAAGCTCGCCGGGCGTACGACCTTGCCGATGCCGCGCTCAGTAGCCTCGGGGCTTACGACTGCGCTGTGGCTGACGCAGCTAGCCGAAGCACCGCCGGCCTTCTTCGACTACCTCCAATACATCTGCGTGGCTGACGGCGCTCTGGCGCGCAAAGAGCTTGGCTTCGAGCCGCTCTACACCAGCCGTGAAGCTTTGATTGACTACGCCAACGCGCAGCACCTGCGTGATGTGAGACTGCTTTCGGAGACGCCCGCGTGAAAAGGAAGGACAAACGCCCGAACCGCGACTCGAACGCGAATCACCCCAACCACTCGGGGCGCCCCCAGCAGCGTCCTACCAAGAGCGACAAGCGCGGTGACGGCCGCGGCCCTGCTCCCAACATGGCACGCAGTGACGTGCGTGGGCCGGCGCAGAACATGGCGCGCGGCGATCACAAAGGCCCCTCGAACCCCAAACGCAAGGCGCGACGGACGGGGCGCAACCGCGACTTACCCGCGACGGCACGCCCCGCGCACCCCAACGAACGACGTTTGCACATGCCCCCACCCTCATTCGGCCCTCCGCCAAGTTTGATTGACGAACGCACCGCGGCCGCCGAAGCCGGCCTCGGCGACACGGATGTGGACTCCGAGGAGGCGTTCGAGCTCGGCATCGGCGCGCGCGTCGTACCCCCGACCACCCAGTATGGTGAAGCCTTCGATAGCTCACCTCCGCCGAGCATCGGCGAGCGAAAGTCGGGCGACGTGGAAGCACAAATCCGCGCGCTCGAGGCCCGACTCGACGGCTTGATTCGTCAGCGGCATTTCGCCGACCTCCCCGCTGAGCCGAGCGACGAGCCGGTGTCGGAGCGCGGCGTACTGGCCAAGGCCGATTCCTCGGCCCCCGCCAAGCTGGACCCTGCCGAAGCCCCGATCGAAGATTTCATTTCGCGCAAGTGGGGGCGCTCGGCCCTCCGCAGTCGCGCTGAAGAATTCGACGATTTCGGCCTAGATCCGAGCTTCGAACAGCGCGTCAAACCGGTGATCGAATTCCTGTATCGGAGCTACTTCCGAACCACCGCCGAAGGCGTCGACAACGTGCCGGCGGAAGGCCGCTGCATCGTCGTCGCCAATCACTCCGGTGCGCTTCCGCTCGACGGCTTGATGCTGCGCGCAGCCCTACGCATCGACCATAAGCAAAAGCGTGATCTGCGCTGGCTCGCGGAAGACTTCGTGTACTACCTGCCCTTCGCAGGCGTGTTCATGAATCGCGTCGGCGCGGTGCGCGCCTGTCCTGAAAACGCCGAACGCTTGTTGGAAAAAGAGAGCATCGTCGGCGTATTCCCCGAGGGTGTGCACGGCATCAAGAAGCTGTTCCAAGAGCGCTATCGCCTGCAGCGCTTTGGCCGCGGTGGCTACATTCGCTTGTGCCTGCGCATGCGAGCGCCGATCGTGCCCTGCGCGATCATCGGCGCGGAAGAGTCGAGTCCGCTGCTCTATCGTCTGGAGGGCCTGACGGAGCTTCTGGGCCTGCCCTACTTCCCAATCACGCCCACGTTTCCGTTCCTCGGGCCCGCGGGCTTGCTGCCCGCTCCGACCAAGTGGCGCATGCGCTTTGGCGAGCCGATCAATTTGGACAACTATGGCCCTGAGGCGGCAGACGATCACGTGCTGGTCGGGCGACTCTCCGAGCGCGTGCGCAGCTCGATTCAGTCAATGCTAGATAGCGGCCTGCGCGAACGCCGGAGCGTGTGGTTCGGTTGAGCGCAGACGGAGTCCTGGTCGTCGACAAGCCCGGCAAGGCGACCAGTCACGACATCGTTGCACAGGCGAGGCGCCTGTTCCGCACTCGCGAAGTAGGACACGCGGGGACGCTCGATCCGATGGCAACAGGCGTGCTGCTGCTCCTCTTCGGCGAGGCCACCAAGCTGAGCCAATTCCTGACTCGCGACCGCAAGCGGTACCGGGCGACCGTGTGTCTCGGCCGAGCCACGGACAGCCTCGACGCGGATGGTCGCACGACCGAGGAAGTGACGGTAACGCCCGAGCAGATCAGCGACTCTTCGATTGAAGCGGCGCTCGCCGTCGAAAGGGCGCGGCGGCTACAAGTGCCGCCTGCGGTGAGCGCGATCAAGGTCGACGGGCGGCGTTCGTATGCGCTGGCGCGGGCCGGTAACGCCCCAGACCTGCCCGAGCGCGAAGTGCGCGTCGAACAATTGTTACTGCTCGGGCGGTCAGACCACGAGCTCATGCTCGAGGTCGAGGCCTCCAAGGGCTACTACGTCCGAGCCCTCGCCCGAGATCTGGGTGCGTCGCTGGGGCTGCCCGCGCACTTGTCGGCTTTGCGGCGCGTCGCCAGCGGTCGCTTCGAACTCAGCGACGCGGCCCCCTGGCCGTTGGATGCAACGCGCCCGTTGTTGGCAACCGCAGAGGCCGCCAAGCGCGCGCTGCCGAGCGCGATCCTGAACGCCGATGGCGAGCGTCGCGCCCGGCTCGGCCAAGCACTCACTCTGAGCGATTTCAGCGAGCCCGCGTCGGCCGAACTGCACGAGACCGTCGCGTGGTTTGGCGGCTTGGGCGAGCTCATCGCGCTCGGTGAAGAACGCAGCCCCGAAGAGTTCCGCGTGGTTCGAGGGTTTCGTCAGCCGCAACCCTGAGAGCGACCTCAGCCGACTCGAACCTTCGCCGCAAAGCCTCGTCCTTCTAAGCGTTGGGCGATCCGCTCCTGCCAACCTTGGCCCGTCACGCCACTGGGCAGCTCGAGCTCAACGCTCACGGAGCGCTGCTCGGCGTGCACCACCAGGGTCGCCCCAGCCAACGCTCCCTCGCTTAGCTCGATTCTGGCGCTGCCCTTCCGGCGATCGCCCCCCCAAGCGGTACGACGCGCGAGACCGCTGAGTAGATTCTGAAGATCCTCACGCAGCGGCAGGGCGGCGGGGGTGATCGACGTTGACGGATTCGGTTGGACGAACGAAGCGACTCCCTGATTCACTGCCAGCTGACAGAACAAGGGATCGACGGTCGCCTCAGGGGCAGGCTTGGCCTCGCGCTCCGAAACCGCTTCCGGGGGCTCCTCGCCTCGGCGGCGATTGTGCGGATGCGCCGTCCCAAGCCCCCCTTCCGGTGGGGATTGTGAGGGGTGCGAATGGGTCTGCGCGAACATCGGCCCAACGGCCGAATCTGGGCACTTTGGGGGGCGGCGAACCAGTTCCCCAAATGCGGACGAAACACCGGTTCTGGCTCGGTAATCCGAGGGCTGGCGGGCGACTGTCCGGTCGGCCGGATTTGGACTGCGCGGGGGGCTCACTTCGGGCATTCCTGGAGGTCGGTCAACGTTGGCACGGGTTGCGTGCCTAGGGGTCCGTCCGCTAAGTGATCAGGAGGAGGCGGGTGCGACACGCACCGCACAACCTTGGATCCAGCCCCACCACGCCTACTTCACCTGTTGATCGCCGCACTGCCGGCCGCCTTCGCGGCGGTCTCGGGCGCAGCCAGCTGGGCAATCACAACGTTATCGGCAGCGCGACGCGCTGCCTTGCGCGACACTCTGGAGGGCAGCTCACAACGCGCCCTCGACCGGTACCTGGAATCGGGCCCGGTCATTGAAGCGCGTTGGCTCGTCATTCGCACGATTGGCATCGCGGTCAGCGCGCTGCTCGTCGGTCGTCAGTTACCGGAGTGGCTCGGCAATTGGCTCCCCGTCCTCGCGGCAACCATTGCGCTCTTTGCATACGCGCTGCCCACGGAGATCGCGCGCGGCCTCGTCGGGCGCAGCGCAGAAACTACCGCTCCGTTGCTCCTTCAGGTGCTGCGGCCGTTGGAATTGCTGGCGGCCCCCATCGCGGCCCCCATTGCGTGGGCAGGGCGCGTGGTCGGCAGTTGGGTGAGCCCACCGCCCGCGCCAGCCCCCGGTGTTACCGAGACCGAGGTCGAACTGATCGTCAATGAAGGCGAGCTGAACGGCTCGCTCGGCCACGATCAGTCCGAGATGATCCGCAACGTGCTCGATTTCGGCGACGCGACCGCGGGTGAATTGATGATCCCGCGGCCTCAGGTGACGGCATTCGACATCGGGACCCCGATCGAAGCCCTGTTCAAGTTGATCGTCGAGAGCGAGCACTCGCGCTACCCGATCTACAAGGACACCATCGACAACGTAGTTGGCGTCCTGCACGCGAAGGATTTGCTGCGCCATGCTTCGTCGGGCAAACCGAGCGACGTGCGCGTGGAATCGCTGCTCCGTCAGCCGGTGGTGTTCGTCCCGGAGAGTCAGCTCGCCACCAGCGTGCTCAAGGATATGCGCTCGCGACGTCACCACATGGCCGTGGTGATCGACGAATTCGGCGGCTTCAGCGGCATCATCACCCTCGAGGATCTGCTGGAAGAAATCGTCGGCGACATCCGCGACGAACATGACGTGGAGGAAGCTCCCATCGTGGATGCCGGCGACGGGAAGATGCTGGTCGACGCCAGCGTTTCGATAAGCGACCTGAGCCGCTACCTCGGCGCCGATCTGCCGGAGGACGGCGACTATCACACCCTTGCCGGCTTCGTCGTGGCCGAGCTTGGGCGCGTGCCCGAAGCCGGCGCCAGCCTCCGCGCCTTCGGTCTCGACTTCGTGGTCCGCGAAGCGGATGAACGCCGCGTCGTAAAAGTCGAAATCAGCCGCGTCCCCGCTCCCGAGTCGATTCTCCCCCGCTCCTCCTCCCGCATCACCGCCGCCTAGCTCACCCGCGCCTCGGTCGGTGTGGGCCGAATCTTGAGAGGGGGCGCCCGCAATCCAGCAGCGCACCTCACAGCGCACGCTGTTCCCGGCTCGGTGCGGGCTCCCTGAGCTTTAACCGCCGAGCCCCAAAGGACGCAGCGATCTGAAGGAGACTGGGGGTTCGCCCTGACCGGAATGGTTCGCGTTGCTCACGGCCAATGAAGGCGAATGGCGAGGCGTCGTAGCGAGCATTTGTACGTCGAGGTTGGTCGTTCCTTTGGGCGCAACCGGGTGCGCTTGGGTAACCCAGCTCCTTCTCCCTCAGATCTCTGCGGCCTCTGCGGCTTTGCGGTTAGTCCCTTCTCTCTTCTCGTCCGCGACGCCGAAGGCTTTGCCGGTGTCGGGCGTGGTGGGTGACCATCAACCCAAAAGAAAACGGCCAGTGGTTTGCCACTGGCCGTTTCTTTTTCCTCACTAAAAGCGGGAGCTCAGGGCGTTGCAGCGCCGATTTGCTTGAGCTTCTTGGTGAGGGCTTCGCTCGACTCGAGCAGGCCGGTCTTTTCTTCGCCCGGGTTCTTGTTGCCGCGTAGGACTTCTTCGAGGTCGCCCAACTCGCGGCGTAGCGTCGTGACGACGCTGGTCGAGCAGACCGACGCTTGTGAGGCCGGGTCGACCGGGACGAACAGGCCGTCCTCGCTGATCGGGTTGCCGCTGTTGTAGCGCTTCAGCACGGCTTGCTTGTCACCCACGGGGATGCGGATGTCGTCCGGCCATTTGGGCTTGTCGCCATCCTTCGCGGGAAAGGGCGTCGGGACGGGCTGCATGGTCGCCCACGGACCACCGGGGCCGTTGCCGAGGACGACTGACCAGCGAACTTGCGGCTTGGTCTGGGAGCTCAAGAAGTCCTGCACGGCTTTCTTGTTGCCGGACAGCACATTCTGCAGCTTCTCTTTTTGGTCGTTCACCTTGTCGACGATGGTCGAAAAGTCGATCAGCATCGACAGCGTCGCGGCATTGAAGCGGCCAATGCCTTTGCCGTTCAGGTCCGCCGCGGTGAACGGCAGGTTGATGCCGCCCAATTTGGACACTTCTTCGTCCGGGAACGTGGATTTGGCCAGCTTTTCCTTGGCGGACTTGAGCACGTCGGCCAATTCCGAGGCCTTTTTCGCTGTGGCTTCGACCTTGGTCGTGAGCTCAGCTGCGCCAACCACGGCGGCGTCAGCCGCTTTGTTACGCTCGCTGATGCCGCCGCCGGCAAAGCCGAGCGCAGCACCAATGCCCGCGGTGAACAGGGCCAGGATGAACACCTTCGA
Organism: Polyangiaceae bacterium; assembly: GCA_035634635.1. Classification (GTDB taxonomy): domain Bacteria; phylum Myxococcota_A; class Polyangia; order Polyangiales; family Polyangiaceae; genus PMG-095. The sequence continues at coordinate 179,784 of DASQCO010000136.1, forward strand.
GCGGCCCTTCTTTTGGGCGGCCACGAACTCGTCGTCCATCTCGATCTTGAGGACTTGCGGCGCAGCCTGGACCGGAACGGATTGGGGTGCCAACGCAGCACCATAGGGATTCGACGCATCGACGCGCGGCACGGCGGCCGCTTGGGGCACCGACGCAAACGGCGGGGCCGGCACGCGGCTCGGATTGGGCACGGGTGCGGAAGGCCGGGGCGTGCCGACAGCGGCGGGGGGCGGAACCGAACCGACCGGCGGTGTCGGGACGGTCTTCTTTCCGAGGCGTGACTTCAGATCGATCTTGGGCTTGTTTTCCATCGGAGACTCGTCACTGACGGTAACTAATTGCTGGAAATGAGCGGGGAAATGGCTCCCGCGCGCTGGCGAACCGGCCGGCACAGTAGCGGCACACTTCATTATCGGCAAGCTTCAAAATCAGTGGCAGTGCACATCATTGAATGTGTTCGGCTCTGCGGGCCGCCCACGAGAGGGCAACACGCCACCCACACTAAAGGTTTGGCGCAGCAATGCAGATCGCGCGCCGAGACCCATTGACCGAGCGAGGCGCGGATGCAACGCTCATGTAGTGAAAACTCGCGTCGTGGTAGTCGATAACTACGACTCCTTTACTTACAACCTCGTCCAATACATCGAGAGCCTCGGCGGCGAGTGCGACGTGCGCTTGAACGACCGCGTGAGCGTCGACCAGATCCGCGAAGCGCGGCCTGACGGCGTGTTGCTCTCCCCAGGTCCCGGTAACCCGGACGAGGCAGGTGTCACGCTCGCGGTGATCGAGCAGCTCGCGGGCGAGCTACCCATCTTCGGCGTGTGCCTGGGGCACCAGGCCATCGGCCAAGCCTTCGGCGGCAAGGTGATTCGCGCACCCGAGCTAATGCACGGAAAAACCTCGGGAATCACCCACGACGGGCGCACGATTTACCAAGGGCTGCCCTCCCCATTCGAGGCCACGCGCTACCACTCGCTCATCGTGGAGGAAGCCAGCTTCCCCGAGGCGCTCGAGGTCACGGCGCGCACTCAAAAGGGCGAGATCATGGGCCTTCGCCATCGGAAGCTCGCGGTCGAGGGCGTGCAGTTTCATCCCGAATCGATCCTCACCGATCATGGCCTGCGCCTGATCGAGAACTGGCTTGGCTCGCTGTGACTGCTGAAATTCCGAAGTTCAGCGACGTCTTTGCGGAGATGACCGGGCCCAACGGGCTCTCGCAGGCAACCGTGCGCCGCGTGTTCGATGCCATGTTCGCGGGCACGTGGAATCCAGCCAGCATCGCCGGTTTTTTGATTTCCCTGCGCCACACCGGCAACGAAACAGCGAGCGTGATCGCCGCAGCGGCGTCGTCGATGCGCTCGGCAATGATTCCCGTGAAGCATGATTTTGCGGTCCTGCTCGACACTTGCGGCACTGGTGGGGATGGCTCGGCGAGCCTCAATTTGTCCACGGGTGCCGCGCTGATCGCCTCGGCTGCGGGTGTGCCGGTGGCGAAGCACGGCAACCGCGCCGCGACCAGCCGCGCGGGCAGCGCGGACGTACTCGAGGCGCTCGGCATTCCGCTCGACGTCGCGGGTGCGCGCCAAGCCGAGGTGCTCGCCGAAGCGCAGATCGCCTTCTTGTTTGCGCAGGCGCATCACCCTGCGATGCGCCACGTCATGCCCGTGCGGCGTGAGCTCGGCGTGCGCACGCTGTTCAACTGCCTCGGCCCCTTGGCGAACCCCGCCAGCGCCACTCACCAATTGATCGGCGCGTTCGACGACAAGATCCGGCCCGAGATCGCGGGCGCCTTGGCTCAACTCGGCGCGACACGCGCCTGGGTCGTGCGCAGTGAGGACGGCCTGGACGAGATGAGCCCGTTCGCCCCCACGCGCGTGAGTGAAGTGGCTGGCGGCCGGGTACGTGAGTTCAGCCTCACTCCTGAAGACTTTGGGTTGCCGCGCAGCCCCGCAGGCGCAATCGATGGCGCCGACCCCGCGTACAACGCGCGCGCGTTGGAAAGCATCCTGAAAAACGAGGCCCACCCCGCGCGCGATGCAATCTTGCTCAACGCAGCCGCCGCGTTGGTCGTCGCGCTCGATCTCGAGCCCAAGGCGGCGACGGCACGGGCACGCGCCGCGCTCGAATCGGGGGCCGCCGCGGAATCGCTGCAACGTTTGCGACGCGCCGCCAACGCACGTCGCGCGGAAGCTTCGGGATCGCAATGAGCAGCGCTAGCACCGGACGACTCGCCCGGATTCTGGCCACGAAGCAGGCCGAGCTGCCAGGGCTACGCGCGCTGCGCTTGCCCGCGGCACCCGGCCCTCGCCCGTTCTCTTTGCGCCGCGCGAACAACGGCTTGAAGCTAATCAGCGAGATCAAGTTCCGCTCGCCGTCTGCGGGTCCGCTGTCCACCGTGCTGTCGGTGACCGAACGCGCGCGCGCCTATCAGCGCGCGGGCGCCAGCATGATTAGCGTGCTGTGCGACACGAGCTTCTTCGACGGTGCCTTTGCGCACTTGGCCGAGGCGCGGACCGCCTGCGATCTGCCGCTGCTGTGCAAGGAATTCGTGATCGACGAAAGCCAGCTCGATGCCGCCGTGGCGCACGGCGCAGATGCGGTGCTGCTGATCGTTCGTTGTTTGAGCGAGGAGCGATTGAACCAGCTCACGCGTGCGGCGCGCGAGCGAAAGCTCGAACCATTCGTCGAAGTCGTCTCTGACGAGGAGTCGAAGATGGCGCTCGGCGCGGGTGCCACATTGATCGGCGTGAATGCGCGCGACCTGGACACGCTGGTGATGGATGCCGAGCGCGCGGCGCGAGTCCTCGCCGAGCTCCCCGCGTCGGTGACCCGGGTTCACCTCTCCGGCATCGCGCGCCCGGAGGACGTCCAGCGCCTCAAGGGCTCAGCCGCGGACGCCGCGCTGCTCGGCGAAGCGCTGATGCGCGAAGACCAGCCCGAAGCACGGCTGCGTGCGCTGGTTGGCGCCGCAACCGCCAGCTGAGCGAAACTCGCCCGCGGCGCGCAACGGGTTTACGCTCGTGTCGTGACGCTCGAGGGTCTGGTCGAAGCTTACTTGAATCACCTTCGCGTCGAGCGGGCGCTCTCCCCGCGGACGCTCGAGGCGTATGGGCGCGATCTGAACAAGCTATTGGCGTTTGCGGAGGAGTCGGGGATCAGCCGAGTGGACGCGGTGGACCTGGGCACCATCAGCGGCTTCCTCAATCGACTGGCCTCGGACGGCCTGGGCGCCCGAAGCGCGGCACGTCATCTGTCGGCGGTACGCGGCTTAATGAAGTTCTTACTGAGGGAAGGCGTAGTCAGCGCTGACCCGACGGAGCTCTCGGCGCGACCTCGGTTCGGACGCCGCTTGCCCCGCACGTTGAGTGAATCCGAAGTGCTGCGGTTGCTGTCCGCGCCGGACATCTCGACGCTGCGAGGGCTGCGCGACCGCGCCATGTTGAGCGTGACCTACGCGGCCGGCCTTCGCGTCAGCGAACTCGTGGGGCTGACGGCGGGCGACGTGGACCTGAGTCGCGGCATCGTTTCCGCGTTCGGCAAAGGCGGCAAACGACGCTTGGTCCCGCTCGGAAGCATCACGCTCGACCACCTCCAGGCGTACCTGAGCGCGCGGGCCGGCGCGCTTCGCGATGGCGGGGAGCTTGGCTCTGGAGCGCCAGCACGCACGGGCAAGCTTGGAGCCGACGTGCTGTTTCCTTCACCGCGCGGCGGCGCGCTCACGCGCCAAGGATTTTGGAAGATCGTCGGTCGCTACGCGCGCGGGATCGGTATCCGCGGCCGAGTCTATCCCCATCAACTTCGGCACTCATTTGCGACTCACTTGCTGACCGGTGGCGCCGACCTGCGCAGCGTACAAACCATGCTCGGTCATGCCAGCGT
>DASQCO010000137.1:0-9052 GCA_035634635.1 Polyangiaceae bacterium
TCGGTATCCGAGTGAAATGACAAGTTCCCGACGTACAGACGATTTCCCATGATCACTTTCTCCTCTCGTTGCGGCTCGGAAAGTCGTCGCGAGCCCAAAACGAGAAGGGGTCGTGCCGTACCGGAACCGTTCGAATTCACCGGCGACAATACTCCACCCGGCCCCCGCTGCAATCACAATTCGGTAGGGATTTCGGCCAGATATTTGCGGATCCGGCGGTTGCTTGGTGGGGCTCGTCAGGGGGCGAGACCACGCCGCGGAGTGCTGGGCCCGCATTTGTACGCCTTCTCGAGAGGGGGCTCGGGTACCCTCGCAAACCGCGTTTCTGCGCTGAAATCGGCGACGAAACCGTGACGACGCTTTAACGGCCGGCAGAATCCGTCATTAGTGAACCGGTGGCAGCTCTGGGGTCGGCGTCGCGCAGCGCTTATTGATGCAAAGCTCGTGCGAATTGCAACAGTCGCCGGCGACCGCGCAGGTTTCGTCTGTTTGCGAGCAGGCGTTCTCGGGCGGCGCCACGCACTGCAGCACGGGACCGTTTTCGTCGCGCCCGGTCTGGCGACAGAAACCGGTGCAGCACTCGGCCGCGGACTCGCAGCTGCCACCATTGCTGCGGCAGGGTTCGAGCGCCGCAAACGCACGCATGTTGCCGGACTCGAGCTCTTGCCCTGGCAGGTAGATCGCCGGGTGACTCGGATCGACCTTGCCCGCGTAGTCGAGATCGATTGGCGCGAGCCAAATCTTTTTGCGTGGGCTCGGTGATTCGTCTTCGTTGCCGACCGGGATGCCCCACTTGTCGTCGCCGCGCGCAACGCTGCCGCCCGGCGCAATCGTGTTGCCGTACGCGCGGCGGCTGGTGAAGAGCACCCAGTAGTAGCCACCAACGGGAACCGGCAACACGCTCGGCTCGTAGTCGAGGTGGCCTTCTTCCGTATCACCATAGGGTAGGTAGGAGTTGCCCTTCGAGTCGTAGCCGTTCAGCTGCGCGAGTGAGTTCGGGTTTTTGCCGTCGAGGCCCACCATCCGCAAGTCGGCGTATAGCGCACCGCCGCCGTAGAGAGCGGTGTCGAACGAATCACCCTCGTGAAAAACGATGGCCGCAGAATCCGGCAAAAAGCTGGGCCAAGCGACCACTTTGTTCGGGTTTTCGACGACCGTGCGCAAGAGCGAGAACGTGGGTGGCGAAGTGCTCGAATCGTAATCCATTGCTGACAGCGTGTGGCCGGCACTCAGATCCCGATTGTTGAATGCGAGGTGGGTGCCGTCCGGCGAGAAATTCGGAGTCACCGCGTAGCTGACTTGGCTGCTGAAGGTCGGTGCTGCGATCGCATTGCCGCTCTTCGTGTCGTACAATTGCGATGCGAATGGACCGAGCAAGCCGCGCGGCAGCGGTGCGGTCGGGGCAATGCCGTTGGCGAGCAGGCGCGCGCCGTCCGGAGTCAGCGCGCCGAACGAGAACACGCGCCCGTCGTTGACGATGCGTCGCACCTTGGCGCCACCGTCCGCGGTCAAATCGAAGGCTTCGCTGTCGATGGGGTTCTTGTCCCAATTCACACCGGTGACCAGCACATTGCCCTTCGAGCTGACGCTGTGGCACACGGTGCAGCCTTTTTGCAGTACTTCTGCGTCTTTCCCGGGACGGATGCGCATCACGCCGCCGTTGCTCGCGAGGGGGGAACGATAAGTGTTGTAGTAGATCGCGCCCTTCAAGCTGGCCTGCGCGATCGACCATTGCTGCTCGATGGGGCCGGTGACGACACCAGCGGCGAGCTCGGAGACCTGAACCTTGACGGCGCTGCTCGCGCTCGCGCTGCTCGTCACTCCGCGCCACACCGCCTCCGGGATCACGACTCGAGTGGGCGCGCTCGCGTTCGCGAACGCAGCATAGGAAAAGCCGTCAGTCGTGATCTTGACGTAAGTCGCGGTCGTTCCCGTACTGGCAAACTGCAGAGTCGGCGCTGCGAGGCCGCGCGGAAATACGGTGTTGTCGTAGGGGTACAAGTATCGGAACGTCGAGTCCGGGCCCCGATTCTGCGCGCCGCCGACGCCGCCTGCCGTCAGCGTAGCCCGGTCCGCGTCGCTCAAATTGTCCGGATTCTTGCTGATCTCGACGCTGATTCGCAACGAGGCAGATGCGCTGACCGTGCCCACTTGCGCGCTGATTACGACCGTGCCCGCGCCAAAACCATTGGCCTCGAACACGCCGTCGTCGTCGATCGAGCCGAGGCTCGTATTGTCCGCACTCCAAATGATGTTCTTCGGCAGCGAGCCGTCATCGAACTCGGCGTGCGCCGTCACGGTCGCGGGTGCGCCTTGCACCGCAACGGAATCTTTTTCGAGGCTGACCAAGAGCTTCAGGTTCGTCGCATCGTCCGGAATCGGCACCCCACCTTCGCCCATCGGATCGGTGTTGAGCCCACTCCCATGGCCCGATGTACCCATTCCGCCGCTACCGCCCGCATCACCGGCGCTGCCCCCGAGCGAGCCCGCGGACGACACCCCCGCATCACCACTCGGCTGACCCTGCGACGACGAGTTCGAACCGCAAGCGCCAAGGCTTGCCGCAATCAACGTAGAAATCGCAAGCGTGGCGGAAAAATGGCTACTTCGCATCGCAAACCCGCACCCCCGAGAACGGCATCAAGACGCGTCACATAAGCAAAGATTCACGTAGTCCAGAGTGGGCGCTCACTACCCAGCCACGCACCTCACATCCCGCCCATGTTCCCGCCCCATCAACACCTCAACAAATCGTCACACTCCCCGACCCTCGACACCGCGGACGTTGAGGTGCGAAGGGGATGAACCGCCAAGTCGCCAAGCCGCCAAGGGAGAGCGCCAAGAGGATTGGGGGGGCGCTCAGTACAACCGCAATCAGTCGTAGAACACGACAGTGTGCGACGTGTTGTGCGAACCCCAAAATCATGGCGAGCTGCGGTGGGCGGGCTCCGGGACGCGGAGGGGACTTGGCGTCTTGGCGGCTTGGCGGTTCAAATTCAGGGAGCGTGCTGAGTGAGTACAAGCTGATTGCGAGTTCAAGCGCGCACCTGCGCCGCCGCGCCATGCGACGGGAATAGGGTGTGATTTGAGGTGCGTTGCGGGATTGCGGGCGCCCCCAATTACATGAGGGAGGCGATGATGCCGTCGGCGAGGAGCCAGTGGGATTTGGGGATGGAGACTTGGGGGCCTTCGAGTTTGAGTTTGCCTTGGCTGAGGAGGCGATCGCGGGCTCGGGCGCGTTCGGGGGTCCAGAGTTGGGTGCCGAGTTCGGCGGCGGCGTGTTCGAGATCGAGGCCGGCTGCGAGACGGAGGCCGAGCATGATGCGTTCGGCGAGGGCGGTCTCGGGTGGGATGAGTTCGTGGTTGGCGATGAGGGGGCCGACTTGGGAGAGATCGGCGTTTGCGAACTGCACTGCGGCGGCCAAGTAGCGCTCTGGGGAGGGCGTGTTGCGGTAGCGATAGCGTTGTCCGCCTTCGACCAGGGTGCCCCATGCGCCGCAGCCGAGGCCGAGGTACGAGCGGCCGACCCAGTAGCCCACGTTGTGCCGAGAGTGCGCGCCAGGTTTGGCGTAGTTGCTGACTTCGTAATGTTCGAAACCGGCGTTCTCCAGGGTCTGTTCGACGGCTTGGAATGAATCGGCGACGGCCGCTTCGTCCAAGAGGGGGAGCTTGCCTTTGCGGGCGAGTGCCCCGAATTGCGTGCCTGGTTCGATGGTCAGGGCGTAGGCGCTCAGGTGCGTCGTGCCGAGCTCGCTCATGATTTGAGCTTCGCGTGCGGCTCGGTCCGCTGTCTGCCCGCTCACCCCAAAAATAAAATCTGCGGACACGCGCGGCATGCCGCTTTCGATCGCGTCACGCACGGCTGCGAGTCCCGACTCGACGTCGTGCAAGCGACCGAGGAATTGCAGGCGCTCTGCGTCGAGCCCCTGCACACCGATGCTGACACGATTGACACCCACGCGCTGCAGGGCGCGACCGCGTTCGACGTCGAAACTGGTCGGGTTACATTCGACGGTGATTTCGAGATCGTTGGCGGCGTGGGGGATGAGTTCGCGAATGCGCGCGAGCACGCGGCCGAGCTCGGCCGGCTCCCACAGTGAGGGCGTGCCGCCGCCGAAAAACACGCTGACCAAGCGCACGTCGCCAAGCGTGCTGACGCGCCGTTCGAGCTCGGCGATCACGGAGTCGGCGTAGGCCGCGTGGGGGAGCGAGGCGCGTTCGGCGGCCACGCTCAAAAAGTCACAATACGGGCACTTTTTGAGGCACCACGGGAAATGGACGTACACGCCCAGATCGGTCGTGCTGGGAGGCGTCGTCGTTTGCGGTGTCGAGAGAGTCAAAGTCACGGCTTGCAGCGTGGCTCGGGGGCGGCGCAAAGAAAAGGCAGGACTGTCGCGGAGAGCGCAGGCCCGCGAATCCGCTGGTGTAAAGGGAGAATCTGACGCTAAGGTCCGCACACGCATGGAGCGCGTGCAGCTTTTCGAATTCGAGGATCTGCCGTGGTTCCCGCAAGTCGTGCGCGAGTGCATGACCGATTTTTTGAGCTTTCTCGGACAGCGCGGCCGCAGCGTGTACGGGGGCTTCGCCGAGCGCCTGGCCAAAGCCGTGCAAGCCACCGGCGACCATACCCTGCTGGATTTGTGCTCCGGCGGAGGCGGCCCTGCGCTCACGATTGCCGGTTTGCTGCGCGATCAGTACGCGACGCCGCTGCGCGTGACGCTGACCGATCTGTACCCAAACTTGCCGCGCCTGGAGCGGGCTCGCGCGGAAGGACGCGGCAACGTCGAGTTTCGTGAGCAACCGGTGGACGCGACGGCCGTGCCGGAATCACTCCCGGGGTTTCGGTTGATCTGCAACGCGTTTCACCACTTGCCGCCCAGCGCGGCGCGCAAATGCTTGGCGGATGCGGTGAGCCAACGCCGCGGTATCGCTTTGGTGGAGCTGGTCGATCGCTCGGTGGCGGGTTTATTCAGCGTTACTCTGGGCACGAGCACCATGCTGGCGGTGACGCCGTTCATTCGTCCCGTACGCCTGTCGCGCTTGCTGCTGACGTATGTGCTGCCCGTCGTGCCATTGTGCACGTGGTGGGACGGGATGGTGTCGTGCTTGCGTGCCTACACCCCGGAAGAGCTCGAGCGCTTGGTCGCCGCATTACCGGAGAACGACTACTCGTGGGACATCGGCCGACTCAACGTGCCGTGGTCTCCGACCAGCTTAGTGTATCTGATTGGGTGGCCGCGTGAAGCGGGCGCGCCGAGCTGAGAGCTCGGCGCTGCCATACGGGATTGGCTATTTGCTCTCGGTGCCCACGTCGCGACCGAGCGCGTGTTGCAGAGCCACGCGCGCAATGCGCACATCGACGTGTGAGTTCACGACTTCGAGGCGCGCGCGAGTGAGCTCGGTTTCCGCGTCGGTGACTTCGACGATGGTGGCTTTGCCGGCGCGGTAGAGTTCGCGGCGCACGCGGTAGTTTTCGGAAGAGGCGGTGAGGTTGTCGCGCGAGACGGTGAGGCCGAACGTGGCCTCGGCCAGGCCGTTCATGGCTTGGCTGACTTCCATGTGCAGCGCGTTGCGGAGGGCGCCTTTGCGGGCGGCGACTTCGTCCGCGTGGGCTTCGGCGGTTTTTGCTTGGGCGGTTGCGCCGAAGATGTTCGTCGGGGTCCAAGAGAGGACGAGGCTGGCGTCCCAAGTGCCGCGCCAGGTGGCGTTCGGCGGAATGTAGCGTTGATTGGGGTTGGCATAGATGCCGTTGCCCATTGCATCGAGACGCGGGTAGTTGCCCGCGCGGGCGACTGCGGCTTCGGCACGTAACGCCGCCTCACTCTCGCCGAGTTGCCGCATTTCGAGGCGCCGTTCCAGCGCTTCCGCGTAGCCCGAATCCGGCGTGGGGGGGGAAGGGTAGGGGGGGAGCTCGTCCAGAATGTTTTCGCCAATCTCGTAGTGGGTCTGCGAGTTGTCGATCATGTACACGCGGAGCTGCTCGGTCGCGATTGCGACGTTGTTTGCAGCCCGTGCAACCGCGAGTTCAGCGGACTTCTGTTGACTGACGGTGCGCAAGACGTCCGCGCGTGAAACCAAGCCGGCGTCGAAAGCGTTCTTGGCGTCTTGTTGGTGGCCCTGCGCGGACTCCAGCGCTTTCGCGGCGACGTATGCTCCGCCCTGGGCGCGAATCCACTGATAGTACGCGACACGCGCATCGCGAGCGATTGAGAGGCGGGTTGCGCGCTCGTCGAGCTGGGCGGCGCTCTTGTTGTGACTGGCGGCGGCCATGCTGTTCGAAAGCCGCAATACGTAGTCCGAAAGGGGGATCGAGAGGGTCGCTTGCAGGTTGTAGTTGTTGAGGATTACCGGAAACAACTTCGAAGTGTCTTGGGGGCCTCCACCGAAATCGATGTACACCGTCGACAAATCCGAGACCCGAGTGTACCGAGCGCTCAAATCGAGCTTCGGATAAAATTTCGCCTTCGTCTCATCCCGAGTCGCATCCGCCGCAGCCACGGCCTTTTGCTTAGCTGTCACATCCGGATTGCTCAGCAACGTGCGCCGCGCGACTTCGTCAGCCGTGAGCCCGTTCGGCGTGCCTTGCATTGCCTCCAGCTTGGCGTCCAAGTTCTCCGTGACCTTGCTCATGTCGGGCCCCGTGGGGCCCATGGGAGCGGCAGGCGTGGTGGGTGTCGGCGTTGCTGGTGCAGCGGGCGCTGCCGCTGCTGGAGCTGCAGGCCCCGTGGCAGGGCGCGCGGGCTGCGTTTGTGCGAACGCGGAGCCCGCGAGTGAGAGCACCAGGGCGGACGAGGCGACGAAACTATGCGAACGGGACATACGGCAAGACTCCTTGGGAGACGGCGAGCGGGGGCCGGGAATTTTTGGTGGCTATTGGGCCGGGGAGAGGAGTGTCGAGCTGCGCTCGAGACTTCTACACGGTTTTTGACAAAACCGCGGACGCGAGCCCGGGCTCCGGGCTTGTGGGCTCCAGCGCCGCGGACGAGCCGTGGGGCACAGTGCCCCGCTTTTCGCGCCGGCCACGGCGGCCGAGCCAACCCTTGATGTTTTCGATCGTGAGGTAAAACACGGGCACGACGATCAGCGAGAGCAAGGTCGAGCTGATCACGCCGCCGATCACCGCGATCGCCATTGGCGCGCGGAATTCGCTGCCGTCGGCGTTGCTGATGGCGGTGGGCAACATGCCCAGAATCATCGCGGCGCTGGTCATCAAGATTGGGCGCAGGCGTTCTGGGCCTGCTTCCATGATCGCCTGCAGCGGCGGTTCACCGTGTTCGCGGACGCGCACGATCGCGCGATCGACTAGCAGAATCGCGTTCTTGGTCACCAGACCCATCAAGAGAACCATGCCGATCAAGGCACCCATGGCCATGGTGTTGTTGGTCAAGAACAGACCCAAGATGCCACCGACGATCGCCAGCGGCAAAGTGACCATGATCGTGAGCGGGTGGATGAAGCTCTCGAACTGCGACGCGAGCACGATGTAGATGAACACCACCCCCAGCAGCATGGCCACGCCCATGTTCTGGTTGTTCTCGTTCATCATCTTGATCTGCCCGTCGTAGGTGACGGACATCTCCGGCGCCAGTTTGAGCGCGGCGATCTGCGGCTGAAATTCCTTCACCACGTCACCGAGCGCGCGGCCGATGGGCGCGGCCCAAATCGTGATCTGGCGATTACGATTCTCGCGCTCGATCACTTGGGGACCCGCGGTGCGCTCGAACGTCGCGACGTCGGAAAGCTTCACGAGGCCAGTGCGCGTGGGGATCGTCAAGTTGGCCAGAGCTGCTGGATCGCTGCGATAGTCGTGGTCGAGCCGCACGCGGATCGGTACTTCGTCCTTGCCTTGGCGCAGGTTGCCGCTCTCTTCGCCGGCAAACGCGGTGCGCACGGCAAGCGCGACCTCGGCCAGAGACAAGCCGTGATCCGCCGCGCGTTGCCGGTCGATGGCAACGACCAACTCAGGGCGACCCGGTGAGAAGCGAACTTGGATGTCACCCACGCCGGGGGTGTTCTTCAGGATCTTCTCGATCTGATGAGACGTGGCTTCGATGTCTTTGAACTCGGTGCCGCGCACGTTGATCATGATCGGCGCTTCGGTAGCCGCGCCTTCCACGAACGGCGGATCGGTGACCGCGACCTTGACGTTCGGCAGGCTGAGGGCGGCCTCGCGAGCGGCGTTCTTCAGATCTTCGAGCGTGGCCGTGCGCTCGCGTTTGGAAGTCGCAACCAAGCGCCACTTGACCTTGTTGACCTCTTGGTCGGGGCCGAGCGTGGCGAATACGGTCTTGAACTCCGGATTTGCGAGCATCTTTTGTTCGGCAATGGCCGAATAACGCGCGGTTTGCTCCAAAGACGTACCGGCGGGGAATTCCGCTTCGACGATGAACTGGCCGCGATCTTCGGCGTTCACGAACTCGGAGCCGAGCAGTTTGCCGATGTAGCCCATGAAAAACAGGCTGCCAATCGCTGCGAGTCCGACGATCGCCTTGTGGCGCAAGGACCAGGAGAGCATCGCCGCGTAGGTTTGCTCCATCACGGAGAAGACCCACTCGAACGGCCGCTTCAGCCAAGCAAAGGTGTCGGCCTTGTCGTCGAGCGACTTGGAGAAGCGCGACGAGAGCATGGGATCGAGCGTGAACGCGACGAACAGCGAAATCACGACAGCGACCGAGATGGTGATGCCGAATTGGCGGAAAAACTGGCCGACGATGCCTTTCACGAACGCGATCGGCAAGAACACTGCGACGATGGTCAGGGTCGTCGCGAGCACGCTCAGCGCTACTTCCTTGGTGCCGTCGAGCGCCGCCTCACGCGGAGATTTGCCGCGCTCTAGGTGCTTGAAGATGTTTTCGCGCACGACCACCGCGTCGTCGATCAAGAGACCGATGGCGAGCGAGAGACCGAGTAGCGTCATCATGTTCAGCGTGTAGCCGAGCCAATACATGACGAAGAACGTGCCGATGACGCTGGTCGGAAGGGCAACGGCGCTGATCAGCGTGGAGCGCAAATCGAGCATGAAAATCAAGATCACGAGAATGGCCATGCCACC
>DASQCO010000138.1:0-25775 GCA_035634635.1 Polyangiaceae bacterium
CACGAGGCTTTCGACTGTGCTGCGGTGCTCGAATCAGTGATCGAAAAGTTCGCCGCCGTCGAGGCCGAGTCGGTATGAGCAAGCGGACCACGGGGGCGGCTCGGGCTGCCCCTGCCGGCCCCGCGCCAGACAAGAAGCGCCACGGTGGCCCATCCGGCAAGAACAAGCAGGAAGGCCGCCTTGTGCGCGGCGACGCGTACATGTGGGCGACGGTAGACGCTGCCGTTGAGGCCTCGGGGCTTCGCTGGTCCGAGTGGGCACGGCAGGCACTGCTGGCAGCCGCCGCTGAACGTACGACGCGTTCTTGACTCGACGCGTGGCAATCCCACGTTGAAGACATGCGGGTGATTGCGTTTGCGTTGGGGCTATTGGTCGGGTGCGGCGCTTCGCCGTCTGCAGAGTGCGGGTGGGCCGAGGTGGCGACTGCGCCGGGGAGCTCGTCCCGAGTCGTGGTGTACTCTGCTGCGCCGTACCCCTACTGTGGGGTTCTACCGCTGGGTGTGAGCGCGTGCGAGCAGGCGCCGGTGGCTGCGATGCGCGCCAGCGACGGCCCGGTATCGCTGTGGCGGCGTGCGGGTTCCGGCATCGACTGTCGGATCGAGGTCACCAGCGAAGGCTACTAGCGCCGTAGCCCTCCTACCTTCTTCGCCCGCTGCTCAGCCCGCTTGCGCATCTCAGCACGCGTTCTTGCCTGCTCGGCTGCCCACCATTCAGGGGTGCCAGGCGCAGGAGCCTCGACCTCGGGGCGGTACCAGGCTCGCGCCGCACGCACCCCGTAGAGCATCGAGTCGCAACAGTGGTTCTCGAAGCGCTCGTCTTCCTTAAGCTTACCCGGCGCCCACTGCAGTAGGCACATCTCGTCAATCAGCTGGTGGCATTCGCTGGCCACGATTTTGATCGTGCCTGACCGGAGCTCACCCTGCGCAATCTCCTGGAACGCGCGCTTCTTCGTCTTCTCGGCTGCGGTAATTCCGATGCCGTAGCGCTGGCGCATCTCCTCCGCGTAGCCTTTGCCAAGGCCACCCTCGTCGCCGACAATCTGCATGCCGCGCCCGAACTCGGCTATCAGGCGCTCGACGTGCGCCGCCACTGCGCTGGGGATGAGCCCGGTCTTGCTCCAACTACGCAGAACCCAGACCTCTGGCGCGCCGGGCACCGTCTTGAGCACGGTGAACGCGGTTGCGTCGACCACGCCGAAGTCGAGCGAGAGCACCAGGTGGCCGCCCTCGGGAACCTCGTGAGCCAGGCATGCGTTGATGTTCGCGCTGTACGGGTAAACGAGCACGCCATCGTCACGCACCCACACGCCCAGGTACTCACGGCGGAAGGTCGGGCTGTCCTTGTCGAGCCCGTAGGTTGCGCAGAAGAGCCGGATTTCTTCCGCCGCGTCCCGAATGTGCGGGTTGTCGAAGATGGTCCAGTGATGCGTCGGCCACTGCGGTGCACCGTCGCCGGTGGAGACCTCGTAGAAGATGCCGGCGGGCACCGGGCCAGGCGTTCCTGCGAGTAGCAGCTCGCCTTTCTTGTCGACCAGCGCAGGCTCTATTGCGCCAGTGATGAGGTCGCGGAGGAAGGCGCCGTACTCTTGCGCCTCGTCGATCGCGACCCGCTTGTAACCGTTGCCAGCGCCGCGGAACTTACCAACCTCGCTTTGGTCCTTGCAGCCTGCGAGCCAGATGTTGTGGCGCGTGAGGCCGACGACGAGCAGGCGCTGGCCGTCAATCTCGCGGAGCTTCAGCTGCAGCTCGGGGTACCGGCGCGCGAACAAGTCGATCGCCGGCCCCATGATGCGCATCGCGTCGCCCTTGCTGCGAGCGACGTAGACGCTCAGCCCGCCTGGGTCGTCCAGCGCGCCGTCAATCAGCCAAGCCAGGATGCCGTGCGATTTGCCGGCGCGACGGGAGCAGACAGCGACCTTGCGCCGGCTCTTGTCGAGCACGAAGCGGCGCTGTTTCGGATGCAGGTCGGCCAGAAACCGCCGAGCCGTTCGGAGAGCTTTCGAGGCCTTGATACGGCGCTCGAGCTCGCCGCGCAGCTCAGGCGGCAACTGGGCGAACTGCGACGGGTTCACGTCGCGGGCAGGGTCGCGTCCAGCTTGGCTTTGAGCGCGTCGACGGCATCAGCGGCGGCGGTGATGGGCGTCTCGTCGAGCGGCGGCGCGGGAATGGTTGCGATGCGCTGAATGAGCGCGTCGGCGCTGGCAGACGCGGCTTGAACGGATGCTGCGAGTCGGTCGGTTGCTGCGGACATGTGTCTTGCTCCTAGGTAGATTGCTGCGGTCACAAGTACGGCGCCGCCCACAATGGCGAGCGCAGTGATCATTCGGGCGCTGTCTCCGCCGAGACAAGCTCCCACGTCGCGCACCGCACCATTGAGTCGGGGTGCCAATGCTTCGCGCCGGTGTTCTTCGAGACGACAAGAAAGCCGCCGTCGAAGCGCTCGATGGTCGCCATCTCCAAGTTGTAGGCAGCCTCGCCGTTGTCGTCATTCGCGCGCAGCGCCAAGGCGGTCCAACGCAGCCTGGTCGGCGTCGGTGGACTCTGGGAGCTCGGGGATTTCTTCGCCTGTGGTTTCGATTCCGTCGTCATGGGTCTGTCCTCTCAATTGCGCGACGAAGCGTTGCGCCTCGCGCCATAGGTCCGAGTCGCTCATCTGCTGGTAGCGCACGACAACCTCGCTGTTCGCGCCGCTCAGCCCGAGAATGTCGGCCAGGTGCTTGGCGGCGTTGAGCGCGGTGCGGTGGTCGGGCTTGCGTAGCTGGACGACTTCCACGCACTTAGTTTCCGTGTTGAAGACGCCCATTTCTTCGATGCGATCGAGCGCATCTTGTCCGAGGAACGAGATGCGCTCGATTACCGCGACCTTCGCCTCGTCTTGCCCCCAACCGATGCGCAGCAGCCTCGACGCTTCGGCGCAGTACTTCTGTGCGTTGCTCAGGCTGACACCGGTGCGGCGCGCGAGCTCCCGCACGGACCGGAACGGGTGCCACTTGCCCGCGGACATTTCGAGCGCGATCGACTCGATGATTTTGTCCTTCTGCAAGGTCGAGCCTTCAGCGCCGACGCCACCGGGTTTCATCGGGCGCCTACCCATTCAGCAGCCTCTGCATTGCGGAGTAGGTGTCAGGGTGCACATAGGTCACCGCAGGCTCGCGCGACGGCGCCCACATGTGCCGACTCAGTTGCTTGCCGAATGCCTCGTGCGCGCGATCAAATTCTGCGCGCATCGCTCGCGCGAACTCGGACAGCTCCTTCCCGCCGATGCTCTTCCACCATTGCCGCAGCCGCTCCAAGTCGAGCAGGCAAACGGCAACGAGCAGCATGACGAACGCTGCCAAGAATTGGCGCCGGTTCACGATGCGCTCGCCCCCGCCGCAGCCTTACGTCGCGCCAGCTCCTCAACCTCGAACTTCGCAATCTCGTCGACCAGCGTCATCAACGCGCTGGGGCCGTCGACGCGCGGGTCATAGCCGCGACGCATCCGGCGCAGGTATTCGAGGAAGTGCAGCGGGTCGGTGGCGTTGTTCTCACGCGCTGCCCGTTCGAGCCGTTGCGAGAGCAGCACGCCTTCCGTCACAGCGGGCGCAATGATGGCTGCAGCAGCGATGACACTCATGCCCGCACGGCGGCCCTTGATTTGCTGAGCCATGCTTCGATTGAAGAAGCTCAGGTGTTTGGTGAGGCGGCGACTAACGGAGCCCATATGTCACCCATGGCCCCGCTTGGCGAAACCCGAATGCAGACGGAGCCCAAGTAAACCCGGTTGGCAGAGCCTGGATTATCCGCTGTAGTCGGAGCAGCTCGGCAGCCCGCTGAGCTTCAGTCATTCGCTTCCTCCACAACCGCCAACACCTCTTCCTCGCGCACCATGCGATAGCCGGTTTTGGTGTCGCCCCAATCCGCGCCCTTCGCGTTCTGTCGCGGCGCGCTCACGTCGAGGGAGTAATCCTGGCCCGCCTGGCGCTCGACGAGCACCACGTCACCGGGCTTCAGCGTCGTCGGGATGAACCGACCGTGCCCGCTGTCCCGGTAATAGCCTGGACCCACGGCGACCACCTCGGCCCGCAGCGTCTGCTCAGGCTTGGCGGTGTCTGGCAGGAAAATGATTCCGCCGGGGGCCAGCTTCGGCGGCGGCAAGAACTGAATCAACACGTTGTCTTGCATGGGGCGAATGTTCGACATGGCTCTAGTAGTACTACCTAGGACATTCTTTGTCACGGGACATTATTTGACCTATCGGTCAAGTAGCGCTATTTGCTGTGACAGGCAATGTCCGTCCAGCAGGCGAAGTGGCATCAGATCGATAAGGGCGCCGAGATGGCGCGCGAGCTGACTGCCCTCTGCAAGGCCCTGCAGACCGAGCAGAAGAGCCGCAAGACACGCTGCCGTGACGCCGCGAGCCGCTACGAAATGCGCAGGCTCGGCGGGCTGAACCCCGCGGCGTACTACCGCGCGGGTGCCTACTCGGGCAACGGGAACGGTCCTCTGGTGTGGCCGGAAGAGCGCAGCATCGCGAACGCCGCGCACGCCAAGCTTGCCGGGCAGCAAAAGCCCAAGGTGCAATTCGTCACCAGTGATTCGGATTGGCAGACCAAGCGTAAGAGCAAGAAGCTCGACCGCTTCGTAGAAGGCCAGTTTATGCAGTCGGTCGGCGTCTACGGCGACCTATGGCAGCTGATGCTGCGCGTGTTCCTAGACGCCTGCGTGTTCCCCACCGGCGGCGCGGTCAAGACGTTTGCGGACGAGGAAGACGGGCGCGTTGCGTACGAGCGCGTCTTCACCTGGGAGCTTTTTGTTGACCCGCTCGAAGCGCGCTACGGCCAGCCGCGGAACCTGTTTCACGTGTACCCGTACGACCGTGACGAGCTGATTGCGCGCTTCCCGGAGCACGCTGAGGCAATTGGGCGCGCGCCGGAGTTCAAGGAAGAGGACGAAGCCGAGTGGACCGGATCGCCGCGCGTTTCGAATCAGATTCGAGTGTGCGAGGCGTGGCGGCTGCCGTTCAGCTCAACGAGGCCAGGCCGGCATGTGATCGCGGTCGACGATGTTTGCCTAGTTGACGAGGAGTGGACTCGTAACGAGTTCCCATTCGTCTGGATTCACTGGGCGAAGCACCTCGTTGGTAATGATGGCTGCTCGCTCGTCGAGGAAATCAGCAGCATCAGCGACGCCGTGAACGACACCGTTCAGCGCATGCAGGACTCGCACACGAAGACCAGCATGGGCGTCTGCGTGTTTGAGGAAGGCAGCGTTCGCGAGGAGGATATTCGCTCGAACGAAGACGCCATCAATCTGCGGTACGCGCCGGGCAAGACTCCGCCGGTGTACGTGGCGCCGCAGCCGTTTGGGCCTGCCAACGTGCAGTTCCTCGAGATGAACGTCGACAAGCTGCACGACGTGAGCGGCGTGAGTGAGATGCTCAGCAGCGGCGACAAGCCCGCTGGGCTGACTGCGGCAGTCGCGATCCGAGCCGTCGAAGATGTGCAGTCGAAACGCTTCAGCGTCATCTATCGCGCGTACGAGGAGGCTTTCGTGTCGCTGGCGCGGCAGACCATTGCGTGTGTTCGTGAGCTCGCGGCCACGAACAAGGATTTCGCCTCGCGTTGGACCGGCAAAGGGTTCATGCGCGAAATCAAGTGGTCCGACGTAGACCTCGAAGAGGACCGCTACGTCATTCAGATTTACCCGGTTGGCGAAATCAAAAACACGCCAGCCGATCGCCTGCAGCTGATTCAGGAGCTCAACGCCGCCGGCAAGGTGAGCGACGACGCGCTACTGCAGACGATTCAGTACCTCGACTCCGCAAAGGAGCTCGAGAGCGTGACGCGCCAGCGCGAGCTCATCGAGAGCTACATTGACCAGTGGCTCGACGCGACGGTGGAAGCCGAGCAAGAGGGCACATTCCGCTATCGGCCTCCGATCCCTTGGATGCCATCGCTGCCTGACGCGCTCGTGCAGGTCGCGCAGGCGTACCTCGAGGCCGAAATGGTCGAGGTGCCCGACTTCAACAAGGACTTCTTCTTGCGCTTCATGCAGGAGCTCGACCTCGAGATTCAGCAGAAGGAAACGCGTGCCGCGCAGCGCGCCGCCGGCAAGTCGATGCAGATCGCTCCCAGCGGTCAGGACATGGGCGCCGACTCGATGCCTGCGCCGCCGCCCGCGCCGATGCCAGCCGCCGCGCCCCCACCCGCTCAGATGGTGCAATGATGCCCGACGACGATACCAGCGTTTCGACCGAAGCCAGTACCACGCAGGCGCCTGCAGCAGCGCCCGCCAAGCAATCGGGTGGTGGCATCAAGTCTGCGAATGAAGTGATCGAAAAGGTGCTCGCTGCGCACCCGAGCGATCCGGACGATGACGAGGAAGGCGAGCAGCCGGAAAAACCCGAAGCGAAGCCAGCCGACAAGAAGCCGCGCGCGCGCCGTGTCGAAAACCTCGAAGCGAAAGCCGTCGAGAAAGCGGCTGCAGCTCCCGAAGCCGAGGCGCCCCCGGATGATGCTGGGGTTTTGGCTAAGGCCCATTACCACCTGAAGCACGGTGATGTTGCCAAGTTCATCGACGTAGTGACCGGTGATTTCAAGTTTGACGGTCTTGCCGATGGCGTCCGCGAAGCGCTTGCCCGCAAGCTCGGGGTGAGCTCCGCGCAGTGGGAAAAGGTGCGCAAGTTCGAGGCCGCTGGCAAGCGCGCCATCGCGGCCCGAGAGCAGGAGCTAGGTGGCATTGTCGACCGTTTGCGCGCCGAGTATGCGCCCTTCCACGCCGCACGCGCCGCCTACGAAAAGGGCGACTACGACACCGCTTTCAAGTCTGCTTTTGGCGAGGATGCCGCCGAATACCAGCGCAAAATCATCGGGCAGCGCGTTGGCAAGAATCCCGAAGTCGAAAAGCTCCGCGCCGAGCTCGAAGCTGAGCGCGCCGAGCGCCGGCAACGCGAGCAGGCTGAACAGGAAGCGCGCGCCGAAGCCGAGCAGACACAAGCTGTGCACGAATACCTCGACACGCTACAGGGCCAGTGTCGGGAAAGCGAAGACCCGGCGATTCGGAAGTTCGCCGAGCGGCCCGCGTTCATTCAGCGCATCTACGCAATTCAGCGCGCGAACTACGATGCTCGCGCCAATACTACTATGCCACTCTCGCAAGCTGCCGAGTTGGCGCGCGATGAGATTTTGAATTCGATCAAGCAGTGGAGTATAGAAGACGTACAGACCGGGGCTCACCCCGCGAATGCTGCCCGGGCCAGTGCACCGCCCGCGAAACCGCCTGCCGCGAAAGCGCCAGCGCGAGCTCTCAAGCAATCGCAAGCCGCAGAGGCAAACGGGGCGCCCGTCAAGCTTACGTCGGAGCAGGTGCGTGAAAAGTACCAGCGGATGATGGAAGCGCAGCCAGGCGACTGATGCCGCGCGGCCAGGGAAAATTCCCATGGCCTCAACGATTACTCAGTTCGACGCGTTTCTAAAAGACTACTACACCAAAGACAAAATCGACGATTTGACGAAGAAAGACCGTCCTTTCTTCGGCATGGTCAAGCGCGAGGAAGACCTCGGCGGCGACCAGTACATTCACCCGTTCATCTTTCAGAACCCGCAAGGCTTCGGCGCCACGCTCGCGAAAGCGCAGCAGGGCTCGCAGCAAGGCAGCGGCAACGGCAACGTTCAGGGCCGCAAGTGGAAGGTGGCTTATGGCGATTACTCCGCGTCCGTCGAAATCGGCGACAAGGTAATCAAGGCCTCACGCTCCAACGTTGGCGCCTTTCTCCGCGACCAGGAGACTGAAATCAACGGCCTGTACAACGGCTTCGGGGACACGTTCTCGACGTACCTGTACAGCAACGGTGGTCAGGCGCTTGGCTCCGCAACCATCGCGGCCGGCGTGCTCACGCTCGTCAATGCCGATGACGTGGTGAATTTCGAGGTTGGACAAATCCTCGTCCCGTCCGTGAACGATGGCTCCGACCCGGCACACATCATCATCGCTGGCGCTGGTCAGGGCTTCGTCATCGCGGTCAACCGCAACGCCGGCACGGTCACTGTTTCGACGACTTCGGGCGGCGCGGCGGCCACTCCTGCCAACTGGGCGGGCACGATGTTCCTGTTTCGCGACGGCGACTTCGGCGGCTCCGGCGCAACGCGCATCTTGCTCGGCTTGGGCGCGTGGATTCCAGCTTCTGACCCGGCGGCTACCACGTTCGAGAACATCAACCGCACGGTTGATACCGCGCGCATGTCGGGCATTCGCCTAACGACTGCAGAAATCACGGGCCTCACGCTCGAGCAGCGGCTCAAGCGCCTCGTGACGCGCATGCGCGGCCGCAACTTCGGGCCCGGTCCCGACGCCGTGTTCCTCAACCCGGAGAAGTGGCAGAACGTGGCCGACACGCTCGAGTCGCGCGGCTATCGCGAAATCGGGAAAGATGCCGAGTTCGGCTACGAGAACCTGAGCTTCAAGGCAGGCGGTAAGACGGTGAAGCTCTACGCCGATCCGTTCTGCCCGATCAACAAGGCCTTCGCTTTGAAAATGGACACCGTGAAACTCGGTGGCCTGAGCAAAATCCCCGAGGTGGTCAATGGTGACGGCCTCGAAATGCTGCGCAAGGTGGCGAGCAACGATTACGAGTATCGCCTGGTCGCATACCCGGCCTTCGTCGTCGCCGCTCCCGGCTTCTGCGGCACGGTTTCCACCGTCTGAGGTTGGGCCATGAGCATCGTTGCAGGCGACGCAGTAAACTACAATGCAAAGTCCGGAAAGCGCGACCGCATCGAGCTCGAGATGCGCGCGACCGTCACGGGCGGCGCGGGCGTCATCGTCTCGCCGCTGACCGCTCAGGACGACCCGGGCATGACCGTCACTCGTGGCGGCTCAGCCGGGCTCTACAACATCACGTTCCCGGCAAGTGCAGATGCGCTCTGCATGGGCGACGTGATGCTCATCTCGCCAGCTGGAACCGTGAAAGGTTTCTACTGGACGGCGATGAACGCCAACGCGGGAACCGCGTCCTTCCAAACCACCAACGCAGCGGGCGCTGCAACCGACCCAGCCGCCGCCGATTCGATGGTGATTCAGCTCTTCCTGAGTCGCCTCAAGGACCTGTAATGGCAGGCGCAGCGAAAAAGGAGCCGGCGGTCGATCTCGCCATCGTCATGGGTAAGCCGAAAGGTGCACCCCGCGACGAGCCCATGGCGAGCGACGAGCCGGACGGCGACGAAGGCGAATTGCCGGCTGGATTCGAGGAGGCTTTCTCGGAAGCGTTCCCCGAAGCCGCTGGCGACGCCGAGCGGATGCAGGCGCTCAAGCGCCTCATTCACCTCTGCGCGGGCAGCTACTGACGGAGTGATGCAACGTGGCTCGGACTAGAACCCTGGTGCAAATGCGAACCGACCTGCGATGGCAGGCCGATCAGCTTGGGGCCACGTTGCGTCATGACGACACCTCGCTCAATCGCATCATCAACCAGAGTATTCAGCGCTGGCGCGAGTGGGTGAGCGAGCAGGGCAGTCCGCTCTACCTCACCCCGCACTCGGGGACGCTCACGGTCGGACCGACTGCGCCGTACGCGTTCGGGACGCTCGACTTTTCGGCGTGGAACCCAACTCCGGTCCACCTCTACCAAATGGAGGTGACGGTCAACGGGCAAGTGCTCGACGTGCCGCAGCTCCCCTTCGAGCAGCGCAATCAGTACCAGGGCATTTTCGGTCCGACTCCGACCGGTTCGACGCAATCGATCCCCGTCGGCTTCTTCCGCTATCAGAACACGCTGGGCATCGTGCCGCCGCCGCAGTCGGCGTACCCGTACACCGTTTGGTATATGGGGCTTGGCGCTGACTTGGTTGCGGACGGTGACACCTTCGACGGCATCACCGGATGGGAGGAATGGCTCACCTGGGATTGCCTCATCAAGATCCTGATTCGCGACCACGACCAGGGCGCCTATGCGACGGCGACTGCGGAGCGTGACCGGCTGCAGGCTGACTTTCAGCAGCGATTGCGGCAGGACAAGCCGAGCGTGGCGAAGCGCTACGACCTTCGTGGGATGCGCAACCGAAGGACGATGCTGTGACCTTCAAGCGCGTCAACGACTTCGCAACAGAAGATCCGGCCAAACTCGACCGCGAGCTTTCGCAGCTCGAAAGCAACATCGACGCCGAGTTCAACCTCGTGCGCAAAGAGCTGGCTCCGCAGCTGCGCGTCGATAGCTTTTACGCGACCGCTTCGCGTGGCATCGTGGCGATGCAGCCTGACAAGCAGCTCACGATCGACACCAGTATTGCGCCGGCCACAGCAGTGTTCCCGAAGCTCACGCCGGCAAACTTCGGGCGGCGATTCGTCATCGTCAAACGCGCTGGCGCCAACAACATCACGACTAGCTGCCAGGACGCGACTGTGCTGTGCAACGGTGCCGCGTTCCCAGTGTTGGCCGCGGTTGGGCGCTACGAGTTCACCTGTGATGCATCGGGGTACTACCGATGACTGACCTGCTTCCGATCGTCTTTCAGCGCGGCGTAAACGAGAGCATCGACGCGCGAGTGGCGCCGCCTGAGGTGCACACCGTTGCGCGTAATGTGCGGTGGCGCAAAGACGGGCGACCGAGCAAGCGCTACGGCTCGGTATCGGTTGACACGACGCCATTCGCGGCGCGCGGCTATTCACAGCTGCCTGCGAATCTGATCGCGAGCTGGAATGGTAACCCGGTGTTCGGCGTCGGTGGCAGCGTCAGGCAGCAGGCTGCAGCCGGCTGGCAACCGGACAGCTCTTTCATCGGCGGCGGAACCCCAAGCGTGCTACCTGGGTTCGCTCCTGGTGAGCGCGATATTGTGGTCAGGGACGAGAGCATCGTCATATCCGGTGTGTCAGCCGGGTACTGCCAGGGATACATCGTGTATGCCTGGAGCAATGGTGCGAATGTCTTTTACTCCGTAAAGAACACCAGCGGAGCCACCGTCGCGGCGGCCTCGAACATTGGCGCAGGGAAAGACCCGCGTGTCATCAGTACGACGAACTTCGTCTACATTTTGAGCAAGAACGGGACCACGCTCAACCTGAAAGTATTTGACCCGACGCTTCCAACATCGCTGACCGCAGCAGCTTCGCCCGGCACCCTGGATGCTGCGGCAGACCACTTCGATGCGTGTGGGCGTGGCAGCGATTTCCTCATCACCTACCAGTCGGTAGGCAACATCACCACGAAGCTATTCACCGCGGTTGCGGCTCCGGTGCTCACGCAAACCCAGAACCTCGGGGCGGCAGCAACGGAGACCTATCTCGGCGTCGCCGGCAATTCTACGAGCAACATCTTCGTTGCGACAATGAACACCGCAACCGGCGGTGTGGGGTACATCGTTTACAACAACGGGCTAACCGCGAGCCTTGGTGGCGCCGTCGCGAATGTCGACGTGAACAACTTGGGGCAGCCCGGCATCTCGATCTTGAGCAACACGGTAGCGGATATCGTTTGGGGCGGCTTCGTTGTCGCGTCCGAATCAAGCTACATGCGCGCCGCTCGAGTCAATGCGGCTGGTGTCATTTCTTCGGGTGGCACCTGGTTTGGTGTGAGCCCAATAAGCAAGCCTTTCCGCGTCTCGATGGGTTCTGCAGCCGTTGAGACTGGCTACGTCTGGGTTGCCACACACAACGCGACCAACGGATCAACGAAGTGGGACTCGCAGCGCGCGTATTACCTGGTCTCGTTTCTGCCTGACGCAAACGAGATTTTGTGCAGGAACATGCATGCTCCCAATACAGTGCCTTGGACGCTTGGGCACACTGGCCTAGCTGATGTGCTTGCGATGGGGGTGGGGTCCGGATTCCTGACGCCGCTAGTGAACGTGTTTCGGTTCGGCAACGGCGGTACCGAAATGCGTGGCGTCGACTCGGTAACGTTTCGCTCCATTTTCGAGTCTATGCGCCAAGCAGCGCGCGATTCGGTTGTGGCCGGACGGGTACTCCAATTTTCGGGTGGCTCTCTCTTTGAGCTGAATGGGTCGCTTGAGGAAACTTGCTTCAGCCACGCTCCGGTGATTCAGAGCATTGTCGGCGGTGGCGGAGGAGCGCTGAGCGGGGCAACCAATTACCTGTACCGCGCGGTTTTTGAATACCTTGACGCGCAAGGCAGACGCCGACGCTCTGCGTCGAGCGATCCATTCGCTTTCGCCAGCGGCGCCAACACTTCAGCGACGCTGACCCTGAAGCCGCTGTTCATGGCCTCTGCTCTCTCTCTGACGGTTGTGCACATCTACCGAACGATTGCCGGCCAGGGTACCTACCATCGCGTGACGCCGAACACAGGCGCCCCGTCAGCGTTTCCGGTCGGCACGGCGACGATTTCTTTCCTCGACTTGATGTCCGACGTTACCGCTGGCGGTAACGAATTCATCTACTCAGACGGTGGTGTGGCGGAAAACACGCTGGCTCCACCGAGCACGTTCATGACGGTATGCTCGGCCCGCGTCTGGTTGGCTGGCCAGCTCGATCGCTGTGTCGTCACGGCAAGCAAGATTCTTGTCGATGGCGAACCGACACAGTTCAGCGACCTGGATGCATTCTCGGTTTTCCTGCCAGAGAAGTGCACCGGCATCGCCTCAATCGACGGGACGGTAGTGGCGTTTGCGCGCGAGCGCATCTACTTCATTACCGGCGACGGCCCAAACGACGAAGGTGTCGGCTCATTCAACCCACCGACCGAGCTGCCAACGGACGTTGGTTGCATCGATTGGCGGAGCGTGCTCGAGACTTCGATCGGGGTCTTCTTCCAGGGCAAGCGCGGCATCTACTTGCTGCCTCGCGGGTTCAACACCCCGGTGTTCATCGGGGCAGAGATTGAGTCAACGCTCGCCAGCTTCCCGATCGTCGTCAGCGCCACGCTCGTGACGCAGCCATCCACTTCGGCCAATTTTCTCGGCGAGATTACGGCACGCTTCGTCGTGGCTGCTGATGAGTCTGGCTCGTCGAGCTGCGTGCTTACCTACGACCTGCGTACCGGCGGATGGTCCGTGGACACGCTCGGCGCCGTCGCTTTTGGGCTGGCTGGTTCCTACAGCGACACCTTCGTCTACACCCTGCAGAGCGGTGGCAACTTTACCGGGTTGCGCTCCGAGTCGGTAGGGACCTATTCGGACGAGGGGTCATTCATCCCGAGCTCGCTTGGCACCGGAGACGTGCGCCCGTTTGGGGTTGCCGGATACGGAAACTTTAACGCTGTGGTTGCGGTTGGGGAATTCCGAGGCTCCTCGACGGTCACGCTGCAGGTCTCTGTGGATGGCGCTACGGCGGATGCGTTCGCGCTCCCTGTCACTAGTGCGGATGCACCAGACGGCAGCGTCTATCTCAATGTGACGCCGAAGACGCGGAAGGGTTCCGCGATACGAGTGACTGTCGCTGACTCAAGCGGAGCGCCGAGCGAGGGCTTCGTTTTGCAAGCGCTGTTCATCGAGCACGAGCTGCTTGGGAAGACGAAGCCTTTGCCAACGGCAAGGAGAGCGTAATGCCTACGGATTATGACTACAGCCAATCTAGCCCGCAGACTGCGGCAGCGGCGGCTTGGAAGCCAAAGCCAAAGCCGGTTCAGTTGGCTGCGCCAGCGGTAGCCGCGCCCGCTGCTGCAGCCGTTCCGGCGCAGGCTCCAATTGAAACGCCAGAGCAACAAGCGGCGCGAGAGGCGCGCAACGCGACCATCGCCGGAGCTAATGCGCCTACTCCTTCACTGCAATTCCAAAACTGGAAAACTCCAGGGACCGCGGCAGCGAACGTCGCGAGCGGCAACTGGTTGCCTGGTGAGTACGCCGGCCAGCACGACGACCCCGACGCGATCCACCCAAACCTTTCGCAGGACCAGGCCGCCGCACAGCGGAAGTACGACTTCGGGCTTGGCACCGGCAACAATGCCGCGACCCAAGCGATGCTTGGCAACGCACAGGCAACGGGCGACAAATACTCGGCGGCTTTCAGCGGCGTCGCAAACCAAGCCGCGGCAAACGCAGCTGCCGCGCAGTCTCGCGGGCTGGGTGTCTACGCTGGTGATTTGAGCCAGTACGGCCAGGGGCTCACGAATGCACAGCAGTCGCGAGGTCTGCAAACCAGCTCGTACGACCTGCTGAACCAGTTCGCGGCGAATGGCACCGCGCAGCAAGGGCAGCAGCTGAGCGCCTTGAACCAGTTCGCGGCGAACGGCACCGCGCAACAGGGCGCACAAATCGACGCGCTAAACCAATTCGCGAATGGGCCTCAGGGCCCGAGCGCAGCTCAAGCACAGCTCACCCAGGCAACCGACGCCAATACCCAAAACGCGCTTGCCCTGGCGCGCTCTGGCCGCGGGATGGGTGGCAGCCAAGCGGCACTGCGCCAGGCAATTGGACAGAACGCTTTGACGCAGCAGCAGGCCAATTCGCAAGCGGCCGAGCTCCGCGCAAACGAATACACCGCGTTCCAAAATCAGCGGCTCAACGCGCTCAATGCGGCCGGCGGCCTTACCAACCAACGCGACGCGCAGCAGCTGAGCGCGCTCAATGCGGCCGGCGGATTGTCGAACCAGATTGGAGCGCAGCAGCTCAGCGCATTGAACTCGGCCGGCGGCCTGTCGAGCCAAATCGTCGGCGGTGACCAGAGCTACGGACAGCTTGGGCTTGCTGGCGCGCAGTACCAGACTGACACCGCGCTCAAGGGTACGCAGCTCAATGACGCCGCTTCCCAGGCTTGGGCAGACCGGCAAGCCGTAGCCCTGCAGCAAGGCATGGGCGCCGAGATGGGCTCACAGACTCAGCAGCTCAACGTCAACGCCTCGGCGCTCGCAGGGCGTGAGAATGAATACGCGAGCGCGAATCAGACCTATGCGGCCGAAAAGGGCTTCGCGCAGGCGGCGGCAATCGCCGACGCAAATCGGCAGCAAGCTTACACCGCGGCCGCGCTCAACGCAGGCGGCACCGTGATCGGGGCGCTCTCTGACGAGCGCACGAAAACCAACATCACCCCGCTTGGCGGTTCGATGAACGGCAACGATGTGAAGCCGCTTCCGAGCCAATCGAACGGCTCTGTCTTCGGCGCAACCCCGGTCAAGATGGGGCCGACCCAGGGCGAGCTCGATGCGCAGAAGAAAGACGCGCGCAACGAGGCTATCGGTTCCGGAGCAGGTAAGGCGGTGGGCGGCGTTGCGGGTGGCGCCATTGGCGGACCGATCGGTGCGATTGCCGGCTCAGTCCTTGGCGGTATTGCTGGCAAGGCGCTTGGCAAGGTGTTCAGCGACGTTCGCAGTAAGACGAATATTCGCCCGCTTGACCCCGAGCCACGCACTGCTGCCGGCGGCGGGCTCGGGCCGAATGGCGAATACCTGCGCGGAGACTACGGCGCTGGTCGCCGTGAGCTCGATCGCGATGCCTTCGGTGAGCTAAACGCGCTCGCGCAGAAGTACGGCGCTGGCGGCATCGCTAGCAACCCAAAGCAGGTCAAGAGCTACGGTGCGCAGCTAGCGGATAAGCTCGGTCTGCCCTTCGAGCGCGAAGCAATGAGCGCGGATGCCGTCGAGCGCCGATATGGTCTCGAGCAGAACGATCGGGGCGAGGTCACGAGGCTGAAGCCGGAACAGGAAGCGGGATTCCGTCAGTGGCTCAAGACAAACAATGTCCGAGACTTGGACCATCCGGACAGCCATTACGACTACCGCGGCGCATACCTAGCGGGTGAAGGACGAGGCGCTGACAGCGGGCACTTTACCGATCGCTTCAAGCAGCACGGGCATCCGACGTTTTCCACGCAATCGCAGTACTCAGCCGGGCCGAAAGATGGCGGCGATTGGGTGGGCGAAACGTACTTGCCGGAAGCGCCCCAAGGCGCCGACGCACGAACAGAGCGCCGGTTCGCTCGCGACGAGTCGCATCCCATCCTGAGCGAAGGCGATGCTCTGCTCGCTGACTCCGCCCGCAACGCGCCCGGCTCTACCTACGAGTACAAGGACCCGGAAGCGCCGGGCGCTAAACCCGGCATGCAAACAGGGCCGATGGCGCAGGACCTTGCGGCGCACCCGCTCACCCGCGGCATGGTCGGCAAGGATGCGCGCACCGGTAAGCTGTTCGTTGATGGTCCGCGCGCAGCACTTACCGGGCTCGCGCAAAACCACGCGCAACAGAACCATATCGACGCTTTGGGTGCGCGCATTGACGAGCTCGAGCAGTTGCTGCCCGCGTCGCTAAAGCGCAAGAAAGGCGACGAGCGCGCCACGTCGTTCGCCACCTCTACGGGTGGGCTCTGATGGCCAAGATTGTCGACGTGACCGACGTGCCCGAATTTCCGGGCGCCGGCTTGCTGCATTTCGATGATGGGCGTCCGCCGCTGATGGCGCTACCCGAGATCGCAGACGAGCACCGCGAGCGCCTTGGCATTGGCGACCAGCGTATCGCGGACAACAGCGCGGAGCAGCCCAGCGCAGGCGGCAGCCTTTGGGACAAGTTCACCAAAGGAGAGCCTGGTTGGGAAAACCGAGTCGGCGGCAAACTTGGCCCGGTGGCGACCGATGCGCCGCCTGCAGCAGCGCCGGCTGCAGCACCGACCCCTTCGGCCCCTGTGCCGACGCCTGAGCCTCCCACGCCTGGCCCACAGGGAACCGAAGGGGCTCAACCTCCACCCGCGTCGTCAGACCCGAATGCCGAGGCTATGGCCGCGTCCGATGCGCGCATGCGGGAAGCGCTACGCACTGGTCACCTCCCAGGCGCCGCACCGCAGCCATTCACGCCCGCGGGCTTCTCTCCCGACTCTAACAAAGTCGTGACTGAGCGGGGGCCTGCATACGACACCGCGGCAGCTCACGATCGACTTGCTGCTGCCGGCATGGTGCTCGACGCGCAGATGGCCAAGGCGGCCAGCGACAAGGAAACAGCAGATGCGCAACTCGCGGACGCAGCGGCAAAGAACCTCGCGGCACAGCAAGAGGCGGCTCGAAACAAGGCCGAGATTCAGCGCAAGCAAATGGCGTTTCAGCAGCAGGACGCACGACTGCAGCAAGACTTGGCTGAGTACACCGAATCAGCGAAGCCTGACCCGAATCGCTACTGGTCAACACCGGGCGGCGCATTCTCGGGGATGCTGAGCATCATCGGGCAAGGTCTAGGTGCGTTTGGCGCAACGATCGGCCACACCGAAAACTGGGCGTTCCAGGCGGCGCAAAAAAAGATTCAGCTCGAGATGGCTGCGCAGCAAGAGGCGTTCGACGCCGGCCGCGGTGACCGCAAGAACGCGCTCGCTCGCCTGACTGAGTATTACCACGGTGATATCGATATGGCGAAGTTGGCCCTGCAGCAGTCGCTGAACAAGGTCGCCGAAACCGAGACGCTCCGTTTCGGAGCACAGGCTCGCAGCAAGGACATCGCCGCGAACGCGCAAGTATTGGCCGCGCAGTTTCAGCAGCAGCAATTACTGAACGAGCAGGCGCGCGCCGACCTCGCCGCGGGCAAGACAACGACGACGAGCGAAGAGAAGTATCACCGTGCGAGCGGTGGCGGCAGCGGTAGCAAGCCGCTCACTCTGGATCAGGAGATGGCGCTTCGAAAGGGCCTCGGACCGCAGAACCCGATTTCAGCCAAAGCAGAGCGCAAGTTCCAAATCGACTACGGCAAGGCAAAGGAGGCCGAGGCCGCAGCACGCACCGGACTCAAGAATCTCGCCGGAAAAATCGGCGCGGTGTGGGACCAAAAGACGGGGCGCTGGGTCATGCCGAAGGGCAAAGAGCCGTCCGTTGCTGGCCACGGCGCAACGGGATGGGTGCCGAATGCGCTCACCTCGCAAGAGGGTCGCGACTTCCGCCAAGTCAAAACTGACGTGCTCTCCAATACGCTCAAGATGCGCAGCGGTACGGCGGTCACTGAGGACGAGTTCAAGCGGCTCGACAACATGGTCAGTGGCACCTACGACTCTGACTTGCTCGGAGGCCTGAATCTGCTGCAGGGCGAGCAGGACGCTGCCGCTCACGAGCGCGATGCTGGCTACGGCGCAGACATTGTTGGCAAGCACAACGCCGAGCGCCGCGGGGCTGTGACCAAGGCGCAGACCGACAAGGCATTTGCTCCAGAGGAGCCTGACGATGAGTGACAAGGCGCCCACGTTCGTCAAGGACGGGAAGGCGTACCTGCGCGACGCGGACGGGCATGTCTTCAAAACAGACCCCTCTGCAGCCGCCGCGAAGATTGCCGAGGGCGACCGCTTTGCGATCACTGCCGAGGAGTACGCGCAGCACGAGCGCGACAAGAAAGCGCAAACAACGGGCGCCCAAATCAAGACGGGCTTGGAGTCCGCAGCCGCTGGCGCCATTGACGCCGCGCAGGCTCCGATCGCGTTGCCGCTCCGAGCGAACGCCGCCCTGTGGGGCGACGCCGACCCGCTCAAGGACATCAGCGGGCGAAAGACTGTCGAGAACATCGCGGCACTTTGGGGCGGGGCGACCAGCGACCGGAACGCGGAGGCTTACGGCCGGGAATACGGCGAGAACGCCCGCGCTCGAGCAGAGCTGAATCCGGCGACCGCGTTCGCTGGCAACGTGGCGGGCTCCCTGGCAGGCGGCGGAGCGCTTGCCGGCGGTGCCAAGGCATTGGGCGCCGGTGCCGCCAAAGCGCTCGGAGAGGGCCTTGCCGCGCGCGCGTCGGGTGCTCTGGCGACAGGCGCACTGGAGGGCGCCGCGTACGGCCAGGCGCAGGCTGGCGAGGAGGCCTACCTCCACAACATTCCGCTGACTGGCGAAAAGCTGATTGCGGCCATGGGTTGGGGTGCGCTGCTCGGCGGTGGCGTTTCGCTAGCCGCTCACGGCGGCGGCGCGCTACTGCGGCGCGGTTCGCGTGGGGCAACGCCGCTCGACTCACCGCGGTTGCCTGCGCAGGCCGAGGCGCCGCTGGACGTGGCGAGTGGTCTCGGTGAACCGCCTGCGCAGGCAGTTCCTATCGACGTGAACGTGGGTGCTTTCGATCGTTCGTCAATGCGTGATGAGTCGTTCAAATATCTGCGCAGCGATGCCGCGAAAGGTCCGCATGGCGCTGACCGGCTTGGTAAACCGCGAATCGAAATCTATCCCGAGTTTGACGGCTCCCCAGAAACGGCAACCGTTGCGGACGGGCGCCATCGAATGACGCTCGCCGCTGAGCGCGGTGACAAGACGATCGCCGCAGATGTGGTGCGTTACGACGAAGAGGGCAACGTAATTAGCAAAACTACGCAAGACGTGTCGCTCTCGAATGCGCCAGCGAAAAGCTGGCGTGACGCCGTGAGCATCGGAGAGGCCGCAGCGCCTGAAGCGGGCGCCCTGGTCACTGATGCCGCTGCCGAAGGCGCCGGAGCTGCGCCGAGCCGTTTCTCCAATGGCCTGCGTGACTTTGCCGACGAGCGCACTGCGAAGGCTTTGGGCGCGCGCGGCTCGACGCTGAAAAAGCTCGGACGCAACGCGCAGCAAGCCGAACAGACCATGCACGACATGGCGCGCACCGTGCGCGGTGTGACGCTCGACGACGGAACCCCAGTGTTCCGCGCGCTCGACTCGCAAGAGGAACTCTCCGCACGCGTGCTGAAAGCCAAGGAGGAAGCGGGGGCGAAGCTCGGCGCTTTCCGCGAAAAGACGGACAAGGTTTTTGAGGCGCACCCCGAGATTGCGCCACAGGCCGACGCCATCGCCGACCGCATCGAGCAAGAGGTAGTCGCGCCGCTCGAAAGCCACCCGCTATCGTCTGTTGCGGCTCAGGCGGCACCGGTGCGCCAGCTGGTGAACGACATTCGCGAGATGGCGGCGCAGCGTTTCGAGGCGGTGCCACAGGGCAACGGGCGCAAGCTAGTTCAGCCGAAGACCGGCAAGACACCTGTCAGCGTTGCCGACCTGACGCGGTTGCGCCAAGGGCTCGACGACCAGATTTATCAGGCCAAGCGCGGTGTGAACCTCACGCAGCAGGGGGCGCCGCCAAACCTGAAAGATTTGGAGCGTGCGCGCGGCATCCTCGAGGAATCGATCGAGGCAGCGTCGGACAAGGCAGCCACATTCTTCGACCAGAAAGCAGCGCAGGCGTACAAGCAAATCAAGACGCAATTCCGCCACCTGTTGTTGGCCTCCGACATTGCTGGCGCAGCCGAGCTGCAGAACCTTGGCAACCGAGTCGTGTCACCGAGCGACTATGGCGTGGGCGCTGCAGCTGGTGTGCTCGGTGGTGGTCCGATCGGAGCGGTTGCTTCAGCATTCGCGCACAAGACGATTCGCGAGCATTCGAGCGCCGTGCTCGCCGTGCTCGCCGACAAGCTCGCGAATAACCTGGACGGCAAGATTGAGTCTGGACTCGGCGCATTCTTCCGAGAGTCGACGGCGCGCGCGTCCGCCGCTGCCGCTGGACTCGACCGGACCGCGAGTGCGGTACCACTCAAGCGCCTCGTGACGCCAGCTGCGGTGGAGGCGTTTCAGGGCAAGTCCAAGGACCTGCGCGCAGCCTACGAGAAGCGCATTGCCGAACTCGCAGACGCGAACCGCGACATGGGCGCAGGCGTGCGTGCATCGATGCAGTCGGCCATGGGTGGAGGCGCAGAGACGATGCCGCGACTCACTCAGGCGGCAACCATCACGGCAACTCGCGGCGCGCAGTACCTGGAGTCGCAGCTGCCGGCAGGGACGGCTGCGCCGACCATGTTCCAGCCGTCGCGCAAGTTCAGCCCTAGCGACCTGCAGATTCGCGAGTTCGCGCAAAAGTGGTCTGCCGTCGCTAACCCGCTGAGCGTCATCGACGACTTGCGCCGCGGCACGGTCACCCATGCGCAGGTTGACGCGCTGAAGGCGGTGTACCCGGAGCTCTATGCCGAGGTTCAGCTCAAGGCGCTGGAGAAAATCCGCGAGCTCGACCAGTCCGGCAAGCGCATGCCGTTCAACGATCGGTTGCAGCTTGACCTGTTTTTGGACCTGCACGGCGCTGGAGAGCCGACGCTGGTGGGCGCTTTCATCGATCGTGTAGGCGCGATGCAGGCGGCGAAAGCCAAGGTTGACACGCAGCCAAAGGCAGGCCGCACGACGGCATCACTCAACAAGATTGGAGTCTCCCGACAGTCGGGGGCGCAGGAAACCCTTGGAGGGTAACGAGCATGGCAACCGCACAGAACGAACTGCAGCAATCATCGACGGCGTACCGCACAGCGTGGACGGCTGCGCCAGCAAACTACGATATTCTTGCGAACGACCCGCTAAAGCTCAACATCCCAGGTCTCGGAGCGCCCGCCGAGGGGCGGCCGTGCCGCTGGATCATCTGCGGCGCGGTCGGCACGCTCGTCGCTACCGGGCTCGATGGCGTTGACGTGACGCTGGACGTGGTTTTCGTTGGACAGCGATTCGATATCCAAGCGATCGGGCTCAAAAACACGAGCACGGCGCAAAAGGTGTCGGTGTACTGGTGACCATCTCCGCGGCGCAGTACATCGGCATGCGGGCGCTGTTCCGTGCTGCGCTCGCGGCCAACTCGTTCTTGGTTGCGAACCCGAGTGATGGCGAGGTGCTGAGCTTTTTCAATCAGCTGAGCTCCGAGGCTAGCGGAGCGGCGGCATTGCCAAGTGCTCAACAGGCGGCTGTTGGGTATGCGTTCCGAGGAATCCTGAGCGGCAACTATGCCGGTGTGTCCAACCCGAACGACGCACAGGTATTGGATTTTTGGGCTCAGCTCGGGTCCGATGCAGTCGGCGCGGCCGCGCTGCCGACTGCGCGATACCAGGTGCTTAAGCAAGCGCTACTGTCTCGCGTGGCGCTGAACTATCCCGGGGCAGCAAATCCGTCCCTTCAGGATTTGCTCGGGTATTTCGCAGCCTATACCACCATCAACTTCGCGTCGCTGTTCCCTGGCGCTTACCAAGTGCTTCAGTCCGATCTCGGTCTGACCTACGGCGGCACACTACTCCCTGGCACTACAAATACCTCGACAACCGTGGTGACACTTACCGGAGCGGTTGTCGGTCGACCGGTGCCCATTCGTACAAAGGCCACCAGCGTTGGCACGGTAGCCATCGGCTCGGCGACGTTCGACATCTCGTTCGACGGCGGCTCGACGTGGGCGATGACAGGTGTCCAGCCTACGCCAGCTACGCCTGTAGCGCTGACCGGCGCCGGGACCGGTGCCTCCCTCGTCTGGGCTGCTGGCAACGCTGTGCAGAGCAACAATTGGGATGCGACATGTTCGGCGCTCACGGATCAGAGTGGCAATGGCAAGCACGCGACGACCGCGAGCAGCACCACTCAACCAATCATCGGTATCGGAATTAATGGGAACGTCGAGCTGATTGGTGATGGCATTGATGACCTGTTCATCACGAATGGCATCAATCTCCCCGCGCCTGGCACAACTCCCTATTATGTGTTTGCCGTCTTCCGCTATTTAGCAACGGTGGGCGATGCGTGCATCCTTGGCAACGGCGATTCCGCGTTTGGGAATCGCGTCGGCTGTCTAAGTGCCGCGCCGTCCACGGGTTTCTACCATAAGAATGCCAACGTTGCTGGCGTGAGCGTGACTGTCAATCCACTCAACTGGAACATCCTGGAGATAAAGCGCTCGAACAACGCGAGCGACACAACCAAGATTGGTGCCGTTACGCAGACGGGTAACGCAGGAAACGACACCGCTACAAACACTAGAATATACAACTCACCCGGAGCATCAGCCCCGACTAATGCCAGTGTGTTTGCGGTTGTGTACACACCAAATGCGCCGGATTGGGCGGGAGCAATCCGACCCGCTGTCACCTCGAAGTATTTGGGGCAGGTATCGCTGTGAGCACGCCCGCTGCGCTAGCTGGGCTAGCGCTCTGGCTCGACGGAGGGCAAACCGCGTACTCCGATGCCGGCACGACGGTGGCGACGGTGCCTTATGGGCGCGTTGCGCAGATCGCTCAGCCCGCGCCGTTGTCGGGGAATATCACAGCGAGCGGAAACGCGAGGCCATGGCGCGAGACTGCTGCGCTCGACTTTCACTCGGGCGATCCGAACTTCATGGTGTTCCCAGCACCGGCGAGTCCGGTGCCGGCGAACAACTGCACGATCGCGCTCGCATGGCAATCACGTGGCGGACAACAGACCATGCCGCTGTTCTATGCAACGCATACCGCAGGCACCGACCTTGCGATGTACATGCAGGGCGGGGCTTTCGTCTTGCAGTCTCCTGCATACACTGCGGTTATTCCTGGGCTGACTGGCATTCAGCCTGGACACAACGTCACCGAATGCACGCTACTTCTCACGTGCACGCCAACACAATTCGAGATTCGGCTTACGATCAACGGCGTATCGCAAACGCTGGTGATCCCCACCGCGCCCACCGCGGGAACACTGAGCGCATTTCAGATTGGGAGGTGGACCGGCTACGCGAACTCGCACTTAGCTGTAAGTCAATACGTGGTTTATTCGCAGGCCTTGTCCTCAGCCGACCAAGGCGATCTCCAAGCGTACCTGTTGAGTAAGCCCGTCGGCAATCCACCGATTGCGGCGTCGACGGTCACAATTCTTGGCGATTCAGTCGGCTCGGGATGGCGGCCAGCCTGGCAGACTGCGCTGAACGGGTTGGCTAATCCGCCACGCGCACTCAACGTCGCGGCGGCTGGAACGGGAACGACGAATCCGGATCAAATCCCAGCGTTTTACCTCTCCGATGCTCTCCCTCGCTACGACCCTGCTCGGCCAAAAAACATTCTCGTATGCCAGGGCATTTCGATTAACGATGTGTCCGCTGGGCTGGGCACGCTTACGCCGAGTCAAGTAGCTGCAATCGTCCTACCTGCATACAAGTCGGTGTGCAGACGCGGAATGGCGGACGGATTCCTTGTAATTGCGTGCACATTGTCCGCCGTTTTTGGGGATGCAAGATTCGAGGCTGCGCGCCAAATAATCAACGCGGACCTAAAAGCTACGTGGCCCACGTTCGCGCACCGCTTGGCCAACGTCGGCGAAGTGCTCACGCAAGCCGACATGAATCCATCGCTGTCGCTGTCTATCGACGGGACCCACTTGGCAGAGGGCGGGTACCTACGTTGGGATCCGGTGCTGGTGGCTGAACTAATCAGGCTGCTCACAGATCAGTATCTCAGTATGCGCGCCATGCTTGGGCGCGCGCTCGCAGCGAACTCGTTCCTAGTCGCCAACCCGAGTGATGGCGAGGTGCTGAGCTTCTTTGCCCAGCTCACTGCGGAGGCTAGCGGAGCGGCGGCATTGCCAAGTGCTCAACAGGCGGCGATTGGGTATGCATTTCGCGGGCTGCTGAGCGGCAACTTCCCAGGCATCTCTAACCCGAGTGACGCCAATGTGCTCGACTTCTGGACGCAGCTTAGAGCAGATTCAAGTGGGGCCCCGGCATTGAGCGCCCTGCGTTACCAGACGCTAAAGGCTCAACTTAGAAACGTCGTGGCGCTGAACTATCCCGGGGCAGCCAATCCGTCCCTTCAGGCTCTGCTCGGCTATTTCAATGCGGTTTGAAAGGAAAACACTGCATGACCCCTCGAACAAAAAAGCTTCTCTCATCGTTCGCCGTCACCGTGGCAGTCGCGCTACTCGGCGCGCTCTCGCAATATGTCGTCAAGTTGCCGGCCGAGCTGCAGCTCGCGGCCGCTGCCGTCATCGCTGGCGCTGCGCAATTCGTGAACGCATGGGGGCACACCGACCAGGTGAATGCGCAGGTCTCGGCCAAGGTCGCCGAAGTCGTCGGCAAAGAGCCAACGGGGGCGCCGTGACCCGTGCGCGATGCGCCTTGGTACTGGCGAGCTGCCTTGCTGCTTTGGCTGATTGCGGCGTCGCGGACCGGGAAGAAGCGCTAGGAGCTGGCCCGTGATTTCGCGCGCGTCGCCCGAATTCCCTGGCCTGCTTGGTGAGTGCATCTGCGCTCTGTCGCGGCATTTCGTCGGCCTCTACACCGAGCTGCCGCCACCAGGCGAGGCGCGTGAAGGCCGCTCCAAGCTCGACCCGGTTTACGTCGAGGTGACCGAACATCGCGACGGACCAACACCGGAAGCTCGGCGCAAGTACAGCTCATGCGCCGACCAGTTGCACGCCATCCTGGATCGTCTCGGCATCACCCAGCACTGGGTCAACCGCGGCGCTCAGCACGCGTACGGAGCGGCGCAGATGACCAAGCTTGAGCCATTCGACCCGGAAGGCAATCCCGGCGGCTGCCCTGCTGCGCACTGGGCGCACCCGCATGAAGTCCCGCCGCCAGGCTCGCTCTGCCTCATCTGGACGGGCGGCAATGACGCACACGCGCTTGTTGTGCTCGGCCCAGGCAGCGACACGGAGCACCTCCTGACGGCCAACTACGGCGCCGGTGGCATGGCCCCAGCGACGCGCCCAGGCTGCAATCTCGCGGACTCGCCCCTGAGCAAGGATGAGCGTGGGTACCTGCACATTGGCGGCAGCCATCGCCAGCTGCGGAGCATCATTACCCCCGCGGCATTGGTGCCGTACCTCGGCGAAATCGACCTGACCGGCGCGAAGCTGCCGGGCGAAATCATCGACGCGGTGGGCGCCGCGAAGTGGACGGACGGACCATGACCGATCGAGATGACGCTGTTGCTGCACTCACCAAAGCGGTTCTAATCCTTGTGGATGAGAGCCGCCAAGCGCGCGCTGTGATGCAGGAAGCTGGTGGCAAAATAGGACAACTGTGCGATCGAATCGACGACTACGCGCAGCGGTCAGACACCCGGCACGCTGATAGCGAGCGAAACATTCGCGTGCTACAAACCAAGGTTGCAGATGTCGAACGGCGCCAAAAATCCCTTGAAGAACGTTTCGCTGCCTCGGGCTCCAAGTCCGCTCGTTGACCC
>DASQCO010000139.1:0-12487 GCA_035634635.1 Polyangiaceae bacterium
GCGGTAGGGGCGTGATGCGGGGAGTGCATTTTGCTGGGGGATGTTAGAACCGGGGCATGACTGGGAACGCCAAGCACTTCGCGTCGGATAAGTTGATGGAGCGCGCGGAGCGCTTGATGCCGGGCGGGGTGAATAGCCCGGTGCGTGCGTTTCGTGCGGTAGGTGGGCATCCGTTGTTCATCGCGCGGGCGCTGGGTGCGCGCGTGTTCGACGCGGATGACAACGCGTACATCGACTATATCGGTTCGTGGGGGCCGGCGATCCTGGGGCACGCGCATGCGAAGGTCGTGCAGAGCGTCGCGGAGACGGCCGGGAAGGGCCTTTCGTTCGGAGCGCCTACCGAGGGCGAGGTGCGCTTCGCGGAAGCGGTGATGGAACGCTATCCGAGCATTCAGATGATGCGCTGCGTGTCGAGCGGCACCGAAGCGACGATGAGCGCGTTGCGCGTGGCGCGCGGCTTCACGGGTCGGGACGTGATCGTGAAGTTCGACGGCGCTTATCACGGGCACTCGGACTCGTTGTTGGTCAAGGCGGGCAGTGGAGCTGCGACCTTCGGTAATCCGGACTCTGCCGGAGTTCCGGCAGCCATCGTCGAAAACACGGTGACGCTGGCGTACAACGACAATGCTGGCTTGAATGATTTGTTCGCGCGCGAGGGCGGACGGATCGCGGCGATCATCGTCGAACCCGTGGCGGGCAACATGGGCCTCGTGCCCCCCCAACCCCAATTTCTAGAGACCATCTTGGAGCTCTGCGCGAGGTACGGCGCACTCTCCATCTTCGACGAAGTGATGACCGGCTGCCGTGTCGCGCGCGGCGGCGCCCAGGGCCTGTTCGGCATGACGCCGGACTTGACCTGCCTCGGCAAGATCGTCGGCGGGGGCCTGCCACTGGCGGTCTACGGCGGGCGCGCGGACGTCATGAAGCGAATTGCCCCGCTCGGCCCGGTGTACCAAGCGGGCACGCTGAGCGGCAATCCGATTGCGGTGAACGCAGGCCTCAGCACGCTCGCCGAGCTCGACAACAACTCTTACCAACGGCTGGAAGACCTCGGCTCACGGCTTCAAACGGGACTCGAGCGCGCATTGCGCGAAACCGACACTCCGGGCGTGGTGCAGCGCGTCGGCTCGATGCTCACGCTGTTCTTCCACCGCGGCCCGGTGCGCTCGTGGAATGACGCGGCAGCTTCTGACACGAAGCGATTCGGCGCCTGGCACCGCGGTTTGGTGACGCGCGGGGTGTACTGGCCCCCCTCTCAGTTCGAAGCCGCGTTCATCTCGCTGGCGCACAACGAGCAGGACATCGATCAAACCGTGGAAGCGGCCCTCGCCGCGCTCGCCGAGACCCGTTAGCCGGGATTAACCGCAGAGCCGCAGAGGCCGCAGAGATCAGAAAAAAAGTTGGGCCCCGTAGCGCCACGTTGGTCTCGCAGGAAGCCCAACTTTTGACGAGCCAAGGACTCTCTCCG
This sequence comes from Polyangiaceae bacterium, assembly GCA_035634635.1. Classification (GTDB taxonomy): domain Bacteria; phylum Myxococcota_A; class Polyangia; order Polyangiales; family Polyangiaceae; genus PMG-095. The sequence continues at coordinate 1,469 of DASQCO010000139.1, forward strand.
ACCGCACACTAAGGGTCCGTTCATCGTCGTGAACGACGACGACCCTTACCAGCAGGTGCGAACCGCAAAATCTCCCTCAGATCTCTGCGGCTCGGCGGTTTAAACTCCGGGAGCGGTACTCGCGTCGGGCCTTACGCGCTGCGTCGTGCTCGTTTGGGGCGAAGCGCTGATTTTTGTTTGCGTTTCGCGCCGGATCTCGTAGCTGTCCGGCCGTACTTCTCGAGGAGTCCCCCACTGTGAGCCAGAAGAAACAAAAAGTCGCGATTTTGACCGCGGGTGGCCTAGCGCCGTGCCTCTCGTCTGCCGTCGGCAGCTTGATTCAACGTTATTCGGAGCTCGCACCGGAGCTCGAGATCATCGGTTATTTGGGGGGCTACAAGGGCCTGCTGCTCGGCTCGAGCGTCGCGGTCACCCCCGAGGTGCGCGCTGGCGCGGGCGTGCTGCACAAGCACGGTGGTAGCCCGATCGGCAACAGCCGCGTCAAGCTCACCAACGTCAAAGATTGCGTGAAGCGCGGCCTCGTCAAAGAGGGCGAGAATCCGCTCGAGGTCGCTGCCAAACAGCTCACGAAGGACGGCGTCACGATCTTGCACACGGTCGGCGGCGACGACACCAACACCACCGCGGCAGACTTGGCCGCGTTCCTGAAGCAGCACGACTACAACCTCACCGTCGTCGGCCTGCCGAAGACGATCGACAACGACGTGTTCCCGATCCGTCAGTCGCTGGGCGCGTGGACCGCCGCCGAGCAGGGCGCGATCTACTTTGAAAACATCGTCAACGAGCACTCCGCCAACCCGCGCATGTTGATCGTGCACGAGGTCATGGGTCGGAACTGTGGCTGGCTCACCGCGTACACTGCGAAGGTCTACCGCGAGCGCCTGAATCACCCGGACTTCTTGCCGGGCTTCAACCTCGCCATCGCCCACAAAGACGTCGACGCGGTGTACATCCCCGAGCTCGACTTCGACCTCGAGGGTGAAGCGAAGCGCCTGAGCAAGGTGATGGATGAACAGGATTGCGTGAACCTGTTCGTATCCGAAGGCGCCTGCGTCAACGAGATCGTGAAAGAGATGAGCGCGAAGGGCGAAGAGGTGCCGCGAGACGCCTTCGGTCACTACAAGCTCGACGCGGTGAACGTTGGCCAATGGTTCAGCAAGCAGTTCGCCAAGCTGCTCGGCGCCGAGAAGACGCTGGTGCAGAAGTCCGGTTACTTCGCGCGCGCGGCCGCCGCGAACATCGAGGACCAGCGCTTGATTCAAAGCATGGTCGACCACGCGGTCGAGTGCGCGCTGCGCGGCGAATCCGGCGTCATCGGCCACGACGAAGACCAGGGTGGCCGTTTGCGCGCCATCGAGTTCCCGCGCATCGCCGGAGGCAAGCCGTTCAACGTGAACCAGCCCTGGTTCGACGAGATGCTCGCCGACATCCGCCAGCCCAAGGGTCGCGCGATTACCGTGGATCACCACCACGGCGAAGAGCCGTCGATCCCGCCGCCCGCACTCTGAGAGCGACAAGACGCGAAACGCGCGCCTCGGTCGTCTTTGACGACCCCGGCGCGCGTTCTCTTTTTGTGCTCGAGAGCGGTTGCGCTCAGACCCGCGGCGCGCGCACCGAGCGACGGCGGTGCAGCGCCAGGCCGAGGGCGAATAGTGCGCTCACCCAAGCGACCTTGGTCGAGGTGGCGTCAGTATCGCCACCAACGCGGCAACCGCAGCCCTTGGCGGACACGTCCGGTGCATTACGACGCGGTCCCTCGTTGTTACCCGCGCCGCCCGAGCTGCTCGGAGCGCCACCGAAGTTGAGGCCGGAGTCACCGCCGCCGAAGGTGATCGGGTCGTTGCCGGTGTTGCCAGTGTTGCCGGTGCCATCGCCAGGCATCGCGAGGGGGCACATGCCGTCTTTGCAGGTAGTCCCGTTCGGGCAAGTAACGCCGACACACGGATCGACGCAGTTGCCGGCCTGGCACTGCAGCCCAGCACCGCAAACGACGTTGGCGCAGGCTGCATCCACACAGCGGCCATCATTCGCGCAAGTCAAACCCGCGTCGCAACCGCGGCAGTCACACTTCGAGAGGCACAACCCCTTCTCGCACACGCGATCGGCCGGACAGCTCACGCCCTTGCAGGGATCGACACACTGACCGAGTTGGCACGACTGCGGATAGGGGCAGTTCACGCCATCACACGGGTTGACACATTTGCCGGCTCGGCAAGCGGTGCCCGGCATGCAGGTCACGCTCGCGCAAACCTTGTCCGTGCAATGCCCGGAGTCGTCACAGGTCAACCCGCCCGGGCACGGGAATTCGCCATTGTCGCAGGTGCCGACGCACATGCCCTGAAAGCAGATCGGCTTGTCACCGGTGCAAAGACCGTCACCGTTGTCGATCACGCCGTCACAGTCGTTGTCGACGTTGTCGCAAACTTCGGGGCCCGCCTGGATCACCGGGCGGCAAGCGGCCTTCTCACCTTCCGCCGCGCAGTCGGTGCGACCGGCAGAGCAGGCGCCTTGTAGGCCGGTGTCGCACGGCATGTTGCCGCCAGCGCAGGTCAGACCGGTCACGTAGAAGACGAAGTCGTTGAAGTCGCCGTCAGCGCCACCGTCGGTGCTCGTCGCGTCCTTCTTCTTCCAGTCGGCGGCCGACATCGGCAAATCCTCGAACGCCATGTAGTAACCGCCCGGATCCACCGTGGAGTGGTAAATCAGGGTCGTCACCCAGGGGTTTCCAGCCGAGTTCCGCTGGTTGTGCTCGTACATCGAGAACTTGCTCTGCGGGCACTTCGGGTCGCCGCCGATCAGAGCAAACCCGACGTAGCCGCCCTTGTAGTTCTTGTCCTTGGAGATATCGCCGGACGGAAACGTCACGATCTTCCAGCGCTCGACCGAGAGATTGTAAGGATGGCGGTTGTCCCACGCGAGCGGGCAAAAGCCGTCCGTCTTGATCGTCGGCGGCATCTCCTCGCCGTTGGTGCAGGTCAGCAGCTGGTTCGGCTTTCCCTTCATGAAGGGATAGATCTCGGTCGCCGCGGGCGGCGTCTTGCTGTTCGGATCGGTCACGTTGTACCAACCGAACTGCGCTTGGCAGTTGCCGCCCATCAAGAGCAGTTGGCCCGTGAAGCCGCACTTGGCGGAGAAGTAGCCCGGACCAGTCTTCGCGTCCTTGACCGGATCGATCTGCTCGCCGCGCCACTTGAAGAGGCCGCCGAGGGTAATCGCGTCACCGTTGACGAACTGCGGGTAGGTCGGCGGAGCATAGTAGTCGCCGTACTTGACGCCTGGGTTCAGGTTCATCCCGTTGCGGTCGCGGTTGATGACCGTGTTGACGTTCCATCCCCAGGAGTCGGTCACGAGGGTCATCTCGGCCATCGGCACCGGCTGAGGCAAGACCGTCGTCGTGCCGGTTTGCGAAACCTGGGCAGACGCCGGCTCAGCCAACAGGAGCGCGAACGCGCCCATACACATACCCAAAGAACCCGCGAAGCGGCGCGCGCTCGACAACATGCCGCAGCTTTAGCATGCCCAATTGGGGATTCACGAACATTCGAGAACGCATTTCCGAACACACTCAGGAGGATGGTTTGGAAAGCGGACTTCGTTATTGAGCTGTTTCAGCAAGTCGCAGTCCCCGCGCGACTACGCTAGAAAATCCAAGTCCAGCCGGAAACTAGCAGCGACGGAATGCGCAATCGCGGCGCTCAATCCAACCCGCTCGCGCTTTCGAGACCACGTCCCCTGTCCCCCGCGGGCTCGAGCGTGGCGCGATGCGGCGCACGGGCGGGGCATTTTTCCCGCGGATCCGTGGCCGCACCGGCGTTCCCCGAACGTGGACTACGCTTTCACCAGCAGATTGAAATTCGCGAAGCGTGAACAAGCCACGTGGGTCTCGCGCATCAAGCGCAGGCGGTTGTTCCTGAGCGGCAGATCTTCGACCATGACGAAGACGTCTTCGAAGAACTGGGCGAGGACGGGCGCGAAGGTGGCGATAGCGGTCAGGGAGCGTTCGTAGTCGGCAGCGGTGGTGCCGCCGCTGAGCGCCTGCTTGAGGGTTCCATAAGCGTCGAAGACACGCTGTTCACTCGGGTGAACCTCGTTTTGGACACTCGCGGGGGAAACCACGTCGCCAGCAGGCGCCTCTTTGGCGATGTTGGCAGCGCGCTTGAACACCTCGCCCGCTTTGGCGCGCACACTCTCTTCGATCTGACCGAGGGCGGCCGCGCGAAGTTGCACGTCGTACGGATCATCGGCGGAGGCGGCCACGCACGCGTCGACCACGTCACCCGGTTCGGCGAGCACACCACGCAAGCGTTGACGCAAGAAGCCGCCGAGCTTGTCACTGGTGGCTTGCGCGTCGAGGTCGAGCTTCACGCCGCTGAAGCCGGCATATGCGGTTTGAATCGCGTCAGCGAGCCCGAGACGCCACTGCTTGGCGAGCAGCGTGCGCAAGAGACCAATCGCGGCACGACGCAGCGCGAGCGGATCTGCGGCGCCCGTGGGCAAGAGACCAATCGCGAAGCAGCCGACGAGCGTGTCCAGGCGATCGACCAACGCGACCAGCGCACCGGCGTCATCGGGAGCGGTCGGATCGTCCGCGCCGCGCGGCAAGTAGTGCTCGGAGATGACCGCCGCAACTTCCGGCTTCAGGCCCTGAGCCAGCCCGTAGGCTGCGCCCATCTCGCCCTGCAATTCCGGCAATTCACGCACCATGAGCGAAACCAGATCACATTTCGCGAGCTCGGCACCCTGACGCGCGGTTTCGATCACGGACGCGCTCAGGCCGAGCTTCTGCCCGAGCAGCGGCACGAGCGCGACCATGCGACGCACTTTGTCGCCCACGCTACCGAGCCGCTTGTGAAACATGATGCCGTCGAGATCCGCGCCGCGCTTGGCGAGCGGGATCTTCAGATCTTCGTCGTAGAAGAACTTGGCGTCGGCCAAGCGGGCGCGCATCACGCGATCGTTGCCGAGTTGGATGTTCTCGGGCTTGAGCGCCGTGCCGACGACCGCGAGGTACTTCGGCAAGAGGCCGCCCTTCTTGTCGCGCACGCCAAAGTAACGTTGGTGACCTTTGGCCACGTCCAGAATCACGCGCTCGGGCAAGGCCAAGAATTTGGACTCGAAGTTGCCGACCACCACCTGCGGCTCTTCCACCAGTGACGAGTTCTCTTCGACCAAGAACTCGTCTTCAATCAAGCTGCCATCGATGCTCTTGGCGGCGGCGCTCAAGCGTTCCACCATGACCTGCTTGCGCTCAGCCGGATCGACCAAGACGTGCGCGGCGCGTAAACTTGCCACGTAACTCGCGGCATTGGCGATGCTGATCGCGCCCGGCGCTAGAAAGCGATGGCCGTACGACACGCGCCCCGAGCGCACGCCAGCAAACTCGACGCTGAGCTCGGCATCGCCCAAGAGCGCAATCAACCAACGCACGGGACGACCGAACGGCGTGTCTCCGTCCGACCAACGCATCGATTTGCGAAACGGGATCTTGCCGCACACCTCGGCCAGCACCGCGGGCAGCAGGGTCGCGGCGGGCGCGCCCTTCTCGACGCGCCGACCGGCGACGTACTCGCCCTTGTCGGTCGCCTTCTTGAACAGCGCTTCCGGCGCGACGCCGATCTTCTGCGCGAAGCTCAGGGCGGCTTTGGTCGGCTTGCCGTCAGCATCGAACGCGACGCGCGCTGGCGGACCGAGCGCTTCTTCGTCCAGATCCGGCTGCGCGGCTGCAACACCGGAGGCAATCAGCGCCAAGCGACGGGGCGTACCGAGCGCTCGGATCGCGCTGTGCGCGAGGCGCAGCTCGCGCAATCGCGACTCCAACAAACCGGGCAAAGCCTCCACGGCTGAAGCCACGAAAGTAGCCGGTAGTTCTTCAACGCCAATCTCTAGTAACAGGTCCTGGGACATGAGCGGGGCGCGGAACTTACCCTAGATCCCGCGCTCGAAAAAGCGCGCTTTTGCGCTATGCTCCGCGCCGTGCGCATCACCTGTCCAATCTGCAAAACCGTGCTGGAAAACGCAGCGGAAGATTTCGAACCTCGCCCGTTTTGCTCTGCGCGCTGCAAGCTGGTCGACCTCGGCAATTGGCTGAATGAGTCATACCGTATTCCGACGGGTGAGCGGCCCGACGGCAACGGAGACGACTTCGGCCCGAGCTGAGACGGCCGCGCCACGGGCGCCGCGCGGGTCGCGGGGTTAGACGCCAACCGTGAGTGACGCCGCGTAGCCTGCATTCACGTTGCCGGTGAGCGTCGGAGTTTCGGCGCTCGCGCCGTCACTGAAGACGTTGTCCGTCGCGAGGCTGATCTTCGCGAGATTGGCGACGCTCGTCTCGTAGCCCACGGTCGCGTACACCTCGGCGCATTGCGCTTCCGGCAACGCGAGTTGTGAGGTCGCCACCTTGCCGCTCGCGGCGGTTGCCGCTTCCAAGCTCGAAAACACTTCGAAGTGAATGTGTGGCCAGCGCCCGGAGTAGCAGCCCGGAAAGATGCTCTTGAACGTGACACTGCCGGCGTCGTCCGTCTCCTGCACGCCGCGCAGGTAGTTTTGATCGGCAGCGGTATACATCGAGTAGTTGCCGTTGCGATCGCAGTGCCAAATGTAGACGGCGTAGCCCGCCTTCACCGCGCAGCCGTTCGCGTCGACGATCTTCAGCGTCACCGAGAGCGGCACTCCGTCCGCAGCCCCGGTGAGCCCTGCAAAACTCAAGGTAATGTCGTCACGCACGATGCCGCTGGTCGTCAGCGCATTGGGTCCGTTCGTGCCATCGCCCGGATACGGTCCGCCCGTTTCTTGGGGGATCTTGCTGCACGTGGTGTCTCCGCTTGAGGCGGATCCGGCGCTGTTGTCGTTCGCAGCGCCTGCAGTACTCGAAGTGCCAGCGCTCGAGTTAGCCGCACCTGCTGCAGTGTTAGTTCCCGCTGCGCCCGCCGCAGTGCCCGCTGCACCACCGCCCGCTGCGCCAGAGCTCGTCGCGCCCGCGCCGCCCGCACTGTCGCTCGTGCCCGCATTTTCGCTCCCACACCCAAAAACCGGCAAAAGGCCCGCAGTGGCGATCCAGCGCAGCACTCGGCGGCGATTCGAGAGTGCGTTGAGCACTGCCAGATCGTGAATCAAACCTCGGTCAAAAGCGTCGTCGTGGTCGTGCATCAATTTCCTCCCGCAGTGTTGGGGCTCTCAATGCACAGTGAGTCTGGCCACGCGCAAAACAGATCACTGCCTGGCATGTCTATTTGTTGCTCGCGCGTGTTGCAGTCACGCAACAGCGGCAGTGCTCAATCTTTAGCGCGCAAGATCGCCGTCAGTGCCGAGCGCACATCGGCGTACCGAAACTCGAAGCCCACCCGCTGTAGTGCGCGTGGCACCGCGTACTGACCGCCGAGGATCGGCTCGGCTCCCTCACCGAACAGCGTCTTCAGCGCGAAACCCGGTGCTCTCAGCAATGCCGGGCGGCCCAAAAGATCGCCAATGATTCGGCTCAGGTCTTGATTCGAGACGGGCTCGGGCGCAGTGCAGTTCACGGGGCCGCGGAGCGCGCTATCGTCACACGTGCGCAACAACGCCGCCACTTGATCGTCCAAGTGAATCCAGGGAAAGCCTTGCTTGCCGCTGCCGATCGGGCCGCCCACGAACATCCTGAACGGGCGCAAGAGCGACTCGAGCGCGCCACCGTGTTCACTGAGCGTGGGCGAGATGCGCGCGTTCACCACGCGCACCCCAAATTCCTCTGCGTCCTTCGCCGCGGCTTCCCAAGCGACGCACACCCTAGCCAAAAAATCATTCCCCGCTGGTGCGCTTTCATCAACGCGGGCTTCGGACAAAGTCGAGCCATAGAAACCCGTGCCCGACGCGCACACGAACACCTTTGGCTTTTGCTCGGCGTGTTGGATCGCGCGCACCATCCAGCGCGTCGAATCCACGCGGCTGTTCAAGATCCCGGCCTTCACTTTCTCGGTGTAGCGCACGCCCACCGCTTGCTCGCCAGCGAGGTTGATCACAACGTCGTAGGTTTCGGTGAAGGCCGCGCTCGCGTCGGGACTCGGATCCCAATGCTGGCGCGACACGCCGTCGTCTTGGATGCGCGCTTCGCCGCGCGTGAGGACCGTCACGCGATCCCCGCGCGACGTCAGCGCGGCAACGAGCGCCCGGCCAATGAAACCACTGCCGCCAGCAACGAGAACGCGAGGCATATAGGCGCATTTACTCCGAATTTCGGCTCGGCGCCGGTGGCTTCCGACTTGGCGCCGGCGCTGAACGGGTCTACGAGTGTTTCATGCTGAAAACCTCGACGTTCGCTCTCGCTGCCGCGCTCACTGTTGCCACAGTTACTGGTTGTGCCAGCACGCCGGCTGCTCCCTTCGATCAGCTCAAGACAGCAAACCTCACTGCATACCGCCTAGGTGATGCCACCGCTCCGGCCGCCACTGCTGCGACGCCCGCAGCTCCGGCAGCGGTTGGGATCCCCGGTGTGCCCCCCGAGTTGAACGCTTGGATCCAACAAGGCGCGCAGGCGGCAGCCCAGATCCTGCCGGGACTCTTGCCGGGCGCGGCCGCTGCCGCCCTACCCGCGCCCGACACCACGCCCCGCTTTCACGACTCCAAGATCTTCAGCCAAACTCAGGTGCTCGATCCCGAGCTCAAAGAAACACTCGGCAAAGTCTTGGGCGACAAAGACAGCTTCGACAACTCGCAAGCGCGCTGCCCGGCCAACACCTTTCTGGCTGATTTCGGCTTGAGCTTTACCTCCGCCAGCAGCTCCACTCCGAACGATCTGTTGATTTCGTTCCGCTGCAATCAGGTCGTGTCGCGTAGCTTCGCCTGGCCGCACCCCGCGACCGGCATGACGGAGAGCACCGTGAAGAAGCTGTCCGAGATCGCACTGAAGATCTTCCCACAAGGCACGTGAGCACTCGAGTTTCACCTGCGCCGCTGCGGGCTCTTTTGGGCGTGCTCGGCGCAGGTCTGCTCGTTGGCGTGCTCGCAACGCTGGCCATCAAAAGCTGCGCTCCGCCGTCACTGCCGGTGATTCCGCCGCTCAGCTCGAGCATCACCGTCGTACACCCGACGCCCAACGTGCTCGTCGCGGTGAAAGACATGGCGCGCCTAGAAAGCGCGTCGTTCCACATGGAGCGCGTGATCGACCTGAGCGACAAGCAATCCCACTTGTTCGGCTTGGTCCAGAGTGAAGACGCGATCTTGCTCGTGGCAGTGGCAGACATCAGCGCAGGTGTCGATTTGCAACAGTTGCGAGCCGAAGACATCGTCGCCCAGCCGGCCGAAAAGCGCGTGACAATCACGTTGCCCGCGCCCGAAGTGTTCCACGCCGAACTCGACAACGCGAAAACCTACGTGCACGCGCGTCACACTGGCGCACTTGCCGCGCGTAAAGAAAACCTCGAAACACGCGCCCGCCAAGAGGCCGAACGCTCACTGATTGAAGCAGCACTGCAGGCAGGACTCCTCACACGCGCGAACTCGAACGCCGCCCGCGCAGTTGAAGGTTTGGTTCGCGGGCTGGGCTACAGCCAAGTAGAGGTAAAGGTGCGACCTCCTGTCGCCCGCGCGGGTTCTGGAGATCATGTAGAGTAGGCGATTCGTGATCGAATCGCTTCGCTCCACGTTGCTTCTCGGATCCTTCATCGCCCTGCTCGGTGCATGCAGCGCGGCGCCAGCACCCGCGCCGCAAGCTCCCGCTGCAGACGCCGAAACCAAGCTCAAAGCCGCGATCGCCGCGCGCGAAGACCTGAACAAACAGCTCGCCGCGGCACAGAAGGACATCCTCGCCGATTGCCGAATGAGAGGCGGCGATTGCCTGATCTCGATCGCCGAACGACGCGAAACCCTGATCAGCAAATACTACCTCAATCCCTGCCGCGAACTCGAAGCCGACCCACAGAACACCTGCATCGAACAAGAGCTCGAGAAAAAGGGTGAGCGTGGCGAACTCGCTTCGTTCTACGAAACCGAAAATTGGTGTTCGCGCAAACTGCTCGAATGCATGACCGCGTTCACGAGCAACGCCGAACTGATGGCCGTCCGCAAACGCGCCCAAGACCGCCGCGAAGAAATCGAATCCGCCCCAGAATCGATCGCCGCCCAACGCCTGCCCGAGTTCGCCAAAGAAAAACGCGACTTCGTCCGCTCGATCGTGCCCCCCAAAGGCCAAGCAGAATGCCTGCCGATGGCCCCCGAAGTCTGCGAAAAAAAGCTCGTCCAACCCAACGCCGACCTCGACGCCGAACTCGCCAAAGCCCCCGCCGCCTACGACGCCAAACGCGCACTTGCCCTCTACGCCGCCATCCAAACCGCCGAAGGCGACTGCACCGTCCCCGAAGTCCGCTGCCTCCAAGGCCAACTCCAGCAATACGGCGCGACCCCCGAAACCGACAAACTCCTCCAACAAAACCTCGGCTTCATCGCCCAACAACAAGCCATCCGCCTCGTCGCCGCGCCCGAAGCCAGCGACCAATGCCTCGGCGCAGGCATCACCCAATTCGGCGAACGCATCGTCGGCGCCTACCAAGCCTACGCCGCCAGCCCCACCACCTACGCCCTCCTCCGCGTCCAAAAAACCTTCATCTCCATGCACCAAGCCCAACTCTGGTGCCTCACACCCCTAAAACCAAAACGCTGATCGCCGCGCGCCCAACCCGAGCCTCGCCCCCCCGACGACGCTTGTGACCGCGCCGCTCGGTCGAACACGAAAGCTCGCTCGCAAGGCGCGCGCCCCTCGAGCCTCAATGTCGAGGTTTCCGCTCTCGAACCTCAATGTCGACGTTTCACTCTCGAACCTCGATGTCGACGTTTCACTCTCGAACCTCGATGTCGACGTTTCACTCTCGAACCTCGATGTCGACGTTTCACTCTCGAACCTCGATGTCGAGGTTTCACTCTCGAACCTCGATGTCGAGGTTTCACTCTCGAACCTCGATGTCGACGTTTCACTCTCGAACCTCGATGTCGACGTTTCACTCTCGAACCTCGATGTCGACGTTTCACTCTCGAACCTCGATGTCGACGTTT
>DASQCO010000140.1:0-33934 GCA_035634635.1 Polyangiaceae bacterium
TCGGCTACGACAGCGCGTCGCAATTCAGCCGGGAGTACAAGCGTGCGTTTGGCTTTCCACCGGGGCAGGACGCTCGCCTTCTGCGCGCGTCGGCGGCTCCGCGACGGAAACCGTTCAGGACCGCGAGAGCGCGCTGACAACCCTCATTGGCAGGATTGTGCAAAAGACTGGTGCGTCCGTTCTACGGCTTCGCGGATCTCTTGCCTATCTTCACCCGCAGTGAAGGAGACCTGCGAATGAAACACATCGAGTTTGCAACAAGGACCGGGACGTGCGGCGGAGAGCTCGCCGAGCCCGAGGGGATCGCGAAGGCCGGCGCCGTCGTCGTCGTGCATGATTGGCGCGGCATCGACGACGAGATGCGCGCCAAGGTGAACCGCTTCGCGCGCGAAGGGTTTCTCGTCCTCGCGCCAGACCTCCATCACGGAAAGGTGGCGACCACCGACGAGGAGGCCCAGAAGCTGATGTCTGTGTTCGACTTCCAGCGCGCCGTCGGAGAAATCGGGGGCGCGCTCGAGTGGCTCAAGAAGCAGTCTCGTTCCAATGGCAAGGTCGGCGTCGTCGGTCTCAGCCTCGGCGGCGCGCTCACCTTCGCCGCCACCTCATTCGTGCCTGGCATCACCTGCGCGGTCCCATTCTACGGCATCGTGGAGACGTCGAGGCTCGATCTCGACAAGATGACTGCTCCCATCCAGGCGCATTTCGTTCCCCACGACGACTGGGTAAACCCGGACACGGTACGCCAGATCCAAGAGGCTCTCGTGGCGCGCGGGAAGTCGATGGACCTCCACATCTACGAAGGGGCCCGCCACTCCTTCATGGGCGAACGAGACAAGGCTACGTACCACGAGCCCAGCGCGAAGAAGGCCTGGGAGCGAGCGCTCTCCTTCCTGCATCAGCATCTCGGCTCATGAGCACGACGACCTCGACCCGTCCCGCCTTTGCTCACGGTCCATCCACGATCCTCCTCGGCGATCTCGAGGTCGTTCGGCTTGGCTTCGGCGCGATGCGCCTGCCCGGCCCAGACGTTTGGGGAGAGCCGGAGGATCCTGCACGGGCACGCGATGTCCTTCGTCGTGTGGTGTCACTCGGGATGAATCTCATCGACTCGGCGTGGTTCTACGGGCCTCACGTCGCCAACCGGCTCATCGCCGAAACTCTCCACCCGTACCCCCGCTCGAGCGCTCCGCGCCAAGGAGGGAACATTCAGCGTTTCTCGAACGTAAGCAGCGGTTGGCGTGAAGGAGATGTGGATGACGGGACCAGCACGCACGAAGACATTCGCTGGTAGGCTTTACTTGCTGGGTCTCTTGTCCCTGGGTTTGGGGGCCTGCGCCACCTGCACAGACCGCGGCACACGAGGCGGGCCCCCATGAGACGTCGGTAGCGGCTCGGAGCGCCGAGCCGCTCAGCCCATCAGCCGCACCTCACGACTCGCCGCTCGGGCGCGCCTATCAGGCCGAACTCGCGAAGTATCCCGGTCTCACGTTCGAAAAGCTGAAGCGGAAGCTCAAGCTGAAGCCGCTCGCCGATCCTCCGCTCTCCTTCGATCCAACGAAGCTGGGTTAGCGGGCGGGGTGCGCGCGCATCGTCGCGTAGCTCGAGCTGCGGCTTCTTCAGCGAGCTTAGCGACGGCAACTCGCATAGCAATCAGAACATGCCTGTTTTGCTGGGCGGTTCTGCCGGAGGCCAACTCCAAACCGGGCGTGTCATTTCGGGAAGCGGGGTCATCGAACAAGTGCACGTTGGCCTGCTACAAGCGCTCGGCGCCAACGCCACCACGTTTGGCCGCGCGAAGGGGCCGCTGCCCGGGCTGCTGGTCTGAGGAGCAGTCCTCATTGGTGGTCAACCAACGGCGTGGCACGGGGTCGGGCCACGATCCGTCTCAGTACGATTTGAGCGGCACGCGCTGGGGCGTGATCGCCGTATTACCTAACTGGTAGCGGTGGTTTGCGCCCCAGCACAGGACGTCGCCACGCGCGGTGAGCGCGCAGGTATGTCGACCTCCGACGGCGACCGAGTGCGCGCCGGGAGCGAGCCGGGTGGCGTCGGTCTTGCCGTCTAGGATCGGCACCGGGCTCGAGCGATCGACGGTCGAGCCATCACCGACTTCGCCGAACACGTTCGCACCCCAGCAGAACAATCGATCGCCGAGCCGCGCGCAGGCGTGCTCCGCGGTCGCGCCGGAATACAGCGTCCCGGCGAGCACGATGTCCGCGTTGAGCAGCCCCGATAGTGGTCCCGGGGTGAGGCCGGCATCAGTGCTCGCATTCGCGAGCTGCCCAAAGGTGTTGGAGCCCCAAGCAAAGGGGTTCTGCGCGGCCTTGGTGCTCAGGGCGAGCGTGAAGTCATTGCCGAGAGCGAGCGGTCGATCCGCGGCCGCGGCGACCTTGCCGACGAGGGTAGGAACGGCGACGCCGCGCTGCGTCCCGGTGCCGAGTTGCCCAGAGTCGTTGGCGCCCCAACACCACACGCTGTTGTCGGCCTTGACGCCGCACGCGTGGTGCGCGCCGGCGCTGATCTGAGTGAAGGCGCTGCCCTCGATGGCCGCGGGCGTGGTGACGGGATCGCCGGCGCTGCCGATGCCGAGCTGCCCCGACTCATTGGCGCCCCAACACCAGGCAGCTCCGTCCGCCCCGAGCGCGCAAGCGAACTCAGCCCCACAGGTGACTCCGTGCAGATCGAGTCCCTTGTCCGAACCGGTCACGTTGGTGACTCCAGCGAACGGGCCGTTGAAGGGACCCGCGTCACTCAATGACACCCCGAGCTGTCCCTTTTCGTTCGAGCCCCAACAGGCCACGAACCCGGCATTGCCCGCATCCGGCACGGACAGCTCGGCACAGGTGAAGTTCTTCCCCGCGCAGAGGCCGCTGAAGTAGTTGACCAGGCGCGGCGGGCCATTGTTCATGCCCGGGCTCCCGGGCGGACCAATCAAGACCTGCCGCGGCTCCTTCGAGTCGGACAGCAGCGGCGAACCGTCGCCGAGCTGGCCACTTTCGTTGGCCCCCCAACACATCACATAACCGGGTGCCCCTTCGACAGCATCGCTATTGGCCACCACAGCGCAGGTGTGCGCGTCGCCCGCGGCGAGCGCGAGCACTTTGACGCAACCGAAGCCGTCTTGGCAGCGAGTCTGCGAACCGCAGCGTATCCCCGTGTTTTGGCGACGCTCGCCCGTGTCACACGAGTACACGTCGGGGCCGTTACACGTGAGTTGTCCGGGCACACAGCGTTTCGTGCGGCAGGTGCCCTGGTATTGATCACACTGGTTCTGTGACCCGCAACTGTCGACCTTGATCGGCACGAGCGAGTGGTCCCTCTTCACCAAGTCGTAGCCGACCTTCATCAGGTCACCGGTACTCGTGCAGTAGAAGCGGCCGGGCTGCGCGTCGATGCACCGGGCGCGACTAGCGTCGCACTGTTGATTCGTGTCCGAGCAGCTCTGCGTCGTGTAGCCGCTGCCATCGGGCTTGCACACTTGCAGGACGCCGCTCTGATCACAACTCGCGTGCCCCGGCACGCAGTTGACGCATTTGCCGAGCGCCGAACTGCACACCAGCTGGTTACCGCTGATGTCCTTCGGGCAGCTGCTCGGACTCCAAGTGTTGGTCACGTCGCAGGTGCTGTAGCCGACGTTGCCGTCATAGCAGGATATGCTGTTCGCACGGCACGTGCCGCAGCTGGCATAAGTGCCGGACGTGGTGCAGGTCCCGGGAGCGCAGGATTGGGAGGTGTAGGGCGTGAAGCCTCCGCTGTTGTAGTCGCAAGACTGGACCGTGTCGCCAACGCAGGTGGAACCATTGCTCTGACATTTCTGACAGCGGCCATTGTTCGCATCGCACTGGGCGCTGCTCGCGCAATAGTCGAGATCCTCGAACGTGCCCTTGGCGTTGCAGGCTTGCAGCGTCGAACCCGAGCATTGATAGGTGCCGAGCGTGCAACCCGTCGACGGCACGCATTTGCCTGCGGTCGCGTCGCAGACTTGGCCTTGGTTACAGTTGCTCTTGTTGGTCCAATTGTTGCCGTTGGCCGAACACAGGTTCAGCTGCGAACCGTCGCAAAAGAGCGTGTTCGGTTGGCAATACATGCATGATTTGGAAGCAACGTCGCAGATTGGGTTTTCGGCCAAGCAGGTGGTCGCGGTGTCCGTGCCGGAGCCTTCCAAGTTGCAGGTGAGCATTCGAATATTTGAATAGGACGAGCTCTTGTCGTCCAGATTTGGGGCCCCGAGCTCTTGCACGTACGTCGGCTCACAGCTCGTGGTGCCGGCCTTGCAGCGCACGCAGTATCCCTTCTGAGCATTGGCGACGCAGGCGGCCTTGCTGTCGCAGGCGGCCGTATCCTCGAAGGCGCTGCCCAGGATATTGCACTGCTGCAGCAGGTTGCTCGCACACTGGAACTCGCCGGGGACACACTTCATGCAGAGCCCCTGACTCACACTGCACTTGCCGTCACCGCAGGCCTTGCCCACGTCGAACGCGGGCGGGTCGCCGGCGCGGCAGGTCTGCAAGTGGCCATCCGTCGTGCAGTTGAACTCACCCACCACGCAGGTGTCGCCGTCCGTCCCACCGGTACCGCCGGTCATCATGGTCGAGTCGCCGGCATTGCCGAGGCCACCCGAGCCGCCCCCGTGCGCGTTCCCGCCGTTCGCGCTGCCACCAGTCGGCTCGACGCTCCCGCCGTTGTTATCGACGCTGCCATCAGGGAACTCGTCGACGAAGGTGTAGTTGCTCTTGCTGTCGACGGAGCAAGACTGCGCACTGATTGCGGCGAACACGCCGCCCAAGAGCAGCGCTAGCCAGGTCGATTTTTCGCGGAATTTAGTCGGCAAAGGGCGGCGCATGGTGGTCCCCATTCAAAAAGATCCCGCAGCAAAGAACGCCCCGCCATCACGGCCGACAGCGGGCAGTAAGCGCAAAGTGACTTGGGCTGACTTCGGAGCGTCGTTGCTCTTCGGCCCGCCGAACACGATCAGACCGACCCCCGTTGCAGTGACCACACCGCCAGCGATGAGCATCACGTTGGCAACCGTCGCCAGTGAGTGGGCGGAGTCGAACTGCGCCTCCGAGCTCGATAGGCAAACATTGCCTCGGCAGCCAGCCTTGGCGTCCGACTCTTTCCCTTTCGCCAGCACACCGACCACGATCCCGCCGGCGAGCGCAGCCACGCCCACGCCCGCGGTGACGAAGCCAGCCGTGCGTAGCGCCGAGCCCCGGGGGGCTGGCTCGGGCGGCGCACTCGGTGGCGGCGTCGCCGCCGCAGCCGCTGTCGTAGAAGGAGGCACCGCAGCAGCCACGGGCTCGGAGAAATCGAAGTCGTGCGCTTCGTTGCGGCCCGGCGAGAGTGCCACCTCCCAACGCACGGTCTTGCCTGCGTGGCTGGCGGTCAGCGTGTGAGTTCCCGCGCGCAGACGCAACGCGAGCTTGCCACCTTCGATCCGATAGCTCTGCGGCGGCGCCGCACTCCCCGCCCGACTGTCGGTGATGTCGACGTCCGCAATCGAGGAGCTGAGTGTGACGCTCGCGGAGTTGCCGTTGAGCACCAGTAGATCGCGTTCCAACGCGGAGCGCTCGTCGGGATCGATGTCGTTCCCGCCGCCCTTCAAGTAGTCCGTGTAATAAGAGATGGCCTCGCCGTCGCGCTCCAGCTTGAACGAGCACAAGCCCAAGTTGCCGAGCACCTTCCAGCTCTTGCTCTTCTCGTACGCCAGCCGAAACTGGTAGTAGGCATCCTGATAGTTGGGCGGCTGATCTTGAATCAGATCCACGCCGTTCTTGAAGTAGGCCTTCGCCTCCTCCGAGATCGCATCACCCGCGGCATACGCAGTGGTGTTGAACAACAGCGCACCAGCGCAAAGGGCAGTCGCAACCCACGTTCCCATCTTTCGACGACCAGACATTGCAAACCATCCTGCCAGAGTCAGCGACCCACGCGAACCCCACTCACTACGACCAGGCCCGGAAATCAAATAGCGCACACCGGAACACCGGCGCGGCGCATGCCTGCTGAAACCGCCTACATCGACGCTACGGCCCCGCCCCCCTAGCGCGCGCGCGCGAGCAGCCGTCCATGGTACGTTGGAGCTTCTACTCCAGAAACCAAAGACGGGTCGCACATGCTCAGCACCGGGGAGATCATCGACGGCAAGTACAGAACGATTCGCTTGATTGGCGAAGGCGGGATGGGCGCCGTGTACGAGGCCGAAAACGTTCGGATCCATCGCAAGGTGGCGATCAAGGTGCTGCACTCTGGTGTGGCTGAGTCGGGGGAGGCCGTGCAACGTTTCGAGCGCGAGGCGCAAGCCGCGGGCCGCATCGGCTCCGAGCACATCGTCGAGGTGCTCGATCTCGGCAACTTGCCCTCCGGTGACCGGTACATGGTCATGGAGTTCATGGATGGCGACAGCTTGAGCAGTCGCATCAAGAACAAAGGACGCCTCTCGCCCGCGGAAATCTACCCGATCGCCCATCAGCTGCTGGCGGCGCTCGCCGCAGCGCACGGCGCAGGCATCGTCCACCGCGATCTCAAACCGGACAACGTGTATCTGCTCCGTTCTCGCAGCGGCGTGGCTGATTTCGTGAAGTTGCTGGACTTCGGGATCTCGAAGTTCAATCAACTGAGCGGCGACAGCGGCTTCAGCATGACGCGCACCGGTGCGGTCATGGGCACTCCCTATTACATGGCACCCGAGCAAGCCAAGGGCGCCAAGGACATGGATCATCGCGTCGATCTCTACGCCGCCGGGGTAATCCTGTACGAGTCCGTCACCGGTGAAGTCCCGTTCAACGCCGACACGTTCAACGAGCTTTTGTTCAAGATCGTGCTGGAAGAGCCGCGCCCAATTCAGCAGCTCGTGCCGCAAGTCGATCCGAACTTCGCGGCGCTGATCAACAAGGCGATGGCGCGCGAGCCATCGGCTCGCTTCCAATCGGCCCAAGAGTTTCAGCTCGCGCTCGAGCACTGGGCGAACAACGCTGGGGCCCAGTTAGCCAACGCGCTTGCGGCTCCTGCCGGGCGCGGCAGCATCGCGGACGGCTCGGGCCAGTTTGCCCGGCAAGCACCAGCGGGCGCCGCGCCTCTGGGCACGGGCACGCCGGGCGCTTGGGCCAACACCGGCGGCGTCGCCGCCGAGCTGCAGCCGCCGATCAAAAACGGCCGCGCCGGTCTGTTCGCCGCGCTGGGCGTGGTGGGGCTGCTGGTGATTGCCGGCGGCGCGCTGGGCCTGCGCCTGTTGAACAAGTCGCCGGCTCCCAGTGCAGCCGCCAGCGCACCGGGATTGAGCGCGGCCGAAGAGCGGGCCAAGACCGAAGCCTTGCTGGCAGCGGCCAAGGCACAGCAAGCCGAAGCTGACGCGAAGGCGGAAGCCGAACGCAACGCCGAGGCACAGCGCCGTGCTGCGCAAAGCGCGCTGAGCGCCGCAGCCGCAACGCCCAGTGCCGCTCCTTCGGCCGCGGTCCTCGCCAAGCCCAAGGTCGCCGCGCCGCACAGCGCTCCCCCCAAAGCCGCCGCAACCTCGGTCACGAAGGCGGCCGCAGTCGCTGCCGCGCCGCCCGCCGCCGCACCGACCTCGACGGGCCGGAAAATCCGCACCAGTTTATGAAGTGACGGGAGCGGGCGCTGGCTCCCCGCTCGCACACCGGAAACTCGGCGTCGTATCGGGTGGTTTACTCGGCCGCAGTGAGCAGCCAGTCCTCCATATCAGGTAGCGAAGTGAGCACCCGAACACGCGCAGGCAACTTGCGTAGCTCCGGCACCCGTCGCCCGCCGACCAAAACCTGTATTGGGTCCGGAAGAACCCGGCAAAGCTCTTCGATTTCGCGGCGAGCAGCGTCCGGCGCAAGGCTCACGACCGAGAGGGCGACGGCCCAAGCACGGGAAAGCCGCGCGGCGTGCGCCAGCTCCGAAGCCGGAAGACCCGCGCCCAAGTACAACACCCTCCGACCGCGCATGGCCATCACCACGGCAGCCATCAGCGCCCCCAGTTCGTGCTGTTCTCCCGCGGGTGTACCGCAAACTATCGGTGTCTTGCCGCTCACCGCCTGAGCCGCGAGCAACGTCCCCAGATGAGTGCGGAGCATGGCAGTGGCGGCATGCTCGCTGGCAACGCATACGGTTCCGCTAGCCCAGCGCGTACCAAGCTGTTCCAACGTTGGCCCGAGCACGTTGAGCACCAGATCGTGGGGAGCAAATGCATTACTCGCTTGTGCCAAAGTACGGCCCGCGCGCGCCAAGTCCAATTCAACCAAGGCGGATAGTATCTCCTCGACTACCGCGTTGGCCCGCTCCGCGTCTGGCGACTTCGTGGTTGGTACCGACAGCGGCTCGACCTGCACTAGGCGTCCCAGCTCCTGCATGTCGAGGTTTGCGACTTGACTGATGGTGTACCCCTGGAAGAGCAGCTGCTTGATGAGCCTGAGCCGCTGCACGTCATCGTCCGTGTACAGGCGTGATCCACCTGCGCTGCGTGCCGGGGAAAGTGCCTGGTAGCGACGCTCCCATACCCGGATGGCGTGCGTCGTGACGCCGGTCAGGCTAGCCACCGTTCCGATACGGTAAAGACCACCGCTCACGTGCCTTCACCTAAGGATTTGAGAGTGGCGGTGACACCGGGATAGCCTTGAAAGAACCAAACCCACCAGCCAAGCATCATGACGGCGTGTCCCGTCAGAATGCCGAGGTGGCTCCACATTTCAACGCGGTCCGAGTGCTTTCGGACGTAGCGGCGCCAGTGAAAAGCCTCGTCGACCAAACTGTAGATGAACGCCAACGCGGTAAGCACCAGCGCCGGGATCCAGAGGCTGCGGGGATAATGGTAAGCCAACGTGAGCAAAACGCAGCTGGTGATGCCGCAGAGGATGGTGATGCCGTGTACCAGCCCCTCGGCACCGCTGATCTCCTGCTTGTAAATGGTGCGGTGCCCAATCGTGTCGACAGCGATGGAGATGGTGAACAGTAAGGAGCCGAGCGGCACGAGCCACGCTTCGGGGGTGAAAGACACGCCATGGCTGTGACCCAACAGCAAGAAGCCCCCTGTCGAAAGCACGAGCCCCGACATGAGCCCGACCCAGCTGACATAAACCAACCAATCGACGCGCGTGAAGTCGCGCATGCGTCCAACGTAGGTAGCGATCTCAGAAGGGAAGGACATCTTCGGGAAACCGGATGGCATGAAAAAGGGGGGCGGCGCGAAAGCGCGGTGCAGTGGCGGCGATCTTGACGGCGGTAGCGCAGGCCAGTCCGACTCTCCACACCTTCGACCGCGCTGGGACCACGGCGCGCCCGGCCAGTACATCCGCGCCGTTCGCCAAGATGCGATCGCCGATGGCGCTATATATCTGCCGTGCGGCAGCTACTGCCACTCGCGAGCGAAACGCCAGGTACGGAAGCCCGGCATCGCCTGATCGATAGAGCGTGTTTGCTTCGGCCAATAGGCGGCGCACAGCCAGGGCCACTGCTGGGAGGTGCACGCGTGGCAGAGGGCGCGAGGCTTTGACGTCGAGCCCCGCGACCAAGGCCCTAGGCAGGTACAGGCGTCCGTGCTCCCAATCTTCGGCAACGTCGCGACAAATGTTGGTGAGCTGCATGGCCATGCCCAGGTGGACGCCGTGCACGATGGCGCGCTCGTGGCTCACGCCCGTCACGTGACACATCATTGCTCCCACGGTGCCGGCAACGCACCAGCAATAGCGGTAGAGGTCTGTCAGCGTCTCATAGGTCACGCCCAGCGCGTCCGCCTCAAACCCCTCGAGCAAGGCCTGTGGGTAGGCGCGAGGAATGCCTTTCTCGAAGACCAAACGCTGAAATTCTGCCAGCACGGGCTCCGAGCAAGGTCGGCCGGCATAGACGTCGTCAAGCTCCCGGCCGAGCTGAACCACTCGCGTGCCGGCTTCGTCCGGGGGCACCAGATCGATCGCGTCGTCCGCGCGTCGGCAGTAGGCGTACAAGGCCACTGCGTCCTCCCTCGTGTCGGAGCCGAGTAGCATCGACGCTAGTGAGAAGCTCTTCGAGTGCTTGCGTATGATGGCACGCCCCTCCGCGGGGGGTAGCCTCAGCGCTCGCCCCGCGACAACGGTAGTCGTCATTCTGCCGCCTGCGCGCGGGTAGGCGCAGCCAGACCGAAGTCGCTCAGAACCAACCCCGCCGTTGCCTTTGCCGAACTTACGACCCCTGGAACGCCCGCACCGGGATGGGTGCCGGCACCCACGATGTACAAGCCGGGGATCTTGGGGTCGCGATTGTGGGGGCGAAACCAGGCGCTCTGCGTGAGCTTGGGCGCGACTGAAAAAGCCGAGCCTTGGTAAGCGAATAGGTCGCGCTCGAAGCCGTTGGGCGTGAGGCAGCGCTTGACCACCACGTGACGTCGCAAGTCTGGCATCAACCGTTCGAGCGAGGTCAAGATGCGTTGCGAGTAGCTTTCAGCGAGTGAGTCCCAGTCCAGCTTGGCATTGCCCAGGTGAGGTACCGGCGACAGGACATAGAAGCTGCCCCCGCCCGGTGGAGCGAGCGACGGGTCCGTCACGCTGGGAGCGTGCAGATACAGGCTGAAGTCTTCCGGCAGTGCATTGCCGTGAAAAACCTCTCGCAGTAGGCCCTCGTAGCGTGGGCCAAACAGCACCGTATGGTGTGCCAGATCGTAAGGGCGATCCGTACCGAAGTAGAGCACGAACAGCGACATCGACCACTCCGCTCGTTCCAACTTTTGCGTGGTCTTTTTGGCTTCAGGCTCGGCGGCGTACAAGCGTGAGTAGGTATGGTGTAGATCGGAATTGGAGACTACGAGATCGAACGGCTCGTCCCGGCCCCAGGTCGAGGTGACGTGATGTACGATGCTTGCGCCACGCGCCACTCGGATCGACTCGACGGGGCACGACAGCCGGAGCTCGCCGCCCAATTCGCGATACAAGGTCACCAGCGCTTGTACGAGTGCGCCAGTGCCTCCGCGCGGAAAGAACACACCCCAGTTACGCTCCAAGTAGTGAATGAGTGTGTAGATGCTACTGGTTTCAAACGGGTTGCCGCCCACCAGCAGGGAGTGAAAGCTGAGCGCTTCTCGCAGTTTCTCGTTCTTCACGAAGCGCGAGACGGTCTGGTAAACGCTGCGATCCGCGCGCAGACGGGCGAGCGACGGCGCCACCTTCAACATATCCGAGAAACGCAGGAACGGAGCGTGGGCAAGCTCGGTGAAGCCCTTGTCGAATACCTTGTGCGAATACTCGACGAACTGGGAGTAGCCCTCGGCGTCGTCAGGACACAAGGTCTTGATTTGATCGATCAAGGCATTGCCTCCTGCGTAGTCGAGGCTCGTGCCGTCTTGCCATAGCAGTCGATAAAACGGCGTGACGGGCAAGAATTCCACGTAGTCTTCCCGGCGCCTGTCCGCGAGCTCGAATAGCTCGTCGAGACAATGAGGAGCCGTGATCACCGTCGGGCCCGCGTCGAATGTGTAGCCTTGCTCTGAGTAGACGTAGGCGCGCCCGCCCGGTTTGTCACGGGCCTCGAACAGCACGGTCTCGATACCCGCAGCTTGTAGGCGAATGGCGGCTGCCAATCCGCCGAATCCAGAGCCGACTATCGCAGCCCGGGTGCGTGAGCGTTTTTCAGACATAGGCTCGCTCCAGACGTTGAATCTCTTCTGCCAATGGTTCGAGTAATTGCCGGCCGCCGACTGCTCGCTCGAGACGAGCGAATGCGTGACCGAGCTGGTCGTGAATGCCCCTATAGGGCGAGTCTCCAAGCTCACGCCGCAAGGCACTGGCAAGCACTTCCGGGTGAAGCTCACGCCGCTCCACTTGGCGCGCACGATGCTGTAGCCGTGTGTAGCTCAGCTCGTCCAATCGCCTTGCCAGCCAAGCCCAAGGCCAGGTCGGACGCCCATTCAGCAGATCTTCGTGGCCCTTGTGGGCGCGCCGCTCCTCGAAGATCCCGCTCACGTCGTCCAACATTTGCAACGCGACGCCGTAGCTGCGCCCAAAAGCGGACAACTCGCTGGCAAGTGCGGCGGGAGCTCCGGCCGCGCACGCACCCAGCTCGGCCGCGAGCTCGAGCAGGCTGCCGGTCTTGAGCCGAGTACTCAAGCTGACCGTGTCGTGCACTTCAAGCTGGGCGAGCGAGCCCAGCTTGACGCCCAGGTCGAGCGCCTGGCCGTAGTGACAACGCAAGACACTGCGGTCGATGAGCCGCCGGACGTGTAGCTCGACTGACTCTGGCAGCCCGAGTCGACCGATCACGCTGTGCGGCAAGAAGTACAGCCAGTTGCCAGCGTTGAGAGCCAGAGGGAGACCCACAATCAAGTGCAGCGCGGGTCTTCCGCGGCGGTACCTGGAGTCGTCTTCGATGTCGTCCACGATCAGCGAGCCAGTGTGCAGAATCTCTACGATCAGCGGCAGTGCCTCAGGCATGGCCGCTGAGTCGCTCCGCCGGCTCACGTCGTACGCCACCTCCACCAGTCGCGAGCGAAACTCCTTGCCGGGTCGTTCCAGCAACTCCAGGAGCGGTCCGCTCAGCGATGCCTGCCACAGGCGTTCGTGCACCCGTTCGGCGCCGAGGTCCAAGCTCTCGCTAAGCCGGGCTTCCGAGAATTCGGCTCGAATCAGGCGCGCTAGGGGCGCACCGGTCTCTCGGGCTCGATTCTGCTCTGCCGGCAGATCGAAGGCGCAAATTGACTGGGTCATGGGATAACTCCTCCGGTCGTTGACTCAAGCGAAGAACGAGGCGTCCGGCTTCCGCTTCCGGATAGGGCTCGAGCGAGTGAAAATCCGCGCGGCGGACGACCGCACAGAATACGCGCCCGATCGGCGTGAGTGAGCGTCATGGCGTAGAAGCGCCTCACCGAGTCGGGAGGCAGCCGATAGAAGCGCTCGATGACATTGCGACGCTGGTTTGGCGCGAAGGCACCGAAGAACAGCTTGTTGAGCAGCAGACAGAAACGAAGCTGAGAGCGTTGTTCACGCACCAACGCAGGCCACACGCGATCACGTAGACTCGCAGGGTCAGCTTGGGCGATAGCGCTGGCCAAGCGTGCCGCGACCGGGAAAGAGTAGCCCGTCACCGGATGGAACCAGGCGCCTTGGTACCCCGCGATCAGCGGCCCATCCGGTTCCGGGTTGGGGCTGCTGCGGAGTCGGGTGGGCAGCGGCAGGACGCCCGTTTCTTCGCGAACCACGTATTCGATATCGAAGCCGTTTCTTTCGGCATAGCCGATGACTTCCGCTTCCAACCGCTCCCTGTCCAGCTCGCTGTCGTCCGAAAAATAGGTGTCTTCCAGCAGCACGCGGTCTGGTGCCAAGGGCAAGGCGTACATGAAGCGAAAGCCGTCGCGCTGTGTGAGCAAAGCGTCCATCAGCACTGGGTGCTGAATCGGGGACGGTCGCCGCAGCTTGAGCTCGAGGCCCAGGAACTTCTGATAGCCAGCGCTGCTATCCACCGGATATGCCTCGGGGCCTCGACTCTCGATTACGACGTCGGCGTTCAGCACCCGCCCGTCGTCGAGCGTCACACTGCGCGCGGTGGTGCGAACGGCACGTCGCTCGAGGAAGAGGCTCGCTCCGGGGCGCTCCAGAAAGGCAGAGCGAACCACCTCGTCTAGCCGCTCCGAGCGAACGGCCGCATACGGCTGCTCCAGCGTGCGCACCAACTCCGGGAAACGTACTTCGTATCGAGGCCAACTAACCGACACCAGCTTCGATACGTAGTTGTGCGCTCGCGCCTCGATGTCCCCGGCGTGGAAGCACCAGATATGATTGCCACCCAGAGTCGCCTGCCTCTCCACCAGGCCCACCCGAATGCCTGGCCGATGCTCGAACAGGCTGAGAGCTATCAACGAGTTCCCGAGGCCCCCGCCCACCAGGAGGTAGTCGAAGTCGCCGTTGGTTAGCATCGTCATGTCTTACAACTGTCTAACTCCAAAGTTTATCAAGTCAAGCGACACACAATATTGTCCAATATTTGTCTAACAATAAAGGATCCCAGACGCTCAAGTCGGCCTGCGGGCCAATGGCTATCCAGCATCCCCCGCTTGCGTCGCCGGGCGACGAGCAGCGCACCTAGATCTCAGACGACGTGCGCCAAGAGGGGAACGAGCAGCGAGCTGTGGGTACGGGAGGTGCGAACGCGACGACTGCTCGATAGGCGTGGTGAGTGCCAGCGACCATCAGCGCTCCACCGGCGGCGATGCCTACTCGTGCGCGCAAACTTAGGGCAGCAGAAGCGGCACGCGGCACGACGCTCTGCGAGGCCGCCAGTGCGGCTTCGTCGACGAATCCCTTCCCGCGCCCTGGGCTTATCGCGACGAACCGCCCTCCACGACCTCAAGGTTCCCGCACTCGACGGGGGGCCGCTCGAGGTCGTCGCCGGCAACGCCCCCGGCTTCGCGAGGAACCTCGTCCGTGGCCTCGCCGCGCGAAGCATTCAATCCGATCAAGTGCCCGGAGCGGCGCGCCTTGGTCGCCAAATAGAAGCGATTGTGCGAGTTGGGCTCAATCTCATGAGCGATCCGCCTCGTGACCAAGATGCCTTCAGCAGCAAGCTGTTCGAGTTTGTCCGGATTGTTGGTCATCAACGCGATGCTTTGCACGCCGAGGGCGCGCAGCATGGCCGCCGCGGCGCCGTAATCGCGTTCGTCAGCGGCGAAGCCGAGGGCGAGGTTGGCATCGACAGTATCACAACCACGCTCTTGCAAATCGTAGGCGCGGATCTTGTTGGTCAGGCCGATCCCACGCCCTTCCTGGCGCAAATACAGGAGGACGCCGCACGGTTCACGCGCGATCCGCTCCAGGGCGCGCGCGAGCTGCGCTCGACAATCGCAGCGCAGCGAGCCGAGCACATCACCAGTCAGGCATTCCGAGTGCAGTCGCGTAGGCACCGCTTTTCCGCCGACCACCTCACCGTGGACGAGTGCCACGTGCTCCTCGTCATCACGGTCGTTTTTGAACACGTGAATGCGAAACGCACCAAATTCAGACGGCAGCGTGGCGCTCGCCGCGATGCGTGCTCGAGCGGGGTGCGCGCCGCGCGCAGACAGGCCCAAGGACTCGGGGCTCAGAGAGTGTGCAGCCATGCGCGGGGATCCTTCTGATTCCATTGCAGAAATTTACCGGCGACGTTGACCTTGGCATCGCCACGTGTAACTCTTGTACAGATTCCGTATAGGTCAAGCCGTGCCCAGCAAATACTCCCCTCACCGCAGCTCGAACATCACCCTTCCCGGACCGGGGGCGAGCTCGATCAAGGTTGTCTCGGAGTTGACGGCGCTACCCATGGGCACATTACGCGCTTGGGAACGGCGCTACGGTTTCCCGAAGCCCGAGCGGCGTGAAGGCACGAATCGCCGCGTCTACTCAACCGCTCAGATCGACCGCTTGCGCGTGGTGGCGGAGGCGTTGCGCCGCGGTTACCGACCAGGAGACGTCATTCAGATGCCGCTCAGTGAGCTTCGGGCATTGCTCGACGGAACGACCGATGCTCACGCGGCGTCCGGCGGTGCGGTTGCGGACGTGCCGGTGTTCATCGACTTCCTCGAGCGAGACGACGCGAAGCGCATCGAGGACGAACTTCGTTGGGCAGCAGCTGCTTTGGGCGCCAAGCGCTTCGTGGTCGAACTCGCGCAACCATTGGCAGTTGCAGTCGGACAAGCCTGGGAAGAAGGCCGAATCGAGATCCGACAGGAACATTTGATGACCGAGTGCCTGACCACTCAACTGCGATCCCTGCTCGCCACGCACCAGGTGGCGAACGGCGAGCCGACCATCGTGCTCACCACGCTGCCCGGCGAACCACACACGCTCGGCCTACAAATGGTGGCGTTATACGTCGCGCTCGGCGGAGCAAAACCGCGCTTGCTTGGCGCCAGCACGCCGCCCGACCAGGTCATCGCAGCCGCGCATGCCTTCGGCGCCGAGGTGGTCGGTATCGCGCTGACCCCCGCGGCAGATCTCGGTGCCGCGCGCCGTGATTTACAACGTTTGGTGCGGAGCCTGCCCAGCTCGGTTGCGCTCTGGCTCGGCGGATCGGGAGCAAGCGCCCTCGGCAAGTTGCCGGAACGCATCGAATCAATTGCCTCCTGGCCGGCACTCGACAGCGCGCTCGCCCGAGCGCGTTCGGCCTGAAAAGCAGCACGCACCAAGTACTGCTTGGCGATCTAAGGGTCGTTCATTTCTTCGCGCTCCAAGCACTGCAGTTGCTGCCGCTGTTGGCGTGCTTCCTCGTGCGCACGGTCGCGTTTTCATGGCGCGCAGGGCAATTTTTGAGGACGCCTTGACGTGGACAAAATATGTACAACAATTAAACAAGTTCGCAACTGTCTCCGCTCAACTCTCTCCATCTCAACAGGAGGACCGAGTGATGAAGCCGTTTTTCAGGATTTCGGTTGCTCTCAGGGGCAAGCCTCGCAGCCGCTCTCGCGGTCGGCGCGCAGGACTCTCCAACCGTCGCGAGGAGCCGACATCGGTTGCACCTGCCCCGCGAGCGGCATCGAAAGGGTATTGTCGATGAACAATCGATCACGCGGAAAGCTACTGTTCTTGGTAGCAGCCTTCCTGTCATTCTTGCTGTCGGTCGGTCTTTGGTTCAGCGGACACCGCGAGGAGGGCGTGTTCGTCGGGATATGGGTGCCGTCCATCTTGTCTCTTGGTGCTCTCATGTTGAGCAGTAAGGGCCCCGGATGATCACCGAGATGTTTCTATACGGCTGCGCCGTGAGCGCGATAGTCGGCGCTGCGTTGTACTTCATCGTCAAGCTAGACGCGCCTGGCTGATGACACCGAGTTTGCGAACCCCGGCCGATGTCTACGCGTACCTCGACTATCGCGCTTTTCTGCGTGACTTCTACGCGGAAAAGAAGGCGAACAATCCGGTTTTTTCCTATCGCTCGTTCTCGAAACGCGCGGGCGTCGCTTCGCCGAACTACTTGAAACTGGTCGTGGAAGGTCAGCGCAGTCTGAGCGCAAAAATGGCGGAAAGGTTCGCACAAGCTTGCGGATTGGACGCGGAAGCAAGCCGCTACTTCGTGCACTTGGTCGCGTTCAATCAGGCAAAAACTTCGTCGGAGCGCGCCCTGCACCACGGCAAGTTGACGAGCGTTCAGCACTACCGACAGGCGCACAAGCTGGAGGTTGCGCACGCCGCCTTCTACAGTGATTGGTTCATGCCCGCGATCCGTGAGCTTGCGGCCTCGCGGCAATTCAAGGCTGATCCCGAGTGGATCGCGGATCAGTTGATTCCCCCCATTACGCCACTTCAGGCTTCGCGCGCGCTGGAGACGCTGATGGACCTCGGGTTGCTGGTCAAAGACGAAACGGGGCGATTGGTGCAGGCCGATGGCCTGCTTTCGACGGGCCCGGAGACGCGCGGGCTGCACATCGCCGCGTTTCATCGCGCCATGACCCAGCGTGCGATCGAGTCGATTGACCTCGTGCCGGCGCAAGATCGCGATATCTCTTCGCTGACCTTGTGTCTAGGTCGCGGAGGGCTGCGAGCGCTCAAGGAGCGCATTCAGTGCGTTCGTCGCGAGCTCTTGGAGTTGTCCGCGCTGGAGGCCGAGCCCGAGCAGGTGGTGCAGATCAACTTTCAGCTCTTCCCGCTCAGCCGCGCGGGCAAACGAGGAGCTAGTCGGTGATTCCGGGGCCGCGATTGAGCATGCTTGGGCCCGTGAGGCTTCTGCCGGTTCTGGGCCTTCTTAACTTCGCACCGTGTGCATCGGCCAGCGGCGGCAGTGGTGGAACGGAGACTGGCAATCCGCCATTTCGGGCAGAGCTGAGCGACCAGCGCGCCCTCGGTGATCGGCGGGCGCGATCTCGCGCGCGGCATTGCGCTTTACCGAGACGACAATGGCGACGGCAAGCTCGACGAGCTACCGGTGCAACTCGCGCACGGCGGCGAGTGACTGAATTGCCAGCAACACGCTGAACTGTATTCTCCCGAATACGCTGTCTTGGTTCATCCCTCTAGCGGCAGAGCAAGAGCACGACCATATCGATGATCATTGGCGCACTCGCGCGCCCCCAAGCGGAGTCGCCGACTCCGAGGAGATGCGAACATGAAGTACTTGCCTTGGCTATCCATGATGCTAGTTGCGAGTTTTCCTGTCGTTGGCTGCAGCAGCGACAGCGGTGGCAGCGCCGGGAGCGTGGCAACGGCTGGAAATAGTAGCGGCTCGAGCCCGGGCGCGGCGGGCGCCGCTGCAGGCCAGGGTGGCAGTGGTGGTTCGGCAGAGATTGAAGGCAAAGACCTCATCGACACAGCGGTCGGCGCGGGCAACTTCACCAAGCTAGCGGCGGCGTTGACCAGCGCCGGTTTGGTCGAGGCACTGAAGGGCCCCGGCCCTTTCACGGTATTCGCCCCAGACGACGCAGCGTTCGCTGCTTTCGAGTCCGCCAACCCCGGTGTGCTTGCCGGGCTGAGCAAAGCCGCGCTGACGGAGATTTTGACTTACCATGTGGTCGCTGGCGCGGCGGTCGCGTCCAAAGACCTGAAAGACGAGCAAGTGTTCACCACGCTTTCGGGATCGCCCGTATTGATCGACAGCAGCGCCGGCGTGAAGGTGGACGATGCGAAGGTGATCACGGCTGACGTCGTAGCTTCAAACGGAGTGATTCACGTCATCGATCGCCTGATTTTGCCGCCTAAAGACGACATCGTCGCCACGGCGATCGCAGCGGGTACGTTCACCAAGCTCGCCTCCGCGCTCACCGCGGCCGACCTGGTGACCACCTTGCAGGGCAAAGGGCCGTTCACGGTGTTTGCTCCTACCGACACTGCGTTCGCCAAGCTTCCAGCCGTGCCATCGGGTGAAGCTTTGAAGAACGTGCTGCTTTATCACGTGGTCGCCGGCGCCGTGGGCTCCGGCGACCTGAAGGCAGGCCCTGTGCCCACTCAGCTCACCGGCAAGAGTGTCACCGTCAGCTTGACCGACGGCGTAAGAATCAACGACTCGAAGGTGACCGCCGCAAACATCTTGGCGAAAAACGGAGTGATCCACGTGGTCGACACCGTGCTCATCCCACAGTGAAGTCTATGCAGGGGCCGAGCGCGCTTCTCCGCCCGCTCGCGCTCGGCCCCGGCGCGTTTACGTCTCTTTGAACTCGCCCCGGCAAGCCGCCGAACCGTGGCCGTCCGCGATGAAGTTCACGAGCTGGTCGAGCGCCCGGGTCCATAACCGTGGTACAGGTGTCCGACCATGATGGGGTCTAAAGCAGCGATTCCTTCACTGTTAGTGATCTGCGCAGGTTCTTGGGCGTGCGCGCGCTGTCCTGCTCCAGCGAGCGCGGCGAGCACGACGAATACGGCGAGCACAACGAATACGCTGAACACGGCGAACACGACGAGCATGAAGGGCTCGACGACGGCGGCCCCTGTTCCTTCTTCAACGTCCGACGCGGCGCTCTCTCAGCAGGGGTCCTGGAAACCGCTGACGAGTAACCCTCTCGTCGCTGCGCTCATCGCCAAGCGGTCCACGCTGCTGCCCGAGCTCGAAGCCGTGTACAAGGATCTGCACAAGAATCCCGAGCTCTCGATGCACGAGGTGCGCACCGCCAAGATCGCGGCTGACTGGCTCGAGCGCTTCGGATACCAGGTCACCCGTAACGTCGGTATGACGGGCGTGGTCGGCGTACTCCGCAACGGCGCTGGGCCAACAGTGATGCTGCGCGCGGACATGGACGCACTCCCCATGACGGAGGCGACCGGTCTCCCTTATGCGAGCACCGCGACGGCCAAGGCTGATGACGGGAGCACCGTGGGGGTCTTCCACGGCTGTGGCCACGATCTGCACGTGACGTGGCTCATGGGCGCGGCGCGCGTGCTTTCGGAGCACCGCGAGGCATGGCATGGCACCGTGCTAGCCGTATTTCAGCCGGGTGAAGAGGTCGGGCGCGGCGCGCAGAGCATGATGGACGACCGGATGGCGCAGCGCTTTCCGAAGCCGGATGTCATCTTCGGGCAACACGTGATGGTCGGCGAGGCGGGCAGCGTGGGCTACAAGTCCGGGGTGATCCTTTCCGCAGGCGACAGTCTGCAGGTGAAGCTCTTCGGTCGTGGCTCCCATGGCTCGCAGCCGCAAACCTCGATCGATCCGGTCATCATGGCTGCCGCCACCACACTTCGCTTGCAGACGATCGTGTCACGCGAGGTCTCGCCGCTCGCCAGTGCTGTCGTCACGGTTGGCGCCCTGCAAGCGGGGACGAAGGAAAACATCATTCCCGATGATGCAACGCTGAAATTGAATGTTCGCACTTACGATGAGGGCGTTCGCCAGCACGTCCTGTCGGCCATCGAGCGCATCAGCCGCGCCGAGGCCGCGGCGTCCAACGCGCCGAAACCGCCCGAGTTCACCACGCTCAGCAGCTACCCGTTGACCGTCAATGACGCGGCAGCCTCGCAGCGCGTGATCCAGGCATTTCAAACGCAGTTCGGCAAGCGCGCCTTCGAGACGGAGCCAGCGTCGGCGAGCGAGGATTTCAGCATCTTCGGCCGGCGCTGGGGCGCGCCTTACGTCTTCTGGATCGTCGGTGGCACGGATCCCCAAGCGTACGCCGCAGCCAAGCGGGACAATGGCCTGAACGCGCTCCCGAGCAACCACTCTCCGAAGTTTGCGCCGGTTCTGCATCCCACCTTGGAGACGGGTCTCGAAACGATGCTCACCGCCGCCGCGGCCTGGCTGTCCGTAGCGCCCTAGACGCGCGGCTTGGCGGATGGTTCGTCGGCTGCCAATCTGGCCGTCCCACCGAAGAATGAACTGGAGACCTCGCACGCCCCCCATTATCCATCTCCAGACCGGTCGGCGCTGAGGGAGCTACGCGCCGCACCGCGACGCTCGCGCCCGCTAACCCAATCCCTCGTCCTTGAGGTTTGGGTTAGCGGACCGAGCGAGCGCGCGCCGTCGCGTAGCTCGAGCTGCGGCTTGCTCTCGCTCGACGTCGGCGCCGTCGACGAAGTCACTCGTGGAAGTGAGATCGGCACCGAACTCTCGGTCTCGCACGCGCGAGCCCAGCGTCCGGTAGATGTTGCCGGCGAGGGTGTAGCCGCCGCCGTTCGGCTCGTATTTGAGCAGACTCGGAACTGGGCTGAAGCAGCTCAACGATGGCGGTCCCGCGCTTCAATCGTTAAAACGTCGTGCGCGATTCGCAATTGACAACGTTCGACGCGGCCACGGCGGTTCTACAGCGTCACGCAGCCGGAGAGGTCGGCCGGCGCGCTGTAACGTGTAACAGCGTGCTCACGCACGAGGCTGAATTCGTGACAGCGGGCGTCGTGCGATCCTGCGAAGCGGGCCAAAAATGAGCTGGGCACGGCGCTTGCTGAACGCGGCGCGATGAGCGGCCATATCACTCGACATTGGATCTACCTGGTCAGCCTTGGGCTGACCTTCGGCTGTGGAAGTTCGAGCAGTAACGGGCCACCAAGCGCGGCGGGTGCATCCAGCATCGCCGGCAGCGCGAACAGCGTAAGTACGGGCGGAGCAGCCGCGAACACGAGTGGAGCAGGCTCGATCTCGAACGCTGGCGGTGCTTCCGATTCCGGCGGCAACGCTGCTGCGGGTAATTCGAGCTTTCCAGCTCCGACGACTCAGAATTGTCAGGACCTCGACCGTTGCTGCCTGACGCTCGCTGACGTCGACATTCCTGGATGCCGCGAAGCCGCTAGTTTCGATTACTCCGAGCCGTGCTTGCGTTTGTTGAGCGCATTCCACTCGACGAATGACTGCGTCGGGATTGGCGGTGACCTGCCTGGTGAGGGCGGCACGGGCGGCACGGGCGGCACGGGTGGCAGCGTTGGAAACCAGAACCAACCTCCGGTGTTCGGACGCGGCTTTCAGACTTACGCCTGCACGACGGGCAACGAATGCTTCGCCTACCTGGCGCCGATCTCGGATTGCGCGGGTGTTGCTTCAACGAGTTGCTCGTTTCAAAACGTCTCGATCTGCTGCCTCTTCGCCAACGCTGAGTTCTGTTATTACAACCTGAGCGACGATGAAGCATTCCAGAAGGCTCAAGACTGCCAAGCCAGGATCGGGAACTGGAATCCGACGCCGTGAAGCATTCAGTCTTTTATCCAAGGGAATCGTATCAAACGCGCACAGAAGTGGCGTGATTCACAGCGCCGGCGCCGCGCGAGGCCCATGAACAGAACGGCGAGCCCGCCAATGAAGAGCGCAAGCGAAGGGAGCCAGAGCGTCGCGAAGTCATCAACCTGCATCGTGCCAGCGGGATCGGCCGGATCGAAGACGAGCGGCACCGTGTCGCCTACCTTCAGCTCGACGTAGCTGTTCAACTGCTCATCTATCGTCTCACCCGCCGCAGTCCGAAACTGCAGCTCGGAATGATAGCCTCCATGGGGTAAAGCCACCACCAACGCCTGTGCGCGTTCCCCATGAGACACGAGGTCGTGCGAAGACCACGCCCACACAACCGAACTCGCAACGGCCACAGTGCCGAAAACCAAATGACGCGCACCTCGCACGCGCGCCCTGTTCTCGATCAAGGAACTAGGCTTGAAACTTGGGGGCATCTCGTTCTGGCGAAAAGACCACCGCGGTCGCCAGCAAGACGTATGCCCGCTAGTTTTCGCGAGGTATTCGCTGAAAGGTGTATCGGTCGCGGGACCGCGCCGCTGTTGCAGTGTTACAGCGGCTCGCTGGCAGCATCGGGGACGTCAGCTAATATCCCGGCGCGTGAACCATTCGAGCACCGTGCGATCAGCCGATACCGATGATGACAGAGCGCAGCCACGTGGTCGCGCCGGGTTGTTGTTTCTGTTTGCCGAGAACGACCAGTTTTCGCCCGAAGCGCATTTCTTCGACCGCGACAAGCTCAGCGTCGGTCGTGAACCGGGCAGTGATGTGCAGCTCGATGACGCGACCATCTCCAGACAACACGCGGAGATCGTGCACACCGACGCCGGCTGGATCGTCCGTGATCTCGGGAGCCGCAATGGCGTAGCCGTCAACGGTGTGCGCGAAAGGGCGCTGCTGCTCGAGCACGGTTGTATCGTGCGCGTGGGCGATATCTTGTTCCAATTCGTTGAACGCGAGCTGGAGCTTCACGCAGTCTATCGAAGCGACGGCCAGCTGCGTGGGTGCGCCCAGCGACTTGGCCCGAGCGATTCCCACCTGATCGGTGGCTGGAAGATGGATCGGCTCTCGGCTCAGCTCGCGCGCGTAGCCAAAAGCGAACTCACAGCCCTACTCCTCGGTGAAAGCGGGACCGGCAAAGAGGTCGCCGCTCGCGAGATTCACCGCTGGAGCGGGCGAGTTGGGCGATTCGCCGCGGTCAATTGCGCGGCCATCCCCGCCGCTCTCTTGGAGAGCGAATTGTTCGGCTATCGGAAAGGCGCATTTTCTGGCGCGATCAATGACAAGCCGGGGCTGTTTCAGAGTGCAAAAGGCGGCACTCTACTGTTGGACGAGATTGGAGACATGCCTGCGGACGCGCAGGCTAAGTTACTGCGCGTGTTGCAGAGCCGCACGGTCACGCCGCTCGGCTCGGTCGACCCGGAGCCCACGGACGTTCGAGTGCTCGCTGCAACGCATCGCGATCTGAACGCGCTGCAAGCCAGCGGCGCATTTCGCGCCGATCTTTACGCGCGACTCAGTGATTTCGTGCTGCGATTGCCACCCTTGCGGGAGCGCAAGGAGGACGTGCTCATGCTGACGCGTAATTTTTTGCGCGAGCTACGCCGCGAGCCGCCGCGGATCTCGGTAGGCTTCGCGGCCGAGCTGCTCGATTACGACTGGCCGTACAACGTGCGCGAGCTCGAGAGCTGCATCAAGCGCAGTTTGACGGTGATGGAGGGTGACACCCTGCGCCGGCGTGATTTGCCGGATGCAATTCGGCTCCGCGATCGCAGCGCGACACGGCGGACCGATGGCGCGGAGCGCGCGAGCGCAGGCGGTTTGCGCCCCAGTGCCAGCCCGAGCAGCGATGCTCCGAGCGAGGAAGAGCTGCGAGCAATGCTTGCGATCCATCGCGGAAATGTGAGCGCGCTAGCGCGCGAATTCGGCAAGGCACGGATGCAAGTACACCGTTGGCTGTCACGCTACGCGCTCGAGCCCGAGCAATTTCGAGCCGGATCCAGCGACGAGATGGCCGAGCACGAGTCCGACTAGAACGACCCGGTTGCGGTGAGCGAAGCCGCACTCGGCCCAAGCATCACTCTCACCGGGAGCTGGGCGGCGGTCGTACCAGGGTTCGCCGCGCTCAGCCACCAGACGACGCCCACTGCGGTGGTCGCAGCTCCCACACCCAAGCCAACGAAACCGAGCGCCCGCTCGCGATTCAGATCGGCTCGTTGCTGATTGAGGTCTTCTGAGCGGCTCTTGCAATCTGCGACGTGATTGCCGCGGCTACACCAAGCACCGGGCGCGGTACTCGCGTTGAAGGAGTCGACCTGCGGCGAAAGCTGCACGAAGCCGCGGTCGGCGTCCCAGAGAACCGCCGCGCTGCCCGCCATGATTGCCAGGCCCACCACCGTGGTGACCACACCGCCGACTTTCGATCGGGGTTCATCAACCTTGACGACGGGGGCTGCGGAAGGTGGAAGAGCAACGGCGGGAACGGGGACCTTGTTTGTCGCGGCAGGTGGCGGCGGTGGTTCATTGAGTTCGAGAACGACCGTCAGCTCTTGTCGGCTACCAGAGGCCACATCAACGATGCGCTCGATCGCTGGATGCCCCTCGGCAACGATGCGCAGAGTGAGCGTTCCCGGCGAAAGTTCCGCGACTTGACCCACGTGCAACTCATTTTGCGCGTAGCCGGTCGCCTGCAATTCCGCCGTGGTGACAGGCGATCCCTCCCGATCGGTAACGCGCACCAGTAACGTGCCGAGCAAGGCTTCCTGCTCGTGTAAAAGAGCCAAGATCTTGTCGTGCAGCGCCGGGGTCGCGCTGAGCTCTGCGGCCTCACGCAGTAAACGAACCGCAAGCAACGGATGGCTCAGCCGCGCATGCGCGAGGGCGGCGTCATACGCAGCCAGCGCCGAGGCGTAGATCGTGTGCGCGCTTTGGAACTCGGCGGCAGCCCCGTTCAAGTCGCCCGCATCGAGCAGAGACAAGCCGCGCTCGAAATGCGACCGTGCTTCGGCCTTGGTTGCGGCTTCATCAGCCCGAGCCGTGATCGGCCACAGTGCCAAACACGAGACGACGACCAAGAGGCACTTGCGCGCCAGGCGCTTGCCGCCAGACGGGCGCGACTCACAATCAGTTCGCATACGGGTTAGCGCGCTCGAACTGCTGCGCGGACGGCGCAGGCGACGCTGGTGCTTTCGACGGAGGCGACGAGGAGTCAATGATCACGGATTGCACGCGGCGCGCTTTGAAGTGCTCGGTGTCGGCGCTCCGTTTCGGCAAAGGCAGCTGAACCTCCGCAGCCGGCGAGCCAGATGCTCCCTTCTGCGCATCGCTCGTGCTCGAAAGCTGGACAGTGCGGCCTTGATTCCCGCCGTCCCCCACGTTCCTTGGGATGTTCTCTTTCATCGCAGACGGAGCAGCGGGCGCCGATTTGGTGAATGGTAAAGCTCCGGTAGCCAGCGCCAATGCCGAACTCACCGTGAAGGTCGTACCGGCGATGGCCAAGACCTTGAGCGCGCGCGATCGGGGCGGCGTCCGTACGGCGCGCATGGAGTCGTTCGACGCCTTGGTTTCCGATCCGGCGTCACTGGTCTTGCGGGCGCCGATGGCGAAGCTTGGGGCAGGCTGCACGACATTCGCTGGGCCCGCGGGCGCCGAGGCGGGCAGCGCGGGTGTACCCAGAGTCAACGCCGCCGTCAGGGCCCGAGAAAATGCGCCTGCGCTCGGATAGCGAGCATCAGCACTTTTCTCCAGTGCACCCCCGACTGCATCGGCGACCGCTGGAGAAAGCCAGGGATTGACCGAGCTCAATCGCGCGGGTTCATCCGAAAGAATGCTGACGATCAGATCAGCCTCAGAACTTCGCTCGAAGGGGCGCCGACCAGCTAGCGCCTGGTAGACAACGACGCCCAGCGACCAGACGTCGGCACGAGCATCGACGGTGTTGGTTGCACGCAGTTGTTCCGGAGACATATAGCCCGTCGTCCCTAGACGCAGACTGCTTTGGGTGGTCGCCTCGTGACGGAACGTGCCGCGACTGCGATCGAAAACCTTGGTGATGCCAAAATCGAGTATTTTGATGGCGGTCGTGCCCGTGATGCTGTCCTCGGCCAAAAACAGGTTCGCCGGTTTTATGTCGCGGTGAACGATGCCAAGGGATGCTGCTTCATCCAGCGCTTCAGCGCACTGGCGAAGCCAAGCCGCAACCAGCGCCGGTTCCACCGTCGGTTCACGTTCGAGAAGCGCTGCCATCGTTTCGCCATGCAGCAGTTCCATCACCAGATACGGCAGCCCCTCGACCGAAACTCCCCAATCGTAAATATCGATCACGTATTGAGAGCGGAAGCGCGCAGCGCTGACCGCCTCGCGTTCGAGCCGGAATTGCTCGTAACCGCCGGCGAGCGCGGTGGGACGGAGCACTTTTAGCGCCACCTCCCGCTGCAGGTTGAGCTGGAGCGCGCGGAAAACCACGCCCATTCCGCCCTCGCCCACGATCTCCAAAAGCGCGAACTGGCCAGCAAAAGTGCTGCCGACACGCGGCAACTCCGGACCAGTCACAGCCATTGCCCCCGGTTATTGCCGCGGGCGCGCAAATCCGGCAACAAAATACTCGTTCCGGCGTAGAAGTTGCGCGTGAAGAGCGATCATCCCACCCGCGGCGGTCTCGCGTCCGCATGGCTACTTGCGTTGTTCGCGGGCTGCCATTCGTCAAACTCCGCCGCGATCATCAGCGACTCCTGCATCCTCAATTCCGATTGCGTCGCGCCATTCATGTGCGTGTCGGGGACCTGCCACATCCAGTGTCGCGACAAGGGCGACTGTGTCTCTCCCAACATTTGCGAAGCTGGAGTGTGCACACCGCCGTTGCCTTCAAGCGGAGGAGCGCGGGGGACGCTCGATGACCCATCAGCGGCCGGCGTTGTCGAAAGTGGGCAGTCGGATTCGGGCGCAGGTAGTGGCGGCGAAGCCGGTGGCGGTGGCTCCCTTGTCGACGACTCCGAAAGCGCCGGCGCGGCTGGTGAGGCGAACTGCGTCAATGGTGGCCGCGAACTTGGACAGATCGTTTACTGGTGCAGCAAGGTCAACGTGCACTCGACCAGCAGCGGCTGGCAGACCGACGCTGATTGTGATTCGGGTTGCTACGAAGACCCGCTCTCGTACTGCGCCAAGTTTTGGCCGAAGACTTCTTCCTACGAGCGAGTGCCGCTGAGCCCTGAACTCAAACCCTTTGATTGGAAGTACTGCGCCAACGTCGAATATTCACGGGGCGAAACTCAGTACACCTGTTGCGGGTCGCTTTGATCAAGGCAAGGATCGACGCGAGCCAAGCGCTGGTCCCGCGACCCCGGCGTTGGCGCGGTCTTAGTGGCAGTAGCCTTGATCACGACCTTTCAGGAGCTGCGCGGCTTCACTGGCGCTCAGCGCACGGTTCCAAAGCATGACTTCGTCGAGCTCGCCGCCGAGCGACGGCTGATCTAGACCGTGCCCGAGCGTCAACGAGGCGCTCGTATTCAGGCTGCCGGCGCGCGCGGTGGGATTGAAGCGCCAAGCCAGCGCGCCGTCGACGTATAGGCGTCCGCCTTGGGTGTCAGCGCGCGTCACCGACAGCGTGATGAGATGGAATTTGTTGTCTGCCAAGGCT
Source organism: Polyangiaceae bacterium (assembly GCA_035634635.1). Taxonomy (GTDB): domain Bacteria; phylum Myxococcota_A; class Polyangia; order Polyangiales; family Polyangiaceae; genus PMG-095. The sequence goes on from DASQCO010000140.1 coordinate 27,698, forward strand.
GGCATGGCGGGCGAGAGATAAGTGCTGTAGCCCGCCGCGTTGCCGAGCTGCACCAAGAACGCGTTGTTGTACACGCTGAACAGGTAGCCGACGGCGGTCGTGCTCCCGTCGGTCTGGCGCTTTTCGGCGATCGTGCCAGTCACGTTCGTGCGCTTCACCCAGGCCGAGATCGTAAAGTCCTGAGTGCCAATGTCGAGCGCGCTGCTTCCCGGCGCGGTAATCGACTGATTGACGGGGATGCCCAGATCGCCATTGACGACGCCGGTGGCGTGAGTCACGCCCGTAGTGAGTTGTGCGCTGCCGCCGCTCGCTACGTCATGAACGACAGTGCCGCTGGTTTCGTCGAACGGATACCAGGTGGAGACGTTGGAGGGTACCGTCGCGCAAGCGGCGCACGTTTTACCTTGGGAGAAGGTCCCACCGGACGCGGTGCACTGGCTGCGAGTCACGGGCGTGAGGCAATCGCCCGCCAGCTGGCACGAACCAGTGGGCTCGTAACCGCATTGTTGAACTTGAGCGCAGTTCGGCCCGAGCACGGCGCTGCCGCCCGCCGCGCGGCAGTCGGCGGCTGTGTTGATGCCGTTGCTGCCGAGATCCGTGCAGCCCGCGGCTTGGCAGCACGCGCCGCGCCCTTCACTGGTGCAGCTCTTCGAGCAGCCGTCGCCCGACTTGGTGTTGCCGTCGTCGCACTGCTCGCTGCCTTCCAGCACGCCGTCACCGCAGCACAGGCCCGCCACGACGGCAGATTTCACGACGGGGCATTGCGCGATCATCTGATTCGAATCGCGGCATTGGCCGCCGGTACACGTTTGGCCGGGACCACCCGTGCAATCGGCGTCAACCGTACACGTGCATGGCACCGTTTGCTCGAAGTGATCGTTGAAGCATGCTTCGACTTCGTCGAGCCACGGATCGACCTGCGCCGGCGACACGGCAAAGTTGCTGTCGTCGAAGTCCCCGTTCGGAGCGATGAGCATTTTGCTCACGTCGAGCGTGGGCGTGCTCGTCTTCGTCACCGCGGCCGGATAGAGCCGGGCCATGGCCTGGGAATTGGCCGATCGGTTCACGTCCAGGCAGCCCCACAGCCTGAGTGTGTTGAGGTGAGTCTGTTGGCAGTTAAAGCTAGTGGCACCGCGCGTGCCTGAATCAGGCCCCACGTAGACGCACGTGCCGTTGGCAAACGTGCTCTGCACGGCGCTCGGGTCCTGAAGCAAGTCCAGCATCTTCTTGCCTTGAATGCACACGCTCTGCCCCTCGTAGATGGCTCGGCCCACGTCGAACCCGAAGCTTACAGTGTCGGTGAGGCTTTTAGTGATGTCCTGTAGGCTGATCGGTAACGGGTCCACGGCATCGGCCGCCATGACCGGCTTGCACCAATCGAGAAAGCTTTGCGTCGATTGCCCGGTCGATGAATAGCGCGTCACTTGCGCGGGCTCGTAGTTCGTGACGAGGCCGAGCGGCGACGAATCCCATTGATAGGTGGCCTCGAGACCTGGCTGGAACTTGGCCTTTTCGATCGAGCCGAGGTCGAACGCATCCTTCCATTTGAAGATCGAGAACTCGCGCTGCTTCTTGAACAGCTTTACTTTGAGCCCGATCTTGATCGACGCTTGCAAAGCGGCAATCAGCTGCATCTCGCTCATCGCATAGCTCGCGATGGCATGCGTTGGCTGAGCCGGATCCGGGTGCTTGACGCCCCACGCGATCTGCTCCGCGAAGGGAACGACGCCGTGCGGTACGCATTGCCCCTTGGGTGAGCATTCCAGATTCGGGCCGCAGATGGTCGCGGCGGTACTCGTTGCGTACGTGCAGGTTTTGGCGCAGGCGCCGTTGTCGCAGCTGCGCCCCGAGCCGCATGCCGAGCCGCCTTGCGTGGGGTCGCAGGTACACGCCTGCGCCTGGCCTCCGCGCATGCATTGCCCGGTGGGGATGTCGCACGATTCGCCCGCCGCACAATCGACATTGGCCGTGCAACCGCAAGCGCTCTGGAATCCCGCGTGCAGCGGGTGACAGCCCGGCCCTGCCCAACCCGTGGCCGTGGGCTTGGTCTCCGTCACGCAGCGATACGGCGTAAACTGGCCCTGGCACTGATTCTCATGAACATCGTAAGTGACCGAGCCCGGCACGGCTTGATCGCAGCCCAAGTCGAACATGCGCAGCACCGATTCTTGGCCGTCACCCAATAGGATATTGCCGGCGTTGTCGATCGCCAACGCCGAGGGGTACGTATACAAAACCTGATTGGTCGCGCCCTCCAGGCTTTGCGTGGGCGAGCTCGACGATAAGATCGTGGAAACGTACGAGGAGCTCGGCTCGAACTTTCGCACCGCGACCCCGTCGAGCACGTAGATGTTGCCCGAAAAGTCCGCCGCCAGACTCGATGGATTGTTGAAAATCGCCTGCAGGCCATAGCCATCCACCACTGAATAAGCCGAATGACCGGCAACCGTCGTTACCTGCGCGCTCGTCAGGTCGACACGGCGAAGCCGCATTACCTCCGGGCCCTGGCTCGGAGCGTTGTAATTCAGATAATCGGTGAAATAGAGAGCGCCGTGACCGTCATACGTCAAACCGAGCACGCCTCCGAGGCGAGCCGCGGTTCCGACGCCGTCGGTCGCGCCGCAAGCGCCAGCGCTGCCGGCAAACGTGAGCTTCCCTCCCGTGTTCGGATCGATGCGATCGATGGTGCAAGTAACAGCGTCCGCCACGTATAAGGCCCCGTTGACGAAGCTGAGTCCTTCAGGAAGGCTCGCCGCGTTGTACGGGCGGAGCGTGCTTACTTGATTGGTGACGAGGTCGATCTTTCGTATCGAGCGATCTTGATTGTCGCTCACATAAAGGTAGCGAGAGGCCTCGAGAGCGAGGCCGACAATACTCTTGAAGCGAGCCGCGGTTCCAACGCCGTCCGCATTGCCTGGAACCGTGCCGCCCGCGACCGTAGCCACCGCGCCGCTCGAAAGATTGACGCGACGAACCGCGTACGCGTCAGCAACGAAAAGCATGTTGCTCAACGGGTCGTAGACCGCTCCGTTATACAGGCCCTGAAAGCGCGCCTGAGCACCGGTTTGATCGACCAAACCATATTGGCGCTGTGCCCCCGCGACGATGTGCGCACTGCCCGTGCAGCAATACCCCGTTTTCTCGCAGCTCGAAATCGACGGAAAGTTCGGCGTGCGGATGGCGTTCGGGCACGTGCCGTCGGCGACGCATTCATCGCAGCTGCGGTTGGCGCTCCACTTCGCGGTGTAAGTCTTGCTCAACTTCGCCTTGACGACGTTGTAAACGCTGGGCGGCACGAAATCACCCAAGGTGGCCGCGTTGATCTTGGTCGGCGTGCAGGTGGCCTGGGTGACACCGGACCAGTCATCCAAGCACAAATGCGCGTTGTCGCTGAAGGTGAGGCAGCACGAGTTGTGGGCGTCGCTCGCCGCGCAGGCGAGGTATGTCGAAGAGCCTGGCAACACCTTGTTCGAGCAATAGCTCGAATCCTTGAAGCTCCAGGTCGGCTTGCACTCGAGTCCGTCCGGCGGGTTACTGCTCACGAGCGCCTGCTCGAGGGCGCGATTCAAGTCCGCAACGCCACCAGAACCGCCTGGCTTCAAGTCCACCGAGAGCCCGATCGAAGCCGTTACACCGATGGTGGCGAACTTGCTGACTTTGATGCCGGCCGTGACATTGGCGCCGATTTCCGGCTGCACCGACACCGTGGTGCCCGCTTCGCTCGTTACATCGGGCGCCTGAAAAGGGTGCATGTTGCGATCGAAGTCGCTGATGTCGACTTTCGTCGTCGCGTTCTTGTTCAGCGCGTTTTGCAAGCGCGTGCGCATGCTGTACGCCTCGTCTTGCCACTTCACCCCGGCGTTGAGCTTGAAGTACGGCGTCATCGTGATGCCCGGATACAGCGTGTAGGTCCCCAGCTCCTTGTTGATTGGTTTGATGTGCACGTCGAGGTTGAGCGCGGCACCGATCACGGAGGCCTCTTGGCCTTCCCACGGGTCGACGCTCATCGCTTCGGATCGGGGCCAAGTCGCTCGCGCGTAGCCGGCCGGGGTGTAGTCGAAAGGACGAAACGTCGCGACGATCCAGTCAGCCGCCGACAGCTTGCCGTCGCCGCCTGCGAGCGACGTGACCATCTTGTTGTCGACCAAGTCGAAGATGTCCATCTTGTTTGCGGCATTCACACTGACACCGGCGCCGCCCCAAGCGAGCTCCGGGTGGCCGAGCGGCGCGCGCTTGTCGAAAGCCTTGTAGCCGTCGATCTGCATATTGAACTCGATGCCCGGGAGCACGCTCAGCGTTTTGCCGAACGCGGTTACACCGAAGCCGCCCGTGCGCATCTGCGCGCGGTTCTTCGCGCTCAGATTCGCGGAGGTATAACGCCCCCCAATCGCCCACTGGCCGCTCGAGCTATCCCCGAGCGATGCGTATGCGCCGTGCCCGGCGTACGGAACACACATGTGTAAGTCAGGGCGCTGATCGGAATAAGACCCGAGGTGATACCCCTCGGTGAACAGGTCGACGTAGCACTGGAACAGCGCCACCAAATGCTCCACGTCATCCAGGCTCCCGCCGATGGCTGAGAGGGATTTCTGAAAGTCCGAGTTAGGATCCGTGAGGTCCTTCGGTAGCTTGTCCAGCACACCGACTGTCTTCAATGCCCACTTGGCCTTGCCTTCGTTGTTCTTGAACACGTCATTGGCAACCCAGGCCAACACGCCGCTGCTGCAAGCCACGGGCGTAGGGTTCGTGGGGTCGCAGTACATGCCGCAGTAAGTCTTGTCGACGTTCTCCTTGATCAGCGCCGCATTGGAACAAGTCACGCTAGTCGGCTTGCAGATGCATTTCCCGTTCTCTTCCCCGTCGACGGCGGAGGTAGCGAACTTGTTGGACGCCGAGGCGAGCTTGGAGAACGCAGAGCTCAGCAGTTGCAGGCTCTGCAGCACGTGAAAGTTGGTGCTGGGGTTTTGCAAATCCGCACCCTTGGGGTGCGGATTGCCGCCTTCGGGCGTGGGCAGCTTACCCAAGGAAGCCGGATCACAGGCTTTGATCTGCACTGCGCCGGTTTGCTTGGGAGCTCCCGCGTCGCTCATTTCGAACTCGGGGGGCGTTCGGTCCGGTTGCTCGGACCAGTGCGGGCGCGGCGCGCCGCCTCTCAAGCAACTCGCATCATCGGCATCGCAACCCAAACGCTCCGTACTCGTGCCCGTCGCCTCATCGGCCCTCTCACTCGAACAGCCAGATATGGACAGTCCAAACAGGCCGAGCAAGAATAGAAGCGTCGCGCGCAAAAATAGAGCTCGAGACTTGGCTGGCGCAAAGCGCTCGACACGAAGGTTGGTTGGCTGCGGCATGAGCATGGTCCCTGTAGCGGTAGGCGCGCGTGAAGGCGGCGCGCGGGCTTCGCAAGGCCCGTGCCACCGCGAAAAGTCGGAAGAATGGCGCCCTGTCGCGTCGCCGCTGTAACAGCGAGGGCCGGATCCGGCTGTTACACGGTTGCACCCGACCACCTGTTGCCCGCGAACACGCTGCGCGACGGCGGGATCACGTTGACACCCATCACCCCCACGAACCTGTTTCAGCTCTCAGGGACACGTGCACGGCCATGGCGGCTTCGCTGCAGACTTCATATCTGAGCACCTACGCTTTCTACACCGGCGCGCCGGTCGCGCTCCGGAGTGAGATAGCTTCCTTGGGCGCGTGTTTCAGTGTGCCGTGGGCACGACCGCCGGAGACGGCGCCGGCAGCGCGGAGATCGGCGACGGCGCGGGCGGAATGGCCGTCGGCGCAAGCGGTGGGAAGATGGTCTTCCAGTCGTCCTTCATACTGGCCACGATCCAGCCTTTGGCTTTCGCTTCGTCCAGCGCTTTGTCGAGCTTGCCGATTGGCGAAGCCCGATCGTACGCCGCTTCGCGCTCGGCGTCGGTGTGGTGCACGAGCAGCATGAGCCGTGATCCGGGACCAGACGCGGCCCACTGCAGCATCTGCAGATCACCGTCCGAATTGCCGAAGGCAGCGATCGGACGCCGGCCGATGTGTAGCTCGATGCCCACCGGCTTGCCTTCCTTGTCGTCGACAAAAGTCAGTGCGGGCTCGCGAACGATGACCGCCTTTCCGTCGCGGAGTTCGAACCTCATTTTTCCAGTGGTCCCGATGACCTGCTCGGGGGGAATATTGTAGACCCGCTCCGTGATCACCCGCATGAACTCGATGCCACCGCCGGAAACGATGAACGTCTTG
>DASQCO010000141.1:0-115326 GCA_035634635.1 Polyangiaceae bacterium
TTCCCCCCTCAAAATCACCCGTCAGAGTGCTCCGAATTCGCTGTAAGCCTCTGAATATATTCTAGTTTCTCGGTTAGCACTCAACGCGGGCGAGTGCTAACAGCGCGCCAGGAACTTAGCCAGCAGCCATATGCTGTCAAGGGGCGCCAACGACGATCGGCCCCGTAGCCCGCTAGGCATGAGCAGGCCAACTGAACGTCCGTCGCTGCCACCCGTCCCGGGGTGCCCGGGGTGCCCGTCCCGGGGTGCCCGTCCCGGGGTGCGGGCTTAGCAGCCGCCCTGGGAGAGTGCTGAAGAAGCGACAACCACCTGCTCAGAAGAGCAGCGCATTTGTATAACGCGGAAACACTTCTGCCCGTACCTTCTACACAGGTGCCGAATTTCAGCGGATGCCTTCGAAGCCCGAGCTCTGACGCTCCTTGCGTCGGGCGCGGTTGTCCCTCGAAGGCCCTCGCAGCCACCCCGTGCACCGCTTCGGAAGGAGCTTTGTCATGAGCCCGGATCAGCCCGACATCGACCTAGCGAGCGACCTGCAGTCCTTCTTTCACCACTTGGTGGACCAGGCAGTGCGCAACCAGCACTGCTCAGCGACTGAGGCGGCGGAGCACTACTTGGCAGGCCTGCTGGCCGACTATGCCAAGCCAGACCGACTCGAAGCCGCGAGCCTCGAGCGTCCGCTCACGCTGCTTTTGGACGAAGCCCTGCACACCGCAGGCAGCGAGCGCTTCGAACGGCTCAGGTCACTCGGGGACGGCGTGCTGTACACGAGCGGCTTCTTCGCCGACCACTTGTCCACGCGCGGGGTGGAGCTTCGTTATGTGCGCACGCTCGGCGCGCGTGCTTACGACGGGGCCGCGAGCATGCTTCGCCAATCCGCCGGTGACGGCACGGGCGCGCCCGACGTGTTCCGCGAACTCGCCGACAACTTCGCTATGTTCGCCGAAGTCGTCTCGCGCATTGCGGACGTGCTGCAAGCCAACTCGGCGCACAACTCGAACCGCCAAGTCGTGCGCTTGTATGAGCGATGGGTGAAAACCGGATCCGCTCCACTCGCCGTCGCACTCGCCGGTCGCGGCCTCACGCCACAACGGGGGCACGGGGGGATCCATTGAACGCGCCGTCGCGCTCGCGCAGGCACCGCGAGCTGCGGCGCATTCAAAGTGAGCTCGAGCGCTTCTACGGCCTCGAGCGCGCACCCAATGTGACGCGCTTCGTGCGTGACGGCGATCGGGGCAGCCGCGAAGTGGTGCTCGTGCGCGAGTCCGCGGACGAACTCGAAATTGCGCTGGTTTTGCCCCCTGAATCCAAGCAAATCCCGGCCGGCGGCGCGCTGAACGACGTGTGGCTGCAAGTCGCCGAAGGCGTGAGTCACTTTCTTTATTTGGTCGAGCGGGCGCGGATCTCGTTGCCCGTCACAAAGCTCGAATTGGAGCTGCAAGCCGAGGTCGACAAATTCGTGCTCTCCCTTGGCTTCAGCTCCGACAATCAACGCGAGCTCGTCGATCGCCTCTTCGATAGCCCGCGCTTCCTCGACCCCGAAGACACAGAAGCGGGCGCGCGTTATCGACTCGCGCACAATCTCGCGGCGCGCTTCGTGTCACGCGTGTTTGCTGCCAACGATCGCGAACGCGCGCGTGAACGGTTGCGCACGTTTTATCGCGCAGGTCAGACGGAAAAGATCCGCATCGCAAGCGCCGCGTGAAGCGCGCGAGTTCAGAGTAGTGCCGCCGGGCGCGCCGGTTGCTCGCGAGCGCGGTGCGCTGCGCTGCGCTGCGTGTAGGCTCGTGCTCGAGTAAAATGAGCGAGAGCTTGGTCTTCGGCAACGTGAAGCGTTTTGCGACCGTGGCCTGACTCGCGTGTCCGAATGACTGGCTCAACGTGTGCCGTTGCTCGCAAGAACGCACGAAATTGGCCGAGATTTTCAGGGCGACTGTTGGAACGCGCTGTGCACTGTTGGGGTGAGTGATGATGAATGAGCGACTACGGTATTGGGGGAAGCAACGCGCATCGGTCGCGTTGGCGATCGTGCTGATGTGCGTGGCTTGCGGCGGTGTCGCGACGAGCAGCAATCCGGGGACGAGCCGCGGTGGCACGTCTTCAGCCGATACGAGCGGGAGCGTGCTGAGCGCCGGGATGCGCAGCACGCTCCCGGGAGCCGGATCCGGAGGTACCGCAGCAGGTCCAGGGACAACGATCTATGAAGAGTGCGGTCTAGAGGCGTCGTGCGAAAACGGCGAAATCACGGGCATGTACGGCCCGTCGTGCATTCGCTTACCCAACGCGAGGTGCGAGTTTGGTTGCCGCCAGCACCTTTTCGATATTGTCGTCTTCGAGTTCGAGCCTCGCACTAATGGCGACGGCGCGGCTCAGCTCGCGCGCGACGCGCTATGCAATCAAGGCGAAGGCGGAGCTGGCGGCGACATGGGCGTCGCTGGCGACACGGGATTGGCTGGCGAAGGTGGAGACCGAAACGTGGCGGTGAAGGCGGCGCGCTCGGCGAAGGCGGGGCGGGCGGCACCAGGGGTTAGAGGTGACAGCGCGCGATTACGTCGGCAACGCTCGGCGTCGAATTTGCGCTCAGCCCTTCAATCACGGCATCAGCGGGGGTTTTGCCGTTCTGCACCAGGGTCGTCAGGAGCGCGAGGTGCACGCGCTCGTCTTGACCGTGCGCGTTGAGCAGATTGCGTCGCGAGAGGCCGCCGTTGGCGATCTCGAGGATGCGCTCGGCGAGCTGTTGCATGGGGCGATCGCCGACCTTGGCGGCGAGGCCGTCCGTGACGAGCGAGGGGCGTGCCGCGAGCAGCTGGTCGACGTCGATGCTGCGCGCAAACTCGTCTGCCTCGGCGAGGGCCTGTTCGTCGTACAGAATGCCGGTGAACAATGCGGGCACGGCACAGAGCAGCCGTGCGGGCAATGAGTCGCTGCCGCGGACTTCGAGCGTGCTCTTGAGGCGGGCCTCGGGGAAGAGCGTGTTCAGGTGCATCTTCCAATCGCCGAAGGTGGCACGCTCGCCTTCGAAGCCGTTTTGCATGAAGTCGCGGAACGTCTGACCGGTGTTGTGCACGACGCGGCCGTTGCGCTTGAACAAGAACATGCCGGCGTCGAGCGCCCACTCGGCGTAGTCGCGATAGCCGGGCTTGGGGTTGCGGAGCAGCGCGGTGATCAAGCCGGAGCGAGCCGGATCCATATGCAGCCAGGTGTAGCCGCGGCGACTCTTGTAGCCGCTGAGCTTGCCCTCGCAGAACGGTGAATTGGCGCCCAGCGCGTTCACGAGCGGCGCGAGCTTGAGACAAATGACGAGCTTCTTGAGCGCGTCGGCTTCGTCAGAGAAGTCGTAGTTGCCCTGGACCGTCGCGGTGCGACGCATCATGTCCCACGCGCCGCTGCCGCGCGTCGGCAAGTAGTCACGCATGATCGGGTAGCGCAGCTTGGGCACCCAGCCGAGGTCGGCTTGCTTGGCCAAGGGATGAAAGCCCACCCCCAACCAGGTCAGATTCATCTCTTTCGAGATGTCCGCGAGTTCGGCGAAGTGTTCGTCCAACTCTGCGCGCGTCTCGTGAATGCTGGTCAGCGCGCCGCCGCTCAGTTCGAACTGTGAGCCGGGCTCGAGCGTGATCGAGTGGTGATCGCGCAGCAGTGAGATCACTGGGCCGTCCGGAGTCTCCCGGACTTCACGCCAGCCGCGCTTCACGAAGTCGGCGAAAATGCGCGTGACGCCACGTGGCCCGTCGTATTCGAGCGGGGCGCCGGTTTGACTGTCGACGGCGAATTTTTCGGCCTCCGTCCCGATGCGGTAAGCAGAGCGCGGCTTTTCCGCGCGCTGGAACAGCTCGAGCAAATCATCACTCGTGCGGAGCGGGCGTAGGTCGTCGGTTGAATCCACGGTGGTCTGATCTCGAGAGAAGCTAGTCCTTGAGCAAGCTTGACGGAGCGCAAGCTGGCCTCTGGACGATCGAACTAAAAAACGTCGGCCTGGTCGTTTAGCAATCGCGGCGAGTCGGGTCGAGGTCCTCAGCGCTTCTTGGGGCGGGGCGCGATGACGGATGTAGGGAACCCAGGGCGACCGCCAAGGCATGCGTGTGGGCTTCCGTGGTTCCGGCTCCGCCGCCGATTGCGCGGGCACCGCCCGCGCTCAAGTCGACCGCACGCTCCACCCATCGCTCAGGGTTCGACGTTTCGTCATGGAAGCCGCGCACGCTTGCCTCGCTAGCAGCAAGCAACACGCCGGGCGCGATGCCGTGTTTGGTGAAGGCGGGGCGAAAACGCTTCAAATAGGCCAATCCGAGATCCACCGTGGCCACCTCGAACAAGACCACGCTCGCGCCCGCTTCGGCCAGGGTCGCGACCAAATCCTCAGCGGTGCCCGCGCTGGTCAGTTCCTCACCATAGGCAAACTCGAGTACGGCCCAAGTTGGCAACTCGGTGCGTGCCGCCGCGACCACCGCGGCCATCAAGCCGACTCGGGAGCCCTGTCCTCGCGCCAAGATCAACTCGCAGCCGGCGACCGCCAAGCGCGCTGCATGCTCCGTGAATTCGTCATGCAATCGGTCGGCCGCGACTGGACTCACCATATCGGAGCCCAACACGCCGGCGACTGCGACTGGGCTATCGCTCTCGGCGGCGGCCTCCAACGCGAGTTCGACCGCGCGCCGCGTGAGCTGTGCAGAGCGATGTTCCATGCCTACTTCCGCGAGCGCGCGTGGCGTGGTGTCGGCAGTCAGTGCGGATAAGACGTCGACGCGCGAGTGAACTTCCGTCCGGTAGTGAGCGAGCACTTCATTCGGACGCTCGCGCAGCATTTGGCCGAGCGTTCCGGGTGAATCCAGCTCCACGCCGCGTGCGCGGAATGCTGCCCCCGTGTCCGAGTCGACGACCAAAGGTCGCCCTGTCTGCAGCCGATGCCGGATGCGCTCGAAGGTCATTCCCGACCTAGCGTATCACTCTTGGGCAGGTGCTGTGAAAGCGCTGAAAATGTTCATTTTTGCCGCGCGCTGGGGGGCCTGCTAAGACGGGCGGATGGATAGCGTGGGTAAGAGCTTGGCAGTACCGCAACAACCGAGCCGGGGCGCGCTCACAACCCTGCCCGCCAAGCCCTACCTGACTCGCCTGTCGGGTTGGGGGGCCAACACTCGCGCGAACTGCGATTTGCGAGTACCCGAGCTCGAGTCGCAAATTCGCGCATCGCTCGATCCTCGCGGCACCACGCTGCGCGGCCTGGGCCGGAGCTACGGTGATGCCGCGCTCAATAACGAGGGGCGCGTGCTCGGAATGACGAGCTTCAATCGCTACCTCGCTTTCGATGACGCGACCGGCACATTGACGTGCGAGGCCGGCGTGAGCCTCGAGGACATCTTGCGCGACTTCGCTCCGCGCGGCTGGATGCCGATGATTAGCCCCGGCACGAAATTCGTGAGCATCGGTGGCTGTATCGCCAATGACGTGCACGGCAAGGCGCACCACGTGCAGGGCTCGTTCAGCAACTCGGTCGATAGCTTCACCGTGATGCTCGGCAGCGGCGAGGTCATGAGCGCGAGTCGCACGGAGAACTCGGATCTGTTTTGGGCCAGCTTCGGCGGCATGGGGTTGCTCGGCGTCGTGCTGACGGCGACCATTCGCTTGAAAAAGGTCGAGACGACGTACTTCCGTCAGCGCAAGGTGCGAGTGAACGATCTCGAGGGCATGCTCGCGGCGTTCGAAGAGTACGATAAGGACTTCTCGTATTCCGTGGCCACGCTGGACGTGTTCGCGACGGGGGCTCGGCTCGGGCGCGGTGTGCTCGCGTTGGGCGAGCACGCGCGTCGCGACGAATTGCCCGCGGATTTGGCCAAAGACGCGTTGCGCGTATCCGGGCCGCCCAAGCTGACCGTGCCGTTCGAATTGCCAACGCTGACGCTCAATCGCTTGAGCATTCGCGTGGTCAACGCCTTGCTCCAGCAGATCCAAGCGCGCGAGAAGGCGTTCGATCACTACGAGGGGTTCACGTATCCGCTGGACATGCTCGCGCATTGGAATCGTGGTTACGGCCCCGCGGGTTTCGCTCAGTATCAATTCGTGATCCCGTTCGAAGACGGCCCGCGGCGTTTGCGCGAGATTTTGGGCACGATTCTGTCGTCGTCCGAGTTGCCGTTCTTGAACGTGCTCAAGTGCTTCGGCAAACACTGCGACGGTCTGCTTTCGTTCCCGCGAGAGGGCTACACCTTCGCCATCGATTTTCCGATTCGCAAACGCACGCCCGAGCTGCTGAAGCGCTTGGATGCGCTGGTGCTCGACGCGGGCGGGCGGATCTACCTCGGTAAGGATTCGTTCCTCGACGCGGCCATGTTCCGCGCGATGTACCCGAACCTCGATCAATGGCTGGAGATCAAAGCCAAGTACGATCCGCGGAACGTGTTCGTGTCGGATCTCGGGCGCCGCGTCGGGCTCGTGCGCTGAGCGGACTCAGCCGTCCGTCTTTTCCAAGCGGTCGGCGAGCTCCGTCAATTCTGCGCGTAGCCCCGTGATCTGCGCGAGCAGTTTGGGATCGTGGAAATCACCCAGGTTGCATGCGGCCTGCTTTGGCAGATCCCGACACTTGGTGCGCAGTGCGCGGCCAAGCTTGGTCAGCTGCACGCGCACCACGCGTTCGTCTTCCGTGTCGCGGTGTCGCTCGATGGCCCCTTGTGCCTCGAGCCGTTTGAGGAGAGGCGTCAGCGTCGCGGAATCGAGCGAGAGACGTTCACCGAGCTGTCGCACCGAGAGCGCGTCGGACTCACCCAGCACGACCAATACGAGGTATTGCGCGTAGGTGAGCCCGAGCGGCTCGAGCAGCGGCCCATAGCCGCGAATCATTGCCCGCGAAGCGCGGTACAACGCGAAGCACAGGTGCTGCTCGAGAGAAGGTAGCTCGCCGCGGCTCGCCAAGGACGCTCCTCGTTTCAGGCCAACCGCAGGTCGACCACGATGTTGCCACGCGTCGCGTTCGAGTACGGGCACACTTGGTGCGCCGCGTGTAGCAGTGCCTCGGCCTGCTCGCGCGGCAATTCGGGCACGTCGGCTGTGAGCTCCACCGCCAGCCCAAAGGCCTCACCGACCGTACCGATGGTTACGCGGGCGGTGATCGTCACTGGGCCGGTCTTGATCTTTTGCGCCCGTGCGACGTGGTTGAACGCGCTGCCGAAGCACGCGGAGTAACCGGCGGCGAAGAGCTGCTCGGGGTTGGTGCCATTGCCGTTGCCGCCCAGGCCGGGAGGCAGCGCGACGGGTAGATCCAAGGTTCCGTCGTCGCTCTTGATCCTGCCTTCGCGGCCATTCGTGGCGCTGGCGGTGGCAGTGTACAGGCGTTTTTCCAATACTTTCTCGGCCATGGTTTCGACTCCTGATTGTTTAATCGTATGCGATTGAATCGTTCGCTAGGAGTTACGCCGCCCGACTTGGCGAAGTTTCAGGAAGACGGGTTGACGGTCGATTTTTCGAAAAGCGAGCGGTTTGCTCAGTGCTTGTTGACCTGAGCGGCGGCTGCGGCGGTGTTGGAGTGCTTGGTGAGCACCGCCGGCAAGGCGCGGCGCACATCATTCTGGGTCAACGGATCTTGGGCTGCGCGTTCGACCAGCGCGTGGCCCTCAGCGCCGCCCACACGGAGCAAGGCTTCGGCGCACGACACGACCGCTGCGACCAGGGCTTCGTCGTCCGCGGTCGCGCGGTACAGCGCGAAGAACGTGCGCAGCTCTTCGTACTCGTTGGCGGTGGCGAGCTTGGTGAGCGCGCGGGCGGCGTGTGCAACGTCGTCCGCGGAGTTCGCGGGGTCGTTCAAGTGCTTGGCGAGTAGCGGCGCGGCGCGCGTTTCGCCAATGGCGCCGAGGGCGTCCGCGAGCGGGCCTACCGGTGGCGGCAAGAGCACGCCGGAGACGAAGTCATAGTGTCGCGCCAGCGCCACCAACATGTAGTCGGTGCCGTTCTTGCGCAGCGCGAGTAGGCGCCGCGTTTCGAGGCGTAGATCCGGCGGAACGCATGGGCTGCTCGACAGATCGATCAAGCTCTTGGTGACGATGGGATCTTCTTGCTTGCCGAGCTCGCTCACCAGGTAGCGCTCGGCTTCGGCCATCGTCGGCTCGAGGTTGTCGAGGGCCTCGGTGATTTGCACCGCGAGGCTGCCGCGAGCGGGCGCGCTCGGCACCTCTTCCGCGCCGGTGTCCGCGACGCAGGAGCGGATTTTCGAGCCTAAATCTAGACTGCCAGCGTCTCCGCCCGCGCGGTCCAGTGACCAGACTTTGCCGTTTGCGTCGCACAACACGAAGCCGGAGCTCGCGGCGGCTCCGCCCACGATGTCGGCAGGAAGTGCGCGCACCCAGCGTAGCGCGCCGCTCTTGCTGTCGAGCCCGAGCACGACTCGGAAATACGTGGCGCTGAAGGTGCCAGCGCCGAGCGTGAGCTCGCCGCTCGGCGCCGCAACCGGCGCGGCGAAGATGCGGATCTTGGTGCGCGCGTTGGCTTGGCTAGACGGATTCACGAGCCCACTGCCGAGCCAGGTCGGTTTGCCGGGGAGCTCGACCTTGGGCAAACCGACGTGGTTTGCTTGATTGGTGCTGGCGTAGCGCGCCTTCTCGTCGAAGCGGATCAGCCCTTGTTCGCCGAAATACAGCTCACCGCCGAAGTTGAGCGCTTGGCTGACCTGCACGCGCGCGAGCATTCGGCCGGCCTCGTCGCCGCTGTTGATGTCCAGAGCGGAAACGTATTGGCTGCTCCAGGGGACAAAGGCGATGCCACCGCGTGCGGCAGGCACGCCCAAGTCAGCCTTCGATTCCACCGCGCCGAGCGTCGAACCGCTCCGGGAAACGCCGAGAAACAGGCTCTTGTGTGTATCAGCCAGGACCAACGCGCTGAGCGCGCCGTCATTGGCGGCGCCGCGCAGAGCAAGCCCGCGGTTGCCGAGGTTCCATGATTTGCTCCCGGAGCTCGCCTCGAGCGCGACGATCTGATCGCCCTCGGAGAAGATCACCAAGGGGCCCGCAATGATCGGCGCCGACGTTGGGTGACCGTCGTACTTCCAGTGCGATTTTCCGTCGAGCGACGACGCGACCAAGCCGGCATCGCTCACGCCTACGACGACTCGCGCGTTTTCGACGCGCGGCAACGCGTGCAAGCGCTGTTCGACCTTCGCGATCGACGCGCCGGAGTCGTTCTGCCAATCGGGATCGAGCGCTTTGCTCGTGGAGTTGAGTGTGCTCGTGCTGCACCCGACGAGCCACGCGGTCGGTGCAAGAATGAAGAAAGATCGACGAAGGTTCATGGTTCGGTGCTCGCCACTGGGTGGCCGTGAATCGCGGCGTCGATCGCAGCGCGGATCTTTGGATTGCCGTTCGCGGGATAGGACGCGAGCGCGGTGGCCAAAAGCGCGCCTGACTTTTGCGTGGCCATGCGCCGCAGTTGCTCGATCAGTTGCAGCTTGGCGGCGTCCGGAGCATCCGCGTCGGTACGCAAGAGCAGCGGCAAAAAGCCGCTTTCCATGACGTCGAAGGGCAGCTTGCCGAGCAAGCCGACGAAGCGCTTGCACTCGTCCGCGCGGCACAGCACGCCGATCGCGCCGGCCGCTTCCGGCACTTCTTTCGGCAACACCACGAACAGGTCCGGCACGGCTTCTTTGGCGCCGAGTGCGCCTAGGCCTTCGGCGGCGGTGCCGCGCAGGGCGGGGTCGCTACCGCGTAGCGCATCACGCAATGCGCCGATCGCGATCGTACCCTTGGTCCGCGCCAGGCTCTGTGCGGCGGCGCGTCGAACCTCGGCTGCGCGGTGCTTCACGTACGGTGCGAGCGCAGCACTCGACGACGGTGCGCCGAGTGCGCCCGCGACGCCGATCGCGCGCAGCAGCAACTTGCTGTTCGCTCCGCGGCCCAGCAGCGCTTCGACCAAGGGAGCTGCCCGCTTATCGGCCGCCAGCTCGATCTCGTCGAGCGCCGCGAGAACTTGCGCTTCGTCGCTGCTTTCGAGGGCCTTTTTGGTGCTCTCCAGGTTGAGCGTGGCGTGCGCTGGGGCCTTCGCGGCCGGTGCGGCGAAGGTCACCGTGGGCGCGAGGGTGGCCGCGCACAGCCCGATGACAACGAGTTTCTGCAACATGGTCCTCCTCGACAACCTCCGAATGCCGGGCTTTTACCACGTATTTTTGCGGCTCAGGGAGGAGAAGCGCGGGAGAATGGTGCGACGAACGCAGATCCAGAGCCGATCCCGAGGGGCGGCGTCGTGCTCGGCGCTGGATCTCACGCGAATCACTGTAGAATGACCGCCGTATGGTCCCCCGCGCCGAACTGTCATTCCCGAAGATCCAGCTCGAGCTGCTGGAGGATTTGTCGCCCCCCAACCAAACGGGCTTTCTGCGGCTGGTGCGCCACCGCTACCGCGCCATCTACCCGGACGGGACGAAGAGCGAGCCCTTCATTTACGACGCGGTCGATCGCAGTGCGATCGACGCGGTGGTGATCGTCGCCCACTTCGTTTCGCCGGATGGCACGCCGCGGGTGTATCTGCGTAGCGCGTTCCGCCCGCCGACCACGCTGCGCGATCGCGAAAACTCTCCTCTGCCCGACGAGGCGTGTGACGGCAACCTGTGGGAGCTGCCCGCGGGGTTGATCGAACGCAGCGAGCGCTCAGCCGTTGGTGCAGTGCGCGCTGCCCAGCGTGAGCTGCATGAAGAGCTGGGCTTCGAGGTCAGCTTGGACTCGCTTTCGCCACTCGGGCCCAGCACCTTTCCCGCGCCGGGCTTCGTCGCGGAGCGGCACTTTTTTTTCGAAGTACGCGTCGACCCGGCAGCACGGCGAGAACCCGGTCTCGATGGATCGGCGCTCGAGCGTTTTGGGAAGATCATCGACCTATCGTTGCGCGACGCGCTCGAACTGTGCAAAACCGGGGCGATCGAAGACGCCAAGACCGAGCTCGCACTCAGGCGCCTGCTGGAGAAGCTGTATTGAACAACCGTCCGCACGTGATCGTCGTAGGCAAGCGCACGGCCTATCGTCGCTTCGTCGAAGACGAAGGCGACCCGCGCGCTCGCAACTTGATCAAGAAACGTGATCCGAGCGTTGCAAGCTGGCTCGCGTCGCACAAAGAACACTCGCGCACGATGGACGAGGTCGCGCGCGTGCTCGATCGCGTCGGCGCCAAGGCTCTGTTTCTGCAGCGCGCGCACGCCGCGTTCGATACCTCGGACGCCGCGCTGGTGATCGCTGTTGGCGGTGATGGCACGCTACTCGCGGCCTCGCACAACGTAGGCAGTGTGCCGGTGTTGGGCGTGAACAGCGCGCCGTCGCACAGCGTGGGCTTTTTTTGCGCGGCGCAGCGAAGTGATTTCGAGAGCCATGTGACGCGCGCGCTCGAGGGCAAACTGAAGAGCATGTTGCTCACGCGCATGTCCGTCTCGCTCAACGGTCGCATGCGCTCCAAGCGCGTCCTGAACGAAGCGCTCTATTGCCACTCAGGGCCAGCGGCGACTTCGCGCTACATTTTGCACGTCGGCAAACAGAAAGAGGAGCAGCGCTCGAGCGGGATCTGGATCGGTCCTGCCGCGGGCTCGACCGCCGCGCAGCGCTCCGCCGGTGGCCGCGTCTTGCCGCTCACCTCCAACGAGCTGCAATTGGTCGTCCGTGAACCGTACTCGCCCTACGGCAAATTCAAACTGCTGAAGCTCGTCGTCGGCTCGAACAAAGAAATCTCGGTGCAAAGCAAAATGGACGACGCCGCCCTGTACCTCGACGGCCCCCACCGCACCGTAGCCGTCCAACTCGGCGATATCGTCTCCTTCGGCGTCTCCGACGAACCCCTCAACGTCCTAGGCCTAAGAGGCCGCAAACCCCGCAGCTGGGCCACCAAGAAATAGCGCGCCTCGTCTTCTTTTGTTGATGGTCAATCAACACGCCCCAGAGCGCCCAGCCTTCGGCGTCACGGACGACAAGAGGGAGAGACCGCCAAGTCGCCAAGCCGCCAAGCGCTCTGCGCAGCCTAGCGAAACGAAGTGCACCGCAAGACTCAGAGAAATTTGGGTTACCCAAACAAGGGCACTACTCGAATTATCTACGACGCGAGGCCTCGAACGTGTGCCGGCACGCGAGTGCTGCGCGACTCATCTCGTCCTTGCTCACTGTTCTGGCACTACGGCGTGGATAACTCCGTCCACGCTCCACTCTGCTATCCCCAATTCCTGTGCGTGCTTAGGTGCATTGATTGCTGCTAGGACGCCCCGAGCGCTTGGCGTCTTGGCGTCTTGGCGTCTTGGCGGTTCAAATCTCTGGGAGCCGTACTGTGACCGCGCCTGCGACGTCCGCGTGATGATCGAGTGCCACGCGGCCGCGTATCGCGACGGGAACACTGCTGGGTTTGAGGTGCGTTGCTGGGTTGGGGGCGCCCACTCTTGGGAGTGATGAGAAGTGACGTTGCCAGGGTGCGGTCGGGCGGGACGCGCACCCCGGATTTGGTGCGAGATTAGCGGCGGGTGAAGGGGGATTTGCCTGAGTAGATTTGTTCTTCGCCGAGTTCTTCGGCGATGCGCAGGAGTTGGTTGTATTTGGCGATGCGGTCGCTGCGGCTCAGGCTGCCGGTTTTGATTTGGCCGGCGTTGGTGGCCACGGCGAGGTCGGCGATGAATGCGTCTTCGGTCTCGCCAGAGCGATGCGAGATGATCGAGGTGTAGCCGGCGCTGCCAGCGAGGCGGATCGTGTCGAGGGTTTCGGTGAGCGAACCGATTTGGTTCAGCTTGATCAAGATCGAATTGGCGATCTGCTTTTCGATGCCGCGGGCGAGGCGCTGTTTGTTGGTCACGAATAGGTCGTCACCGACGAGTTGAACTTTGCTGCCGAGCTTGTCGGTGATGAGCTTCCAGCCGTCCCAGTCGTCTTCGGCGAAGCCGTCTTCGATGCTGACGAGCGGGTATTTCTCGCACAGTTTGACGTACACCTCGGCGAGCTCGGCGGCGCTGTGCGGCTTCTTGTCCCAGGTGTATTTGCCGTCTTTGTAGAACTCGCTCGCGGCCGCGTCGAGCGCGATGCCGACGTGTTCACCGGGCTTGTAGCCCGCGGCTTCGATGGCGCCGATGATGCGTTGAATGGCTTCTTCGTTCGAAGCCAAGCGCGGCGCGAAGCCGCCTTCATCACCCACCGAGGTGGTCATGCCTTCCTTCTTCAGGATCGACTTGAGGCTGTGGAAGATCTCGGTGCCGCAGCGCAACGCTTCAGCGAACGTGTCGAAGCCCATGGGCACGACCATGAACTCTTGCACTTCCAAGCCGCTGTCGGCGTGCACGCCACCGTTGATGATGTTCATCAGCGGCGTGGGCAGCACGCGGGCTTGAATTCCGCCCAAATAGCGCCAGAGCGGGAGGCCCACCGTGTCCGCAGCGGCGCGCGCAACGGCCATCGACACGGCCAAGATCGCGTTGGCGCCGAGCTTCGACTTGTTCGGCGTGCCGTCGAGCTCGAGCAACACTTTGTCGATCGCTGGTTGATCGAGCGCAGACAGGCCGATCAGTGCCGGCCCGAGTTGGTCGTTGATGTTTTCGACGGCCTTCGTCACGCCCTTGCCGAGGTAACGCTTCTTGTCGCCGTCGCGCAGCTCGATCGCTTCGTGTTCGCCAGTCGAAGCGCCGCTCGGTACCGCTGCGCGGCCTAGGCCGCTGTCGGTTTGAACTTCGGCTTCGACCGTGGGGTTTCCGCGAGAATCCAGGATTTCACGTGCATTGACCTGTAGAATTTCGGGCATGCGCGCGTCTAACATGGTGGCGAGCGCGCGGCGAGTGAGAGGCCTCGTGGACGCACGTTGCGATTCTGAAGTTGCTTGAACCAAGTCGGCCAACACGATACGACGAGCATCGTGAATCGGGTGTGGCTGGTGCTCGTGCTGGCGAGCGTGGGGTGCGCGGAGCGGCAGGCGCGAGTGGGCCGTGAACTCTTCGGCTCGTCGAGCTTCGCCATTTCCAATTCGCCGATGCTCGTGCGGCAACGCGAGCCACGCGTCAAAAACGGGCGCGTAACCGTCACGTATTCGTTTCTGATCGAAAGCTTCGCAGACTACCCGCAGTCGGTGGCGCTCGCCGGCGCTCGCGCTCGGATCGCCGAACATCCGGCGAGCGTGCGCTGCAAAGTCGGCGACCAGGTACTCGACGAACTACTGCTCGAGGCGCGCGGGCGCTACCGCGTCGACTGCGATTTGGCCTTCGAGCTCGCTGAGATCCCCCTCGATAAACTGGGGGATGTAACAGCGCGCATCACCATTCCCATGACGTTGGGTGGCGAGCCTCGTGAAACGACGTTCTCTTATTTCTTCCGCAGCGAGGACGCTTCGTGACGCTGCGGACTCGTTGTGCGGTGTCGTCGCTGCTGTCGTGCGCGCTGTCATTCTTCGCTTTTCAGGCATTCGCAGACGCTTCGGCTCCCGTCAGCTCGGGGGCGGACGAGCGGCTCGTCGCTGCAGAGATGGAGGCCGCTCGGCAACCGATCAACGTCGCACAGCCGAACGAGCTGGTCGGCAAGGAGCTACCGGAGTGGGTCGATCCGATCACCAGCTCCGCGAGCCGCCTCGCGTCGAGCTGCGGGCTCACGCTCGAAGCCCGGTTGACCGGCGATTATTGGCAGAATTTCTTGAACTTGAGCGTCGCCAACGACTCAGACGCTCGTGTCCATCTCGACTTGTCGAACGTCATGGTTCGGTTCGGTAGCGGGCTCACGCGCCGCCTCAAGACGCCCTTCAATGGACCTTCGGCGGTCCCTCCGCACGCCTGGAGACATCACACGTTCGCGTTTCCTGCCAAGGCGGACTTCGAGCACGAGGATCGCTTGAGTGTCGAAGTGCACGTCTCGCTCGAGCACGGCCAGACGTGCGTCGCGATGGTCGGCCTGTCGCATCGCCCCAACGCCAAAGTCCCAGAGCGCAGCTACACTTCATTCTCGCCGCGCGAGTTCGCGCTGGGCGTGAACGTACACTTCGCCGCCACGGGTGACTTGAAGCGCATCGCGGCAAATGTAAATCCTGGGTTCGATCTGACTTGGGCCCTCTTTTTATGGCCGCGCCACGGCATTGCCTTCGACGTCGCGTTCGACCACTTCGGCAGAAAAGGCCTCCCCGCCGTGGCTCCAGATCAGGCCGCGAACCCCATTAGCGGTTTGTTCTTCGGGCTCGGCTACAACTACCGCATGCCACTCAAACGGCGGCTGTGGTTCGAATACGACTTGAGTGCAGGCGTGTACGTGCTCAGCGCGGAAACCCCCGACAACCACGACGTGGTCGCCAAGAGCACCAGCTTTGGATTCCGTGAAAAGCTCAAGCTCAACTTCCTGTTGCTCGATCGAGATGACAGAATGCGCGTCAGGCTCGGGCCTGCACTCATCCACAGTTACATCCCTACGGGTGATTTCGGAGCCACCAGCGCTTCCGGGAACCTATTCGGCGCAGCGTTGTACTTGTCGGGTGACTATTGACGCTTCGAATCTAAGTTCAGCGCGCGCTCGCCGGCCCAGTCACCACTGATTCCCAAACTTTGGCCTCGGTGAAGATGCGCACGAGCTCGCCGTCCACGTGGTTGTCTTTCACTTCGAAACCCAAAATATCGAGCGCTTTTTGCACGGGCACCGCGCGCTTGTACGGACGATCACTGGCGGTAAGCGCGTCGAAGATGTCGCTGATGCTCATCATCTTCGATTGCAGCGGGATCTCTTCCGCGCGCAACCGATTCGGGTAACCGGTGCCGTTCAGGCGCTCGTGATGCGAGCCGGCGATGATCGCCACCCGCGAGAACGTCTTGCCCCACGGGATTTGCGACAAGAAGCGATAGGTGTGCGACACGTGGCTGCGGATCTCGTCGAACTCTTCCGCAGTGAGCGAGCCGCGCATCACGCTCAGTGACTTCACTTCTTCCGCGCTGAGCAAGGTCGACATTTCGCCGCTCAAGCGCGCGTACGCTCTACGCCCGAGCTCTTCGATACGTTGGAAATTGCCCGCAGCGAGCAGAGACGGCTCATTCGCCTGCTCCACGATTTGCCAGGCTTCCTCGACTTCAGCGCGCTTTTCTGCGAGCTCTACATCCAACGCCGCAAGCTCTGCGCCGCTCGCGCCGCGGCTCATGGCTTGCATCTTGCGCTGGATGATCTCGAATTCGAGCGTGCGAATCACGAACTCGAAGCGCTGCTGAATCAGCGCGACCTCGTGCGGGAAGAGCTTCTTGGCTTTGACCAAGACGTGCTCGCGCACGCCGATCTTGCCGAAGTCGTGCAGCACGGAGGCGTACTCGATTTCGCGGATGTCTTCGCGCTGCCAGCGCACATCGCGATACGGCCCGGTGTCCGTGCGTTCCACGGCGGCCGCCAAGTTGACGGTCAGATCGGCCACGCGCCGTGAGTGGCCGCTGGTCGTCGGATCGCGCGCCTCGATCGCGTCCACCGAAGCTTTCACGAAGCCTTCGAAGATCTTGCGGATCTCCTGGTACAAAATCGCGTTTTCTAGAGCAATTCCGGCCTGCGCGGCGAGCGTGGCCACGAGCTGCTCACTGCGCTCGTCGAACGGCACCACGGCGCGCTCGAAGTCGCCCTCCGAGAGCAGCTTTTGTTTCGGCTCGCGCTTCTTGTTGATCAGCTGCAGCACGCCGATTACTTCACCCTTGGAGGTGATGAGTGGCGTGACCAACATGCTGCGCGTGCGATAGCCGACCCTCTGATCGAACGAGCGATCGAAGCCGAAGGGTGAGCCAGCGGGCATGTCGTACACGTCGTCGATGCGCAGCGTCTTCTGCTCCAGCGCGACGTAGCCCGCCATGCTGCGCGGGTTGATCGGCATGCTGAATTCGCGCGAGTCGAACGACACCGAGTCGTTTTGGCTGAGCTTGAAATGCAGTTGACGCCGCGCGAGCACCGGATCGCCGCCGTCGACCACGTACATGCTGCCGGCGTCCGCGCCGCAGATGAAACGCGCTTTTTCTAGGATCAAATTCAGCAGTTTGTCGATTTCGCGTTCGGTGGTCAGGGCGCGCGCGATCTCGATCAGCTCGCCCAGCTCGTAGCGATAGCGCGTGAGCCACTTACCGCGACTCTCGCTGCGCGCTTTGACGTCCATCAGCTCGAAGGCTTGGTGCAACGCAACGAACACCTCTTCGGGCGCGGGAGCCTCGGCCAGCAGCGCGCACAGCCCGAGGTTCAAGGCTTGGCTCAAGTCCGCGTCCGTGGGACGACCAAGGAGTACCAAGCGCGCTTCGATGGCCGCGAACTTGTCCAAGTACGGACTCAACAAGTCGCGGCCTTGGTCCCACACCGCGGCAGGAGCTATCAGCACCAAGAAACCGGCGCGCCGCACCAACAGCAAGAGTGGGTGCGGACGAGTCACGGTGTCACTGCTTTGAGCAGGATGCCGTGAGAGCCACTCTGCCAGCGCCCCCAGCCGATCGACGGTGGCCCGCGCGCGCGGGCTGAGCGCGCGAATTTCGCTCATGGCTCGCGTTCTCGTTCGCTTTCGCGCTGGCGCTCGTAGGCGAGCCGATCCTCGCGAAGCTGCTTTTCGCGCTCGCGATCCGCGCGCACTTTTTCGTCCCGCTGCTCGTAAGCGACGACGATCTTTTGCACCAAGGGATGGCGCACCACGTCCACGTCGGTGAACGTACAGAACGAGATCCCACTCACCGGGGTGAGTAGCTCGCGTGCCTCGCGCAGACCGCTGCGCGCGCCCGCGGGCAAGTCGGTCTGGGTGATGTCACCGGTCACGACTGCCTTGGATCCAAAGCCCAGCCGGGTCAGGAACATGCGCATCTGCTCACTGGTGGCATTCTGCGCTTCGTCCAAAATCACGAACGACTCGTTGAGCGTGCGGCCGCGCATGAACGCGAGTGGCGCGACCTCGATTTGTCCGCGCTCGCGCAGTTGTTCGACGCGCTCGAACTCGAGCATGTCGTTCAGCGCGTCGTACAGCGGCCGCAGGTACGGGTTTACCTTTTCCGCCATGTCGCCCGGCAAAAAGCCCAATTTCTCGCCGGCTTCGACGGCCGGGCGCGCGAGAACGATGCGCTTCACGCGCTTCTGCATCAGCGCAGCGGCGGCCATGGCCATCGCCAAATACGTCTTGCCCGTACCGGCGGGGCCGATCCCGAAAGTCAGATCGTGAGTGCGAATGGCTTCGACGTATTGTTGCTGAGCCGCGCTCTTGGGTCGGATCGGCTTCCGTCGCGTGTTGACGATGATCGTCTCGTCGAGCAGCTCGGTGAGCGAGCGATTGGGATCCGCGCGCAGGCCGCGGATCGAGCTAATGACGTCACTTTCGTTGATCTCGAAGCCCTTGCCGACGAGCTCCGCTGCATCAGCCACGAAGCGATGCGCAATGCGCACGTCATTGGCCGAGCCCAAGAAATGAATCACGTTGCCGCGGAGGCTCACCTCCGCTCCGCTCTGGCGCGCCACCTCTGCCAGCAAGCTCGACTGGGGTCCGGCGAGCAACATCAACACCGAGGTGTTGTCGACTTCGAAACGGTCTGAGATCTGCGTGTCGCTCATCGTGTTTGGGTTTCGAACCTCCGCGAAATCTGCGCGCCCAGCATACGCCCTCGGCCCACCGCACGCATTCCCCGTCTCTCCCCTAAACGTGCCCGTGCCCGTGCCCGTGCCCGATCTTTCTCTCTCACTTCAGGAGGGGCTGCCTTGCTGCTGCCCGTTTGCACAAGTGCGGGGCGGCGAGTGGTCTCGCGTTTCGGTTTTTCGGGCACGGGCACGTTTACGGTCACGTTTACGGGGAGAAACGAAGCGCCGGACCTTCGGCCGAGTGCGCGTATTTTGGCCCTATCCCGGCAATCCCTGTAACCCCCGTAAAGTCGATGCGACGGTTTGGGAAATACCTCGGGCTCGCGGCTGCGGCGGGCATCATTGCGGCGCTCGTGCCCGTGGTGCGCGGCAAAGTGAGCTGGGAGAGCTCACTCCGCCGGCTCGAGCGCAACCCAGCAGAGGTACCGAAGCTCGACGGGCTCGACTTGATGCGGCTGGATTTGCGGCCGCAGCGGGTGATGGCGCCGCTCAGCGAGGGTCGCACCGCGCAGCTCACGCTCGATCCGGTGGTGCAGCGCGCGGCGCGCGCGCAAATGCAGAAATTCCGAATTCCGGAGAGCGGCGTGGTCATGATCGAGGTCAAGACCGGTCGCGTCTTGGCGTACGCCAGCTACGTCAACGCCAACGAAAAGTTCGACGTCAACGCGCGCGCCGAGGCGCCCGCGGCCAGCGTATTCAAGGTCATCACCAGCGCCGCGCTGATCGAGCGCGCGGGCCTGAACGCGGAGACCGAGCAGTGTTACCACGGTGGCAAAAGCCGCATCGCACCGGACGAATTGATCGATGACCCAATTCGAGACAAATGGTGCGCGACCATCGGCGTGGCGCTCGGTCGCAGCTTGAACGTGGTTTTTGCGCGCTTGGCGCAGAAGCATCTCACCCCGGAGGATGTGACGGGCATGGCCGGCGCGTTCGGCTTTGGTGCGCCATTGCCGTTTGCGGTTGCCAACGAAGCGCCGCAGATCACGATCCCCGAAGACCCGTTGGAGTTTGCGCGTACTTCGGCGGGATTTTGGAACACCACGCTGTCGCCATTGGCCGCTGCCGAGCTCGCGCAAACCGTCGCCAACGGCGGCGCTGCGCTCGAACCGCGCATCGTGGACTCGGTGTACAAAGGCCAAGAACAGCTCTGGAAAGACGAACGCCCGCCGCGCGTGCTGCGTCGCGCGATCAAGCCGGAAACGGCTACCGAATTGACGCGCATGATGCGTCAAACCGTCGAAAACGGCTCGGCCTTCAAGAGCTTTCACGATGAGCGCGGCACGCCGTATCTGCCCGGCATCCAAGTCGCCGGCAAAACAGGCACGCTCACGCGCTACAAGGACAATCGCTTCTACACCTGGTTCGTCGGCTTTGCGCCCGCCGACAAGCCTGAAGTCGCGATCGCCGCGCTGGTCGTGAACAACCCGAGCTGGCAAATCAAAGGCGCGATGCTCGCCCGCGAAGTCCTGCGCGCCTACTTCGCCGAACACGGCGCAAAGGGCGTCACCTCGCCGAACTGAGCCGCCCTGCTGCGCTCTGGTTCGAGGGCCGAGATTATGTTGATGGTCACGCGCTACGTCGCACCGCGGCGTAGCCTTCGGCGTCGCGTTGCGAGAGACTCGGGGAAGCGCGCGACACCCGCAGTTTCAGGCGCTGCGCGACCGGTTGCGGCTCCCTGAGAACCGCCAAGTCGCCAAGTCGCCAAGCGCTTTGAGCGACCCAGCGACACGAAGAGCACCGGAGGACTCACGGAACTCTGGGGTTTGCGCCGGAAGGCGCTGCTCGGGGTATCTACGACTCAGACGGCCCTCGAGCGCGTCCGTCAATGAGCGCTCCGCCGATTCAAGGCCGTGACGGGTTGCCGAACGCGAACCCCAATCTCCTCCCTCCTCGTCTTGGCGTCTTGGCGTCTTGGCGGTTCAATCCTCAGGGAGCTGCTGCGTGCGTGCTGAGGTTCGATTGCGACTGCGTTCCGTCGGCAATTGCGGACGTGATGCGTCGGGAACACCGTCGTGGTTCGAGGTGCGCTGCTGGATTGTGGGCGCCCCCCAGTCACTCTTTTGGGAGATGCACCCTGACAGGAATGTCAGACGCTGTGCCGATCCGCGCCGAAGTCCGCTCGTCTCGAATTGATTAAAAAGAGCCTCTAGAACGTCGAATTCGATCGGGCGCGTTCTCTCGATGTTACTTGGCGCAGGCTTTGCACTGGCGCTGCTCCATGCGGGTGAGTGGGTTGTGGTTGCTGTTGGGCGTGGCTGCTCTGCCAGCTTGTTCCGCGGACTCGAGCATGGCCTCGGGCGGCTTTACTCCCCGAGGCAGCTCGGACGGCTCGGGTGGCCAGCTCGGTCTTGGGGCGAACGCCGGCGGAGCATCGAGTAATCCGATCACGACTCCACCACCCGAGAAGGAAGAGCCGCAGAGCTATCGCGCGCCAGTGGTTAGTGGTCGTTGGGTGTGGACGGCCAATCCCGATACGGGAAAAATCGCCATTGTCGACGCGAAAACGTTCTCGGTGCGGCTCGCGGATGCCGGCATTGGTCCGACATTCCTGAGCGCATTGCCGAGCGACGCGAAGACGGCCAAAGCGCTGGTGATCAACGTCGGCAGCAAGGATGCGACGCTATTGCGCGCCAGCGAGACCGGCGCCGTGAAAGCGCTTGGCCCGATCCCACTACAAGCGAACGCCAACGCGTGGACGGTGAGCAAGACCGGCAAGTTCGCGCTCGCGTGGACGGATTCGTCGGGTTTGGCAGCAGATCCGACCGAGAATTTTCAGGACTTGAGCGTGATCGATTTGCGAGGGAGCGAGCCGAAAGCGACGCGCTTGGTCGTCGGCCTGGTGCCCTCGCGGGTGTTCATCGACGATGCCGAGAAGCAAGCCTACGTGGTGGCCAAATCAGGCATCAGCGTGATCGATTTAGCGGCGAAGGCGGGGCCGCGCGTGTTGCGCGAAGAAGCGGTGTCGGACGACCCCCTGCACGAAGATGTGTCTTCGCGTGACGTCTCGGTCATGCCGGATGGCAGCTACGCCTTCGTGCGCCACGAAGGCAGCGCAGTCATCACGCTGCTCGAACTCGCGACCGGCAAGCTGAGTTCGCTCAAGTTGTCCGGTCCGGTCACTGATTTGGATCTCGTGTCCAACGCTCAGTCGGCCTTGGCCGTGGTGCGCGGTGACGCGCTGCCGCCAAAGAACGATGACGGCATGGCCGGCGCGGCGGGTGATCACGGCGAAGATCCGGAAATCGCCGGTGCGGGCGGTGAAGGCGGTGACGCGAGCGCGAGCGGCGGCACATCGAGCGGCGGCACATCGAGCGGCGGCACATCGAGTTCCGCGCCGCGCTCGACCTTGGCGATCCTGCCGATCCCCGGCATTTTCAGCGATAAGGCGACGTTTGCGAGCGTGTCGATCGACGAACAGTTCGGGCTCGTGAACATCGCGCCCGAGGGCACAGAGGCGCTGCTCTACACCAACGCCCTCGCTAGCAGTCATCTGACGATCCTCGAGACTGCACCGGGTGCGAGCTTCCTCGAGCATCGCACCGTCGACGTGCGAGGCAACGTGCAAAACGTCTATCCTTCGCCGGATGGGGCATACGCCATTGCCTCGTTCACGTCTCCGCGCGACGCGGGTGGCAAGTCGGGTTTTGCGGCCATTCCCGTTACGAGCACGACTCCGGTGCGCGTGCAGACCACCACTGCGCCGGTGTTCGCGGTCGCGCAGAGCGCTGGCAAAACGCCGCGCGCGGTGGTCACAGTCAGTGACGGAAATAGTACTTTTTCTGCTTATGTGGTGCGAATGCCGGAGCTGGTGATCGATTCGGTGAAGTTGCCGAGTCGACCTTTGCCGGGTGCCACTGGGCTCGTGCCCGACGCGGGCGTGGCGTACATCGCGCAAGCGCATCCGCAGGGACGCATTACGTTCATCAACCTCGAGACCGGCGTGCCGCGCACGATCACTGGTTTCGAAATTGCGGCCAAGGTGGTCAATGGTCAGTGAGCGCATTCAGTTTGCGGTGCTGTTTCTCGCGCTCGGCTTCGGTGCAGCTTGCGGGATGGATGCTTCGGGCGACGCCGCGTCACCTGCCAGGCCGAACAGCTCTGGAAACGGCAATCAAGCGTCGGCCGGATCCTCGAACAATCCAGGTGACACGCAGGGTGAGCCCGCCGAGCCACCCCCGGAAAAAGAGCTCGATCAGTCGTTCCGCGCACCTGTCGCGACCGGCAAATTGCTGTGGAGCGCCAACCCGGACAGCGGGCGCGTCGCGCTGATTGACGCGCAAACGCTCAGCGTGCGCATGGCCAACGCTGGTTTCGGCCCGACGTACTTGGCGGCGGTACCGAGCAAGTCGGGGACTGATTCGGCGATCGTGCTCAATGTCGGTAGCCACGATGCGAGCTGGTTCAAAGCGAGCGCGAGCGAGATCGACACGGTCACGATCGCGACGCACGTGGGCGCCAATGCTTGGTCCGTCAGCGCGGACGGAAAATACGCTGTCGCTTGGACGGACGCTGCGCACCTCGAGGGCGGCGCATCCGACGCGCTGAATGGCTACTCTGAGCTGACCGTGATCGATCTCTCGAGCTCACCGCCGAGTAGCACGCGTTTGAGCGTGGGCTTTCGGCCGAGCCAAGTCGTGTTCGACGCCGGCTCGAAGCACGCCTTCGCGGTCGTCGACGAAGGCATCAGTGTGCTCGAGCTGGGCAAAAATCCGCGGCTTTCTGCGCTGCTCACCGTGTCCGGGGCGAACCTCGCGACGCACGCACGTGACGTCAACATTGCACCAGATGGCGGCTTCGCCGTGGTGCGAGTCGACGGCAGTCCCAACGTCGAGATCATCGATCTCGAAAGCGACGCGCGGCAAGTGCTCACGCTCGACTCGAACGTCACGGATCTCGACTTGAGCGCAGACGGCAAATCAGCAACCGCGGTGCTCGGCGACGCGAAGCCGCCCGCGGTCGTGAGCTTCGCGGTACCCACGCCCGGCGTCGAGCCCGCACAGTTCGACCGCGCGACGATCCCTGGTGAGATTGTGCGCAGCGTGACGCTGGCGCCGAGCGATCAACTCGCGCTGCTCTATGCCAACGCGGTTCCGAGCAATCACGTCACCTTGCTCGACACTGCGCCCGGCGATCATCACTTCGGATTTCGCACCGTAGACGTGCAAGGCGCGGTGCGCGGCATCTACGCCGCGCCCGATTCGCTGACCGCGATTACGTTTCAGACTCCGCCCGCGGGCAGCGCGAGAAAAGGGCTATTTAGCATCGTGCCCACCGCGGCCGTGCGCTCACCGCGCATCGTCGGCACGGACGCGCCGCCCGCCGAGATCGCATTCTCCGACGCAGAAACGGGCAAGGCGCTGGTCACCGTGCATGACGGCAAGAGCGCCGCACACGGTGTGTACGTGATTGGTCTCGCGAACCTGGAGCAGAACTTCGTGCAGCTCGCCAGTGAGCCGCTGCCAGGTGCGACCGGCATCGTGCCCATGGCCAAGCGCGGCTTCGTCGCGCAGAAGCACCCCGAGGGGCGCATCACCTTCATCGATCTCGAAACCGGCGCTGCTCAAACGTTGAGCGGCTTCGAAATCGCGGCGCGCGTCGTGGCACGGTGATCTTTGGTCGCGCTCCAACGAGCGCGTCTCTTCCGAATGCGAAAAGTGGGTATCATGACAAAGCTTGCTTGGTTGATGTGGGGGACACTTGCGCTGGGCTGCGGCGGACGCCCGAGCAGTTGGGATACGCCTTACACGCCGGGAAGTAGCCAAAATGGGCTCTCCTCCGCGTACGGAATGACGGGTTCGGTCGCGGTGCTCGACACTGCGCTCAAGCGCGTGACGATGCTCAGCGCGCCCTCGTCACTGACGCTCACGAGTCAGTCGATCGCTCTCGGTACGGGTCTGGTGGCGGCTCAGTTGTCGGCCGACCGGAAGACGCTGTTCGCCTTGTCGCGCGGGGTGCAACCGCAACGCACCCCGAATGACGAACGCCCACAACTGCTCTTGATCGACGGCGGCACCACGCCGAAAATTTCGCGCAGCTACACGCTGACCGAGCCCATGGATCAGCTTGCGCTCGACCCCCAGAACGAGTGGGCCGTCGTGTATAGCGGCGACGGCGTGGTCGTGAACTTGAACGAGCTCGTCTTGGTGAATTTGGCGAAAACGGGCGCCGACGCGCTCAGCTCCAAGACATTGCTCAGCTTCGGTGGCAGCCCGCGCCGCTTCACGTTTACCGCGCCGCTCTCCGTTCCTGGCGGCGATCCGCGGCGTTTCTTGATCGTCGAGCGCGATTCGGACTTGGTCTTGATTGATCTCGCAGCCCCCGATCGCGAAGCCGTGACCGTGCCCTTGCCGAGCGCCGATAACGGCGGCACGGCGAGCTCGGCGCAAGTCGTGTACGACGCGGACTCGGCGAGCATCGCGGTGCGCGTGACTGGTACGACCAGCGTGTACATGTTGCAGCTCACCGCGCCCGCGCGCTCCGACCAAGACTTCTCCGTGGTCACCAACTTGGTCGATGTCGGCGGTCAGCCAGCGGCAATCGATTTCGTTCATAACTCGCAAGGGTTGCGCTTGGTGGCGTTGGTTCAAAACAGCGCCGTGTTGGTCGAGCCCGACACCGCGACCACGCAATCCGTGCAAATGCCAGCCGCTTTCTCCGGGATTCGTCGGATCACGAACGACTTGAACCCAGCCGCGGCGGCCGCCACGGATGGCGACGTCGCGCTGCTGTATGGCCCGAATATCCCCAAGATTGCGTACTTCAATCTGAGCGGCGCGCCGGGGGCACTCTTTCGCAGCATCGAAGCGTACGACATCGGCGTGTCGGTCAAGAACGTGATCGACGTGCCAGGTGAGCATTACTTCGATCACAAGATCCTGGAGACCCCGAACCAACAGTTCTACGTGCTCGACTTGAGCACGCGCGAGAGCGCGCCGATGAAGACCAACGCCGGCTTGACACTCGAAGTCGCGCCGGACGGCGAGCGCGTCTGGGCATACAACCCGGGTCAGACCGGGTTCGCCAGTGTCGACTTCGCGAGTCTGCATCCCGTGTCGGTGATCGCCGAGCGCCCAGTGAGCAACGTGTTCGACATCCAGAGCAATGATGGGCAGCGCGCGGCGGTCGCGCTGCACTTGAGTGGCGGCTCTGGCATCGGCGCGACGGTGCTCGATGCATCCGCACCTTCCACCGCTTACGCCCATTTTTATAGTGGTTTCGAGCTCGGAGGGGTGAAGTGATGAGCACGCGTTTCGGACTGTGTTCGGTGCTGGTGTCGGCGGTCTGGTTCGGTGCCGCGAGTGCGCACGCCGAGCCGCTCGCGCCGCACCAGCCGTACGCGCAAGCGTCACTCGGCGTGCGTGTCGGCAAGGTGGGGGACGATGGCTACGATGCGTTCTCGTCGTCGGATGAGCTCACGCAATTCAGCTTGGGCTTGAGCTCGACGGTCTATCGCCACCAGCGCTTCTCGCTGGCCGCTGCTGGCTTCTGGGACTACGGGCAGAAGAGCTCGACCGCGCGCGGCGAGCAGACTGAGCTCGACGTGCATCGTCTGACGATCGGTCCAGAGCTCCGCTACCACCTCTTGCCACCGCTGTATTTCTTCGTGCACGCGCTGCCCGCGTTCGCGCACAGCAGCGCCTCACTCCAAGACAGCGTGGCGCAGGTGACCCGCTACGCGCGGCATTGGTCGTACGGTGTCGATGTGGCAGGGGGCGCTGCCTACGAGGTGTACGGCGCGCAGACGGGCTGGCCGAAGCCGCGCATTTGGATCATCGCCGAGGGTGGGTACGGCTACCTCGGCTCCACGTCGTTGGAGATGTTGCCTGATGCGGGCCAGGGACCACAGCGCCCGGCAGCGGTCGATCTCGGCTCACTCTCGCTCGCAGGTCCTTACTTTCGCGCGTCGGCCGCCGTCGGGTTCTGAGTACGTCTCCACCACGCAATCCTCGAGGTTCCGAGGCGTGGGCGTACACATCCCGACACTCAAAATTCAAGCTGCGACGAAACTACGCCACGACTCGCTCCCTCGGGTGAGGTGAGGTGGGTCCGGGGTGCGACGAAAACTTGGCGACGAGGAGAAACCCTGGTGGACGTGCTTTGGGAGATTGCTAGAGTAAACACCGTGCAAGTCGTGCTGCGGAAGCTTGGTCGGGGCTCTCGAGCCGTCGCGGGTCGCCTCGTTCGAGCCCCGCGCAAAGGCTCCGTTGTCGTGATTGAGTTTTCCGACGGCATGCACGAATACGTGACCACCCCGGTCAAGCGCGTTCTGCGTCTGGCGGCGAAAGATGTTTTCTACATCGAGACCGTCAACAGTCGGTACCGCCTCGAAGTCCGAGACCGCGAACGCGCGCTCGAAGACGCTTCGAGCGGCTGAGCCGTCGCCCCTCGTTTTTGTGACGCGCCCGGACGGGCAAGTCTAAAGACTTTCCCCAGCGGGAAAAGCACTGTATGCGGTCAACCCCGCTGCGCTCGGGTAGTTCGAGGGCCGGGCACCCAGTAGCGCCCTAGAAAGATTACGGAAGACCACGATGGGACGATTCGACAGCCGCAACTCCGAAAAGATGACTCGCCGCAAGGGCCAGCAGAAGAAGAAGGAGCGCCTCGCTCGCCGCGCTGAAGCCACGAAGGCAGCTCGCAAAGCGGCCAAGCCGACGAAGAAGTCGAAGGGCTGAGCGTTCGCGCCGGCGCGAATGCGCTCGGCGTTTTACGCGTTCGTCGCCTCGGGGCTCGCAGTGCGCGAGCCCTTCGCGTCTTTTGTAGACGCGACCGACGTCAGTCTTCGCGAATCACTTTGGTGGCGAACTGCGCGTTGCGCTGAACCGGGCGCAACACTTCGACGTGTTCGCCGAATAAGCCGATGTCGCCAGCCGCGCGCTCTTCGCTCTCCATCGCCCAGGGGCCGCTGAGCGAACTCCAGCGCTGCGTGACGCGCGTCGTGCGCATCGTGCTCTCGTCGGTGCGCATCCAAGAGTAGTCGACCTGAAACACTGCGTGGTCCGAGTCCGGCATGCTCATGCCTGCGAGCTCGACGTCCACGACGCGGATCTGACTGCCCCACAGCGCGTGTCGTTTCACGAAGTCCTCACGCGCGTGGGCCGACGCCTTCTTGGCCGCCACATCCATGTTCCCGAACCGCGCGGACAAGTTGAGCTCCCGCGCCGCATCCGACGCCTTCTCCGACGCCGACGGCGGCATGACACAAGCCGCCAACGAGAACACACACAGCAACGGCAAAAGACCCTTGGCCATGCGCCGTCGCTAGCAGCCAAACCGAACTCCGGGAAAGAAACTGGAGAATGGGCGCCCCCAACCCAGCCACGCACCTCACAGCCCGCACTATTCCCGCCACACAGCGTCCCGCGTCAGATCGCGGCACGGCGAACGTCGCTGTACGGCTCAGGGCGGCTGCGAGAGAGATTAACCGCCGAGCCGCAGAGGCCACAGAGATCTGAGAGAGCAGAGATTTGGGTTGCGCGCACTCCGACGCTTTGTGTCGTTGGAGAGACGGAGTTCGGCGCGCATCGGTCCCCCCCAAAACTCCCTTCTGATCTCTGCGCCCTCTGCGGCTCGGCGGTTCAAATTCAGGGAGATGCGCTGAGCGCGCTCGCGCGTTGTCGGCGCGCTCGTTTCGTGCGCAAAGGCGAGCGTATTGTGGCGGGAACAGTGGGCGCTGTGAGGTGCGTGGCTGGGTCGCGAGCGCCCACTCTTTCGAAGTGCAGAAATGACGTCCCCCCGGGTTAGGTCATTCGAGGCCCATGCAGCTGGCGTAGTAGCTGACGGTGCCGGACCAGTCGGAGAAGATGCCGAGGATGCCGACTTGGCGGGCGAGGACGTCGAGGGTG
The DNA here is from genome assembly GCA_035634635.1 of Polyangiaceae bacterium. Classification (GTDB taxonomy): domain Bacteria; phylum Myxococcota_A; class Polyangia; order Polyangiales; family Polyangiaceae; genus PMG-095. The sequence continues at coordinate 28,352 of DASQCO010000141.1, forward strand.
ACCATGATGTCGCCGTCGTTGGTCAGCGCGTCCATCGTGGTTTGATAGTACGAGGATGGCGCTGCGGTGCCCTTGGTTGGCAGCACTTCTTCGACGATGCGGCCCGAGCGCTCGAGAGTCCAGGTGATGAGGTCGAGCTTGGCGGCCTTCGCGTTGCGCGCGTATTGCGAGGGCACGATTTTGCCGTCTTTTGTCGTGAGCAGCGCCCACATCGGCGGGGCGACGATGCGGATGCCTTGGGCGCGGTAGCTCTTGAGTTCGTCGGCGCTCGGCAGATCAGCGGGAACGTTCGCGTCGTCGAGGTAGACGGCTTGGCGTCCGAAGGCGGGTTCGTTCGCGACCCAGTACAGCACGTCTTCCTTGGTGAATGATTGCGCCCACACGCGGCGCGGCGAGATATGCGCGGCCTTGTAGTCGTTGATCATGGCTTGGGCGTACTTGGCTTGGCTGCCGAAGACCTGCGCCACCTGGAGCTTGGCCTTCGGATTTCCAGCCTTCAATTCCGGGGTGAAATCGCTGCGCAGGCCATTCAAGAGCTGAATGCTCTCCTTGTGCGTGAGCAGGGTCCCGCCGGTGCTGTACAGATCGGTGCGCCAGCGTGCGGTGCCGCCTTGGTACTCCTCGGGCGTCTTCGCGGTGGACACCGAGGCGTCCATCTTTCCTTTGAGTGACTTGAATTCAGCGACCGTGAGATCGCTCGCGCAACACAGCGCGGAAGCAGCCTTCACGAGTTTGCCCGTGGCGTCGAACTCGGCCGGGCTGAATTGCTGAGTGCACTGCGCGGCCAGCGGAGTCACCAGGATGTTGGTCGTGGTGTGCAGGTCACACTGGTCGTGACGGCACACGAGCTCGCCGTCTTTGGTGAACGTGACGTCGCATTCCTGAATGCCAGCGCCCATTCGTGAGCCCGCTTGATGGCTCTCTTTGGTGTGCTCGGGGAACTGCAGGGTGCCGCCACCGCGGTGGCCGATCGAGAATTTCGACTTGTAAAATGGCCCTTCCGAGCAGCTCTCGAGTTTGCTCTTGAGCGGGCTCGGGCTCATCTTGTCGATCAGGTAGTAAGGGCGCGGGCCGACTTGGACGGCGCCGAAGTTGGTGTCGAAGTAGTCGTTGTCGCCGCGATCGTAGTCCCCGTGATCGTGGTCTCGGCGATCGTTGTCGAAATGGTCGTTGTCGGCGCTGGCGAGCGCAGGTGCGAAGAGACTCGCGGCCACCGCGAGCATGGAGAGCGTTCCGGCCTTTTTGCTGATCTTCGGTGCGAGCATGATTAATCTCCCGATAAAGGCCACTCGCATTTGGCCGCGAGATGGCGCGGCCGACCCTAGGGGTGCGACGTGGCCTCGGGATGACTCGGCGGTAACGTCTCACCCGGTGTCACCCGGGGGAGTGTGGCGAACTCGTGAAGTCAGAAGCCGGCGGTCAATACTGCACCCTCGTCGACGATGGCCAGGCCTCCCGCTACGACCGCGAGTGCGTCGGGGCCATTGAGTCGAGCAGGGAGTGGTCCGGCCAGTACGCCCCGATACGGACCGGGAACGCCGACGACCGTGCTGACGGTGTTCGTCGAGAGCTCAATCTTGCGGATCCGATTGCCGTCGACCACGTACAACTGACCGGCGCCGTCGTAGGCGAGCGACGTTGTCCCTTCGAATTGCGCTGCGCTGCCGATGCCGTCGGCGAGGCCAGTTTCGTCCGAACCCGCCACAGGCAGGATCGCGCCGTCTGCTACGACTAGCTTCTGGATGGCTCCGCCCCAGTTGCTGAAATACAAGCTGCCCGCGTGATCGCTCGCCAGCCCATGGATGTCCGGTACGCCACTATATGGCGCCGTGACCGTCGTAACTCGTCCGGTATCGAGCGCAATCTTGCGAATCCTGCCGGCTGTGTAATCAGAGACGTAGAGATTGTCCGCGCCGTCGCTGGTGATCCATTGCGGACTGTCGAAGTTTGCGTCCGAGCCGACGCCGTTGACGTTGCCGGCCACTCCTGATTTTCCAGCAACTGTGGTGACCTCGCCGGTGCTCGGCACGATCTTGCGCACCGTGTGGTCCGACCTGTCGGTGACGTAGAGATTGCCCCGACCGTCCCGCGTGATACCGGTCGGTGTGACGAAGCGCGCCGCGCTACCGATTCCGTCCACGCTTCCGGACTCGCCGGCTCGCCCGGCGACGGTGCTGGTGGCCCCAGTTGCGATGACCACCTTGCGAATCGTCCCTGCGTTCGTATCGGTGACGTAAAGGTTTCCGAGGCCATCGCTGACGGCTGCCTGGGGGTATTCGAAGCTAACCGTCAGCCCCACGCCATCTTGTTCGCTCGTTTGTCGCGGTGTGCCCGCGAACGTAGTGACGGTGGTGGAGTCGAGCGAGACCTTGCGCATGACGTGGTTGTTCGGGTCAGCGATGTAGAGCTCGCCATTGGCGTAGGCGGTGCCGCGCCCGTCACCGAAGAGTGCGTCGAGCCCGACGCCATCGGCGAAGCTGTAGATCCCGCCCTGACCGGCGATTGTCGTGACTTCGGCGTTCGAGATTGCGATTTTGCGTAGCGTGGCGAAATCAGGCACGTACAGATTGCCACGGTCGTCGCTAGCGATGTACTCGATGTAGTTGAAGCGCGCCGCGTTGCCGATTCCGTCCAAAGCCCCGTCGTATTCGATGCCCACCCCGGCGAATGTCGAGACTTGCGCGTTCGCCAGGGCCACCTTGCGAATGGTCCAACCGTCAGCCACGTACAAGTTCCCGTCGCCGTTGAACGTGAGGCTGCCTGGACCCGTGAAGCGCGCGTCGCTTCCGACGCCGTCTCGCCAGCCGTATTCACCGGGAAAGCCGGCCAAAGTGGTTACTTCACCCGTGGCCAGCACCAGCTTGCGAATGACTCGCTGGTTCGGATCGCTCACGTACAGATTGCCGTTGCCGTCAGTGACGAGCCCCTTCGGATAGTCGAATTGCGCTTCTGTGGCATGCCCATCCACATTGCCTCGCACGCCAGAACTGCCCGCGACGAGTGTGATCTCGCGAGTATCGAGTGCCATTCGGCGAATGGTCGAATCACAGGGATCGCCAAAATACAAATCGCGAGCAATTACCACCATTCCGCTGAAACAATGCTCCCAACTCTCGGCCGGAATTAGGGTGGTGACTTTACCGCTGGCGAGCTCAATCTGACGCAGGGATCCATTGTCATTCACGAACACTTTGCCCGCGCCGTCCGTGCTGACGTCCTCGGTGAAGTTGAAGCGCACCTGATCGCTCACCCCATCAGCGAATCCCCAACCGCCCGGCTTTCCGGCGAGTACATTGAGCCCCGGTGGCAGAGTGCTCGAGCTGGTGTCGTCGATTTCGACGCCGATGGCCAATGCGCCGCCTCCCACCGTGACCATCGTACCGTCCGTCGCGAAACGAAAGACGACCGAACTCGTGGAGCCCGCCGTGATCTCGACGCGCGCCGGATTGGCCGAAGTCAGCGAGGCGGTGAGCCGCACCGGGCCGTCCGCATCGAGTCGCTCGAGAAACCATGGGCCGTTGAGCGTGATCTCGTAGCTCCCTGGGTCGAGTTGGGTCGAGAGCGACGGTGCGTCTGGATTTTGCTCGTTGTCGAGAACTGAGTGGCTTGGGCCGCTAATGTCGAACGACGCTTGCCGGAGACGGTAGTTGCGGCCCTGCGAAGTCGTCGCGAGTGAGAGCGACAGCGTGCCGCTTCCACGTTCGTTCGACGAAGCCGGATCGCGCGTACTGCACGCGGGTAGTTGCGCGACGCACGCAACGAACATCGAGAAGCACAAACTCGAGAGCCATTTCGAACGCATGTTTGGTCCTTTCTTGAGCGGAGAGCTTCGTGCTTCTTTCAACGGGTCTTGGGGCAGACTCGGCGTCGTGCGATGCGACGTTGCAGCACGATGCTCGACGACAGCGCAGCGAACAGCCACGCCAGGCCCGAGCGGGTGGGCACGCCGGTCGCATTCACGGAGCAAGCACTCGACGATCGAGCCCAGCCAGGTTTGCTCGAAGCGCCGCCCGTCGTCGCGCTCGTTCCTCCACTCCCTCCACTTGCTGCTCCGCCGACGGCGGGCGGCTGCGTGCTTGGACCACCATCCGAATCGCAGCCATCACCCAAGAGTTCGATGCGACCCAGTGAGATGACGACGACGCCCGCGCGATCGTCGTTGTCGTCACTGACGCTCAGGCGATATCGGAAGTAGCTGCCAGGTTGCACCACGGTATACACACGGCGCTCCGAACCGGCCCAATTGGTCTCGCCGCGGCGAACGTCTAGGACGATCCAGTCGCTTCCGTTCCAGCCTTGCAGCGTGAAATCCTTAGGCGCGCGCGTCGATAATTCCGCGCCATTCTTGAATGTCAGCGCATAGCGTTCGACGACCTTGGCGCCATCGGCCCATTGATAGTCGATCCACGCCGGGGTCTCCCAAGTCTTCGAGATCCACAGCGTGGAGGGGCTCGCATCGAATGCTTGCCACGCCTCATAACTCGAGTCGTAAACGCCGGAGCGCGTGACCTGTCCGCTTGGCGCCGTTGGACTGATCATCGCTGGAACGGCAACTGGTTCACACGCAGCACCGCCCTCACTCGATGCGCCGCCGTCACTCGACGCGCCGCCGTCACTCGACGCACCAGCCGTGCTCGTTGATCCGCCCGTGCTCGTTGATCCGCCCGTGCTCGTAGACCCGCCCGCGCTCGTTGATCCTCCGCCGCCAACCGAGCGGTTTCCGCCACTGCCCCCGCTTGCGCCGCCATTTTCGGCGTCGCACTCTGTGCCGATGAGCTCGATGCGCCCGAGTGAGACGACAACCACACCCTCGCGATCATCGTTGTCGTCGGTGACGTTGAGTCGGTATTGGACGTAGCTGCCGGGATTCGCCACCGCGTACTCTCTGCGTTCCGATCCAGCCCAATTGGTCTCATTGTGGCGAGTGTCCAGTACGACCCAGGTGCTTCCGTTCCAGCCCTGGAGGGTGAAATCCTTGGGAGCCCTCGTCGACAGTTCAGCGCCGTTTTTGAAGGTCAGCGCGTAACGCTCGATGAGCTGCGCGCCGTCCGCCCACTGGTACGCGATCCACGCCGGCGTTTCGTACGTGTCCGAGATCCAGAGTGTCGACGGGCTGGCGTCGAATGCTTGCCAAGCCCCGTAGCTGGAATCGTATTGGCCTGAGCTGGTGACTTGCCCGCTTGGAGTCGTCGAACTCGTCATTGCCGGTACTTGGATCTCTCGACATGGGACGATCGCTCCGGTGATCGAGCGGGTCTCGTCGTCGGCTGCGTTGCCACAGCCCCAAATGACGCAGGTCATGGTGAAGAAGATGGAAACCGAGCGGGTGGCTCGCACGAGATTGAACTGTTTCATACGGTTCTCCGGTGATCCTTGCGCCGTTTGCAGACAGAGCTGCAGAGAGCAGCATCCCTTTGGCATCGAGACCGACTGTCGATAGCAACGCGCGTGCCCACGTCGCGTGAGACGATCTACGACTGCAAACTGCGTATCATGTGTGAGTCGTGAATTGCGGACACGCTGTTTCGCATCCTCACGGACGTCCGCGGACGTTCAGCGCTTCCAGTGGACGATAATGCTTCAGGGGCCGGCAAAGTTCGCCACCCGTTCGAAACCGTTCACCCGGCCGAATCACGGTCGGCGCTCTAGAAGCCAGAGACGATGACCGCGTAGGTTTGATAGGCCGGATTGTTGTGATCCAGCGGGTGCGCGATGCCGAGGCGCAAGTTCGACGTCAGAAAGTACGCGGTGACCGCATCGACCCATAGTTCTGCACCGACGCTGCCATGGAGTTGATCGAACAGATCGTTGCGGTCGATTTGGTTGTATGCGCCGCCGTAGTCGAAGAACACGACGCCGCTCAGTGTGCGCAGGAACACGGGCAAAGTGCTCAAGCCGCGATCGGCATAGAGCAGTGGCACTCGGTATTCCACGTTGAGCAAATTGTAGCTCGTGCCGATGAACTGGCCGGGTGCGTAGCCGCGGAGCACGAACGCGCTTTGACGGATGACGCCGTTGTAGCTGTCGTACAGCGACTCATCGACGAAGCCGCCGGTGGCATACAGCCCGCGCCGCACGTAGCTGCCCGTCGAAGTTCCGCCCGACAACGCCAGCGCGAGCACGTGGTGTCGTCCCCAAGGCATGAGTTGATAGGCCGTGGCGACCGCGCCCACGGCCGTCAGCGTGCTCTGACTCCCGAGCGCTTCGGCGGCTTCGTCGACGCTGACACCGAACGAGAAGCCTTTCTCGCCACCGATGCCGTAGCTGGTGCCTTGCACATTGCTGTACGAGTAGCCGACGCGCAGCGAGCCGATGTAGCCGCGGTCTGGCGTGTACGGTACGAGTGAATACGGATCAGCACGCGTTCCGACGGGCAGATCGCGGCTGAAATTGGCGATGGTGTAGCTCAGCGCGACGCCTTGGCTGTCGAACTCGCCGGGCGCAGCCCACGAGACTCCAGTGGTCGCCCCGGTGAGGTGCTCGGTGGTGAAGATGGCATCGTTGCCGTAGCGGTAATCGTTGCGTGGCGCGGCCGAACGAAACACTCCGGCGCGGAACGCGAACGGCAAGCGGTTGTAGGAATAGTTGGCGCTGGCGCCGATCTCGCTGTTCTCACTCGTGGGGATTGTCAGCGTGGCATCGAATGCGTGTCGACCGATGGCATCCGAGCCCTGCGTGGTGAGGGTGAAGGTGTTGCCAAACGTGCCTTGCCCGTAGGCAACGGTCCAAGCGTGAGGTCGAAGGGTGGGCAGCGGGTTGTACTCTTCGATCGGCCAGTTGCGGCTGATGCTGGGTTCGAATGCCGGCAGGCGGTCGTTCGGCGCGTCGGGGGCAGGCAAGAACGCGCTCGAGTCCAGCGGCAGCTCATACAAGTCGAAGCCGTGCGATGTGTAGCCGACGTACACCATCCGCCGTCCGTCCGCGGAGATCGTCGGCATGTACGCGCCCGTCAGCACGTTCGTCACTTGGCTCAGCTTTTGTGAGCCGAGCTCGTAAGCGTACACATTGGCGATCCCCGTGCGATCGGAGACGAAGTACAGCGTCTTGCCGTCGGGCGCCCAGACTGGCTGTTGGTCGATCGCGCGGTCGTGCGTGACCTCGTAAAATAGTCCGCTTTGAACGTCGGCCACGCGGATGTCGCGATAGCCACCGCGCGTCCACGCGCTGTACGCAACGCGCAGCCCGTCGGGTGAGAAGCGCGGTGTGTACGCCTGCTCGGCGTCCGCGCTGGGCACGAGCGCTCGCTCAGCCTCGAGCCCGTGCTCCGCGTTGATTGGCGCGATGCGCAGGGTGCTCGTGCCCGCGCGATTGGTGACGTACGTGAGCCAGCGACCGTCGGGACTCACGTCTGGTGCGCTCGCGCGCACGCCCACGGTCAAGCGTTGTCGATTGCGCTCGGTGCCTTTGGGCGAACGGGTGTTGGGCGGCTGTCGAAATAGATCGCCAAAGTAGTACAGACGATTGGAGGGCGCGGTGTTGTCGAAGTAGATCGAACAATCGCGATCCACCGCCAAGCCGTGCCCACCCGAGCGCACCACGAGCTCCGCGGTTTCGTCGGGATCCTCGGCGTCGGGATCGATGGCGTAGAACCCGGGCGTGGTGTGCCCGTCATCGCGCGCGTAGACGACGCGCTCTGCTTGGTTCTGCCCGCACTTGGGCATGAACACCGGAGTTGCTGCGGTGAACCCGCGGTGCGTCAAGCGCCGGCCTTCACGCAGGCCGCGCGTCAACACGGCTTGTTTTTGAGCCGCGTACTTGCCTTCCAAATACGCGTGCCAGCCCTCGTATAGGTCTTCGTACGTGCGCCCCGTGACGCGTCGGATGGCGCGATTGATGCCCCAAGGGATCACCGACGCGCCGTAGTCCGCCGCCACGGCGGCGTACGTCCCTGGCCCATAGGTGTCTACGATCCAGCCGATGAAATTGGCGCCATACAGGTACCAGAGATTGCCGCCTGGCCAACGTCGCGCGGGGTTACTGATTTGATCGAGCGGCGCCAAGCGTTGGTCGAGTACGTCCGCGCGCAAGAACATGTCGAATTGCGAGGAGCGCAGCCGACCAGCGGAGGTGTGCTCGCTCTCCATCACCACCGCGAGACCCTCCAGGATCCAGCGTGGTTGCGCTTGGTTCGGCGCGTACGTCTTGCCCAAGATCGCGTTGCCGACGGCGGGTAAGCCGGAGGTATTGTCGATTTGCAGGATGTGCGTGTACTCGTGGGTGACGAGCTCGTTGATCCAATTGTCGTAGTCGTCGAGCGGCGACATGTCGTCCGGAGCGGTCGCGAACAGCCGCACGACGTTGTACGGCAACGTCGAGGCGGAGCCGTTCGCCGAGTCCGTGTCGTCCGTGATCACGACTTCGGTGACTTGCTTCGGTGCCCAGCCCATCTGCGGCACGAGCCGCTGGTACACGGACTCCAAGCTGTTCGCGGTGCGCTGCGCGATGTCTTCGAGCCCGCCGTGATAATGGACGCGAAAATGCGGGGTGACGACCGTGTACCAGCGTAAGTACGGATCCCCCGCGCGCGCCCGCGCTGCCCACGATGCCACCCACAGCGCGCAGGCCAGCGCGATCCAACGAGCGCGCATCATTGCGCTCTCATGTCGGAAGCCTCACAGATCGTCGTGGAATAGCGGTTCGCGATTTCTGACGTAGCGATACACGAGCTGCCGGCCTTCCGGCGTGATTTGCGTGAATTGCGCGCCGAAGCCGGGCTTGCCGTCACCGCCGTCCGGCGTGTCGCGCGTCCAGCGCACGACGCCCAGCGCTTCGAACTCGTACCCGCCGGGCATCGACACGCGCAGTGACAGCTGCTGACCGATGGGCGGGATCTGGTACGTCGCAATGAAGATGCCGCCGGAATCGATGACGTCGTTACCGCTCAGGCCTTTGTAGAAGTTCGTACCGCTGTGCGCGCCGAGCTCGGCTTCCAAACGGAGGGTGCCAGGCGGCGCGACTGCTGCCGGCGGCACGGCGGGTGCTGCCGCGCGTGCCGTCGCGGGTGCTTGATATCCAGCAGGTGCTCCAGCGGGTGCCGCGGGCTGCGGTTGGCGGTTGGGCGGCGCGGGCGGCGCAGGCTGTTGTTGATAAGCAGGCGGCGCGGCTTGCGGCTGCCACGCTTGTGGCGGTGGTTGCTGTTGTACCGGCGGCTGCGCGTACGCCACTTGTGGCGGCGCTTCCGGCCGTGGTTGATACCCCACCGCGGACGGCTGCGTTGCAGTGCCGAAATTCGGCTGCGGCGGCTGCGGCGGATAACCTTGCTGTTGGGCCACCGCTGTAGCGGCGTAGGGATGCGCAGCTGGCGCGTGCGCGGCTGGCGCGTGCGGAGCGGGCACGTGCGTGGCCTGCGACAACTGATGAATCAAACCGAGCGAGCCGGCGATTGCTTCGAGCGCGTGATCGACCGCGGGGTGCTGGCCGGCGCTGGCCTGCAATGTCGCGAGCGCTTGGCGCGTTGCAGCGAGCGCTGCGCCACCCGCTTGTGCCGCTGCCCCACCTTGCGTGGCTTCGATCTGATGTAGCGCGCTCATGGCGTGCGCGACTGGCTCGGCCACCGCCATCAAATGTGGGGGGACGCCGGGGCTCTGCAGTGCTCCCAAACCACGAGCTAGACTTTCACGCGCAGCGCGGGCTGCCGAAACGGGATCGGACATCCAAACTCCTCCAGAGGATCCGAGTCTATCATCGGGGAGTGCGATTCCAAGTGCTCGATCCTGCGCTGGAAACTTCGCTAAGAGGAGTGAGGGGGTGTCACGCGACCCACACGTTGCGCGACGGCTTCTGCCAGTGCTTCGCGATCGAGCACGATCGGTTCCGCGTTCGGGTCGTCGTCTTCAGAGTCGTCCAAGATGGCGCGTTCGATTGCGATTGCGCCGTCACCGGTGCGGACGATGAGTGTGCCGGGAAGGCCCATCACCGCGGCCTCGCCTGGCTCCAGCGCGCTCACGAAATCTCTGGCCGGTTTCGCGTGCGTGACGAAAAAGAACAGTTCGCCGACCTCCATGGCGAGGCCAGGCACAGGTGAGATCGCGCGAATTCGCCGTAAAATGCGGGTGGTCGGCCAGCTCCAGTCGACGAATTGGTCCCGGCCGGTCGGCTCGGGTGCCCACGTGGCAGCTTGCTCGTCTTGTGCGGTGGGCGATGGAGGATGGGAGCGCGCGAAGCGCCCCACCCCCTCCCTCAAGAGAGCGAGCGAGGGACGATCGAGTGCGCGCGCCAGCTGCCAAGAGTTGCGCTCGCCGACCGGGATCGAGCGCTGTAAGAGAATGGCGCCGGTGTCGTACTCTGGAGCCAAGGTGTGCAATGTCACCCCCGCTTCATGATCGCCGCTGTCGATGGTCCAAAAGTAGGGATTGGGTCCGCGGTGGCGCGGCAAGAGTGAGGGATGGACACCGATGCCGCCAAGGGGTGCGGCGCTCAGCCAAGCGCCGGGCAAGAGCCGGGTCCAGAACCAGCTGACGATCAAATCCGGCTGAGCGCGGGCGAGCGCTAGCTCGATTTGAGCGTCCGAAGTGGCGCGCGGAACACCCAGCGCATCGATAAGTGACGCCGGTGCGACGCGGCGCGCGACACGCCGACGACCGGGCGCGCCCAGCGGCGAGAGCACGCACGGGTCGAGCTCATGACCGTCACGCAGTAACAAATGGGCGCCGAGCGGTAGCCCGAAGTAACCGACTTTCACCAGACCTCGCCCCGGAGTGTGCCGAAAAGTTGTGCCTTCACCAAGCTCCCTGTTAACCACGGGACGATGGAATTCGGCGGAAAAAGTCGCGCCTTTCGTTCGGCGTTGCGCGAGGGCAGCCGCTTCGATCCGACGGCCTCGAATCGGCCTGTTTTGACGTTCGAGAACGTGCACAAGGCGTATCGCGCGGACTGTCCGGTGCTGCGCGGCCTGCAGCTCGAAATCGCGCGCGGCGAATTCGTGTTCATTACGGGGCCTTCGGGTGCTGGAAAGAGCACGCTGCTCCGCCTGCTGTACGCGGCCGAGAGTGTGGACGCGGGGCGAATTCTATTTTTGGGGCGCGAGATTGGCCGGCTCACGGACGGCTCGATACCGTTTTTGCGACGGAATATCGGCATCATTTTCCAGGACTTCAAGCTGGTGAAGAACTGGAGCGTGCTGGATAACGTGGCTTTGCCGCTGGAAGTGCTCGGGTTGCCGCAACGGGTGATTCGCACGCGCGTCGGTGAGGTGCTGGAGCGCGTGGGTCTGGGCGGGCGTGGCGCTGATCTGGCCGGTGTGCTTTCGGGCGGCGAGCAACAGCGCGTCGCGGTGGCTCGCGCGATCGTCGGAGAGCCGGCGCTTTTGTTGGCGGACGAACCAACCGGCAATCTCGACCCACAATTGGCTGTCGATATTTTGGGTCTGCTCGAGGACATCAACGAGACTGGGGTCACCGTGCTCTTCGCGACCCACGACCGTTCGCTGCTCGATGTGCGCCCGCGGCGCGTGGTGGTGCTCGACGAAGGCAGGGCCACCGACGTTCCGAACGGCCTCGACGAAGTAGCGGAATTAGCCGGCAGGCGCGTGGCTTGAGTGGCGTGAAAGGTCGACAATGACTCCCATCGAACGAGCATGGCGCGGCACCAAGAACGATTGGCGCTTGCACGCGCTGAGCGTGTTCTCGGTCGCGGTGGCCTTCGTTTGCTTGGCTTCGGCCTTGCTCGTCGTGGTCAACGTGAGCCACGTGCGGGATCGCTGGTCGAGCACCGGGCGCGCCTCCGTTTACCTGAAAAAGAACGCAGATCGCGAGCAAATCGCGACCATTCAGCGCGCGCTGCGCGCGACTGACGGTGTGACCGACGTCAAGTTCGTGTCCGCCGACGACGCGCGCCACGAACTCACCACACAAAGCGATGATCCGATCATCGACCAATTGCCGACCGAAGCGTTCCCCGCGTCGCTCGAAGTGAGCATCGAGAGCGACGTCGCCGCGGGTCGCTTGGAGAAGCTCGCAGAGCAGCTGGGCGCGCTGCCCGCGGTGGATCGCGTGGAGACGTACGCGGCGTGGAGTGATCGCTTGGCCGCGCTCTTGGCCGGCGGCGTGACGGCTTCGGGCTTGCTCGCATTGGTCGTGCTGGCCGCAGTCGTCAGCGTGGTTTCGTCGACCATCCGACTCGCGCTGCAACGCCGGCGCATCGAAGTCGAAGTGTTGAAGCTCGTGGGCGCGACGGACGACTATGTGCGTCGCCCGTACGTCGTGGAAGGCGCGGCGCAAGGCGCGCTCGGTGCGACGCTCGCGCTGGCTCTCTTGGGCGCGCTCTTTGCGATCGTTCAGAGCCATTTCGACGCCAGTTTTGCGACGTTGATTGGCATGACACCCTCGTTTTTGCCCTGGACGGTAGCGCTCGCGCTGGTTGTTTCCGGTGGCGCGCTGGGCGCAATCGCTGCCTTGCTGAGCGTACGCAGGTTGCTGAGCGCATGAGCGCGTCGCGGCTTCGTCCGTTGTTCGGCGTGTTGCTACTCGCGGTCAGCGCGGTTGCGGTTGGTGCGCCTGCGGACGCGCCGCAGCCCGACGATCAAACGGATCCCTCGGAGTCCGCCGAACCCGTGACGGCTGTGGCGAACTCAGTCGGCGTGCAACGCGATCTGGGTGGTGAAGCCGAAAAGCGCTTGAGCGAACTCACTCGGCAATGCCAGGCCGGCAAAGCCGAGCTCGAGCAACTCGGCAAAGAGACGGACAGCGCGCGTGCGCGCACCGTGACGCGCGGTCGTGTGTACGTGCGTTTGGCCAAGGCCGGCTTGTTGCCGGTTGGCGGTGGGTTCTCCGCGTTGGTCGACCACGCGGTTCAACTCGAGCGACTGCGCAACGCAATCGGGCGTGATTTGAAGCTCGAGCGTGAGCTCTCGGCGCGTCGAGTCGCGCTCGGTCGTCAGCTGTTGGATCTCGAGACGCGTCGCTCCACGCTCGCGGGTGAAGTCAGCGCGATGAGCGCGGCGCAGACAGCGTTGCTCTCCGAGCAGGACCGCGCGAACGCATTCGCGCGCGCGTTTTCGGGCAACGTTGGCTCGTCGCACACCGCGGTGTACGGGGCCGGTGTGGGTCCGGCAGATTCGGCCCCGCCGAGTGGCGGCTTTGCCAGCCTCAAAGGGCGCTTGCCGTTTCCGATCACGGGCCGCAGTGAGATCCGCAGCGCGCAACGCGCGGGCTCCGAGGGTCCGGGGCTCGAAATGTTCGCACCCGCGGGGTCTGTGGTGCGGGCAGTGCAAGCCGGTCGCGTCGCGTTCGCGGACAGCTACGCCGCGTACGGCCGCACCGTGATCCTCGATCACGGCGGGAGCTACTACACGGTCAGCGCGAACCTCGGCTCGATCGACGTCAAAGTCGGCGATGATCTACCTGCTGGAACGCGCGTCGGCACGGTGGGAAACACCGATGGCAACCCGCGGCTCTACTTCGAGCTTCGATTCGGCACGAACACGCTGCCGCCGACCGACTGGTTCGGGATTTGAATCCGGACCGAGCTAAGCTCGTGCCGCGATGGGTTCTGCCCTCTTCTTAGTTTGCTCGTTGCTCTTCGCCGGCTACGTGGTGCGCCGGCTCGGCCGCATGCCGGAGAACGCCGCCGAAGTACTCAATCGCTTCGTGATCGACATCTGCGTGCCGGCGACCGTGCTGCGCTTGGTCCCGAAGATGACGGTGAGCCCGTCGCTCGCGGTGCTGATCATCGTGCCCTGGGCGCTCGTGGGGCTCGCGTACCTGTGCGCGCGTCTCGCGCAGCGCTTCTTTGCGCTGGACCAAGGCAGCAGCACCGCATTGTTCCTCGCAGCCGCGCTCGGCAACACGTCCTTCCTCGGCTTCCCGCTGTGCAGCGGTCTGCTCGGCGAAAGCTCACTGCCCTTTGCCGCGGTGTACGACCAGCTCGGATCATTTCTGATCTTGAGTACGGTCGCGCCGCTCGCGCTCGGCAAAGTGAGCGCCGGTGCGCGCGCGACACCGAGCGAACTCGCGCGCCGTGTGTTGCTCTTTCCGCCGTTCATCGCGCTGATCGTCGCACTCTTGCCGCTGCCGCACCCCGCTGCGCTCGAACCCGTGCTCAGCGCCGCTGCTGCGCCGCTCGTGCCCTTGGCGATGTTCGCGGTCGGCCTCAAATTGCGCTTCACGCCGCCGCGCCCCGCGCGTGTGTTTGCGCTCGGTTTGGGGTTAAAGCTGTTTTTATTTCCCGTGGTCGGATGGGGCTTGGCGCGCACATTGGGCGCGCAAGGCTTGGTGCTCAAAGTCGCCGTGCTCGAAAGCGCAATGCCCACGATGATCACCGCCGGCGCGCTGATGATGGCCTACGGTGTGGCGATTGAGCTCGCCGCGGCGTTCGTCAGCTGGGGGTTGATCCTGTCGCTGATCACGGTTCCGGTGTGGTCACTGCTCGTGCGTTGATTGATTTCAACGTCTGGCCTCCGCCCATGGCTCCTGCTAGTGCTTGGAGGGATGGTTGGATGTGGGTTTGGGGGTTGGTGCGCACGGGGTTTCTGCATGGCGCTCGTGTTGTCGTTCGCGAGCAAGTCACTGGCGCAGTCCACCGCCAGCTTTCCGTCGTCGCCCGGTGAGGGCACGCCGCCTGCTCCGGCCCCCGCTCCGCCGCCAAGTCCAGCTCCCGCGCCGCGACCCTCAGTCACTCCTAGTCCCGGCCCGGCACCGAGTCCCGCTCCCGCGCCGCTGCCGAAGGCGGCGCCACCCTCTGTCACCCCCAGCGCCGAGCTTCAGCCGACGCCCGCTGTTGCCAATGGTTTCTACCCGGCGTTGCTTCCCTATCGATCGGGTCTGCCGATCCCGCCCGGGTATCGCGTCGAGCATCGCGCTGCGACCAGCATCATCGTGGGCGGGCTCGCGACGTTCGCCATCGCCTACGGCACCGCGATCGTGATTGCCGCTAGCGCGGACGGGGATGGCACGGGTTGGCTCGCTGTTCCCGTGATTGGGCCGTGGGCGGCGATCGGCGCGCGCAGCTACCATTGCTCGAACGATCCGTTGCTAGCCAACAAGTGCATCAATGGTGCGTTCGGTGAAGTGCAAACCATCGCTGCCTTGTCGGCGGACGGTGTCATTCAAGCGGCCGGTGCGGTGTTATTCGTCGTCGGCTTGGCCAGCGGTCATGACGAACTCGTGCGCAATGATTTGCCGGTCTCCTTTCGGGTCTTACCCCGCACGGTCGGTGCGGACGGATTCGGGTTCGGCGTCGACGGACGTTTCTGACGTCGCGCGCGCATTTTCCAAGCAACCCGCGCCGAGGCCCGTCCGATCAGGGAGCACGTAGGGCAATTGTGCCCGAAAACCAGGAGACTTCCCGAATGACCACTCGTGTTGCCGTCGGCGGCCCGCCGACGAACGTTTATCCAACCGCCACTGCCGCGCGCGTCACCCCCGAGCCCGCGCGCCCCTTTCAACAAGTGATGAACGCCGGCTCCGCCGCGATCGTCAGCGGCGCGGAGGCGGCAGTCAATCACTTGCCCGGTGGCACGATCTTGGCCGCGGCCATGCGGCCCGGCGGCTCGGGTTACGCGCCCAGCTACGCACCAGGCAACGCGTACGCTCCCAGCCCAGCACTCAACCGCGCCGAGGGTCCGACCGGTACAGCAACCTCGGCGCTCGGCAGCAGCGCGAGCGGCGGCACGCCGGGCGATTCGAGCATTGAACAAGTGATGACGCAGGATGCCGATCAAAACCTGTACTATCTCAAGCTGCAAGAGCAGATCAGCGCTGAAAGCCGTGGATATTCCGCCGTTTCGAACGTGCTCAAAGCCCGTCACGACACGATGAAGAACGCCATCGGCAACATTCGCTGAGCTCGGCAAGGCTCGCTCGGTCGGGCTGGCCCCCGTCTGGGCGAGCCATGCTAGGGTTCGTGAACCTTGTCGCGGCTAGCAATCAGTTGAGGATTTAGCCATGAGTATCGACGGCATTGGCAAGCCTCCCGGCGCCGGCATCGGCGGCATCGGAGGGGTAACGGGTAAAGAAGGCACGCGCGCCGCGGAGTCCTTCAAGTTGGACCCGAGCGCGCCCGCGGCAGGGGGCGGCAAGGTGAGCGCCGCGCTCGCGAGCCTGCAGCGCGGCGAACTGTCGCTGGATCAGTATTTGGACGGCCGCGTGAGTGACGCCACCAGCCACCTCGTGGGCAAGCTCAGCCCGGATCAATTGGAGTTCGTGAAGCAATCCCTGCGCGACCAAATTGCGACCGATCCGGTCTTGGTCGAGCTCGTGCAGCGTACGACCGGCTCCGTGCCCACGTCAGAGCTCCGTTGACCGGGGCGCGCGCACCCGTGGCCGCCGCGGAGCTGCGGATCTTGGGTGAGTACCGCGGGCTGCTCTTCGTTGATAAACCCGCAGGGTTACAAACCGAGCCCGACGCGCGCACGACGGACACGCTGCTGTCGCGGCTTTCATCGCAGCTGCACGAGCCCACGACGCGCCTGCACGCCTTGTCGCGGTTGGATACGGGCGTTAGCGGCGTGGTCACCATCGGGCTCAGCGCGGACGCTTGCCGGCTCGTGCAAGGCTGGCGCGAGCAAGGGCGTTTTCGCCGCCGTTATCTGGGCTTGGTCACGAGCCCGCGTGGCGCTTCGGACGCGCCGGGCAGCGCCCCGCGCATCGGCGCTTGGTCGGAAAGCATTGGCCGCGCTTCGGGCAGTTTGCGCTCGGTCAATGGCCGCAATCCCGAGCCTGCGCATACGGACTACGCGCGCGTCGCGAGTGCCGTGCTGCCACGCGCAACGCCAAGCGCGTTGCACTTGTTGGCGCTCGCCCCGCTCACTGGCCGCACCCATCAACTGCGCGTGCATTGCACCGCGCACGGCTTGCCACTCTTGGGTGACCGCGCCTACGGCGGCGCCTCGCGTTTCATCGCCGACAATGGCGCGGTGACCGCGCTCGACCGCATTGCGCTGCACGCGGCCTGGGTGGAGCTGCCGCTCTCCGCGCCGTTTCGCATCGAAGCGCCCACGCCGGCCTTCTTGCTCGATATTTGGCGTGCCTTTGCGGGTGAACCGGGTGCGTTCGAGGAGGCACGCCGCGTCACGCTGCCCTGCGCCGAGTCCACGCCGCCACCGACCCCGCCCAGCGAGCAAGATTAGGAATGCTATAGGGGGAGCCGTGAAGCTCGCCCGCGCCTGCATTGCTGTTTGTGTCCTGGCCGCTTGCGCTGGAGGACAGTACGCAACCGTCGACCCAGGTCACCCGGCGTACGTGGTGCCGCATCACATTGCCGAGGGCAAAGGCGAGGGCTCGGACGCGCCGCTCGATGCGGACGGCGGACCGCGCGAGCCATTGCCCGCACCCGCACCGCCGCCTGCGCCACCGCCCGTGTCCGGCTCTGCGCCGGATCCCGAGCCGCTGGTGATGGCCGAGCAGTGGCGGTTCCAGCTCTTGTTCCAAAACGGCGCGCCGCTCGTCGAGCGCGTCGAGCCGCAAACTTTACCGAAGCCGGTGGCGACTCCGCGGCGCATGGGGCGCTTTGCGCTCGAGCTTTGGATCGGCCATGAGCTGATCGATCGCGTGCGCTTTGATTTTCCAATGATCGCAGCCGAGGAAGCGCCGGGCACGACGCGACGCCCGTTGCACGACACGCCGAGCATGTCCGCCAACGCGCTCGCGCGCGTGATGGTCTCACTACCCAACAGTCCGCGCGCCACGCGCTTGATGTTGGTTGATCGCGCCACGAACAAGTCGCAAGAGCTGCCCTGGCCGCCCGACCAAACGCAAAACACACCTACACCGTCTGCTCCGCCATCGTCCGCGTCCGCCCCAGCGCCGTCATCATCGGCACAAGGCGCCCCCAAAAAACCCGGCGGCAAGTAGCGCGCTCACCGCCCCGTCTTTCGGCCCAGCTAGCGTTCTCGGGCCACATCGGATACCCCTGTCATTCCGATGAAATGTGAAGCTTGTCAGCATCCGAACATCGACGGCGCTCGCTTCTGCGCAAACTGCGGCGCGTTGATGCCGACGCAAGCCGAGGCCGGCGCGGACCCGCTGATTGGTCAACTGATCGGCGGTCGCTACCGCGTGACGGGGGTGCTCGGCGAAGGCGGCATGGGTGTCGTTTACGTCGGCGAGCAACAGATGGGTTCGACCGTGCGCAAGGTCGCGATCAAAACCTTGCACGCGCATCTGTCGAAGGACCCCTCGGTCATCGCGCGCTTCCATCGAGAGTGCGGCACGGTCGCGCAACTCGAGCACCCGAATACGATCAAGTTTTACGACTTCGGCTCCACCGCGGACGGCACGCTGTACATCGCCATGGAGTTCGTGGCGGGCAAGCCATTGGCGGACGTGCTCACGCATGGCCCGCTGTCCGTCGAGCGCACGATCAAGATCATGCGTCAGGTGTGCGGCGCGCTCGACGAAGCCCACATGCAGGGCATCATTCATCGCGATTTGAAGCCGGACAACGTGATCTTGACCGATCGCGCGGGCGAGACCGACTTCGTGAAGTTGCTGGATTTCGGCATCGCTGCGCGCACGGAATCGGCGGACGCGCAGAAAGAGCAGAAGCTCACCCAGCAGGGCATGGTGCTCGGCACGCCGCCGTACATGAGCCCAGAGCAATTCACCGGCAAAGCGCTCGACGCGCGCAGTGACATCTACTCGCTGGGCGTGATGTCGTACGAGATGCTCGCTGGGCGTCTGCCCTTCGACGCCGATACGCCTTGGCAGTGGGCGACGCAGCACATGAGCGTGCAGCCGATCCCGTTCGAGGTGTCGGCACCCGCGAAGAACATCCCCGAAGGCATGCGCAAGGCGATCCTGCGCGCGCTCTCCAAAAACAAAGAAGACCGCGAACCGACCGCGCGCGAATTCTTCGCCGACCTTTCGGACGGCGGACGCATGACGGTGGAATCGCATCCCGAAATCGGCGGGGGCCACACCGGTACCGCGGCCATGGCGCAGGTCCCGGATTTTTCACCGCCGGTCGCGTCCCCGATGATCAGCTCGCCGAACTTGGGTCACTCGCCGCCCGTCGCGGTCGCGTTCCCTCCGCCCGCGCCGATGACGAGCGGTCGCGGCGACAAGGGCGGTGGCAAGGGTTTGATCATCGGGCTGGCCGCGGTCGGCGGGGTCCTGCTGATTTCGATCGCGGTCCTCGCGGCTCGCTCCTTGGGCGGAGGCGGCGGGGGCGACGGGCCGGCGGTCATCCCAATTCCTCCGACCGCTGTCACCGGAACTGGGGCTGGGCCAGCTCCGACCCAGGTAGTAGCGCTCCCGACCAGCCAGCCGACAACGCCGACACCGACCACGTCCGAGACGGCACCGCCGTTGCCGACCGTCCCCCCGGTCGATACCGGAAAGCCCCCGCAACCCAACCCCGGTCAGGGGGGCGGCAACAAGCCTCCACCACCCAATCCGGCCCAGGCCTGCGACGCTTGCATTGCCGCCGCGAACGCTGGCAACGTATCCGGTGCCGCCAGCAATTTCTCGCGTTGCACCGATGCCGCCAAGAAGACGCAATGCTCTCAAGCAGCGCGCAACAAAGCGCCTCAGGCCGCCAAGGTCGCCGCACTCAATGGCAACTGCGGGGCGGCCAAGGCCATCGTTGCCGGAGCGCAGGCAATGGGCGCGGCCAGCGGCGCACTGAATTCCGCTCTCGCCGGATCGAGTTGCAAGTAGATTTACTAACCATTCCAGTCACTTGGAATGTCGCTACTTAGGTTCGACCACGAATTTGCCGTCAGCTTGACGACCGGGTTAAGACGTATTTAGATGCTGAGGCGTCCCGGTGACGTTTGGCGCTGTGCCAAGTGACGAGATCGAAGCAGAGGGGAGTTCTCCCGCAAGGGAAGTACTCAGTGAAAGTAAGACCCCCAAGCATGTCGACACGGATGACCTGGCCTGAGTTCTGTAGGTCGAACGAATTCAAAGGTCGTTGGGTAGCAATCGATAACTGTCGGTACGATCAATCCACGCGCCAACCCGTTGAAGGTGACGTGGTGGATTCCGATGCGGAATTGTCCGAGCTGTGTGCGCGCATGCGCGAAGCCGGCAACAGCGCGTGCACGATCGTGTTCTGTGAGAGTGAAGTGTACGTCGAGGGTCCGCGCTCCTCGGTACGCCCCCAGAGCGACCGCAGCAGCCCCGCGAACTGAGTACGCCGGTGTGGGTCGCGCCCACACAATCGGCGTCCGGGTAGCACCCGTAGTTGTTCGCGGAAGCGCGTCAGTTCGAGATCGGCGCTAACGGACGATCGGCTTGAGCACGGCCTTGCCGTCCTTGATCACCACGTCGAAGTCGATCTTTCGATTCTTGTGCTGCTCGCGCAGCTTGGCCTCGGTGGCCTTCATCGACTTTGCCAGGCCTTCCATGCTGACCGCGGCAGTGTCTTGCGTCTGCCGCTTGGCCTCGACGAGCCGGGCATGGAGCTCACGTACGCGCTCGTCGACCGGCGGTGGCGGGGCGGCCGCCGGTGCCGGCTTGGGCACGGCCGGCTTGTTGGGCGTGGTTCCCGGAATGATTGGCGCGAGCGGCCGAGCTGCTGGGGGCGGCGGAGCTGGATGCGCCGAGAGCGGCTTGGTCGTCGCAGCGGGTCGCGGTGGGATCGTGACCGGCTTCGGTGGTGGTGCGGAGGGCGCGCGTGGCGGCGAAGCGACAGGCTTGGCGGCCGCCGGGCGCTGCGGCGCGGCCGCGGTGCCCGGCGTTGGCGGCGTGTTCATCGGCCGCGAGAGCGGCTTGCCGAAGGGACGTGTTGCACTTTGGCCGGGGCGCTTGGCGGTGCTCGGATCCCAATCACCCAAGAAGTCCATGTCGAGGTCGAGGCTCTCGAATGCGGGTCGCGCTGGCGGTGGGGTGCGAGCGGGGGGCTGCGGTGGTGGCGGTGCCGCCTTGGCGGACGGCGCGGGTGGCGCAGGGCGCGCCGCTGCAGAGGCAACCGCGCTCGGAGCTGCCGGTCGGGCCGGAGGTGCGGGAGGTGCGGCGGCTGAAGCAACTTGCACCGGGGCAGCCGACGCTTCCGCAGTCGCGGCTGCAGGCGGCGCAGGACGAGCACCCGGCTTTGGGGGAGGTACCGGTTTTGGCGGAGGGGCGAGCCGCTGCGGAGCCGGCCCTGGGGGGCGCAAGCTGGGCAGCCGCGGTCCACTCGGCGGCGCGCTCGGTGGTGCGCTTGGTGGCAAACTCGGGGGCGGCGAGCTCTCTGCGGCCGATGCATCCGGCTCCATCGCCTCGAGCGCGGCGCGGCCGAGACGCTTGCGGGCGGCGACCGTCAGCAGCTGGCCGGGCGCGATCCGCTCGGCCTTGATCACGTGCCGCTTGTAGGTGCCGTTCTCGATCTCGCGGCAAATACGCTGCCAATACTGCTGGAACGTGTTGTAGCGCGAGATGATCGTCTGCAGCTTGAAGCGCTTCGCGGTGTTGCGGATCTTCTCCCGGCGCAACACATAGATTCGGCGATCGATGTCTTTGCGCGGGATCGCGGGCTCGATGCGCTCGATGCCCATGAAGTACTGCTCGTAGAGCGCACGCAGGCGCTCGAGACGAGTCTCGAGCTCCTCCAGCGCGACTTCGAGCTCAGCGTTCTCCACTCGATCAGCTCTTCAGGGGGGTGATGGTCAGATTGTCGAAGCAGGCCGGCACTTCCCAGTCGTTGAACGCAAAGTGTTCGTGTCCTTCACGGAGCAGCGGTCTCTCGTCCTTGAAGCTCAAGATCTCGACCTCGTCCACGAAGTAACGGACGGTTTTGCCGTCGGTTCGCTCTATTTTGAAGCGATACGCGCGATCCGGAAGTGCCGGCTGCGCGCGCGGGTCGCTCTCGCCCGGTTCGACGTGGAGCGCTCGGCGATCCGCCCCGTGTTCGTCCAGGCGAGCCAAGACGTGGAGCGAGTTTTTCCAGCCGCCAAAGATGACCAAATAGCTGGTCGCGTTGGTATAGGAATTTCCACTGGCTGCGCTCTGGCCGTCGCCCCACACCTCGGCTTTGAGATCGCCGTCGACCGACGCGCTGGTGGCTTCGAATTCGATGCGGGCGTTCGTGGGTAGCCGTCTGCGGAGCCAGGCAGGGTGATTGTGTGCGTTGCTCACGCACAAGCGACCCTCTTTGATCGACCAACCAGGACCAGTGACGTTCCACTCCGGTCCGGGTTCGGCGCGCTCGAAATTGTCCGCGAAGCGCCGTTCGAGCACAGGGCCGGACGCCGCGCCTGGGGCGAGCTCGGCATTGTCCGGCGCGACATGGAGCGGCTCTGCGCTGCTGCCGGTGCGTGAGCTGCCGGAAGAGCCGGCGCGCTCTGGGCGTTCGTCCGGCACGCAGCCCATCATGGCCTCCAGGGCAAACACTGATGAAAACACGTAGGCCCTGAGTCGCACGGCGCATCATGCTACCACGCCCCTTTCGCAATTAGGCCCGCGCCCTCGACTTCATGCACCCGGTCCTGTTCAAAATCCCGCTTCCTGCCTGGTCGCTGCCGCTGGGGCCGACCCTGTTCGCGCTGGCAGGGCTGGGATTTTTATTGTCGCTCGTTGCGCGGCGCCGGGGTGCGCTCGACCTGCTCGTGATCGGTGTGTTTGCGTTGCTGGGCGGCGTGGTGGGCGGCGTCTTGTTCCGCGGTCAGCGTTACACGCTCGAGTCACTGCCCATCTACAGTTACGGCGCGATGCTGTGCGTGTCGATCGTCGTCGGTTGGTTTCTGACGCTCGGCCTGGGCGTGCAGAGCGGCTTACGGCGCGAGCTGTGCGCGAACTGCTACTTCGTGACCGCGATCGCCGCGCTGATCGGCGCGCGTCTCTTGTACGTGCTGACCAACTTGCACGAGTTTCGCGATTTGTGGGACGTGCTCGCGCTGCGCCGCGGTGGGCTCGTGGCGTATGGCGGATTCTTGGGCGGCTTCGTGGGCTCTTGGTGGTACCTGCGAAAACGCGGTGTGACGCTCCTGCCTTGGGCAGACGTTGCAGTGCCGAGCCTCGCTAGCGGACTCATGCTCACGCGCATTGGTTGCTACCTGTTCGGCTGCGATTTCGGCAAACCGCTGCCATCAGCTGCGCCCGCGTGGCTCCGGCGGCTTGGTACTTTCCCGCGCTGGCCGAGCGATCTCCTAGAGGGTGCAGGATCGCCCGCTTGGCTCCAGCACGTCGATCAACGTGGGCTCTCGGTCAGCGCGCAAACGTCGTTGCCAGTTCACCCTACGGAGTTATACGAGTCCCTGGCCGGTGCACTACTCTTGCTCGTGCTGTGGCGGCTCTGGAAAGCTCGGCGCTTCACCGGTGAATCGTTCTTCGCCTTTACCTTTGGCTACGGCTATCTGCGCTTCTGGCTCGAGTTGTGGCGCGACGATCTCGAGCGCGGCAGCTTTGGTCCCGCGTTGCCCGAGCACGTGCTGATGCCGGCGCTGCTGTTGGTTTTCGCGGTGGCGTTCGCCTATGGGCCCGCGCAGAGCATCGCGCGGCTCTGGCTCCGCCGCTCGTCGATTGCGTGCGGCGTACTGCTCGCGGGCGTCGCGTATTGGCTGCTGCGCCCCGCACCCCACGTCGCGAGCCTGCGCGCGTCGCTGTCGACGTCGCAGTGGATCTCGCTACTCAGCGCCTTGGCCGTCGCGATCGCTTGGCACCGTCGCGGCGCGGTCCCGGGGTTGACCGCGGGATCGGCGCCTCAGCGACCCCTGAGCTCGACCTGATAGCGCACGGGTTCGGCGCCCGCGACGCGCACCACCATGCGCCGCTCGTCGAGATCGACGACGGCGTGCGCGGCCGCCGCGCGGCCCGGCGCGTCGTCGTCGAGATTCTCGATCAAACTCTGCAGCGTGATGTACGGCACGCCCGAAATCACGTCGAAGTGATTCCAATGTACGTGGCCGTTGAAGACCGCGACCACCCGCTCTGCCTCGTTCACGACTTGCTGAAACGCGCGTCGCTCGGCGACGCGGCAAACATTGGGCCTCTTTTCGAACCAGCGATTGCCCTCGAGCCGCATCTCACTCGCGGGATGGTGCATGAGCACCACACTCGGCAGTGAGCTCTGCGCGAGATCGGCGCGCAGCCACTCGATTTGCGCTTCCGGCAAATGGATCGCGACGTCCGTGACTTCGATCGTGCGCAGCACGCTGAAGTGCACGCCGCCGATATCGCGGCTGTAGTGCAGCTCGCCATCGTGATTCCACAGCTTGCGCAGATCGTCGTCGCTCAGATTCACTTGGTCGTGATTGCCGGCCACGTGCAACACCGGGCATGAAAGCTTGGACAAGATCGACACGAACTGCCCGTAATGTTCCAAGTCGGCCGCGTGCGATTCGTCCTCGATCACGTCGCCCAAGTTGACCACCAGATCGGGCCGAACTTCCTCGTTCATGCGCGTGACGAAGGCTTCGCACAGCTTGCCTGCTTCTGCGGTGAGCTTGCGCAACTTGCCGTGGAAGTAGGCAGTGGGACCAAAGTGCTCGTCGGAAATCAGGGCAAAACGCATAGGCCGCGAATCTAGCGCGGTATTGAACAGCTCCGGCGAGCGGAGTAGCGTGCCTCGCCAGGACTTGCCATTTTTCAGCACTAGGAGCTTCATTCATGACGCACAAGACTCTTCGCCTGACGTTGCCGTTCGTGCTCTTCGCGGCCATTGCCTGCAAAAAGCAAGACGAACCGGCCGCGACCGCGGGTTACCAAGTGGGCACGCCCGGTGCTGCCGGCGCGCCTGCTACGGGTCCGCTCCCAAGCGCGACCGCGCCGGCGCCCTCTGCCACTGTGCCCGCGCCCGCTCCGTCGTCGAGCGCGCCAGTCGCCGTCGATCCCGCTCTCGCACCCGCAGTGACTGCGCTGCTCACGCAACTCGGTGCTTCGCAAGTCGTGGCTGGCTCGAAGCCGCTCGGCACCGCCATAGTCGGTAACGTCGGCGGCGCGCAGACGCTCGAACAGCAGATCATGCTGCAACCGAACAAGTGCTACAGCGTCGTCGCCGCGGGCACGCCGCCGATCACCGAACTCAACGTGCAGCTCCTCGCCGCCACCATCATCCCCGGCATGGCCCCCGTCCTGGCCGTCGATCAAGACACCGGTCCCACCGCGACTCTCGGCAAAAAGCCCAACTGCTACAAATGGGCGCTCCCGCTGCCCGCCGCCGTCAAAGTCGTAGTCACCGCCGCCGGCGGCCAAGGCGTGGCCGGCGCCCAAGTCTACGAAAAGTGATCGCCCCGCGAACACGACTGACGCCCCATCGTCAGTCGTGTTCCGCCTCCAAGAATGGGCGCTCGCGCTCCAGCCACGCACCTCGCAACGACGCACTGTTCCCGTCGCAGCGCGTCTACGCGCAGCTTCGGTACAGCCGACACGCGGCCCGCGGTATTGTGCGTACAGATCGGCTCCCTGAAATTTGAACCGCCAAGTCGCCAAGCCGCCAAGTGCTCTGAGCACCCAGCGAAGCGAAGTGCACCGCGAGAGTCGGAGAAAATTGGGGTTATCTAATCACGGCCCTGCGCGAAATTATCTACGACGCACAGCCACAAGCGTTTCCTAGCCGTAGATAACTCCGTGCACGTTCCACTTTGTTCACCCCCAATTGCTGTGGATGCTCAGGTGCATTGATTGCTGTTGGAACGCCCCGGGCACTTGGCGGCTTGGCGGTCTCTCCCTCTCTTCAACGTCCGCGACGCCGAAGGCTGGGTGTGCTTCGACGTGTTGATTGACCATCAACAAAATTCAAGGAGTCGCCGCGTGGTCACGCGTTGACTGGGTTGTGGACAAGTCTCACGCTTCGCGTTTGGAGCGGCGGAGGCGGAGTGTTGCGATTAGGGCGCCGAGGGCGGCGAGGGGGGGCCAGGAGGGAGCGGGGGCGGGGGTGAGGTGGCAGCTGCAGCCGCTGTCTTGGGTGACGGAGGCGAGTTGGCAGGGAGGATGCTCACCGAGGGGGATTTGGCACTCGTCGTAGGCGGGGGTGGAAGGGCCGCCGCATTTGAGTTTGGGGCCGGGTGGGAATGCGGCGCAGATGGCGGCGGCGTCGTCGGCCGTGATCAAGTTGGGCGTGAAGGGCAGGCTTTGGTAGCCCGTGGACATCACCGCGCCTGAAACTGGGCTGTGCGCGAGGCCCAGGAAATGACCGACTTCGTGGGTCAAAACGTACAAGAGCGACGTGGGCATCGAGCCGTGCGCATCCACATCGAACTTGTAGTTCATCGAGTTGATTTCGATGTCGGCGTCGACGATCAGGCCTGACTCTTTGCCGCCGGTGGGCGTGGTGACACCGATGCGACCCGCGCCATCGACCCAGTTGTAGTCGTGGAACATGATCACGTTGTCGTTCTTGGCGGCGCTCTCGCAGATCACTTCATGGCGGTCGCAGGAGACGTAGCCTTGAAACTGCACTTCGAAATTGGGCGAGCCGCCGCCTGGACAGTGCGCGGCTTTCCAAGCGCTGAACGCCTGTTCGACGAAGCCCTGCACTTGATCGGCGTCGAGTTTGGAGCGTGGTGAGCCGTCCACCTGGACGGTGTAGGTGAGGCACGAGCTTCCCCAATGCAGCGGGTGGCCCTTGGTGACGCATTGGTTTTCGTCGCGCGGGCAGGGATGATCGGGAGCTTCCCCCAGCTCGCAGCTCATCGTGCGGCAATAGGCGAGGGAGCTCGTTGTCCAGGCGAGGGTGCTGAACGCGCACAACGCTGCCACGCCCAAGCTCGCCCCGCGCGCACGAGATTTCACCAGCCGATGCCTAATGCACCGCGCTGAATTCGTAAAGAGGCGCATGTGCGTCAGGCCGCCCAAGTGTCGACTCTGAACGATGACGTCGAAATAGGCAAACCGCAGCACGAGTGCAGATTTGCGCCGACGCTGTGTGTGGGCAGCTGTGTGGTAGTTTGGCGACGTGGATAGTACTGGCTTCACCATCTGGCTCACCGGACTGCCCTGTTCGGGAAAGTCGACGATTGCGCGAAAACTTGCGCGCAGACTGCTCGCACGCGGGCGCCGCGTCGAAGTGCTCGACGGCGATTTGATTCGGCAGTCCCTGTCGTACGGCTTGGGCTTCAACCGTGAGGATCGCGATCGCAACATCTTGCGTGTGGCCTTCGTCGCTCAGTTGCTTGCGCGAAATGACGTCGTGGTGATCGTCGCGGTGGTCAGCCCGTATCGCGCGGCCCGCGCCGAAGCGCGGCGCGTTTTGCAACGGTTCTTCGAGGTCCACGTGGATTGCCCGCTCAACGAGTGTGAGCGACGTGACGTCAAGGGCATGTACAAGCGCGCGCGGGCCGGCGAGCTGCGCGGTTTCACGGGCGTCGACGACCCCTATGAAGTACCGCTCGACGCCGAGCTCACGGTCTCGACCGGTGTTCAGTCGAGCGACGAAAGCGCGGCCTTGGTCGAAGCAGCCTTGGTCGAGGCGCGGCTGCTCGATGCGAGCGATCCGAATTTGAGTGACGCACCCGAGATCGAGCGGCGCTACTCCGAGTTGTTCGTCTGGCGCTAGTGAAGCCAACGAACACGTGACCGCTCGTCGAGGCAGTGACTCAGAAGTAGCCGTTGTCGCGAAACCACGTCACTGAATCGCGAAAGGCCTGCCGGATCGGCGTCGGTGAAAGTCCGAGCTCACGGCGCGCCTTTTGGTTGCTGCCGTATTTGCCGCTCGTCAGCAGGCGGATCGAGTGCTGATTGAAGCGCGGATACTTGCCGGGGAAGAAGCGCGCCTCGACGAAATCTTTGGGCACCGAAATCGCGAGCATGAGCCCGGCGGGAATGCGCCAGCGTGGGCGCGGCCGACCCGTGTCTTCAGCCAGCCAATCCAGGATCTGATCCAGCGTGGCGACCTCGCCCGAGAGCAGGTAGCGCTCGCCTCGGCCGCCTTTGTCCATGGCGAGCAAGTGCCCGTCGATCACGTCGCGCATCGGAACCCAGTCGAACGCGCCGGGCAAATAGGCCTTCATTTTGCCGTGCGCGAAGTCCACGAAGGTGCGACCGACGAGACTCGGACGAAAGTCGAATGGCCCCACGGTCGCGCACGGGTTCACGATGCACGCATCGAGTCCGAGTTCGATTTCGCGTTTGACCTCCATTTCCGAGGCGGCCTTGCTGCGCTCGTAATCCGTGGCCGATTCGGCGGGGTCGAGCGCGTTCTCCTCGGTGCTCGGGCCCTTCGCGTTGTGGCCCATGGCTCCGAACGAACTCGTGTGCACGACTCGCTTCACGCCGGCTTGGCGCGCAGCTGCGAGCAGCCGCGCCGTGCCCGCGACGTTCACGTCCCAGAGCGCTTCGCGGTCGCCGCTGCGAATGCTGATCATGGCGGCGACGTGGTACACGCGCTCGACGCCAGCCACGGCGCGTGCGAGTGATGGCGCATCCCGCAAATCACCCTCGATGCGTTCGACGTGCAGGCCCGCGAGCGGCTTTTCGCTCGAACCTGGGCGGCACAGCACGCGCACGCGCTCACCACGCGCAAGCAACGCG
Organism: Polyangiaceae bacterium; assembly: GCA_035634635.1. Lineage (GTDB taxonomy): Bacteria > Myxococcota_A > Polyangia > Polyangiales > Polyangiaceae > PMG-095. The sequence goes on from DASQCO010000141.1 coordinate 56,677, forward strand.
CGTACGAGATTGTTGCCGATGTGCCCCGTGGCCCCCGTTACGAGTGTGGTCATGGCGATCGCGTTACTGCGCGGCGTCGTCCGAGGCAGTGTTGGGCGCGGGTTCGTGCAAGCTCTCTTCTGCCAACGCAGAGGCGCGAGCTGCTTGATCCGACTCTGCCTGACGACGCTTGAGCGAGCGCGTCAGCTCGCTCGTCTGGTACTCGCGCGCCTTCTCCAATGTCATCTTTTGGAACTCGATCACCGCAGGATTGAGCTCGATCATCGGCCGATCCGCGTTGCGCTCGAAGCCCGACTGCTCGGCCTCGAGGATCCATTTGTCTTCCGCGAGCAAGGGCTCCACGTACAGCAGATTGGCGAGCTTGAGCGCGAGCGGCTTCAGCGCGCGCGGGATGGTCCAGCGCAGGAACGGGATCTCGATTGGCCCGAACAAGAAGATGAAGAAACAGCGCGTGGTGCGCTCGTCGATCGGGAGCATGAACAGCCAGTGCAGGTACTTGCCGAGGATGTCCGAGCCTTGATACGGGTATTGGTACCAGAGCTTGATGCGATCGAGGCCCTTGCCACCGTTCTCGGAGGCAAGCTTGGCGATCATGCTTTTGGCGAACGACGTCTTGTAGGTGACGTTGATCGTGTCGCCGACGCGCTTGCACTCGGTGAGCGTCGGATCGACGAAGGGCTGCTTGTGGCGATGCAGGTAGGCGTGATTGAAGTCGCACACGTTCTCGACGATCATCGAGAAGTGCGCGCCGATCGTGATGTCGATCGGAATGATCGGCCAAGGCTTTGCCCCCGTCAGCTCCGGGATCTCCGGTAGTGGCACGCTGTCCGCGAGCGCGGGATCGCCGGGGAAGATCCAAATCAGCCCATAGCGCTCTTTGGCAGGGTACGAGCGGATGCCGATCTTCGGCATTTTCTCGCGGCCTTTGCCAAGCTCGTGGCTGATTTCGACGCAGCGCCCGCCGCCGTCGTACTTCCAACCGTGGTACTGGCACACTAGCCGCGAACCCTCGACGCGCCCGCACGAGAGCGGCAGCTGGCGGTGCGCGCAGCGATCTTCGAGCGCGCTCACTTTGCCGTCAGCGTCGCGATACAGCGCGATCGCGTTCTTCCACCAAACGACGGGGATCACCTGGCCGCGGCGCAACTTGTTCGAGAGCTCGACGGCGTACCAAAAGTTGCCGCTCGGGCCCGAGCGACGCACTTCCGCGACGCGCGATTCCCTTCGCCCAGGGCCGCTTCCATTGCTCGGTGGTTCAGCGTGCGGTGTCGCTTCCAAGGTGCCCGAACATTCTGCCGCTGCGTCCAAAGGTCAAGTCCGAGTGCTCTAGTCGAGTGCGAGCGCGGTCGGCGCAAGGTTTGCGCCGGTCACGGCCTCCCAGTGCGGCCCCAATGCGTTCCGTAGATCCTCTTCGGTTAGCCCAAAACGCGCCAGATCGTAGTTGTGCCGACTCTTGAAGCGCCGCCCGTCCGCAGCCGCTCGTTCGAGCCGGGCGCGGAAGCCCGGCGAGATCGACATTCCGAGCTGCTCGTAAATGCGGCTGACGGTTCCTACGGGATCGGCAACGAGTGATTCGAAGCGCACGGTGATCCAGTTCTCCGGCGCTTGCTGGAGCTGCTCGTCGCAGAGCAAGCGGTAGTGCTTCAAGAACATGTCCGCCAGCGCGCGCGTCTCTGGAGAGTTCGGCGCAATCTCCGGCGAATGGCTTTGCCACATCGCGTAGAACAAGCTCACCGCGGACGGAATCGCCTCGCGCGGATCGCGCACGATGTGAATGTAGCGCGCGTGCGGGAAGGCTAGCTTTGCCACCGGCAATCGACTGGGCAAAAGCACATTCTTGATCAGCGGAATCTGCCGCCCGCCGGTGACGAACAGAAGACGGCGCACGGTCTCGCGATAGTCCTGGGCTAGGCGACGCAGCGTTTGCTGCGAAAAGCAGCTGAGATCAGTCAGCTCAGGGACCGCTCGGATGGCTGGAAACAGCATGTACAGCGCCGGGCTCACCAAGCTGTACACGAACAAATTTTCGTCTTCTTCGTCGGCGCGCAGGCCCACGCGATGAATGCCGTTCCAGGACGTGAACATCCGACGATCGATCGCGTCGAGGACGCGATTGAGACCGAGCCCCGCCTGCTCGTTGAGCTCGCTCAACGCAGCGATCGCGCGGTCCATCAGGACGGATGGGGCGAGCGTTTGATAGAGCTTGAAGCTCACGAATTGCTCGTCGTCCAGAGCGAGCAAGTGATGCAAAAACGTCGTGCCCGAGCGCGGCGTGGCGATGACGAAAACCGGGGGCGTGACCGGAGTGAGCTCGAACGCAGGGTACAGAAAGCGGTCGAGCCAACGGGCGATCGACACACTGCTACACATGAACGCGTGGGCGAGGGCGAAACCACCTGTGTACAGGCTCTTTCGTAGCGTCAGGCCGCCAACACGCGCATTGCGACGGGTGAGCCAGCCGACGGTCTTCGCGTGGACGTACATGGGGCGGAGCCTAATTGCATTCGAGCTTTGTGGTGTCTTTTGAAAGCATCGAAGCGCTTCGTCGCAGTGGCCGTCCGGCCGCTGGCGGCAGTGCACTTCCAGCAAAGCTGGATGTATGTGATGGCTCCTGCTCGCTCCACTTGCCTTGCTGCTGCGAATTCGATACTCGGCAAGGAGGTGCGTGGTGCACTTGGCGATCTGGTGGCGAGCTTGACGGGGCCGGCACTCGGACCCAGGGGTCTTACATTGTGAGAAGAAAGCGTAAGACGATTGTGATCGGCGCAGGCCCTGCAGGCTGTGCCGCTGCTCTGGCGCTTTCCTCCTCCGCCACTGGTGAGCGTGGCGAGTGCGTGTTGCTCGAGCGCAAGTCACTGCCGCGCACGAAGGCCTGTGGCAGCGGCCTCTCACCTTGGACGCTGACGTTTCTCGACCGCCTTGGAGTCGGGGAGAAAGTGCGCCGCCGCGCGTTCCGCATCGATGGTGCGATCATCGCTGGGGTGGACGGTCGCGGGGTGGAGCTGCGCGGCGATCATGAAACCGCCGTGCTCTTGCGCAGCGAGTTCGATGAGCTCCTCGCGCGCGAGGCGCAAAGCCGCGGCGCCGAGCTGCGCGAAGGCCACACCGTGCGCCGCATCGAAGGTCACCGCGGGCAACTCGCCGTGGAGACCAACGAAGGCATCCTCGAAGCAGATGCCGTCGTGGACTGTAGTGGTTCCACGGGAGGCTTCGATCGCGAGCGCCGACGGAAGGATACCGTTGGTGAATCGACCTTACACACGATCATGGGTTGGTATGAGGGCCTGCAGGGCACATCCGACGTGGTCGAGCTGTTCTTCGATCGCGAACTCAAGCCGCACTACGGCTGGGTGTTTCCGGAGACCAGCGGGCGCGTGAACGTGGGGCTGTGCTTTGCACCAGACAAAACCAAGCCCAACGCGCGACAGCGCTTCGAAGCATTTTTGGAGCGACGGCTCGCGCAGCGTCTGCGCGGCGCCCAACAGCTCGGCAGCTGGATTGGGCACCCCGTTCAGGTGAGCAGCGTGCCTCGGCAGCTCAGCGCGCCAGGCGTCCTACGTGCAGGTGAGGCGGGCTGGCTGGCTGATTTTGCTACCGCCGAAGGCATCTACCACGCGCTCGTGAGCGGGCACCTCGCGGGTACTCACTTGGCCAAGCTCGCTAGCGACGGCTGGCGCGAAGATCTCGACAGCTCGCGTTATCAAACCAGCGTCATCAAGTCGCTCGCGCCGCGCATGCTCGGCGGACGCTTGTTGATGAGCGCGCTCAAGAGCCCCGCGCTCGATATCGCGCTCAGCTTCAGCTCGGCGCGGGCCACGCGTGAGGTCCTGAAGCGGGCGTTCAGCGGGCTTTACCACGGATGATCGACGCATGGTGACGCCCGTTCGCAGCAGCGCCACGTCGACCGACGTCGCAATCATCGGCGCAGGTCCGGCTGGCGCGACCGCCGCGATCGCTTTTGCGAAGCGCGGCGCGCGCGTGACGCTGATTGAGGGCTATCCCGGTGCTGCTGCGCGCTTTGCCGGCGAATGGATTCACCCACCCGGAGTGCGCACGTTGCGGTCGCTGGGTGTCGACATTGACCGCCTCGCGCACAGTCGCGGCCAAGGCTTCGCGATTTTCGGAGACGACGCGGCTGACCCAGTCTGTCTCCCGTACGACGGCGACGAGGCCATCGCGCGGGTGCACGAGGAGCTCGTCGCCCAATTGCGCGAGCACGCGGCAAGCCTCAGCAGCGTGACTTATTTGTCGGATCACGTCTTCGCGGGGCTCGACGGCAATCGAATCGATCTCGAGGACCGCGCTGGCTCTCGTCGCGTCTGCGTGAGCGCCGAGCGCATCATTGGGGCCGACGGCCGCGCGTCCAAAGTTCGCGCCGCTTTGGGAGGCCCTGCTGGCGGCCAGCATCTTTCGTACATTGCGGGCCTCGAGTTGCTCGATGCGCCGCTCCCGTTCGAGGGACTTGGGCACGTGTTTTTGGGCGGCCCAGGGCCCGCGCTGCTGTATCGGATCGATGAGCGCCGCATCCGCGCCTGCCTGGATTTCCCCGGCACGAGCTCGAACGCAGAGCGCAAACCTGCCGCGGTCTACGCGTCGTTCCGTGATGCTTTGCCTGCGCAGCTCGAACCGGCGTTGCGGGCGGCCGTGCAAAGACCGCTGGCCTGGGCGGCAACTGGGGTGCGATCCCGGGCATTTTATGGTCAACGGAATGTGTGGCTGATCGGCGACGCGGTCGGGCACGTTCACCCGCTGAGTGGCGTGGGCATGACGCTCGGGATCATGGACGCGGCTGCGGCGGCGGATTGCGACACGTTGGCCGCCTACCAAAAGGGACGCGACGTTCACGTTGCGGAGCGGCTCGCAAGCGTGCTGTATGACGTTTTCGCGCGAAAGGATGCCAGCGCGACACGCGTTCGACACGGACTTTTGCGCATGCTTCGAGCCAGTTCCAAGGAGCGCAGCCGCACGATGCGCCTATTGACGAGCGATGACCGAGCAAGCTTGAGCTTCGCTGATTCCTTCCTGCGCGCTTCCGCGCATGTCGTGTTGCGAGGTGTGGGGCAGAGTGCTGCCCGTCGTCAGTCTTGGGGTCAGTGGGGGCGCGATTTGCGCGCTGACGTTGGCTGGCTCGAATGGCCCCTGCGCGCCTGCGTGCCGGTGGCCGACGCCCTTCGGGGTCGAAAATTCGGACTTCGGGTGGGTGAATTGCAGTTGGCTTCGAACGAACGGAGTACACCTTGATGAGCGCGACGAGCGAGGCAGACTGGGTTTATTGTGAGCAAGCGCTGATCGACGTTTCTCGCACGTTTTCCAAGCCGATCCAGCTATTGCCGCAACCGTTGCGGGTAGCGCTCACGTGCGGCTACCTGCTCTGTAGAATCGTCGACACCGTCGAGGATCACGAGCAGCTCGGTAGCCAAGAGCGCGACGCGCTGTTCTCGTCCTTCATCGCGGTGCTCGACGGCGCGCAGAGCCCGGACAGCTTCAGTGCTCGGTTTGCCTCCTTCGCCGACGACGATCCCGAGGTTCGCTTGGCTCAATCACTGCCGAGGGTGATGAACGTGTTCCTGAGCCAGGACGCCGAGACGCGGCGGTCGTCGGTTGCCTGGCTTTCGGAGATGGCCAACGGCATGCGCTTGTACTGTCGCCGCGATCGGCCGGGCGCGCTCACGACCATCAACACCGTATCGGACCTCGAACGATACTGCTACTTCGTGGCTGGCACCGTCGGGCATTTGATCACCGATCTGTTTTCGACCTGGATGGGCAACGCGGGGACGGCGCTCGAGCCCGAGCTGCGCGCTCGCTGTGAGTCCTTCGGAATCGGCTTGCAATTGGTCAACATCCTCAAGGACGTGACCGACGATTTTTCGCGCAATCGCTGTTACGTGCCGCGCCAGCTCTGTCAAAGCGAGGGCTTCGCGCGTGAGAATTTGTTGGCGCTAGAGCACCGCGCGCAAGCTCACCGTGCGCTCGCGCCGATGTTCGAGCGCGCCGGCGATCATCTGGGCAAGGCGTTCGAATACGTGCTGCTCATCCCCGCGCAGCAGGTACAGCTTCGGTTGTTCTGTCTCTTGCCGTTGTGGATGGCGCTCGAAACGCTGGTTTTGGCCATCGGCAACGACGCGGTGTTGAGCGTCGAGCGCCCGGTCAAGATTTCGCGCGAGTCCGTGGCCGAGTTGATCGAAGACTGTCTCCGGCATGCCAGCGACGACGCAGCGCTGCGTCGTCGTTACGCGAGCGCGATGACCAAGTTCAAAGAGCGTTTGGTCAAGCTCGCCCCGCCGTCGCGCGCCAAGGCGGCGACTCGGGAGGGGTATGCTCAGGTCTGACGCTTGGTTCGAGTCGGGCGAGGTGAGATCGACCTCGCCCGGCGCGATCGCCAAGGGCCTCGAGCACCTGCGACGCACGCAGCACGCCGACGGCTCTTGGCACGGCGACTACGGCGGACCGCTGTTCTTGTTGCCGCTCTACATCGCGACCTGTCACATCGCCGGCATTCCGATCGAGCCCGCGGTACAGCGCGAGATGCGCAGGTACCTCAAGGCGCACCAAAACGACGATGGCGGATTCGGCCTGCACGTCGAGGCCAAGAGCTCCGTTTTCCCGACCGCATTGAACTACGTCGGCGCGCGATTGCTCGGTGAGGAACCGAGCGCGGCCTGGCTTTCGCGCGCGCGCAACTGGCTGGAAGCGCACGGTGGGCCGCTGCAGTCGGCTGCGTGGGGTAAGTACTTCCTCGCGCTGCTGAACCTGTATGACTATCGCGGGCTCGCGCCGGTGCTGCCCGAGCTGTGGCTGCTTCCGACTCGGTTGCCGTTTCATCCGAGTCGGCTGTGGTGCCATTGCCGGATGGTGTACCTGCCGCTGTCGTATCTGTACGGTCGCCGCAGCGCTGCGGCATCGAGTCCGATGATCGAGCAGCTGCGTCAGGAAATATACCCTCAGGGTTATGAATCGATCGCCTGGGATCGCGCGCGCGACGACGTTGCACCGAGTGACGAGCTCTCCCCGCGCTCGCCGCTGCTCGAGGTCGCCACTCGGTTCTTGCTCGGCTTCGAAGCGCGTGCGCCGCGAATTTTGCGTGAAACGGCGGTGCGCTACGTGCTGGACCAGATCCGCCGAGAGGACGCGAACACCGACTACATTTGCATCGGCCCGATCAGCAAGCTCTTGCACACGCTGGTCTGGCACTTCGAAAACCCTGAGGGCGAAGAGCTAAGGCAGCACGCGCGCCGCCTCGGTGACTACCTGTATCAGGCAGCCGACGGCATCAAGATGAACGGCTACGACAGCTCGCGGCTGTGGGACACCGCGTTTGCGGCGCAGGCGATCGCTCGCGCGCCGCTCAGCGATCGCTCGCACGCACTGCTCGACGCCGCCTTCGTGTATCTGGAAGCGCACCAGGTGCTGGAAGACGTGCCCGAGCGCGAGCGCTGTTTTCGTCACGCCTCCAAGGGCGGTTGGCCTTTCTCGACGCGCGACCACGGTTGGCCGATCAGTGACTGCACCGCTGAAGGGCTGAAGGCGTGCTTGGCCATCGAGGCAGTGACGGGCAAGTCTTTGCCGCGCTGGCGTCTGGATGCGGCGGTAGAGCTCATGCTCTCGTTGCAGAATCCAGACGGCGGCTGGGCCACGTACGAATTGACCCGCGGCCCCGCGTGGCTCGAAGCATTGAACGCGTCGGACTGCTTCCGCGACATCATGATCGACTACTCGTACGTCGAGTGCACGTCTGCGTGCGTGCAGGCGCTGCGCGCGTATCGTCAACGCTTCATCAGCGCGGACGCAGAGCGCATCGAACGGGCGATTGAGGGCGGGCGGCGCTTTCTGGAGGCCGCACAGCGCGTGGACGGGTCTTGGGAAGGGTCCTGGGGCGTGTGTTTCACGTACGGGACGTGGTTTGGGATTTTGGGGCTAAAAGCAGCAGGGCTCAGTGACACTGCGCCTGAAATCGAGCGCGGGTGCGCATTTTTGCTGGCTCATCAGCGCGCGGATGGCTCTTGGGGTGAATCCGCGGAGAGCTGCCTTCGTCGATACTATGTGCCGACCGAACGAGGACAAGCAGTGATGACCGCCTGGGCAACGCTGGCATTGATTGCAGCTGGGCGCGGAGAGAGCGCCGCCGTCGCGCGTGCCGTAGACTTTCTGGGCAAACGTCAGTGCGCGGACGGCAGTTTCCCGCCCGAGGGCATTGCCGGCGTGTTCAACAAAACATGCGCCATCCACTACGACAACTACCTCAAGATCTTCCCGCTCTGGGCGCTGGCCGAGGCGGAGCGCTGTCGCGAACAGCGCAAGGCCCGGGAGGTCGGACCCTCATGATGCGCTGGTTCGCAGGCAAGCGAGAGGCGGGCCGTGCGCTCTCCGGCATGACATTGGCCGCGTGCGCGCTCCTGTCCGTCGCAGCGGCGGCTCCGGCGAAGGCGAGCCACTCGTTCGTCGTGCTGCGTGAGTATGGGGTCGGCACGGCGAGTCGCGCTCAGCCTTACTTGGACGAGCTGTTGCGCGTCGTTGCCGAGCAAAACCATTGGTCCAAAGCTTCGGGCCGCTACTTCTCCGAGCGCGCCTCTGCCGAGACCTTCATTCACGACGAAAAGCCGGACTTCGGCATCCTCTCGTTGCCTGCGTATCTTGCGCTCAAAGACTCGCTTTCACCAACCGTGATTGGAGAGGTCAGCTCGCCGCAAGCGGGGGGACGTCAATATTTTCTGGTCTCGAAGCAAGCGCAGGCACTCGATGGCTGCGTGAAGCATCGGCTCGCGACCACTTATGGTGCGGACGCCAAGTTCGTGGAGCGCGTGGTCGGAGGCGGCGCGTTCCGACTCGCGGACTTCACCTTGGTTGCCGCGCAGCGCCCACTGGAGCCCCTCAAGCAAGTCCTCCGCGACGAAGCGGATTGCGCCCTGATCGACGACGCACAGCTAGCTGCGGCGTCGCATATCGAACACGGCGGTGAGCTCAAGACCGTGTGGCGCAGCGCGGAGCTGCCCGGCATGGCGGTCGTGGCGTTTCCGCGTGCGGATGCCGCGGCCGTAAAGAGCTTCAAAGAGTCACTCGCCGGCCTATGTGCAAAGGCCAAGCAAGCCTGCGGGAGTGTCGGCATCGATCTCATCCGCCCGAGCACTGACGAGCGCTACCGCGCCTTGCTCGCGCATTATTCGAAGCCTTAATCGTGCAAAACGCCGCGCGCACCCCCTCGCGTTCGGCGCGTTCGGCGCGGCTCGTTGCGGCCGTGGCGGTGTTTGCGACTATCGCGGTTGGCTGCACACCGTCGACTGCGCCAGTGCGCGAACCCGTCGACGCGACGCTGCGCGGTTCGACGATGTCGATGCTTGCGATCGCCGACGCGCTCGAGGCATTGGTTGCACGCAGTGCAGACAGCCACGCGGACCGCCAATTCGCTTATCAGCGCGTGCGCAACCAGACCGCGGTGACCGCCGAGGACGCGCTCGGGCGCGCGCTGATCGCGGGACGCTTGGCTCAAGTCTCGGGATTGTCCGCGCCCAGCTTGGTCGCGGAAATGGAGGGCTATGCGCGGCGCAGCGCGGAGCTAGATCCTACGTTCCGCGCCGGGGCAGCCCAGCGTTTGCTCGGAACACTGTACGTGATGGCCCCGGCCGCTCTGCTCAGTCACGGCGACTCCGAGTCCGGGCTCGAGCTGCTACAGCGCGTGGCTCAGCGTTTTCCGGAGCACACGTCGAACCGCCTGCGCTTGGCGGAGGGCTACATCGCGCTCGGTGATCCGGAACCGGCGCGCCCGCACCTCTGCTACTGCATGGCCCACCGTGCCGCGCTTCGCCCCGATGAGCAAAAACTGCTCGACGATCTGCGAAAGCAGGTGAAGCTCGCCGACTGCCCCTGAGGAGGCGGAAGGAACATCGCCCGGAACTGCTGGATCTCGTGGTAATCAGCCGTCCGGAGACGTTTTCGTGATCAAGTTTCTGCTCACCGTCGGGCTCAAGTGGCCACGCGCGGCCCTCGCGTGCATCACGCTCTTGGTCATTGCATCGGGGCTGCTGGTGCAGCTCGGTGGATTGCGCGTGAGCACCTCGCGCACCAGCTTGGTGACGAGCCCACACCAATCACGCTTGTTCGACTACTACTCGGCCTTCGGCCGCTCGGAGCTCGCGGTCTTGGTGGTGTCGGGCGATTCTGCCGACGAGCGTCGCCAATTCGTCGATCACTTCGAGACCGAGCTGGGCAAGCTGCCCGAGTTCGAGCGTCGCGTGCTCGGTAAGGTGACGCTCGATACGGTCGCCGAGACGCTGCTCGTGTGGCGTCCGGAGCTCGCGCAACTTTTGCCGAAAGCGGGCGCCGCGTTGCAACCCGGTGTCGACCCCTGGGTGAGCTGGGCCGAAGCCGCTGAGCGTCGGCTTTCGAGCGAACTCGAAGGCCCGAACAGCAACCAAGACGCAAACCCAAAGCCGATCCCCGCGCAGGCCGGCAAGGGGCTCGGGCGACTCGCGGACGCGCTGAAGGCGCTTCGGCAAGCGCTCGCGTCGAGCGGGCAGCTCTCGCTCGGGGAGTTGGGCGGGCTCAACCAAGGCGCGTCGGCGTTCGACGAGCGTGGCTACTTGGTGGGCGGCAAAGGCGCCTATCACCTAGTGCTGATCTTCCCCGCCTTGCAAAGCGACGAGGGACGCGAGCTCAAGCCAGCCGTGGAGCGCATTCGGGCTGCCCGCGATCGCGCGCTCTCCGCGCTGCCCAACGCCAAAGTGCACGCGGACCTCACCGGCGCCCCGGCGCTCGCGGTCGACGAATTGAAGAGCTTGCAGGACAGCTCGCGCATCACCTCGTTGATCTCGACGGTCGGCATCTTTCTGCTCTTGATGCTGGTCTTTCGCTCACTGCGACACGTCGCGGTCCTGCTTTTGCCGCTGCTCGCTGGCATGGTGATCTCGCTCGGGGTCGTCGTGCTCGCGTACGGCGGGTTGAACCTGGTCACGTCTGCCTTCATGAGCGTGTTGCTCGGTCTCGGAATCGAGTTCGGCGTGCACCTCTTGCATCGCTATTCGGAGGCACGCGTCGAAGGTGAGGACATGCGCCCCGCGCTCAAGACCGCGCTGCTGAGCGATGGTCCTGCGGTTGCGCTTGGAGCCTGCACGACGGCGGCCGCATTTTTGAGCACCACGGCCACCAAGTTCGCCGCCTTCGCCCAGCTCGGGGTGATCACCGCGGCCGGGCTGTTCGTTACGCTCGTGTGCACGATTGTCGGCTTCCCTGCCCTGCTGCCGATCCTTGCCGGCAAACGGAAGCCGAACATGCACGAGCTCGTGGGGCTCTCGACCGTGCTCAACGTGGTCGGTCGGCGCGCGCGCTGGGTGCTAGCGATCGCTGGCATCGCCACGCTGTTGTCGGTTGTTTCATTGCTCGTCAAGCAACCGGGCTTCAATGGACGCACGTTCGACTTCTTGCCGGCGCATGCGGAGAGCTATCGCGGGCTGAAGCGAATCGAAGAGTCCGGCACGCCGCCCCTCGACACGCATTTCATGGTCGGCTCCTTCGATCAAGCGCGCGAGCTGACCAACAAACTTCGGCACACTCCGGAAGTCGCGCTGGTTCAGAGCCCGAGCGATCTCTTGCCGCCGGAAACGCCCGAGCGCATCGCGAGCATCAAGCAAGCCGTCGCTGAGCTCGCTGACTACGTGCCGAAGATCCCGGCGAGTACGGCAGCAGATGGGCCAGCGCGGCTGGCCGCCTTCACGCGGCTGGCGGACGCGCTGGACGAGCTTTCGTTTGCGATGCGCCAAGCAAACCTGGATGGCAGCGAAGCTACTCGAGCCGCCCACGAGCTCAACGAACTCGGTCGCTGGCTCTCGACTCAACCGGAGGCCGGCGCCGTGGCACTGAATCGTGTCGGGAAGGCGCTCGAAACGGCACTGACGCGCGCGGTGACCACGGCTCGTCACATCGCCGAGCGCGGGCACTATGCGCCAACCGATCTCCCCGCGGTGTTCGTGGCTCGCTTCGTGTCCAAGGATGGGACGCGTTTGGCGCTGCACGCGTATCCGGCTGGCAACGTCGAGGAAGAAGGCTTTGCGACGCGCTTCGGAGATCGCTTGCGCGCGCTCGACCCGAACGTCGCGGGTACGGCGCTCAATTTGTTGCCGCACGAGCGTTACATCACCGATGGCTTTCGTCGCGCTGCTGGTTACTCGCTCGTGCTCATGGCGCTGGCGATGTTGCTGATGTTTCGTCGCGTCGGCGACACGATCTTGGCACTATTGCCGGTCATTCTAGGGTCGATCTGGATGCTGGCGTTGATGCGACCGCTCGGCATCCAGTTCACTGCGGCCAACATGGTTGCGTTGCCGCTACTGCTGGGGATCTGCCTCGATTCCGGCGTTCACATCGTGCACCGTTCGTTGGAAGGGCCGGGCACAGCGCGCCTGGAAGCGCTGGTCCAGGGAACCGGCACGGCCGTTAGCGTTGCGGCGTTGACGAACCTGATGGGCTTCGCGTCGTTGATGGCAGCCGACTACCGCGCGATGCAAGGGCTCGGGTTCTTGCTCAGTCTTGGAATTGCGCTGAGTCTGTTGGCAAGCGTGTTGGTTCTGCCGGCGCTGCTGGTCGTGCTCGGGCGCGCCGGTCTCAGCGATTGAAGCGAAGCGCGTGGCGTGCAAGGGTCCCCGGGATGTTCTTGCCGCGTGCGCTCGTCGCTCTTGGGGCAGTGTTAGGGCTTGCCGCGTGCTCATCGCGACCGCCGCCGCGATTGTCCGTCGAATTGACGGCGCGCGCGACCGCGAAGGCGGGCGTCGTGGGCCTGGTCGTGCACGATCGAGCTCGAGCCGACCGACTGCGGGCCATCTATCTCGAGGTCGTGAGCCTGAGTCGTGAGATCGATCACGCGCGGCTGACTGCGCGCGCGCAGTGTTCGAACGACCTCGAGCGGCGCGCCGCCAGCGCTGCTGCGTCGGACCCTATTGCCTCTGGCGTGCTCGGCTGTTCGATTGCTCCGCCACTCACCGATCGCGCTGCGCTCGACCGGTACACGCGCTTGATGCTCGAGGCGCGCAGCCTGCTCACTCAGCGTGAATTCGAGAAGCTCGCGCGCGTGCGCTGATCACGATACGGGGACCGATACGACCATGTTGTGGGTTGCGCTTGCCACCGCCATCATGCTGCTCAGCGGCGAACTCAGTCGCGAGGCCGACGACGGCGCGATCCTCGCCGCGCTGATCGCGGCGCTTCGAAAAGCCACGATTCAAGAGGTCTCTGACGCCGCTCGGCGCGCCACGGCGCTTCACGCGCTCACCACGTTCGAAACGGGGCTCACGGCGTATCGGCGGCAGTTGGTCACGTTCAAAGCGTGCATCGCCGCGGCCGACGCCAAGTACGGTGCCACGCAAGCCGACTACGACGCCTGTTCGGGACCGCTGATCAGCGAACGCGCGAGTCTGCGGACCAGCCTCGTGACCGCTCAAAGCGAGTATGAAGGCGCAGTCAACGAAGCCGAGCGGACGCGCGTTGCTCAGTCGGTGCTGGCCCTGCCCGAGGCGCGGCTGCTCGACTCGGCGCGGGCCGGTCAGGCAAAAACTCCGGCACCCGTGCGATCGCGAGGCATCGAGGGAGTCGTGAGCGAGCGCCACATCACGCAGCCGCGCAACGTCGTCTCGGTCATCTATGGTCCGCTCTCGTCGCCTACCTTCGGCGCGCGCTTTCCCTCACGCATCATCGATGGCGGTACGAGCTACGAACATCCTGATCTGTGGCACGTGCGAGGCGGCGCGGTCGTCGGAATGTTCGATGATTTCGAGGCTGGCGCGCTGTTCATGCCGCTGCAGATCGCGCCCAAATTCCACTACGACCCGGTGCTGATTGCCTTCACTCAGCAGTTCCGTTTCAAGAGTCTCGATTTGGGAATCCGCGCGTCGTTTCAGACTCCCGGAGATACGGGCTGGGGCATCGATCCGGGCCTGATGCTCAGCGCGCCCGGCCGTCGCGTCGCTGCCCGACTCGGTGTGTTCGCGCCCATGGAAGTCGGAACTCTGCGCAAGAAGATCGCGCCCATCGTCGGCATCAACGCACCGCTGCGGGTTACTTGGAATCTGGTGCCGACCCTGTTTCTGTCCCTCGACAGCGGTGTCGCCTACGACCACCTGGCGAACCAAGGCGAACTCAACGTGCCGCTCGGCTTCGGTGCTGGCTACAGTTTGTTGGCTGGTTCGAAGGTGATCGACATCACCGCGTCGTTCAACTGGGATCACTGGTTGGTGCCCGCGCCGGAACAGGGATCGGCGCAGCTCACTTGGCAGGCGTATCGAATCGCGTTCGGCGCCTCGCTGTACTTCCAAGCGTTGTGAGTTTTGCGCAGCCCTGGGCGCTCAAAATCCAGCAATGCACCTCACAGCGTCCACTGTTCCCGCCGCAATACGTTCCCCGCGAGAGTGTCACGATTCGGCTTGTCCAGTCCCAAGACTCACAGCGCGGCTCCCTGAGTTTGAACCGCCGAGCCGCAGAGGCCACAGAGATCTGAGCGAGATTTTGTGGGTTCGCACCTGCCGATAACGTCGTCCCCGTTCACGACGAGGAACGAATGACGATGTGCGTCGGAGAGATTCCTTGGCACGTCGAAGTTGGCTTCCTGAGAAACCAACGTGGCGCTGCGGGGACCCCAACTTTTTCTGATCTCTGCGGCCTCTGCGGCTCAGCGGTTTATCCCAATGCCTCGCTGAGGGACAAACCGAACGGCATCGCGGTTAGTCCCTTCGTCAGAGCCGCGCCGCGACGTTTACTGTGCCGTGATTTGACGGGTGTCGCCGTGTGCCGGGAAATCTTGCGCGCTGTGAGGTGCGTGGCTGGGTTGGGGCGGTCAGCTCGCTGCAGGGTGGCGAGTTTCGCGCTGAAAAAAAGCCTAAGTGAGAAATCCGCGGTGTAATTCGTTACGTTGCAGATCGCCCCGCCGAGCGTGCACGATGCCGCGTTGACTAGTTCCGCTGCGCGGTCAGTATACTGAGCACGGGGAGCCTGGATGCGCGTTGCGTTGATTTCGGATTTGCATGGCAGTGAGTTCGCGTTGAATGCCGTCTTGGCGGACATAGCGCGCACCGGTGTGGATCAGATCGTGTGTTTGGGCGACGTGGTCACGCTCGGCCCGCGTCCGCGAGAAGTACTGGGGCGGCTTGCGGAGCTCGGCTGCATTTGCATCCTCGGCAACCACGACGAGTTCATGCTCGACGAGCAACTGACGCACAAGTATTCGGAGGTGCCGATCATCATCGAAGCGGTGGATTGGTGTCGCGCCCAATTGTCGGCGGGAGACTTGAAGTTCATCGCCTCGTTCTCGCCACGGTTCGAGCTCAAACTAAATAATTCGGGGACGCTACTGCTATTTCACGGCACGCCCGGCTCCAACACGACTGACCTGCTCGCGACCACGCCCGCCGAGCAAGTGGACGAAATGCTGGGCGGTCGCAAGGCCACCGTGATGGCTGGCGGTCATACGCATCTACAGATGCTGCGCCAGCACCGCGGCATTCTGATTGTGAATCCAGGCAGCGTGGGACTCGCCTTCAAAGAGCACGCCTTCGGCCGAGAGCCAATCTTGTTGCCCCACGCCGAATACGCCGTCATCGAAGCCATGGACGGCGACATCTCCGTCAGCCTCCGTCGAGTCCCGCTCGACAAGTCCGAACTCCGAGAAGCCGCCTCCGCCGTCAACCACCCCCTCAAAGCGTGGATGACCCGAATGTACTCGTAGACACCGGCCATCAGCGTCGCGGACGAGGAGAGGAGATCAACCGCCAAGCCGCCAAGCCGCCAAGCACCCTGAGCGGCCTAGCGAGACGAAGTGCACCGCGAGACTCGGAGAAATTTGGGTTAGCTGATGATGGCGCGAATCGAGTTATCTACAACGCACGACGGATTTTCTGAGATGCCTTCCAGTCTGTAGATGTCTCCGTGCCCGGTTCGCCGAGCTGGCCCCAACTTTCAGTGTGCGATCCGGTGCCTTGTTTGCTGTTGGGACGCTCTGAGGTCTTGGCGACTTGGCGGTTCAATCCTCTGAAGCGTTCAGCGCCTCTTTGCGAATAGACTGTTCGCTCGAAAGTGCGATGCGCAAGACGTGACGCGCCGGGAATAAGGGCGGGCTGTGAGGTGCGATGCTGGGGCGCGGGCGCCCCCAATCTTCAGGGTTTGGAGTCGTCCTTCGTGGAGCGGCAGTCTACGGCGGGGATCCAGGGTTGGGTGTCGGAGGCGGTTTGGTTGTGGACGCCGAGGATTGATTTGCATTCGTCGCTGCTGGCGCAGCCGATGTATTTGCAGAGGCCGGCTTCGCAGGTTTCGGTCGCGGCGCATTGACCGTCGTTTTCGCAGGGGATGACGCATTTGCCGATGCCCGCGTCGGTGTGGCAGCGCAGCAGGCGCGGGTCGAAGCCTGGCGTGAGCTCCAGCGCGTTCACGTCGGGAATTAGGCTGCATTCGCGATCGGAGCGGCAACCGACGTAGATGCATTGGCCGGCTTGGCAAGCTTCGAACAGGGCGCAGTTGGTGTCGTCCTTGCACCGCGTTTCGCAGCTGCCCGAGCGGCAGCTCTTTTCGAACGAGCAATCGGT
This sequence comes from Polyangiaceae bacterium, assembly GCA_035634635.1. Lineage (GTDB taxonomy): Bacteria > Myxococcota_A > Polyangia > Polyangiales > Polyangiaceae > PMG-095. Next base: position 73,233 of record DASQCO010000141.1, read on the forward strand.
GCTGTCGACGCATTCGACGCACTCGCCGGTCACGCACCGCGGCTTGGAGCCGAAGCAGTCGTCGTCAGTCACGCACCGGGTCGGGATCACGCAGCGTGAGTCTTCACACGCCCACTGACAGAGGCCGTCGCAATCGGCATCCGTGCATACCGGAAGGGTTGGAACGTAGGCTGGGTTTCCGCACGCGCAGGTGCCCGAGCTGCAGGTGTTGGCGGAGCAGTCTGCGTCAGTGCTGCAGGTCGTGAAGTTGATGCTGCACTTGCCGCTCAGGCATTTGTTGGCCAAGCAATCCGGGTTGCCGGTGCATTCGCCGGTCGAGATCAGGCAGTGGCCCGTACACACGCCGCCGCCAGCGCAGTCGCTGGAGCGCGTGCAGGCCACCGCCTCACAGCCGGGTAGCGTCTTGGTGCACGCGGCTGCGCGGTTGCGACATTTGTCCGGAATTTCGGTGGGCAGGTTGCCGCAGCAATCAGGCGTCGATTTGCAGTCGATTTCTACGCACTCTTTGCCTGTTGCTGCGAGGCCGAAGCTTGCGGGTTCGCACAAACCACGCACGCACGATAGGCCACTTTCGCAGTCATTCAGCACCGAGCAACCGGTGCCCTGTCGCCCGCGCGTGATGCGCGGAGGCTTGGGTTTGGTCTGCGTTGAAACAGACGCCGTCGGTGCGGTCATGGCGCTGCCGCCGTTGCCGCCTCCAGCTGGGGGTTGTTGCGGATTGTTGGGAGGATCGTCGGATTGACCCGGGAGCAGCGAGCAGCCGATGATGGCACCGGCCGCGCCGAGCAGCAGCAATGCGTGCTTGCTGCGAGCGAGCGCGCCGCGGCTCATGGCGCGGCGGCGTCCTCAGCCTCGCATACCGCAGTCGTGGTCCAGGGGCGATCGGGGGTCGGCGCGGGTTGGTTGTGGAGGCCAGCAATGGTCGTGCACTCACTGTCCGTCGCACAACCGATGTACTTGCAGACGCCGTTCAGGCAGACCTCGGTGGTTGCGCACTGCGCGTCGATTTCACACGGGAAAATGCAGGTTCCGATGTTGTTCTCGATGTTGCACTTGGCGAGCCGCGGATCCTGCGTGGGAGTCGTCGTCGTGGTGCGCGCTTGCAGTACGCATTCGCGATCCGAGCGGCAACCGACGTACGTGCACTTGCCGGATTGGCAAGCCTCGAACAACGCACATTGCGTGTCGCTCTTGCATGCCGGACCACAGTGCCCGGCGATGCATTCCTCGTCCTTACAGTCGGCACTGGTGCGGCATTGGTTGCACTTGCCCCCGGTGCAGTACGGGTTCGTCGTCGTGCACTGGATATCCGAGGAGCAGGTCGTGTCCGTGACGCAGCGATCGTCGGTGCAGGTGTAGCCGCACACGTCCGTGCAGTCCGGATCGGTGCAAATCGGGCTGCTGGGGAGGTACTCGGGGTTGGTGCAGTTGCAGCGCGGCGAGTAGCAAGTGTTGACGGCGCAGGCGGTCACTGAACAGTCGACGCCGCTGAGCGAGCAGGTCTTGGTCGTGGTCGAACCCGACGTCGAGGTGACGCAGGTGTTGGCCATGCAATCCGTGTTCGTCGCGCATTTGGTGGCGGTGTTGTACGAGCAGTAGCCTTCGCACTTGCCCATGCCGCACATGCTGTTGCTCGTGCAGGCCAGGGAGGTGGTGCAGCCCGGCAGCGTGGCTAGCTTGCAGATGCTGTCGCGATTGGCGCACTTGTCGGGCGCTTTTAGCGGTTTCTCGCCGCAACAGTCGGCCTTGGTTTTGCAGTCTTTGACGTGACAGGTCTTGCCGGTGCCGGTCAGATCTTCGAAGTTGGACGGCTGACAGGACTTGTTTGCGCAGGCGACCCCCGTTGGACAGCCGCCGGTCACCATGCAGGACAGGCCGTCCTCGCAGTCGTTGGTCGAATTGCAAGAAGAGCCGCGCTGGCCTTTGCGCACGACTTCTTCATCGGGCGCGCCACCGGAGCCACCGGCGTCGGGAGTGCTCGGCGTAGACGAGGAACCAGCGGTCGGTCCCGAGCCTGCCATGGTCATCGGTTGGTTGTTGTTGCTGTTGTTGTCCGACTTTTGCTGGCAGCCGAAAATGAGCCCCATAGCCAAAAGCGACAAACTCAATGTTTTGCTGTGCTTCATGATTAAGCGAAGTCCCTTCCCGCAGCGCCGGCTCGCGCTAGTCACCCATCAACCCGACCTGATCGTCGTGTACCTCAGTCGCCCGCGTTCGGCCAGTGTTTCGCTATGAATCCGGGTGTTCTCTGTGGCTTAGGACACGTGCAAAGTGCCGATTAGGTGCCAGAAAAAACAGCCTGACTTTTTTTGGGGTTCAACCGTCAAAGCGATTCAGCACTCACCCTTTGTAATGATGGCTCGTGATGGGCTCGACGAACAGCCGAGTAGCTGACAAGCTAGGCCGCGTCTTTGGGAGGTTTACATGACGAGCTTGTTCGCGAGGCGGTCCGTTCTGCGTGGCTCGACCCTGACAGTGGGAGCCGTGGCAATGCTTTGGGGGTGTCAGGTCGCCTCCGACCAGCCACGCAACACCAGCACGGTCGATCCGCACATGGACGCGAGCGTGCCGATGCCGGAAGCCAGCACTCCCTGCGAGCTGGCGTTTGGCGACGCCTGTGGCGCAGCCTGCAAGGTCGACGGGGATTGCCATCCTGGATTGCACTGCGGGAGCGGTTCGTGCGCTGCCGATTGCTTCAAGAAGGGGGACTGCCGGGAAGACTACGACTGCACTCCCGCCGGTCGCTGCGCGAAAACGGACGGCATCTTCCTCGACCCGGCGATGACCGATCCGACAGACCACACCCTTCCTCCCAAGTGTGTCGAAGGGCAAGTGGAGTTCAGGGCGGTCGTACCGCAAGTGTGGCTGCTGCTCGATCGCTCGGGCAGCATGTCCGACTACCTCTCGGGCACCACCACGCGCTGGGCCGCGCTGGGCAACGTCTTGTTCGGCGATCCGACGGTGGCGATGGACGAAGGCGTAGTCGGAGCACTCGCGGATCGCATTGCTTTCGGCGCCGTTTTCTACACTTCCGGCAGCTCGTCCACGTCGAGCTGCGTTTTGGCGCTCGAATCGGTCGCGCTTGCCGCCAACAACTACCGGCACATTCGCGAGCGCTACAACAAGCTCGGTCCGAGCGGCGGAACGCCCACCGCGGAGTCGATCGCCGCGACCGTAGCCGTGGCTGCTACGAGCGACCTCACCGGTGGACCCAAGTTGCTCGTCCTCGCGACCGATGGCGTTCCGGGCGGTTGCTCTGCGAGCACTGGCCTCAGCGAGACTCAGAAGGTCGAGAACGAAGTCACGAACGCGTACAACAAGCAGATCAAGACATTCGCGATCAGCATTTCCACGGGCACTGACATCGCGCACATGCAACGCGTCGCCAACCTAGGCGTCGGCCTCGCCGCCAACGCCACGCCCCCCGCGCCGCTCTACACCGCGACCAGTCAGGATGATTTGAAGAACGCCTTCAGCACGATCTTGACGAAGCTCCCGCGCAGCTGCGTGTTCTCGCTCAATGGCACGGTCGAGGCTGAAAATGCCGACCAGGGCACGGTCGTGCTCGACGGCCAGCCGCTCGTCTACAACGACCCGAACGGCTGGATCCTCAAGCAGCCCGACGAAGTCGAGCTGACCGGCACCGCATGTACTCAAGTGCAGGACGGCAACGACGAGCTGAAGATCGATTTTCCGTGCGCGGTGTTCACGCCCGTCGTGAAGTGATCGACACGACGGGCGCGCTCTTGACCGGCCCTACAGCAAGCACACCGGCGTGCAAGCGTTCTCGATGCAAGCCGCAACGGCGCACTTACCGTTCGGACACATCTTGCATTCGGTGTTCATCATGCTGCAATCCTCGGTGAACTTGCATTGCAGCATGGTGTTGGGGCAGCTCAATGCGCATTGGCCGCCGACGCAGCCGTAGCTGGCGCAGCTGCCGTCGCCACACGGCGAGCAATTGGGAGGTGGCTCGCCACAGTCCATGTTCGTCATGCACGCTGGTTTGCAGTCAGAGGGACCGAGCACGCACTGACCGCGGCTATCGCAGAAACTTGGCCCCATGGGGCATTCACCGGCCGTCGCGCACAGCGTGCACGCGGTGCCACACGGTTCGCCCTCGCAGGGATTGTTGGTGCTGCCGCAAGCGGGCGCCGCGCTGTGACAGAACCCCATCAGGCAGTAGCCTTGCGGGCACGCCATCTTGCCGTTGGGGCAAACCTCGCAGCCATCGTCGACCGGGCAGTCCGCGTCGATCTTGCATTCGGGGATCGACGACTCGCCGCCGGTCGCCATCGAGCCACGACCAGCCACGGGGGTTGGCATTCCAGTGCTTGCCCCGGAGCTGATGCCGCCGTGGCCCATTGGAGTCACGTTGCCGGAGCCGCCGTTGGGCAGGCCCATCCCCGGTGAGCCTCCGACTTTGGCTCCGTTCATTGCGCTCGAGCCGCCCGAACCGCGACCCGGTCCCCCGCCGGCACCGGCGCCGATGTTCGACACGCCACCACACGCGCCAAGCAACGCCAAATTGAACAGCACGGCACAGCCCAAGATCTTCATGAAAACTGATCCTTTCAAAACGCGAGGTGATGACCGGAACGCAGCCCACCCTTAGAGTGATTCGCGAAGCAGCTTGCGCGCTCGCCCAGCGTGCGGGCTCGTCGGAAAGCTAGACACCAGGCGCTGTGCAGCCCCCTGGGCCTCGCTGCGCAGTCCCGCGCGTTCATAACCCTCGAGCTGCAAAAACAGCACCTCGGGTAGTAAACGCGCTTCGTGAAATTGTCGCTCGTAGCCCGCGAGCAGCGACAGCCCTTGGCTCGATTGACCGGCAGCGAGCAGGCCCCGCGCGCGATCGACATAGGCGACTTCGGCCGCCAAGGGTGCGCTCTCGTCTGCCGCCGGCTCGGCTGCACGCGGTTCGACCGCGATTGCGCGAGGTTGCGTCGCCGATGGTGCGATCACTGGAGCCGCCGAGGCGACGACCGCGGGCTGCAACTCCGAGCGCACGGACGTAGCAATGCTCGCCGCGCTGCGAGCGGCCTGCGGTACCGCTACCGGCGCATGAACGACGGCTGTGCGAGGCGGCGGCCGAGTTGCCACCGCTGCCGCTCCCAGCACGCTGAAGCCTCCGAGTACGCCAATTCCGACCCACTTGGCGATCAGCACCGCGGAAACGGTGCTGACGGCTCCGCCGCTCGCTAACCCGACACCGCTCGCTGCGGCGGTCGTCGAGGCCGCGCTCGCGAGCTGAGTGCCGGCTGCGGCCGCGGCGCTGGTCGTGCTCAACATCACTCCAGAAACCCCGAGGGCGAGCAGCGTCTGTTGCATACCGCGCTCGCTCGGTTGCTCGTCAGAGGCGGCCCGCAGCAGCTCCGCCGCGAGACCCTTCGAACGCAGGGACAATCGCTCGGGATCGGTCATGGCTCGTCTCCAGAAAAGCGCCGCCGTGCTTCGGCGCGCGCCACTCGTTGTTCGAAATCTTCACGCGCGCGACGCAAGCGCGAGGCGACCGTGCCGATCGGGATCTCGCACAACTCGGCGATCTGCCGCGTGGAAAGCTCTTCCAGCTCGAAGAGCACGAATACCACCCGCAAATCCTCGGGCATCTCGTCGAGTAAGCGGTCGAGCAGCGCTCGCGCTTGGCGGCGCTCGAGCACTTGCTCACCGTTGAGCTCGTGCGCCTCGCGCTCGCCGGCTGATTCGATGGGTTCTTCGCGGCGTCGGCCCAAGCTGCGGCGCATGCGCGCGCCGACGTACAGCGCCACTTGGTACAAGAACGCGCGCTCGCGCCCCGGTTCGACGCGACTGAGTCGCCCAGCCGCCGTCAAGAACACGCGCTGCGCGGCGTCGTCGGCGTCGCCCTCGCCGATGCCCAGGCGGCGCAAGAGCCGCCACACGAATGCGTAGTGGTCGCGTACGAGTCCGGCCATCCGCTCCGGCGAGACCGGAGGCGAGGACTCTGCTTCGTCCACGGCCACTGCTTGTGCTGCCACGCTGGTCTATCCCCGGTCAGCGTGGCCCTTGATCACCAAAAGCGCACGCCCGCGGAGATCCCGCCCCAACCGCTGACGTAGGGCACCTCGTATGCCGTCTGGTCGGGATTTTTGAAGGTGAAGCGATAGCCGGCGCGCAGCGGAAATTCGACGGCACCGCGCAGCTCGAGCCAAAACGGCGGTGCGGGGCGAAAGACTAGCGCTAACTGCCCGCCGACCGACGCCCACCAAATGGTTTCGTCACTCGCAGAGGTGAGCTCCGCGCTGGGCACGCCGGCCGCCCGCAACGCTCCGAGATCGAACGCGGCGCACGGCGTCACGCCCACGACGCCCCAGTCGAAGCGCCAGGGACACACGCCGGTCTCGAAGCCCAGCAAGCGAAGGTTCGCGCTTCGCCCCGCATCGACGTCGAGCTCGTGCCAGGAGTAGTGGGCGGTCAAGCGTAAGGAAAGACCACTGCGAAACTCGACCTCGCCGAGCAAGCCGAGTCGAGGCGCACTCGTTGGGCTGCCATAGCCCACCTGCAAGCCCGCGCGCACGGCACGCAGCGCTCGACGCTTTACCGGCGAGTGTTCGGTTCGTGGCGGCGCAGCAGGTATTGGCTCGGGGGTCGGCGGCGGCGCTAGCGCTGCCGGAGCTGGCTCGCTGTCTTGCTCGTGCACCGTCGCATCCAGAGCGAGCGCCGTGATCAGCGCGAGGCTGCTGACGACGGCGTCGCATTGCTCGCCTTGCACACGGCGATTCACTTTCGCGCCTGCGTCGTCCAGAAATTCGACCTGGCCCGAGTAGCCCTGATCGGCTGAAATTATGTCGATTTCGAACGTGCGCGCGAGTTCGTTGGCTTCGGCGATTCGAGCGCGCTCGGTGCGCGCACGAAGCTGTGCCGTGAAATAAGCCAGGTCGGGGCAGGTCGCCGGCGCGTTGTACTGAATGCGCACGGCGTCATCACCGGGCGCGGCGTCAGCCATCGACGAGTAGCTTGCAGCGATGCCGATCGCCGCCGAGACCGAGTTCAACCACCGCCGCTGCACGCGCGCAGCTTGACTCAACCCTCGCCCACACCAAAGCAAAGACTTCGCTCCTTTTCGCTCAGCGACGCCCGCGGGCCACGAGAAAGACCAGCGTGGGTGCGCCGAGCGCGGCGGTCACGATACCGACCGGGAGCTCTCGGCCTGGCACGATCAGTCGCGCGAACGCGTCGCAAGTGACCAGCAACGCGGCACCCACGCACAGCGACATCGGCAAGAGCACGCGGTAGCTCGCGCCGAGCAGGCGGCGCACCAGGTGCGGCACCACCAAGCCGACGAAGGCAATCGGCCCGCACCAAGCGACGCAGCTGGCCACCCCGAGGGAGCCGAGCGCGAGCGCGAGCAAGCGCAGCCGCGGCACATTGACGCCCTGGCTGTGCGCGAGATCTTCGCCCAGCGCGAAGGCTTGCAGTGAGCGCGTGAGCAGCAAGAGCAGCGCGCACGACACCGCGCACAGGGGTGTGAGCAGCAACACCCCGCGATAACCCACTTGCGGCAGTTGCCCGAGTGACCACTGCGTCGCGGCGAATAGCGCCCGACTGTCGGAGATGTATTGAATGCCGGAAGCGAGCGCGCTGGTCGCCAAGGTGACTGCGATGCCTGCGAGCAGCACGTCGCTCGAGTGCGCCGTTCGCGACGAGGCGAAGCTCGCGACCAACAAGCTGCCGGCGAGCGCGCCCACGAATGCGCAGACGGTGACCAGCGGCAGCCCCTGCACCGTGCGCGAGCTGTCGAGCGCGAGCGCGAACAAGGCGCCCACCGTCGCTCCGGCGGTCGTGCCCACGGTGTCGGAGGTGGCTAGCGGATTTTGAAAAAGCGCCTGAAATACCGCGCCAACCAAGGCCAGCGTGGCACCGACCCACATGCCGACCAGCACGCGCGGCACGCGCAGTTGCCAGATGATGAACTGCCCTTGCGGGCCCTCGAGTTGCGGGCCGACGACGACTGCGGCCAGCAAGAGCAAGACGCAGCCGAGTATGACCAGGGCCGATCGCAGCTTCACGATTTGCTCCGCGAGCGCGGCATGAGGAAGCGTTGTTCGCTGCCCTGCACGGACTCCATCTCGACGCCGAACAGCGTGCCGATCTGCTCGGGCAGCGCTGGCGCGTCGAACGCGGCATCGAAGACGAGTTTGCCCGCGCGCAAGCCGACCACGCGCAGGCGCGCTGCGTCGCCGACTTGATGCAGCAAGTTCACGTCATGATTGATGCACAAGATGCTGCGCCCTTCACGCCAGAGCTCGCCCAACAAGCGGTAAATGTCCAGCTGCTGCGCGGGGTCGAGGTGGTTCGCGGGTTCGTCGAACAGCAGAATATCCGCCTCCTGAGCGATCAGGCACGCGAACGCGACGCGCTGCCGCTCACCGCCCGAGAGCTCGGTCACGCGCCGTTCGGCGTACTGACTCGCTCCGACTCGGTCCAGCGCGCGCGCGGCTGCGCGTCGCGAATCGGCGTGGCTCTCGCGGAAACGATAACGCGCTGCCGCGACAGACTCCAGGCTCGTCACCGGTTCTTCGGCACGGATATGCTGAGGGAGCCAGGCGATCAGCGCGGCGCGCGCTTTCGCGTCGAGCGCGGACACCTCGGCGTTCGCGAGCCGCACGCTGCCCGAGCTTGGCGTGCGCAGCGCGAGTGCGGCCTTGAGCAGCGTGGTCTTACCCGCGCCGTTTGGACCGATCAGCGCGACGAACTCGCCCGGTGCGAGGCGCAACGAGACGTGGTCGAGCAAGGTGCGCTGCCCGAGCTTCACGCTCAGATCGACGAATTCGAGCTCGCTCATCGCTTCACGGAGTTCGCTGTGGACCGGCGAAAAGCCGCGCGATTTCGCGTTTGAGCGCCACGGCGAGGTCGAGGATGCGCGGCCCATTGCTGAACGCGGCGTCCGTTCGGAGCACGGAGATACGTCCGTTCTTGCGTGCGTTCAGCGGTTCGAGGGCCTGAAAGTCGCGCAGCGCTTGGGCGTCGCCAGGTGACGTCGGACCGCCCCCGAGCAGGACGATGATGGCGTCGGGGTCGAGGCGGAGCAGCTCTTCGATCGAGAGTCGCGGCACGCCGGGCACGTCGGAGTCGACCGCGTTGCGCGCGCCCGCGGCGCGCAGCACCGCGCCGTGAATCGAATTGCGCTTGATGAAATACACTTCACTCAGCTTGCCCGAGCTCTCGCCCAGCACGACCAAGACGCGCGGCCCGTTCGGCGCTTCTGCCACGGCCAAACCGTCCCACAACTTGCCTGCCAGCCCGCTTGCGGCTTCCGCGTGTGAGGTCAAAGCGCCCAGCAGTCGCGTGCTCGCAACGATGTCCTCGAGCGAGAGCCACGGCAAAAATTTAGTGACGCCGAGCGCGCTCAATTCACGCCGCGGCGCGCTGTTCGCGCCTTCCGTCAAGATCAAGCTCGGCTTCAGCCGCACGATCGCTTCATACCCAGGGGTGAGCGCGGTGCCGGTTCGCGGCAACTTCTTGGCCTCCTCTGGGTAGTTGCAATAGTCGCTCACGCCCACCAGCTCGGGGCCGGCGCCGATCGCGAACAGCGTTTCGGTGATCGCGGGTGAAAGCGAAACCAAGCGCTGCTTACCGGAACGCACGGGCGCTGTCTCCGTGCGCTCACACCCGAGTGCGAGCCACGAGCCGCTAGAGAGCGCAACTCGTAGAACTGTGCGGCGCTTCACCGCGGTCGCTCGGCGCGACGCTTGGCTGCGCTGGCCTCGGCTGCCTCCGCCGCGCTGGCGTTGCGCTCATGCAATAGACACAAACCGTCGAGCGTGAGGTTCACGTCCACCTCTTGAATGCGCGTGGTGTGCTTGGCGATCAGCGTCGAAAGTCCGCCCGTCGCCATGATGTGACACGAGTAGCCGAGCTCGGTTTCGAGCCGCGCCACCATGCCGTCGATCAGCGAGGCATAACCGAAGACGACGCCAGATTGCAGCGCGTGCGTCGTGTTGCGACCGAGCACGTGCGGCGGCGCGGCCAGCTCCACGCGCGAAAGCTTGGCCGCGCGCGCAAGCAACCCATCCAAGCTGACCTGCACCCCCGGCACGATCACTCCGCCCAAGTACTCGCCCTTGGGCGAAATGCAGTCGAACGTCGTGGCCGTTCCGAAGTCGACGACGATCACCGCGTTCTTCACGCGCTCGAACGCGGCCACTGCGTTCACGATGCGATCCGCGCCCACGTCGCGCGGGTTCTCGTACAACACCGGAACGCCGGTCTTGAGCCCTGGCCCCACCACCAACGGCTCACGCGCGAACGCATGGCGAATCGCTTCACTCAACACGTCCGTCAACGGCGGCACCACGCTGGCCACGATCGCGCCGTCGATCGCGTCGTTCGGCACTTTGCGCAGCGCGAGCAACTGCTGCAGCATCACACCGTATTCGTCTTCCGTCCGAGTGCGCACCGTGGAGACACGAAAGGTCTGCTCCAGAGTACGTCCGCGGTACAGGCCGAACACGATGTTCGTGTTTCCGATGTCGACGGCGAGCAGCATGACCGCGCTTCTAGCACTTTCTGCTTTTGCTCGGGGAGACAGCGTAAATTTGGCTGCCCCGTGCGTGTCACGTCAGGCTACGGCCGGCGCGCGAAGCGGGACCCAGCGGGACCCGTCCCGGGGACGGTCCTCACCGAGGATGAATTGGGCGCGCAGCGTCGACGCGCGGAGACACTTCGACGCCCGTCCCCGGGACGGGTCCCGCTGGGTCCCGCGGCCGACGCGCTTCATCCCTTGATCGGCTGGCGCTGCGCCGGGTCGTAAAAGTAGCGCTCGCTCACGATCTGGTCGCCGCGCCACACCTGATACGCAATCTCGTCCATGCGCAACCGATCGCCGGTCACGGTCGTCATCTCGAACACGTAGTTGATCGCTACGCGATCGCCGTCGTGAACGAACGATACGGCTTTGATCGCGTTGAAACGCATGCGCTGCAGGGCCGCCTCTTCATTGGCGGTTTGCGCCGCTCGCCCCACGCGCGGGGGTTGGTTGTTTTCTTGGGCCGTCATGTCTTCGGCATAGAACTTCGGCAAGGCTTGCAAGAACTCTCCGCGTTCGATCGTAGCGATGAAATCTTCGACGACGGCTCGGCTCGGCATGGGTTCACTCCCTTGGTCTGTACCCCGGCGGGGTCATGGAGCTACGGAACTGGGTCGTCCAGCCTTCGCAGTTCAGGTTCTGCGACGAAGGCTCGTTCTGACGCAATCGTGACCGCCCCTGCTTCTCGTCACGGCACGGCGCTGACGCGCGCGTGCAGAATGCGATCTCCCGTCGCGACGCGATCCCACCCCGGACCGGCTTCGCCCAGCCAAGCGTACTCGCCGTCCAAGTGCGGATAACGACCCAGGGTCACGAACAGCTGACTCGAGCCGGTGTCCCGCCCCGAGAGCGCGACGCCCACTGCGCCACGCCCGAACGCGATCGGCGAAGTTTCGCAGCGTAGGGGTGGCTGATCGTCCCCGCCGTAACCATCTCCGCCCGGATCGCCAAACTGCGCGACGAACCCAGGGACCACGCGGTGCACGATCACGCCGTCATAGAAGCCGTGCTCGGCCAGCGCGATCACTCGGGCCACGGCGACCGGCGCGAAGCTCGGATCGAGCTGAATCGTCAATGCGCCTGCATCGGTCTCGAGCGTGAGCAAGCTGCGACCTTCCCGGGCCTTCGTCGGTGCAACCGCTGCGGCGGGGCTCGGTTTGAATTCGTCGCAATGGCGCGCTTGCTCACCGAGCAGTCGCAGGGTCTTTTGTGCGTGTTCGCGCAGCGTCGGGTTGTCGCTCGTGCAGGCGAGATTCGCGTTGTCTTTCAGGCTCAAGATCTGGAGCGCGCCAATCGCATCGAGCAACGAGCTTTGTATTTCGACGCTGTGTCGAGCGCTGACTGCGGCGTATGCGTCTTTGAGCGCTTGGATCACGCTGGGATCCGGGCGAGGTGCGGCATGCGCATCGCCGTCTTCGTCCAGAGTACGCGCGGCGCGCTCGGGGTAGCTCGCGAGCAGCTGGGCGGCGCTGGCCACGACGCCCAGAGGTTTCGCATTCAGCGCCTCCGCCAAGATCGCGTATGCCTCGCGCAGCTCCGGATGCTCGGCCAAGCGCTCGATGGCGGCTTCACGCACCAGCACGTCCTCGCCGCGCGCTTTGGCCAAGTAGGCCTTTTTTCGCGCGCCGCGCAGTCTTTCGCGAGTCAGCACGCGCAGCGCGGCAAGTTCTCGGGCTTGGCTCTCTTGCGCCGGATCACAAGCCAGTAAGCGCGGGTCGAGGTAGTTGCTCCCGGCGAGCAGCGCGGCCGCACTGCAACGCAGATGCACTTTGCGTCGCTTCAGTGTCGCCGAATCCGTGTCGACGATCACGAGCTCGGCGAGCGCCCGGAGCTTTTTCGGTGAGCCGAGGATCGGCGCGAACAACGCATCGATCAGCGCCGCGATGGGCGCGTAGTTTTCGCTCTGCAACGCGGCGTCGTTGGGCAAGTCCGACAGCGCGCTGTCGAACGCCGACCAGAGCGGCTTCTGTCCCGCCGCACCTCGAGTCGCGAGTTCGCGCACGGCTTGTGCGCGCAAGCTCGGCTCGAGATCGCGCTGCGCGGCCAGGTTGCCGAGCGCTTCGGCGCCCAGGTCGCCGGTCCGTCCGAGCGCGCGCAGCGCAAACTCGACGCCCGGCGCGTGCGCGCTGACAAGCCGCAAGGCCAGAGTGCGCGTGCGTTCCGCGCTGGAGGCGTTGAGCGCGGGCAAGCGCGTCAGCGGAAATAGCGCGTTTTGTAGCGGCTCCTGCGGGCGATCCGCGGCGTCGAGCAGCGCGACGAGGGTCGAATCTTCGAGCTTGCCACTGTGCGACGCGAGCCGGCCGAGAGAAAGCGCTGCGGCTTCAGCGCGTGGCTTCGGCCCGCGCAGCCAAGCACGCAGCGTGCTCTCGGCCTCACTGCTCGCACAGCGACCGAGCGCGTCCGCGACGGCTTCGATCGGATTCACCAAGCGCGGCGAATTCGGACCCTCGCTGGGCAGCGATGCCGAGCGTGCGACCAAGGCGCGCACGGTTGTCAGCTCGCGACCGCGACACGCAAAGCCCAAACCGTATGCCGCCCAGCTGATCACGATCGGATCTTCGTCGGCGAGCGCTAGCCGTAATTGTTCGGCAGCGCGCGCGTCGGCAATGCGCGCGAGCGCGCGGCTCGCGTCGCGACGCACCTCGACGTCGCGATTCGAAAGCGCTTCTATGCCGATCGCAGCCGAATCACGCCGTTGTTCGTCCGCGCGCAGCACGTCGCGATTCACGCTACCGCTCGCGCTGGCCAATGGCGCAGTCGAGCGTGCACTCGGATCGGTATGCGGATCGTGGCAGGCCGTGAGCAGCGCGAGCCCGCCGAGGAATTTCCGAGCGCGCATCAAACCCTCGAAAAACCTCGCGTCGCGAGCGCATCCAGCGCCAAACACACGCGCTCACGCGTGGCGCGCACGAACTCGCTGCCCAGCGCAATCGGCGGAGACAGCGCGGGCAACGGCTCTGCCTGAAAGCCCGCGCCGGCGAAGCAACGCAGCGCGCGCGCCATGTGCCAATCACAAGTCACCAGCCAGATGCGCGTGATCCCGCGTGGCAACAAAAGCTGCGCGGCATAGTGCGCGTTCTCACGCGTCGAATGCGACTGCGCCTCGCGCTCCAAAGCAGCCTCGGCCGCGCCTTGCTCGCGCAGGAATGCACACAGCGCGTCGCTCTCACGCACGCCTTGCCAAGCCTTGCCGCCACAAGCGAGCACGTGCTGCGTCAGCCCCTCGCGCAGCGCCTCGGCGGCGCGCAGCGCTCGTCTTTTCGCCGGTGGCGAAAGCGAAGCTTTGCCGATGACACGGCAGCCCAGCAAGACCAGCGACATTGACTCCACGTTCTCGGAACATAGCCTGATCTAGGGATTTGATGGTCACGAACTGCGGGCGCGCCGCGGCGTAGCCTTCGGCGTCGAATGGCGGCTTTCGAGGCTGGGAAAGCGCTGAAAAATCAGCGCAAGGATCGCCGGCCCGTGCCTCGACACACGCGGTCACTTGCGCAGGCTGTGGCGCTCCCGCATGCTCTCGGTCACTTTGGCGAACCGCGCAGGACACGCTCTTTTTCGTCTCGCGCTGCTCGCCGCGTTCGTGGCGTGTTTCGGAAGCGCGGGGTGTCGCGATGCTGCGCGCGTGTCCGGCGAGTCAAGGCACGACCAGCCCGTCGCGCCGCCTTTGGAGTCACTCTCGCCCGCGGTTTCGAGCGAGGAGAAGCTCGCCGACGAACGTCCACTCAAGGTGCCCAACGGGGAAGCGCCGCGGCTGAGCTGCGCGCAAGCCCGCTCGATCGTCGCGGAAGTGCGACGGCGTTTGCCCGCCGCGCCGCCCGTCGTTTCTCCGCACGCATTCGCCGAGCTGTGGACGGATTGGTTCGATCCACATGGACTGTGGTCTGCGGCGCCCGATGCGCCGTTGTCGGCCGCAGTGCAAGCGCGCGCGGGCGCGCTCTTGGCGGAGCTCGAGGCGGGCAATGGCACGGGGTCGTGTTCCGTCGCGTTGTCGCTGGCAGCGGATTCGAAGCACTGGGTGGACGGTTTGCGCGCAGTCTTCGAGCAGGCGCGCGTGGAAGCGCCGCGCGTGCATTTTCAGCGCGCGCTCTCCGCGATCAACGAACCGGCGTTCGAGGACGACGCGGTGTCGCACCCCGCGCGACAGTTGGCCGCTGATCTGGGTTCGCGCATTGGGCAGTTCACGCTTGCTGCTCCCGAGCTCGTGGACGGACCTGCGAGCAGCGCGCTGTCCCGCTTCTTTCCAGATCTGAGCGCCGAAGCTTGGTCGGAGGTCGTGCTCGCGGCCGCAGTGCGCGCCTACGTGCCGGCCATCGATCCGCACGGCGAATGGGCGCCGCTCGAAGAAGAATGGGCGCTATTTGCCGGCGATCCGTTGGATGGTGAACAGCCCAGTTTGTGGAGCAATATGTTGCGCACGCCGCTCGGCGTTCGCATCGTCGAAAACCCACGAGCGCCGCTCGAAATCGACGACTTGGTGCTGGCCGTGGATGGCACTGAAACGGCGGGTTTGAGCGTCGAGCAAGTGGAGCAATTGGCCCGCGTCGATCCGCCGCACGGACAAAACGCGCGCACGGTGCGCGTGCTGCGCGGTCCAACCGCGAGCGTGCTCGAGCTCAGCGTCGCGTTTCCGCCCAGCGATGAAGAGCTCGAGAACGCCTTGCCCACGGCGGGTGTTCGCTACGGTGACGGCTGGGTCGATGTGATCACGATCAACGAGGTCGGCGATCGCTTGGGTGAAGACTTGGCGGACCGCTTGGCGCTCGCGCAAAAGGACGAAGATCCGCCGCTCGGCGTGGTGCTCGATCTGCGCGGCAACGGTGGCGGTTCGACCGACGGTGCGGCAGCGGCCATCGGCTTGTTTCTGCCAGGTGTGCCAAGCTTTCCACTGATCCACCGCGGCGTGGTGAGCGAGATCTTGCGCGCTGGCGCGCCGGACGCGGAAGCGGTCTGGAAAGGTCCGGTCGCGGTGTTGGTCGACGGCTACACCGCGAGCGCCGCCGAAATGATCGCGGGCGCGATTGACAGCTATGGTCGCGGCCCGCTCTTGGGCGCTCACACGTTCGGTAAGGGCTGCGTTCAGGAGTACTTCGATGACCATTCGGGTGCCGGGGTGCTGCGGCTGACCACGCTGCTCGTCGCTCTGCCCGACGGGAGCGCTTTGCAACAGGTGGGGCTCGAGCCCGAGTGGTCGCTCGGCCTGCCGCCGGCGGACGAGCATGAGGTTGACTTGGAGGGTTCGCCCAAAGGGGCTTCCGGGCCGGACATTCGAAATCGAGCCGCGATGGGCAATGTCCCCTGGCCTTCCGCGCGCGGACGGGTCGGTCCGTGCGAAGATCCCGTGGTTTGCCGGGCATTGGCCCGGCTTGGGACGGGCGTCCCAGTACGCCGGGGAAGGGCAGGAATTCCGGTTCCTTCGCATACGCGCCGCGCGCCCCGCCCGCAGCCTGTGCTAGGAGACACGGAACATTCGGCCCATGGTTTCACGCAGCCCCGCGAAGGGCGGGGTTCGAGCCCCAGATGACACGCTTCGCGACACCCGAAGGGGTGAGCCGGTAGATCCGGAACCCCGCCACGCGTCCCGTGGTGAGGAAGTGAGCGATTCGAGCAACGACGACGGGGAGCCCGAGTCGGCGCCCCCGCTGCGTCGCTTTGGTCGCGACGGCGGACCCGAACCTGAGCAATACGTCGTCGAGTTCGAGGACGGGCGGATCGATCCCGACGCGGCCAAGGTCGTGAAGCGGCTGACGCGCGCGGGCTACGAGGCGTACCTGGTCGGCGGCGCCGTGCGCGATTTGCTGATCGGCCGTTCACCGAAAGACTTCGACGTCGCGACCAGCGCGCGGCCGGATGACGTGCGGCGCTTGTTCCGCAACTCGCGCATCATCGGTCGGCGTTTCCGGTTGGTGCACGTGCTGTTCGGTGGCGGCAAAGTGATCGAGACGGCCACGTTTCGGCGTCCGCCCGAAGAGAATCAGCGCGAGAACGAAGATCTGCTGATTCGCAACGACAACGTGTTCGGTGAAGCGCACCAAGACGCGTATCGCCGCGACTTCACGATCAACGGCCTATTTTACGATCTGGATCACAACCTGGTGCTCGACTGGGTGGGCGGTATGGCCGACATCGAGCGCCGCGCCGTGCACACGATCGGCACCCCGGTGGTGCGTTTCCAGGAAGATCCGGTGCGTATTTTGCGCGCGATCAAGTTCGCCGCGCAGCTCGATCTCGGTGTCACCCCCGAGGTTTACGACGCGATCGTGCTGTGTCGCGGTGCGCTGCGCAAGGCGGCGCGCCCGCGCTTGTTCGAAGAAGTACTGCGGCTGCTGCGCAGCGGCGCCTCGCGGCGCGCCTTCTGGCTCGCTTGGGAAACCGGCGTGCTGGACGTGCTCTTGCCCGAGCTCTCGACCTATCTCGCGGATTTGTCGGAAGACGACAACAGCGTGTGGCGCATCCTGCAAGAGGTGGATCGCACCACGCAGGAGCGCAAGTCTCCACTCGACGACACCGTGCTCTGGGCCATGCTCCTGCTCGAGCCCATGCGCGAAGCCTGCGCCGGCGAGAAGGATCGCGTGGAAGCCGCCTACGCCTTCCTCGAACCCATCGTCGATCGCCTGAACGTCCCGCGTCGCATCGCCGACGCCGTCCGCCGCATCGTCGCGCTGATGCCGCGCGTGGAGGCGGGCCGCACCGGCCGCTTCGCCCGCACTCAGCTCTATCCCGCCCTGCGCGACGTCGTCGAACTCCGCGCCGCCGCCCTAGGCGAACGCGAACCCATCGAAGGCAACGAACTCAGCGCCGCCGGCACCTCCGCCGCGGGCGAAAAACCCGCCCGCAAACGCCGCCGAAGACGCAAACCACGCACTGAAGAGAGCTGACACGGCCCTTGGCGTCGCGGACGCGGGAGAGGATCAACCGCAGAGGCCGCAGAGGCCGCAGAGATCAGAGGGAGATTTTGGGGTTGCTCTGAGCGTCAGGTCGCAGCGTGGGGACGTGAGGTTGCGTCCCCTGTCGTCGATAAATTCGAAAAACGTTCGCCGCGCAAACCCAAATCAGTCCGCGTTCGCGTCGTCTCTTCGTCTCGTAGAGTCGCGCTGGGTGCTCTGTGGCCACTGCGGCTCGGCGGTTAATCCCTGCGGACGCGGGAGAGGATCAACCGCAGAGGCCGCAGAGATCAGAGGAAGATTTTGGGGTTCCTCTGAGCGTCAGGTTGCAGCGTGGGGACGTGAGGTTGCGTCCCCTCTCGTCGATAAATTCGAAAAACGTTCGCCGCGCAAACCCAAATCAGTCCGCGTTCTGCGTCGTCTCTTCGTCTCGTAGAGTCGCGCTGGGTGCTCTGCGGCCTCTGCGGCTCGGCGGTTAATCCCTCTGGGAGTGTCCAGAGTCGCCCGTGGTTCGAAAACGCGGCTCGAGCGCGCGCTCAGGTGACGTAGTGCGGCGGGAACAGCGCGGGGTGTGGGGTGCGTTGCTGGGTTGCGGGCGCCCCCAAATGAAAAACGCGGTTCGAGTTCGAACCGCGTTTTCGAGAGTGGAGCCGTCGTTGGGACGGCTTGGGTTAGTTGCTGTTGAGTTCGACGCGTAGGAGTTTGCGGCCGATGAAGACGTAGTCGCCGTGGGTGAGGGCGGTGTCGGTCTTGATGCGGAGGTAGGTGCCGTTGCGGCTGTCCCAGTCGGTGAGCACGAATTTGCCCTCTTTTTCTTCGACGGTGCAGTGCTTGCCGGAGAGGAAGACGTCGCTTGGGAAATTGAGGTCGCCGTCTTCGCGACCGATTTGCAACGATGAGCCGCGCGCGCAGACGGTCATGCCGATGGCGCCGCCTTCCAGGATTTGGTTCAGGCGGAATGCGCTCGGGTATTTGGGTGACGAATAGAAGAACGTGCCGTCCGGATCGGCGCCGTCCGAGGCTTTGGGCGTCGGATCGAGGCGGAACAACTGTTCGCCGGCGAGGAACGTGTCACCGGGGGAGACCTCGACTGCGCCGCGCACGCGGAAGTACACGCCGTTCAGCGAACCTTCGTCGCGCACGATCAGGCGATTGTCGCGGTAGAAGAAATTCGCGTGTTTCGGCGAGATGAACGGATCGTCCGGGAACTCGAGTTGCCCTTGGCGCCCGATCACGTGTTGGTCGGCTTTCAGGTGGTAGCTGAGGCCGTCCATGCCTTCACCGCGGATCAGGATCAGCCGTGCCTTCGCGGCATCCTGCATGTCGCTGTAGAACGACGGGGTCATGTGCAGGATGGTGTCCGGCACGGGCGCGCCGCAGCGCCCACAGAACTTGTGCCCGCTTGGCACGGGAGTCATGCATGACTCGCACACGTAGTACCTTGCCTGATCCATCTGCTCCTCCTGAGACTCGGCTGGCGGGTTTGAGCGACCGTCGGCCGTAAGACCTGAGAATCCCCTAAATTCGCCCGATTGGGAACGAGGTTTCTCGATCAGCACGGGTAGGGGAACCGGAACGGGCACGATCGACGGGCGGCGCGCGCTCGGTTGTTCGGCCGAAAAGAGCGACAGATCATGCCCGCACGCGGTGCACCGGGCTTCACCCATGGGCGAGAAGGTTTCGCACCGACCGCAGACAATGCCGACCTCCAGCGATGCGTGACCCATCGAGACTCGAGTCACGGTAGCACTCGCCCGCGCGCGCACTCAAGGTCCGCCACGCTGTCGATCGGGCGTGTTGTGCGCGGCGATGTTGCGCGCGCGGTCGTCTCCCGTTCCGCGCTCAACGGATCAACGTCAAGCGATTCGGCACGTCGAAGAAGCCATCTTTGCTGACGAGCCGGAAGACCACGGTTTCCATGCAGGTGGATCGCTCGACCGGACCGAATTCGCGTGAGTCCCACGGAAATTGACGATTGTCACTGACCAAGAACACCTGACCGCCCGCCACGTCGACGTCAGCATCACGCGGTGCGGCCAGAGTTGCGTCGATCTCACCGCGCAGGTGCGTTCGGCTGCCGGCCACTTCACGGCGACAACGCTGCTTGAGCTCTTGTTTCGTGCTCGGATCGGTGACGGCGAACGAATCACAAGCGGTCTCGGTTTCGAACTCGCGTCCGTTGACGAGTAAGTTGTTGCCTACTTTGATGCGATCGCCCGCTTCACCCAACAGGCGTGCAATCACCGGGCGACCGGCGGCTTTGGGTTCCGGGCACAGCACGAGCGCGCCCTCGATCGGCGCGGAGCCGCGCCACAAAATCACGAAATCACCGCCGCGCAACGTGGGGGCGAGCGAGGCCTCGAGGTACGGATCGCCGATGGGCACACGCCACCAGCGGATCACCGTCAACCGCGCGATGCCGATGATTGCGCCCACGATGACCAAAGTCCAAGCCAGGAAGCGCAGGAACTTCGACATAGATCCTGCAATCTAGCCGGGCCGCGCGCGGCTGACAAATCAGCGAACTGCTTACTGTTACTTACATTCGATCGGCGGAAGCTCGGTTGGGCTCGTGCCGCTCGAGACCAACGCCGCGTACGCGAACAACGAGCGCCAGCGGTCGACGCGCACGAACTCCGAGCGATCGAGTGTGCGCTCATCACCATCCATGGCGCTCGCCGAAATCACGCCCAGGATCTCTCCGCCTTCTGCGGCTACCGCGGGGCCGCCCGAATCACCTGGGCAAATCGCAGCGGAGAGCCGGAACCGGCCTTCGGAAACTTGTTCGATGGTGCCGCCCGCGCGGTGTTTGCGATGCACGCCATCAGACGACAGCGCGCAGCGCCCAAAGCCGATGGGTTCGATTTGATCGCGCTTGCCGGGTGGCGCTTCCAAGCGTGCGCCGCGGGTGGCAACGCCAATCAGCTTCCGCTCGAGCACCAAAACGGCCAAGTCACCCTCTCCCGACACGTAGCCGCAGTTGGGTGCGAGCACTGCGCGCACGCCCACCTCGCCCCACGGCAAATAGTCCCCACCCAGTTCGACGCGAACCGTCTCCGGCTTCACATCCCGACTCAGCGTGTTGCCGTCACTGTCGCGCGCGGCCACGCAGTGGTGTGCGGTGAGCACGCGGTCTTCTTGAATCAACGCGCCAGAACAGGTGACCGACCCGACGACGATGCGCACGACGTAGTCGTCGTCCTTGGCCAGCGCGGGGGGCATGGCCTCGTCCAAAATGGGCGCGGACTGATTGCCCAACGCTGCCGGCACTGGCGCCGCGGGCGGCTCAGCGAGCCGCGCGCACCCCGATAGCGAGAGCAGCGCTCCCCCAACTACGCAAACTGCCCAAGAATGACCCAATGACAGCACGTGGATTTACTGACAGCTCGCGCGCCCAAAAGTTCTGACAAAAGATGTACGCCCACCCTTGGCTATTTTTCTGCTGAGCGGGCGACCGCCGTCACATTTGTCGCAGGTTGTCGTACTCGGGGGGCGGCGCGGTTCGGAGCCGGGTAGAGACCCCGGGTCCGGGTAGGACGTAGGGCGGCGGCCAAGCCGTAGGGCGACCTTTGCCCTACCCGGACCCGGGGTCTCTACCCCGGGTCCGCTCCCACAGACGGCCCTCGAGGTCGGCCTCTCAGAGCGAGACGACCAGGTCGTCCTTGTGGACGACCACGAGTTCTAGTGCGTCGTCACCAAAGCTGGCGCTGAGGTCGGCGCCTTTTTTGCCGGCGGCGCGGGCGACGTCGGCTGTGCCCAGGCGGGTAAGGCCGCGCGCGACTTCGGTGCCGTCGAGACCGACCAAGCGCACCGCGTCACCCGCGTTGAACTCGCCGCTCACTCCGACGATGCCGACCGGCAGGAGGCTGCTCTTGCCTTCACGCATGGCGCGCACCGCGCCGGCGTCCAAGAGCAATGTGCCTTTGGGTCGGAGGGTGAAGGCGATCCAATGCTTGCGGGCTTTGAGCGGGGTGCCCAGCATCGGGAAGAGTGTGCCTACGTCGGCGCCAGCGACGAGCTCGGTGAGTACTCCCGCGCGCGTGGCGGGTGCGATCACGACGGAGGCGCCGGAGCGCGTGGCTTTGCGCGCGGCTTCCACCTTGCTGCCCATGCCGCCTGAGCCCATGCGGTCTGCCTTCGGTGCGAGCACGACCATCTGTTGCTCGGGCGTCATCGTCGGGATGCGCACGCCGTTTTCGTCGAGCACGCCTTCCACGTCGGTGAGCAGCACGAGCAAATCAGCGCCCACGAGCGGCACGACCATCGACGCCAGCTGGTCGTTGTCACCGAAGCGAATCTCGTCGGTGGCCACTGTGTCGTTCTCGTTGATGATCGGCACTGCGCCGGCATCGAGCAGTGCGCCGAGCGCGGCGCGCGCGTTGTTGAGGCGCTCGCGATCCGCGAGATCCGCATAAGAGAGCAGCACCTGCGCAGGCGTGAGTCCGACGGTCGCGAAGGCTTCGTCATAGCGACGCATCAGCACGCTTTGTCCGGCTGCGGCCGAGGCCTGCAGCTGTGCGACCTCTTTCGGCTTGGCTTTGTAACCGAGCCGATTCCAACCGAGCGCCACTGCCCCACTGGTGACGACTACCGCGCTGCACTTGTTTTGCGCGAGATCCGCGACTTGGCGCGCGAGCCGCGCCGGGAATTCCGGATCGTTTGCGATCGTGCGCGAGCCAATCTTGACGATCAGACGTCGGGTCTTCAGGAGTTCGGGACGCTCAGCCACGGACGCTCATTAGCATAAGAAAACCGTGGAGCGGCCCCTTGGCCGCGCGTGACCGCGGCAGTGCCGGAGCCTTTGAACAACGGCGAGGGGACTGTAAGGTTCCGTCGGGCTCGGGAGTTTCAAAGGTGAAATGATGCGATTCCACTCTTTCTTCGGCCGGCGAGGGGGCGCACTGGGCGTCCTGCTGCTCGCGGCCGCATGCGGCCAAAAACCGGCCGCCATTCCGAACAACGGCCCGACCACGCACACCAAGTCGGATGCCAGCGCGAGCGAGAAAGTCTCGCTCACCGTTTACAACAAGAACTTCGGCCTCGTGCGCGAGGTGCGCAAGGTGCAGCTCGGCACTGGCAACGTCGAGCTCGCGTACGCGGACGTGTCTGCGCACATCCAACCCGAGACCGTACACCTGAAGAGCCTGACGGCCGACGACGGCCTCACGGTGCTCGAGCAAAACTATCGTTACGATTTGCTGAGCCCGGACACGTTGCTCAAAAAGTACCTCGGCAAAACCATCAAGGTGTACCGCTACAACGAGCGCACCGGTACGGACGAGATGAAGCAAGCGGAGGTGCTCTCGGTCGAGGGTGGCACCGTGCTCAAGATTGACGATCAGATCACGAGCAACTTCAACGGCCGCTATGCGTTCCCTGAAGTGCCGGAAAATTTGCTGCAAAAGCCGACGCTGGTGTGGCTGCTCGCGAGCGCGGCCGCCGAGCAACGCGTGGAAGTGGCGTACCTCACCCAAGGGCTCGATTGGCACGCGGACTACGTGCTGTCCGTCGATGCCGACGACAAACTCGGGGATCTGAACGGTTGGGTCACGCTCAAGAACGAAACCGGCACGAGCTACAAGAATGCCGAGCTGAAGCTGGTCGCGGGGGACGTGCAACGGGTCTTGCCGCCCGAGCCGCCGCCGATGTTTGCTGAGTTGGACATGGCGCGAGCTCCCGAACCCGCTCCGCGTCCGTTCAAAGAAGAAGGGCTATTCGAGTATCACCTGTACACGCTCGATCGTCCGACCAGCATCTTGGACAAAGAGCAAAAGCAAGTCAGCTTGCTCTCGGCCTCGAACATCACCCTCGAGAAGAAGCTGATTTTCTTCGGTCAGCAGTATTGGTTCCAGAGTCAGTTCCGCGGCGAGCTCAAGAATCAGAAGGTCTCTGCGTATCTGGATTTCAAGAACGAGGAACGGAACCACTTGGGCATGCCGCTGCCCAAGGGCACGGTGCGCGTCTACAAGTCCGACAAGGGCGGGCAAAAGCAGTTCATCGGCGAAGACGCGATCGACCACACGCCGCGCGACGAAAAGGTGCGCATCAAACTCGGTGAAGCCTTCGACGTCGTTGCCGACCGACGCGAGACCTCATTTCGAGCGCTCACCACCTGCGCCAGCGAGAGCGAGTGGGAAATCAACCTGCGCAATCACAAGGACACGCCGGAGAGCGTGGAGGTGAACGAACCCGTGGGCGGTGATTGGGAGATCCTTGCCTCGAGTTTGCCGGCAACGAAGAAAGATTCGAAGACCTTTACCTTCGATGTGCGGCTCGCGCCGCGCTCGGAAATCAAGCTGACCTACCGCGTGCGCGTGCGCTGGTGTTGAGAAGGACAGAAGTCATGAAATTGAAGCAATCGATCTGTGGGTTCTCTCTCGGCGCGGCGCTGCTTTCACTGGGCGCGCAGTCTGCGTTGGCTGACGCAAAACCGCCTGCAAATCCGGCTGCGGTCGCGCACAGTACGTCGAGCGCGGACGATCGCAAGACGGTCAGCATCACCGTCTACAATCAGAACTTCGGTCTGGTTCGCGAGGTGCGTGAGCTGCCGTCGCTCGGTAGCGGCAAAGTCGAACTCGAGTTCCGCGACGTCGCAGCCAACATTCAGCCCGAGACGGTGAGCATCAAAGCGGTCGGCGCGGGCGCTGGGTTCTCGGTGCTCGAGCAGAACTACCGCTACGACCTGCTCACGCCGCAGACGCTGCTCGAGAAGTACGTCGGCAAGCGCGTGCGCGCCTACCGCTACCACGAGCAGACCGCGAAAGAAGACGTAGTCGACGCCGATCTGTTGTCGGTCGAGGGCGGCCCAGTGCTCAAGTTCAACAACGAGATCACCTTCGGGTATCCGGCGCGGTTGGCGTTCCCGCAAGTGCCGGACAACTTGATCGCCAAGCCGACGCTGGTTTGGCTCGTGGACAGCGCCGCCGCCAAGCAAACCGTGGAGGTGACGTACCTGACGCAAAATCTGAATTGGTCCGCGGACTACGTGTTGGTCGTGGACGACGCGGAAAAGAAGGGCGATCTCAACGGCTGGGTCACGCTCGTCAATCAATCCGGCACGAGCTACAAGAACGCCGAACTCAAGCTGGTCGCGGGCGACGTGAACCGCGTAGAACGGCAGGTCGCGCGCCCGGGCATTGCGTACGCGGCGAAGGCAGCGCCCGCCGCCGCGCCGGGGTTTCAAGAACAAGCCCTGTTCGAGTATCACTTGTACTCGCTGCAGCGCCCAACCAACGTGCTGCAAAACGAACAGAAGCAAGTCAGCCTGCTCAGCGCGCCGGGCATCGGCGTGAACAAGAAGCTGATCTTCTTTGGTGAACAGTATTGGTTCCGCGGACAATACGGCGAGGTGCTCTCGAACCAAAAGGTCGGCGCCTACCTCGACATTCAAAACAGCGAGCAGAACCACCTCGGAATGCCGCTGCCGAAGGGCACGCTGCGCGTGTACAAAGCGGACAAGAGCGGCGCCAAACAATTCGTCGGCGAAGACACCATCGATCACACCCCGCGCGACGAGAAATTCCGCGTCAAAATGGGCGAATCATTCGACGTCGTGGGCGACCGCAAGCAAACCGAGTGGCGCGAACTCGGTCAGTGCGCTTCCGAGAGCTCCTGGGAAATCGAGATCCGAAACCACAAAGACACCGCCGTCGAGGTCGAAGATTACGAACCCATCGGCGGCGATTGGACGATTCTCTCCTCGAGCCAAGCCGCCGAAAAGAAAGACGCCAACACCTTCACCTTCACCCTCAAAGTCCCCGCCCGCGGCAAAACCAAAGTGAACTACAAAGTCCGCGTAAAGTGGTGCTGACGTCTCCCGGGCACTCCCCATGAGTGCCCGACGCATCTCCCGAAGCAACGACGCGAGACGTCGCTGAACGAGGGAGATGGATTAACCGCCGAGCCGCAGAGGCCACAGAGATCTGAGAGAGGGATTTGGGGTTTGCTCTTTGCGACGGTTTGCGTCGTGACAACGTGCGCTTCGACGTGGACTGGGAACCAAAGATCTCTTTCTGGTCTCTGCGGCCTCTGCGGCTCGGCGGTTCAAACTCAGGGAGCCGACATGCGTCGAGAACGGTGCGTGCTGTGAGGTGCGTGGCTGGGGTGTGAGCGCCCACCAAATCGGCAGTGTGCAGCAATTGTCACAATTGGTTGGGGTGTGTGGGGCGTTGAGGTCGGGGCTTGGGGCGGGGGTAGTTGGGTTAGAGTGGGCGCGTCATGGAGCAAGCGAGGATTGTGATTCGTGAGGCTACGCGCGCGGATGTGGCGCGGCTGGTCGAGATTAACCGGGCTGCGTATCCGGTGATGGCCAAGGAAGATGTCGTTTGGGGGGAGAGGCATTTGATTAGCCATCAGCGGATTTTCCCGCAGGGGCAGCTGGTTGCGGAGATCGAGGGGAAGGTGGTCGGCGCGGTGGCCACTCTGGTCGTCGATCTCGGCGCGAATCCGCTGCGCCATCACACTTGGCCGGGCATCACCGACAGCGGCTATTTCACGAATCACGATGCGCGCGCGGACACGCTGTACGGCGCAGATGTGTACGTGGATCCCGCGTATCACAACCTGGGCGTTGGCGCGGCGTTGTATGAAGCGCGGCGTCAGCTGTGCAAGCGGCTCAACAAGCGGCGAATTTTGGCGGGTGGGCGGCTCTGGAATTACCACGCGCACGCGGAGGCGATGTCGCCGGAAGAGTATGCCGAGCGTGTGGCCGCGGGCGAACTGAAGGACAAGGTGCTCAGCTTTCAGTTGCGCGAGGGCTTCGTGCTGCGCTCGGTAATGCCGCACTATTTGAGTGACTCGATGAGTCACAACCATGCGAGTTTGATCGAGTGGTTGAATCCGGAATATCGGCAGCCAACGACGAGCGATCGCAAGGCGCGCATTGCTTGCGTGCAGTATCAGATGCGAAAAGTCGCGAGCTTCGACGAGTTTGCGCGACAGATCAGTTACTTCGTGGGTGTCGCGGGTGAGTACCGAGCCGACTTCGTGCTCTTGCCGGAGTTGGTTTCGGCGCAGCTCTTGTCGCAAGAGCCGCCGGTGTCTGCGCTCGAAGGCATCCGCCGCCTCGCCGGCTACGAGAAGCCTTTCGTCAATCTGATGCAGAGCCTAGCGGTGCGTCACGGGTTGACGTTGATCGCCGGTAGTCACCCGGTGGCCGACGGTTCGAAGGTGTACAACGTTTCGTGCGTCTGCTTGCCGACAGGTGAAGTGGTGCGTCAGCCCAAGCTGCACATCACTCCGAGCGAACGCAAACATTGGGGTATTTCCGGCGGCCATTCGCTGCAAGCGATTGATACGCCCAAGTGCCGAATCGGCGTGCTGATCTGTTACGACATCGAATTCCCCGAAGCGGGTCGCTACTTGGCGGACGACAGCGCGGAGATCATCTTCGTGCCGTTTTGCACGGATAGTCGCCAAGCGTATCTGCGCGTTCGCTATTGCGCGCAGGCGCGCGCGATCGAAAACCAAGTGTATGTTGCGCTGGCGGGGACGGTGGGCAATCTGCCGTCGGTCGGCAACTTGGACGTGAACTACGGGCAAGCCGCGGTGCTCACGCCCTCGGACTTCGCGTTCGCGCGCGATGGCATCGCCGCGGAGGCGGACTCGAACGAAGAGACCGTGCTGATCTGCGACGTCGATTTGAACGCGCTGCACGGGGCGCGCTCAGGTGGTTCTGTGACTCCGCGTTTGGATCGCCGCACGGATTTGTTCCGCTTGGTCAGTCATTTGCCGGCGGATCAAGCGCCGAACGGGCCGGGAGATGGGCCGCTCGGTGGGCAACCGGGTGAGAGTTGACGATCACCAAGCGTAGCGCTGCAGCTCGTAGCCAGTGGCGCAAACGGCCTTGTTTTCGCCCAGGACTACGAATCCTGCCGCGCTGCTCGCCGCGCTGATCCCGACCTCGGCGGACCAACGGCTCGTGTCCATGCTGAACACCACGTTGCCTGCTGAGTCGAAGGCCGTGACGGTAGGCTGCCAATCCGACACGAGCACGCCGTCGTTCGGGGCGGGGCTGACGACGCCGCCCAGGGTGTCTCCGCCCATGCGAACCCAGCGGTAGGTCCCGTCGTTCGAGAGTGAAAGGATGGCGGCGCCGGTGCCGAGGCGCTGTGCGACGCCGGGGCCCGGATCGAAATCGATCGTGTCGCGGTCCATCGACACACTGGCGTACAGATCGCCTGCTGAGCCGATCATGACGTTGGCGACGCTCGCATTGAAGGTGTTGGGAAACGAGAGCGCGCGATCGACGACGCCGTCCAGATTTGCTCTGAGCAGGAATGGTGTGCTGGGATGAAATGCGCCGGTTGGGTCGAGCGCGGCTGGTAGCTCGATTTCGGGGTCGGTTTTGCCCGTGCACGAGCCGAGAGCGCCGCCGACCCAAAGCTGGTCGCCGTTCACGGCGATGCCGTTCAGCTCGGCGTAACAGCGGCCGCGTGTAGTCGAGCGCGCCCAGCGGAACTCGCCAGCAGTGTCGAGGCTCAGCATGAAGTCGCCGTTGCCGGCGATGCTCGCCAATTGCACGGTGCCCGGCCCGGGATCGGCGTCGAACGTCAAGGAGAACAGTCCAACCGCGTACACGCGGGCCGCGCTGTCGAACGCCACATCGTAGATATGGCTCCCGTAGGCCCACGTGCGTCCCCAAACGTAAGCGCCGCTGGTGTCGAGTTTGACGAGTGCGGGACCTTCGCCGTGCAGATCGACGCCCGAGGTTGGGTCCAAATCGAGCGGCGTGTTCGTCCCGTCGAGAGCGGTCCAGCCATAACCAATCACGGCGAGGGAGCCATCCCCTCCAGGACGCAGCCGAGAAATGCCGAAGGCCGAAGACCAGGTTTTGGTCCAAGCGTAGCTGCCGTCGCCGTTGAATTTGCTCACGTAGCTGCTTCGATCGTAAAGGCCCTCGGGTCGATGAAGGTCGACCGCGGGCGACGGATCGAAATCGGTTTCTGCATCGAAGACGCCGCTCACGAACAGCGAGCCATCTGGCATCATTGCCAATTGCGGGCTGGAGATGCCGACTCCGGGAGTGCACCAGGAAGTGGTTGGCGTCGGCGTGCAGCTGCCGCCGCTTTCCAGTGATGTCTCGCAATCATCGCTCGTGCGATCGCAATTGGCGAAGCCGGGCGCGCAGACACTCTCGGGGCATTCGCCTGAGCAGCCGCACAACGCGACCGCGTGTGCAGGTGGCGTTGCGATTGCGCCGCACGCCCCGCAGTTGTCGGGCTGATCGAGGTGCACACCGCACCCCGGACTCGTGCAACTCGCTCGGCCGAGCGAGCAGATCTCCGGCTTGCGCTGGCCGCCTTCGCCGCCAGCTCCGGCGTCTGACGTATCCGCACCTGCCGAGCCGCCAGCTCCGGCGTTGTTGAGCGCCTCACCGAGTCCGTCATCGCGGCGACCCGCGAGGACATCGACGCCGCCCTGCGCACTCGAGCCGGCTTGCGCTGAGCCCGCTCGCGCGCCCTCACGTTCGCGTTGAACATTGCCCCCGCACGCGATCCAGCCGAGCGTCGCAGCGAGCAACAACAGTCGGCAGGGATCCCCCCAAGTCGGTGCCATTCGAAGGCGAATAGCACGGCTGCTCGGCGGCTTCTCGAGAGCTAGTGCCGTCGAGTCATCACCACGTGTAACGGCGTGCTTCGAGCCCATTCGGGCAATGGGTCTTGTTTTCGACGAGCATCACCAGGCCCGCGACGCTGCTGGTGACGAGAATGACGCCGCCCGAGTTGCTCGAATCGATGGAGAAGCGCGGCGTTCCGCTCGAATTCCAGGCGCTGACCGTTCCCAAAGCGTTGGAGCCGAGGATGCCGTCGTCCGGCAAGGGGCTAACGTCGTTGGCGACGACTTCGTTACCGGAGACTGCCCAGCGGTAAGCTCCGTCGTTCGTCAACGAAACGATCGAAGCCCTGCCGGTGCGCCGCTCGACGGCGGGGCCTGGATCGACGTCGAGCCCGTTTGCGAGCACGCCCAGATACAAGTCGCCACCTGAGCCGATTGCGATGTTGGTGGGGGTGCCACCAGACTCGGTCGCGAAAGGCAAGGCGCGATCGGGCGCGCCGTCGAGGTCGGTTCTGAGCAAGAAGGGCACCGAGAGCGACATTCCGGATCGGTCGCGTAGGGACGGGACGTCCATTGGCGGGTCCGTTTTGCCTGCGCAATTGGCGAGCCCACCGCCCGCCCAAAGCCGGTCACCAGTCACCTGCACGGTCAACAGCGTCGCGTAATCGCAGCGCGCGTCCGTCACTGATCTCGACCAGCGAAAGTCACCGCTTTCATCGAGGCTCAGCAGAAAATCAGCGAGCTTGTCTCCGCCGATGCCGTGCGGTTTCGATCCGGGTCCCGGATCGGCGTCGAGCGTGCCCACGAATTGGCCGACGATATAGGCTCGACCTGAGCGGTCGAACGCGACGTCATTGATGGCCGGCGCGATGTCGCCTCCCCAAGTGCGTCCCCAAAGATACGCACCGCTCGCGTCCAACTTGACCACGGCGGCCGGCTCGGTGTGCATGTCGACGTTGGAGCTGGGATCCAAGTCCACGCTCACGTCAGTTCCGCGTGCGGCATAGGCCTGGCCAAAGACGGCGATCGAGCCGTCGGGCCCCGCGTGCAACCCAGCAACGGCGAACGAACCAGCGTCGCTGGCAGGCCAGGTTTGGGTCCAGGCTTGGCTGCCGTCCGGGTTGAACTTGGTCACGTACGTCGAGTGAGGCCCGAGCGTTGGATCGGGATGAGTCTCGTCGACCAACGCGCCGCTGATGAACACGGCTCCGTCAGGCGCCATCGTGAGCTGCAAATAGGGTGACGGAATTGCGGACGTGCAAAACGACGCGGGCTTCGGCACGCAAGCGTCCGCTGAATTGAGCGGCGTCTCGCAGTCGTTACTCGATTGATCGCAATTGGCATAGCCCGGCGCGCACGAGCCGACGCCACATGCGCCGGAACAGCCGCACAACGCGACCGTGTTTTGCGCAGGCGGAACTGCAACGACTCCGCATGCGCCGCAATTGTCGGCGGTGTCGAGTGACTCGTGGCAGCCAGGCTGGGAGCAGCTCACGAGATTGCCCGAACACACTTCAGCGACACACGTGCCCGTGTCGCACAATTCTGCGCCCACCTCGCAGCGATGGCCGCAACTGCCGCAGTTGGTCCAGTCGCTCCAAAGATCGACTAGGCGGCTGCCGCACATTGCCGTGCACCCCGCAGGGTGAGAGATGTCAGCATCGAACGGCTCACACAGGGGAAAATCGGCTTCGCCCGCAGCTCCCGAAACTGCCGGTGCAGCGGCGCCACCCGCAGCGCCGCCGATGCCAGCGCCGCCCGCGCTCGGCGCTGAGTCGACGAGCCCTGCGCGACCCGCGTCTGTGCCGTGTGAGTCGCGTTGCACGGTGCCGCCGCACGAAGTCCAGCACAACGTCAGGGTGAGCAGGACAGGTCCGCGAAAGTTCATCTGTTTACCCCATCACCACGTGTAGCGCTGAACTTCGAGTCCGTTCGGACAGTTGGTCTTGTTTACGCCGAGGATCGCTAGACCTGCAACGCTGCTGCTGGTGAGCATCCGCTGGTTCGCCCACTCACTCGGATCCAAGCTGAATATTGGATTTCCCGATGAATTCCAGCCGGAAGTCGCTGCGAGGACTTGCTCGCCCGGCAACAGGCTCAGCCCGCCTCCGACGAGGCCCGACACTACCCAGCGGTAGGCCCAGTCTTCCGACAATGAAACGACGGAACCAGGGCCCGTGCGCGACTCGACGCCCGGTCCTGGATCGAAGTCGACAGCGCCGCTCTGTCCGATGCCGATGTACACATGGTTCGCAGAGTCGATCGCGATGCCGTCGACGCGCGCATTGAATTCGTTCGAGAACGGCAGCGCGCGGTCGACGTTGCCCGCGAGGTCAGTCTTCATCAAGAACGGCGTTGCCGGGTCGACTCCGAAGTGCTTGCTCAGGCTCGGGAGCTCGACGACAGGGTTGGTCTTTCCTGCGCAGTTTGAAACGAAGCCGCCCGTCCAAAGCCAGTTACCCTTCACTACCAGAGCGCCTAGCCCGGACGTGCAGCGGGCATCCGTAAACGATAGAGACCAGCGATAATTGCCGCTCTCGTCTAGGCTCAGCAGCAGGTCCGCGTAGTTGTAGCCGCCGATCCCACGCCGGGTCGAGCCCGGCCCTGGATCGGCGTCCATTCGGCCCATGAATTGTCCGGCGACATACACGCGGCCAAGATCGTCGAATGCCACGTCTGCGATCGTGGGTGGACTCTCGCCTCCCCAGGAACGCCCCCAAAGGTACGAGCCGTTTGCGTCGAACCTGACCAAGCCGGTAGACGCCGGATGCAGGTCCACATCGGGGCCTGGATCGAGATCGAAGTCGACCTTCGTGACGGCGCCGCCAGCCACGACTTC
Organism: Polyangiaceae bacterium; assembly: GCA_035634635.1. Lineage (GTDB taxonomy): Bacteria > Myxococcota_A > Polyangia > Polyangiales > Polyangiaceae > PMG-095. The sequence goes on from DASQCO010000141.1 coordinate 105,052, forward strand.
ACCATAGGCAGCGACCGAGCCGTCGGGGCCTGGGCGCAGGCCATGAATGAAAAACGCGCCGATCTCGTAGAGCGATGACCAGGTCCTGGTCCAAGCGTAGCTCCCGTCCGGATTGAACTTGCTTAGATACGTTCCGACGGATGTGCGCAGGTCGACTCCAGACGAGGGATCGAAGTCAGTGTCGCCTTGGAACCAGCCGCTGACAAAGAGCGTTCCGTCCTGCGCGATCGCCACGGCCGAGCCAAACAAAGCGCTGCCGGGCGTGCAGAACCACGTGGGCTTCGGCACGCACGCACCGCCCGTTGCGAGCGAGGTCTCGCAATCGCTGCTCGACTGATCGCAATTTGCATAGCCCGGCGCGCACATGCCGTGCTCACACGCGCCAGCGCATCCGCACAACGCGACAGCGTGTTCCGCGGGAGGCGCAGCAACGACCCCGCAAGCGCCACAGTTGTCCGGGGTACTCAAAGACGATTCACAGCCAGGCCGCGCGCAGCTGCCCGTACCTGGCAGGCACTCTTCGACGACGCACGTCCCTTCATCGCACTTCTCGCCTGTCTTGCAATGATGGTGGCAGCCGCCGCAGTTGGTCCAATCGTACCAAAAGTCGACCTGATCTGTGCCACACATTGCCCAGCAGCCTGGGCCGCCCGATTCGTCGCCCTCGAAGTAAGTGCACGGGGGAGCGCCGGCCGCGCCTGCCTCGCCGGCGGCTCCCGCGGCGTGGTCTACTGCACCTGCAGAACCTCCAGCTTCGCCGCTGCTGCCCGCGCTGCCGGCGTGTCCCGCACCTGAGCCGCCGATCCCCGCGTCGCCAGCCGCGCCCTTTGAGTCGTGCCGAGCGCCGCCGCCGCAAGACACCCAACATAACGTCAACGTGATCAGAAGCGGTCGGTACAGGTTCCCCCCAAGACTAGCCATCTGCATTGGCTACCACGCGGCGCGTGGTGGCTGTACTCGCGCGTCAACGCGTTGACTCCGACGCCGGAAAAAATGGCAAAAAGCGCGCACATCAGCTCACCCGTTTGGCTGACGAAATTCGCGCGCGGCGACGCACTCCGAGACAGCGCCTCACTCGTCCCAGGCTGAGCCTTAACCTTTCGCGCCCCCGGCCGACCTAGTCTCCCGTGTCGACTCTCATTGGCCTGGTGGTCATGTTCGGGTGCGTGCTTGCCGGGTTCGCCATGGGTGGCGGTCCGTTCCCCGTTTTGCTGCAACCGGCTGAGTTGGTCGTTATCGGTGGTGCGACTGTCGGCACTGTGATCATTTCTGCGCCCGGCAAGGTGATGTCGCGCGTACTCGCCTCGCTGAAAAAGGCGTTTCAAAATCACTCCCCCACGAAGGCCGACTACCTCGATCTGCTGAAGCTGCTGTACCAGATCTTGGCGTTGATTCGCCGCGAGGGCGTGCTCGCGCTCGAACCGCACGTGAGCGATCGCGCCTCGAGCTCGCTGTTCGGCTCGTACCCCACCGTCACCAAGCGACACCATGCGATGGACTTCTTGGTCGATGGTTTGAAGCAGCTCGTCGACGGTTGCTCTGCCGAAGAACTGAACATGCTGTTCGACGCCGAGCTCGAGACGCACCACGCGCAAGACGCGCAGCCAATCGGCTTGATTCGCACCGCTGGCGACGCTTTGCCGGGTTTGGGCATCGTTGCCGCAGTGCTCGGTATCGTGATCACGATGGCGCACTTGGACGGTGGCCCGGAAGAGATCGGCCATCACGTTGCAGCCGCGCTCGTCGGCACCTTCCTCGGCATCTTGCTCTGCTACGGCATGGTCGGTCCGATGGCGACCAGCGTAGAGATTCAGGTCGCCGCGGAAGGCCGCTACATGATGTGCGTCAAAGAAGCCGTCGTGGCCGCCGCGCGCGGCGTGAACCCGGCGATTGCCATCGAGTTCGCGCGTCGCGCCATCTTTTCCGATGAGCGACCGTCGAGCGCAGAACTCGACAAGGCGTTCGCGGAGTTGAAAGGTAAGTAATCATGGCCGGTCCTGCTCCGAGCGGCGGTGGCGGACCGCGCATCATCATCGTCAAGAAGAAGGGCGGCCACGCGGCGCACCACGGTGGCGCTTGGAAGGTGGCCTACGCCGACTTCGTGACCGCGATGATGGCCTTTTTCATGGTGCTTTGGCTGGTTTCGCAGACCGACCAAGAAACGCGCACCGAGCTCTCGGATTACTTCCGCACGGGCGTGTTCACCGGCGCGCCGTCGATCCTCAACGGTGGTAGCGGCATTCAGAGCCGCGGCTACTTCGACGTCGTGGGTTCGTCGCACACGCAGCCGGAGCAAATCACGTTCGAGCGCGTGTCACTCGCGGTGCGCTCCAAGATCTCGCAAATGGTCAGCGAAGATCCGGGGCTGAAAGACATCCGCGATCAGATCAAAGTCAGTGTCACCGAAGAAGGCCTGCTGATCCAGATCTTGGACGGCGGCCAAAACCTCCTGTTCGATTCCTCGTCCGCCGAGTTGAAGCCAAAGTTGATCGAAATCTTGGGCAAGATCGCGCCCGTGCTTGCGCGCCTGAGCAATCAAATCCAAGTGCACGGTCACACCGACGCACGCCCGTTCCCCGCAGGATCGAACCGGTCCAACTGGCAATTGTCGTTCGAACGCGCCGATCGCGCGCGCGCCATCTTGGAAAAGAGCGGACTGCGCACCGGTCAGGTGTCGGGCGTATTCGCGCACGGCTCCACCGCGCTGATGAAACCCGACGAACCCTTCGCCGCCGAAAATCGTCGCCTCTCAATCCTCGCTGTCCGCCGCGGCATGGAAAAAGTCGCCGCCCGCGGCGAAGACGGCGAAGACGAAAAACAACCCAAACCCAAACCCCGCACCCCCACCGCAGGCGCCGCCGCCCCCAAGCCCGACCCAACCGCGGACTAAACCCCCGCGCACGGCCTCCAGGAGTGGGCGCTCGCTGCCCAGCCACGCACCTCGGAGACGCGCGCTGTTCCGCGCGCAGCCCGTTCGCATGGAAGACGCAAGACGTCGTGATTCCGACTTGGTGTGCTCGGAACGCTCCCTGAGTTTGAACCGCCGAGCCGCAGAGGCCGCAGAGATCAGAGGGAGATTTTTGGGTCGCGCGATAAGTCGCTTGGTGTCGTAGATACTGCGGAGGTGCGCTCCCTGAGTTTGAACCGCCGAGCCGCAGAGGCCACCAGAGATCAGAGGGAGATTTGGGGGGTTCGTGCGACAAAGTCGCTTGGTGTCGTAGATACTGCGGAGGTGCGCTCCCTGAGTTTGAACCGCCGAGCCGCAGAGGCCGCAGAGATCAGAGGGAGATTTTGGGGGTTCGTGCGACAAAGTCGCTTGGTGTCGTAGCTACCGCGCAGGCGCGCTCCCTGAGTTTGAACCGCCGAGCCGCAGAGGCCGCAGAGATCAGAGGGAGATTTTGGGGTTCGTGGGACAAGTCGCTTGGTGTCGTAGATACTGCGCAGGCGCGACTTGAATTGGGAACCACCCAATCACTGCGTGTGCTGGGGCGTGTACTTCGTGTTGCTGGGGATTGCTTAGCGCTCTGTGGCCTCTGCGGCTCGGCGGTTAATCTCCCCCTCTTCCTCTTCGCTCGTCCGCGACGCCGAAGGCTTTGACGGTTGTGACGTGGTTGGTGACCATCAACCCAACCCGTGCAGGGACGGGTGTGGGATCACACGGCGAAGAGGGGTTCGAGTTCGAGGACGATGAGGTCGTGGTCGAGGGCGGTGTCGAGGAGGAGGTCGGTGTTTGTGTTGCTCGTGGCGGGGAGTTCGATGTTGAAGCGGTCGGCGTCGGCGCGCGCTTCGATGTGCACGCCCTGAGTGCGCAGCGACTCGACGAAGTTGGCTATTTTTGTGCCTTTTACGCGCAGGGAGTAGCGCGCGCCGGCGGCGAAGATTGCGTTCGGCGGGCCGTGTGCGATTAGTTCGCCGCCCGCGAGTACGAATAGTTCGTCGCAGGCGTCCAGCAGGGTGCGTTCTGGGCTCGGGGAATTGGGCAGATCGGCGGATACCAAAAGCCGGCTGTGGGCGGCGGCTTCCAGGCAGAGGCGTGCGACGTAGTCTGCGGAAGGGGCGTCGAGGCCGCGCAGGGGTGCTTCTAGGCAGACGACCTTCGGCGTGGTCAGGCCGGCGAGCGCGACACCGAGGGCGCGCCGTTGATAGAGCGCGAGTTCCGCGAGCTTGCATTTGGCGACGCCGCTGAGTCCGTAGCGATCGATTGCGCGCTTGGTGTCGTGCACGGCGCGGCTCGCGGAGCCATGACTCAGCCGAGCCGCATGTCGGAGATACTCGGTGACCGTGAATGAACCGGGCAGCGGCGGATCACAGGCGGCAAAGCCCAAAATGCCTGCCGACACCGCAGCTTCCAGCGTGCAGTCGAGAATTGCCGCTGTGCCGCCCGCGGTCTCGGCGCGCCCGCCGAGGACTTGGAACAGGGGTTCCCAGTTGCCGACGAGCGCGATGCGCTGGGCGTTCGAACGCAGGTTGAGGGGCGCGCGCCACACCGCGCCCGGCGAACGCACGGCAAACTGCCGCAGCTCGAAGGTCGGTGCGACGCCGCCCAAAGCCGCGCTCTGGTTCATTGCGCGGTCACGGCTCGACCGTCGTCATTTCCATCAATGCCAGCGGTTTGTCACCGGTGTGCGCGACGAAAGGAGCGAGCGCGCGCACCAGGTCGAAGAACTGCGAGGGCAACACCGCCGCTGCCGGCGATTCTTCTTTGATGCCTTCGATGCCGAGCAAGCGACCGAGCAGTGTCGTATCTGGCGGCGGCAATTCGACGATCGGGCCGTGTTCGGGCACATTGCCGAGCTTGCGCGCGAGGGCGATCGCTTGCCGCAAACCGCCCAATTCATCGACCAATTTGCGTTCGAACGCCTGTTGGCCGGTCCACACTCGGCCCTGTCCGATCGCATCCACCTCGGCCTTGCTCATCTTGCGACCGCTGGCCACGCGGGTCAGGAACACGTCATAGAACTGAGCGACTTTGCGTTGCAGCTCTTTCTTCTCGTCCGCGGTGAACGGACGGAAGATCGATTCAGCGTCTGCGCGCGGCGAGGTCTTGTACACCTCGACACTCACGCCGAGCTTTCGCATCAGCTCGGCCACGTCGGCCTTGCCGTAGAAGATGCCAATGCTGCCGGTGATGGAGAGCGGGTTTGCAAAGACGTGCGTACCCGGTGCAGAGATGTAGTAGCCGCCGCTGGCTGCCGCGCTGCCCATGCTCACGATCACCGGCTTGATTTTGGTGGTGAGCTGAATCTCGCGGTAGATCACGTCGGCCGCCATGGCCGAGCCGCCGCCCGTCTCGACGCGCAACACGACCGCGCCGACTTTCGGGTTTTCGCGGGCTTGTTTCAGGCTTTCCGCGATGGTGTACGAGCCCACCAAGCGCGTGCCCAAGAGCGGAATGGTCTGGCTGCGACCGTCGACCATGTCACCGTCGACGTAGATGATGGCGAGGCCGGAGTTGTCACCGAAGTACTCGGGAGCTCGCGGCGCGCGGCGATCGTCGAACAAGTGCACCGGGGAACCCACGAGGCCGCTCACCTGATCTTCGAGCTGATCGTCGAAGGCGAACCCGTCGACGAGCCCGGCGAACTTCGCCTCCGAGGCCACGAACGGTCCGCGCGCGATGCGCTTGCGCAGCTCGACCGCGTCGAGGTGACGCCCAGCGGCCACGTCGACCGTGAAGTTGCGCTCGATCTGCTGCAAGAGATCGATGTGGTCGGCGCGCGCGACGTCGGTCGCGTCGTTCCGCATGAACGACTCGGGCGCGCTCTTGTGATCGCCGATGCGCACGAAATCAGCCTTGATGCCGAGCTTTTCGAGCAGACCGCCGAAATACATGTAGCGCGACTTCAGACCCGCAAAGCGAATTCCACCGGCGGGATTGAGCAGCGTGCGATCCGCGGCCGAGCACAAGTAGAGCGACGCGCCATCGCCATCCTCCAGGTGACAGAGCACGCGTTTGCCGGCTTGGCGCAGGTGGAACAGCGCATCGCGCAGCTCCTGCGTGTGCGCCATCGAGTTCGCCGGAGCCGTGCGCAGCTCGAGCACCACGGCTGCGACGTTCGACTCCTTGTCGGCGATGTCCCACAGCTTGCGCAGCAGCGCCGTGTGGCCACGCGTGTTCGGCGTGTCTTCAATGCGCAAGCGCAGCGCGAAGCGCGGTGCCTCGGCTGCTGCGGCCTCGCGGAAGCCCTTGACCGCGACTTCGAAACCGAGATTTTGTTGGGCCTTGGCTTGGGCCTCACTGCCGAGCCCGTCGCCGAATAGGCTGCCACCGGCGAGCTCCGCAGAACCCGTGTTGCCGTTGAAGTTGAAGGCGAAATTGGCGGACGCCAGCCACTGCCGTTTGCCGGTTTCGTTGCCTGGGTCGGAGTACGAGAAATCACCGCGCAAACGGCCGAGCTCTGGAACGTCCACACCCAAGGTGGCTTTCGGGATCCAGTAGTCGTTTCGGGCATCGACGTATTGCGTCTCGAGTCCAACTTCGAGCGCGCGCGTGCGCAGCGGTCGGATCGCGACCGCGAAATTGTACGAGCGATTGATGAAGCCGCCCTCTTCCGTCGTGGGCGCGTTCAGGTTTTGGCCGACCACCGCAAAGCCGAAATAGTCACTCGGGCGTGAGGTCAAGCCCAGCGACCAAGACGCCAGATCGTGCGCAGCGGGCTGGTTCGAGTACGAGCGCTGCAGCGAGAAGCCGAGCGCGAACGCGTTGCTCGGCTTGAATGCCAAACCCCAGGTGAGCCACTCGTAGCGCCCTTTTCCGCCGAACATCGTCTGAGCGGCCGCGTTCGGCGGCGCGACCAAGTCGAGCCGCAGGCCCGTGGCCAAAGACAAGAACGGGATCGGGAAGGCCAGCGAGAAGGCGTGTCCTTGATAGCTGGCCGTCGCGTCCTCGTTCAAAAACATGCCGTTCCAGCGCAGCTCCACGCCGGGCATGAAACCGAGGTTCGCCGGATTGACGACGAGCGCCGTCGAGTCGTCATCGCTCACCGCGCTGCGGCCGAGCGCAGGCAGCCGCGTGGGCTGATCCGTGGGGAACTGCGCGCTGGCTCGACGAGCCGCAAACAAACCCAAGGCAAGCAACATTGCGCCGCTAGCGACGCGAGGCAAACCGCGCTTCGAGAACGCCATCAAACGATGCCTCGCGCTTTGGCCACGGCTTGGATTTCCGGCACTCGCAACGCGAGTTCGTCGTTGTCTTTCACCGGCAAAAAGCGGGACACGGTGCCCGTGCGCGGCAGGTGCAGATAAGCGGTCGGCAAGTGACTCGTGACCTCGTTGACCAGGCGTTCGAACTGCACCACGGGTTGATCGTCGACTTTCTTGTTTACGGTGAAATACGTCCACTTCATGTCGAGCTCGAGCATGGCTTTGGCGTCGAAGTAAAATACGTTGGTCGCAAACACGCGCACCGTCTTGGGGTCGAAGCTGGGCGGAATGCGGAACTCTTCCAAGATGCACAAGGTTCGATCGACGTAGGCGGGGATGCCGCCGCGATCGGTGGGCAACTTGTCGACGACCTCGGCGGTGACCGCTTTGCCCTTGGCCAAGTGGAAGCCGATGATCGCTGGGTCGAGCGTGCCGCCCATGTTGTCGATGTTGGTCATCATGATGACCTTGCCGCCGCGCTTCACGAAGGCTTCGAGCAAGCCGCTTTCGCGCAACGCATCCGGCAGATCGCCGTGACCCGGCGCATGTTCGCTCGGTTGCCCTTTTTCATCGAAGAAAACCGCTCCAGTCGGCGTGACGCGCAAGGACAGGTGCTGAGTGAAGGTCGCGATGCTCTCGCCGTCCAAATCGTCGCCCAGGGCGGCGCGGATCCCCGCGTCCGTCGAGTGGCTCGTCATCAACCACAAGGGTGGTGCGGCTCCGTAGCGTCGCTCGATCGCGCGCATTTCGGCGCGCCGCAGATCGAGGAAGCTCTTGCCCGGGATGGCGTCGACCAGCGCTTTGATCACGCCGCCCATGCGCGTGGCCATGCCACCCGCGAGAACGAGCAGCGCGACTTGCCCGGCTCGCAATGCTTGGGCACCGAGCTCGCTCAGGCGCGCGTACTCCGCGCTATCCGCCGCGGGCAGCTGCTGGAGATCTTCCGGGTTCGGCGGGCTGATCTTGCCTTTGACGAAGTTGTCTTCGGCGCTCTCGCTGGCGAGTCGCCCTGCGAGCTGCTTGAAGCGCTCGGGATCGAAGCGGTGATGCGCGAGGCGCGCCTGAACGTCGGGGGGTAGCTCTGCGAGTTGTCGATCGAGCGCCATTTTGCGCGAGGCTAGCACCGGACCGTTCCCGCGATCAGCACCCATGCGCGCAGCGTGGCCCGAATGCCGCGGGGCCGACGCGGCTTTCTGGATGGTTGGAGCATTTTCGTGATGCTAGCGTGTTCACCAAGTGAGGATTCGGCACGCATGAAAGGCATCATTCTGGCGGGTGGTAGCGGCTCGCGACTCGATCCGCTGACCCGGGTCGTCTCCAAGCAGCTCCTGCCCGTCTACAACAAGCCCATGATCTATTACCCGCTGTCGGTGCTGATGTTGGCCGGCATCCGCGAGGTGCTGATCATTTCCACCCCACAGGACTTGCCGCTGTTCGAGCGGCTGCTCGGTACGGGTGAGGAGCTCGGGATGCACTTCAGTTACGCGGTGCAACCCGCTCCGAACGGGCTGGCGGAGGCGTTCATCATTGGTCGTTCGTTCGTGGGCAACGGTCCGGTGTGCTTGATCTTGGGCGACAATATTTTTTACGGCTCTGGTCTCGCGCCCCAGCTCCGCCGCGCGCGTGGCGAGCTCGACGGTGCGACCTTGTTCGGTTACCGCGTGGATGACCCCGAGCGCTACGGCGTGGCCGAGCTTGGCCCGAACGGCGAATTGCTCGGCATCGAGGAAAAGCCGAAGCACCCAAAGAGCCGCCTGGCCATCACCGGCCTGTACTTTTTCGACAATCAGGTGCTCGACATCGCCAAGAACCTCAAACCTTCGGCGCGTGGCGAGCTCGAAATCACCGACGTCAACAACACTTACGTGGCGGCGGGTCGCGCGCGTCTCGAAGTGCTCGGACGCGGTCAAGCCTGGCTCGACACCGGCACGCAAGACAGCTTGTTGGATGCGGGACATTTCGTGGCCACGCTCGAGCGTCGCCAAGGCACGTCGATCTCCTGCGTGGAAGAAATCGCGTATCGGATGGGGTTCATCGACGCCGCGCAGCTCGAGCGCCTGGCCGACAAGTGCGGCAAGAGCCAATACGCACAATCCATGCGCCGCGCGCTGGAAGAGAAGCAATTCTGATCATGTCAGTGCTCCGACGACCCAAGAGTGTGCTGGTGACCGGCGGCTGTGGCTTCATTGGCTCGGCCTTCGTGCGCTACCTGATTTCTGAGCCTGATTTCCAGGGCCGCGTCGTGAATTTGGATTCGCTGACGTACGCCGCAAATCCGGACAACTTGGCCGAGGCCGCAAAGAACTCGCGCTACGTGTTCGTGCAAGCCGACATCGCGGATGCAGAAACCGTGGCGCGCGTTTGCCGTGAACACGCGGTCGACACCATCGTGCACTTCGCGGCGGAGAGCCACGTCGATCGCAGCATCCTCGGACCGGGCGCCTTCGTGCAGGCCAACATCGTCGGCACGTATCAATTGCTGGAAGTGGTGCGCGCGCAGAATCACATCCACTTTCACCACGTCTCGACCGACGAAGTGTACGGCTCGCTGGGCGCAACCGGGCTGTTCCACGAGACCACGCCGTACGACCCGAGCTCACCGTATTCGGCGTCGAAAGCGGCCTCCGATCACCTCGTCCGCGCCTACGCGCGCACCTATGGCCTCTCCACCACGCTCTCGAACTGCAGCAACAACTACGGCCCGTATCAGTTTCCAGAAAAGCTGATCCCGCTCATGATCACCAACCTGTGCGACGGCAAACCGCTGCCCGTCTACGGCACCGGTGCCAACGTGCGCGACTGGCTATACGTCGACGATCACGTCGAGGCGATTTGGGCGATCGTGCAACGCGGCGCGCGCGGTCAGACCTACAACATCGGTGGCGAAGCCGAATGGACGAACCTCGCCCTCTTGCACAAACTGATCGAAGTCGTCGCCAGCGTCACCGGTCGCGACGCAGAAGCGATGCGCAAACAAATCAGCTTCGTCGCCGATCGCCCCGGCCACGACGCGCGCTACGCGATCGACTGCAGCAAGCTCAAATCCGAACTCGGCTGGACCCAACGCCACGACATCGAAACCGGCCTCCTCGCGACCGTCCACTGGTACCTCCAAAACCCGCACTGGATCGC